>NZ_WYDQ01000001.1:711875-1423750 GCF_024105635.1 Oceanicola sp. 502str15
GGTCATCCTGGCTGCCATTGGCCTGTGCTGGTGGGTGCAGCGCCGGGTGCTGGCGCGGGGTGCCTTTGCGACCATCGCCGGAAAGGGCCAGCGGGTCGCGCGGGTGCGGCTTGGCGTGCTGCGCTGGCCGGCGCGGATCATGGTGGGGCTTTACGTGCTGATCGCCTCGGTCCTGCCGGTGGGGGCGCTGATCCTTGTCAGCCTGCAGGCCTTCTGGACCCCGAAGGTGATCTGGGCGCGGCTGGATCTCGACAATTACCGCGACCTCTTCGACAGCAGCTTTGTCACCGATGGGTTGCGCAACAGCCTTGCGCTTGGCATCGCAGGGGCGACGGTGGGCATGTTCATCGCGGCGGTCATTGTCTACTGGGTCGACCGCAACCGGGGCAGGCGGCGGGCGGCGCTGGTGGATGGCGTGACCAAGCTGCCGGCGGCGCTTTCGCATCTGGTGATCGGGATCGCCTTCATCGCCGCCTATGCGGGAGCACCCTTTTACCTGCATGGCACGCTGGCGATCCTGTTCATGGCCTATATCGTGCTCTACACGCCGCAGAGCACCTTCACCAGCAATGCCGCGCTTGTGCAGGTTGGCCCGAGCCTGATTGAAGCCTCGCTGGTGGCCGGGGCCGGGCTGGGGCGCAGCTTTTTCAACGTGACGCTGCCGCTGATGACGCCGGGGCTGATGGCGGGCTGGACCATGCTGTTCGTGTTGATCGCGGGCGACATCACCGCCTCGTCGATGCTGGCGGGCAGCCGGAATCCGGTAGCGGGTTTCGTGATCCTCGATTTGTGGACCAACGGGTCTTTCCCGCCGCTGGCGGCCTTCGCCACGGTGGTCACCTTTTCGATGATGGCGATCGTGCTGCTTTCGATCGTGTTGACACGGCGCTCCAGATAGAAAAGGCGCGCGGGGGTGAGCCCGCGCGCCCTGAGCGCTCCGCCCGCTGCGTGGCGACTATTCGCCAGCGGCGAGGGCGAGCGGGGCCTGCTGATCGAAGTAGGACTGGCGCTTGAAGCTTTCCACCATGAAGTCGATGAAGGTGCGGACCTTCTTGCACTGGCTGCGGCTGGGCATGAAGACCGCGTAGATGCCGTGGTTGAAGTCGTCGACCGTGACTTCGAAGTCGGTGAGGATCTCTACCAGCCGCCCGCTGCGGAGGTCTTCGCGCACCGACCAGTCGGTCATATGGCCGATGCCGACATGGCTTCGCAGCGAGCGCCGGATCATCGAGCCGTTGTCGGTGGTGAGTTGGCCCTCGGGTTCGATGACGTATTCCTCGCCGCCCGGATCGCGGAAGCGCCAGACCACCGGGTTGGCATCCATCTTGCAGACGATGCAGTTGTGCGCCTTCAACTCTTCGGGCGTGGTCGGCTCGCCGTGCATGGCAAGATACTCGGGGCTGGCGACGATAACGCGGCGCGAGTCGGCCAGCTTGCGGGCGATCAGCATGGAATCCTGAAGAACGCCGGTTCTGATGTCGACGTCGATGCCGTGCTTAAGCATGTCGATGTTATGCTCGTTGGTCATGGAAATGGAGACCGAGATTTCGGGATTTTCCTTGAGGAATAGCGGGATCAGCGGGGCCACGCAAATGTTGCCGATGGCCACGCGGGAGTGGACCTTGAGCATGCCCTTCGGCTCGGAATGCACGCCCTTGGCGTAGGCGGTGGCCTCTTCGAGATCGGCGAGAATCCGTTCGACCTTGGGCAGATAGGCCTCCCCGGCCTCGGTCAGACCGAGCTTGCGGCTGGTCTTGGCCAGTAGGTTAAAGCCGAGTTGCCGCTCGAGGCTGTCGATGCTGCGCGACACCGTTGCGGGCGATATGCCCAGTTCGCGCGCCGCCGCCGACAGGCTGCCGACTCGAACCGCTTCTGCGAAATGACGCAGGCTGTGCAATGTATCCATGTCTTCCTCCCTGGTCAGGCGGTGACGATCAGGGAGCCTGTTTCACCTGTCTCTCCCCAAGACAATTCGGTGAAGCCGCCCCCGCGCACCGCGCTTCAGAAAACCGATGAGTTTTCTATCAGAACCTATGGTTTTGCAAGTTACTCCTTATTACTCAAAAAGCAAGCGCGCATCTTGACTGCCTACGTTTCGGGCCTGCGTGGAAGGGCGTTTCGGGCCGCCGGGACAGCACGATTGGCCAGGCGGCGGGGCACGTAATGCTGCGTTGCGCAGTGCGATCTTTCTGCCGGGGGGGCAAAGTGTATCCTCGGACGAGAGAAAGATTTGGGCAGCGATGTCTGCCGGTCCGACCTTTCCGAAGGCTTCGATCTGGCTCGGTGAGCCCGGCAACCGCGTGTTTCCGGGGCCGGGCGATGCTTGTCTGAAGGTCCGCGCCGGAGCTGCGGAAAGAGGGAGCCCTTGGCTATGGCGAGAGAATTCAGCGATCCGGTGGAGAAGGTCTTCGAGGACTTCCAGCAGGGCGACGTTGTGACGACGCGGCGGCGCACGGTCGAGATGAGCGACATCCTCAACTTCGCCGCGCTGACCGGCGATTTCTACCCGCTCCATATTGACGCCGTCTCCTGTGCGGAGGGGCGCTTCAAGTCGCGGGTCGCGCACGGGCCGCTGACCTTTTCGTTGGCCGTCGGGCTGGTGGGGATGACCGGCTACTACGGCGACGCGATCGTGGCGCTGAAGGAGATTTCCGAGCTTCGCGCGACCGCCCCGGTGCTGCCGGGCGACACCTTGCATGTGCGTGCGGTGGTGGAGCTGGCCGATGGAAGCAAGAGCGACAAGGCGGGGCTGATCGCGGTTCGCTACGCCGTCATCAACCAACGCGACGAGCAGGTCATGAGCTTTTTGCAGACCATGCTCGCCAAGAAGAAAACTGCCTGAGGAGACAGCCAAATATGAGTACCGAGACATTGCCCAAGCTCTCCACCGACAAGCGTTCGCCGAACGATCCGGTGTTTGTCGGGGTCGGAGAAATCCCGTCCGGGCGTTACCCGGATCGCTCGTTTATCGGTGATCTGACCGAAGTGGCGCATCGTGCCATCAAGGACGCCGGGATGACGCGGGACGATATCGACACCATCCTGCTGATCCCCTGTCTGCATTCCTTTGCCGATCAGGCCGATCTGATCTTTTCGCGGATGGTCGAGGAGTTGGGGCTTTCGCGCAAGGCGAAGGCGAGCATGATGGCCCATTCCGGCGGCTCGACCAGCGACAACGCGGTGCGGATCGCCTCGGGGCTGATCGCATCGGGACATGCGCGCAACGTGCTGGTGCTTCAAGCGGAGCGCTGGGGGTCGGCCGATCTGACCGAGATGGTGACGATGCTCACGCTCAACGGCATTCCGCAGGAGTGGGAGCAGCCCTCGGGGATCACCTTCAACGCCATCGGCGCGATGATCCACCAGCGTTACATGGAGGTCTCGGGGTCGACGCCGGAGGACATGGCTTCGGTTTGCGTGACCCTGCGCGACTGGGCGAATCTGAACCCCAACGCGATGTATCGAGACCGCAAGCTGACGATCGAGGAGATCATCGCTTCCAAGATGGTTTGCGATCCGCTGCACGCCAAGGAGTGCCCGATGCTCGCCGATGGCGGCGCGGCCTTCGTGATGACCACCGCCGAGAATGCCGCCAAGCACAGCGACAGCTGGGTGCGGATCAATGCCTCGGGCGGCTGTGTGAGCCATTACAGCCTCGGGCAGGAAGTCGACGCGGCCACGCTGGGTTGGAAGGTGGCGGCAGACCGCGCCTACACCCATGCCGACTGGGGGCCAGAAGAAGCCGATTTCGCCCAGATCTACGACAGCTATGCCGCGGTGACGACGATCGGGCTCGAGGGCTTGGGCCTTGTGCCGCCGGGCGAGGGGGCACGGTTTTGCCGGGCCGGTCATGCCTCACCAGGGGGCAAGCTGCCGATCAACACCAACGGCGGGCTGCTCTCGGCCGGTCATACCGGCGTGGGCGGCGGGATGGCGCTGCTGGTCGAAGGCATCCGTCAGTTGCTGCATCGCGCCGATGCGCCGCGACAGGTCGAGAACGCCCGCCGGGGCATCATCGGCGGATCGGGCGGCAGCTACATGGACGCCCAGGTGCTTCTGCTGGAGCGGATCGAGAAGGGAGAGATTCAATGAGCGCTATCGTCGAGGGATTTCGCGAGGGACTGAGCAAGGGAGAGCTGCGCATTCAGACCTGCCAGGCCTGCGGAACGCATATGATGTATCCCCGTCACCGCTGCATTTCCTGCGGCTCAGATGATCTTGGGTGGACGGTATCGAGCGGCAAGGGTGTGCTGCACACCTTCACCATCGTGCGCGCCGTGCCGCCCGCCGGTTTCGAGGACGAGCTGCCCTATGGGCTTGGCGTGGTGAAACTGGAGGAAGGCGTGCAGCTGATGGGCCGTTTGGCGCCGGATGCCGCGACAGGAGACTGGGACAAATACGCCTGCGATGCGCCGGTGGAATTTGCGCCCGAGCCCCCCGCGGGCGGCAAGGAACGTCCGGTCGCATGGTTCGCCCTTGCCGATACGTGAACACCCCATGCGTCCGGGGCGGCCCGGCCGCCGCGGGCCCATGACAGAGGAGAGGCAGCAATGCGCGAGATAATCATCGCAGGCACCGGCATGACCCGGTTCGGCAAGACGCCGGGCCTTGGCTTGCGGAAGCTGGCGACAGCTTCTGCCGGCGAGGCGTTGAAGGACGCCGGGTTGGAGGTGTCGGATATCGACCGGATCTACTTCGGCAATGCGGCGGGCGCGACCGTGACGCGGCAGGACATGGTGCGTGGTCAGGTGGCGTTCCGGCATGATCCGCTGAACGCGGTGCCGGTGATCAATGTCGAGAATGCCTGCGCCTCGGGCAGCAGCGCGGTGATGCTGGGGATCGAGGCGATCCGGGCGGGCTCGGCGGATGTGGTTCTGGCGCTTGGCGCGGAGCAGCTTTCGCACGAGATCCGCGAGCGCTCGGTGCAGGCGTTGCGTGGGTCGATGGACATTGCGGAGATCGGCGAGGAAGACGCCGCCACATCGGCGCCGGGACAATCGGCACTGATGGAGTGCTACGCCGAGGAAGGCCGCGACTACATGGCCGAATACGGCGCAACGGCGGAGGATTTTGCCCGGGTTGCGGTGAAGAACCGCCGCCATGGCGAGTTGAACCCGAGGGCGCATTTCCAGACTTCGCAGAGCATGGAGGATGTGCTTGGCGCGCGCGCCATTGCGCCGCCGCTGACGCTGTCTATGTGCTCGCCGATCACCGATGGCTCGGCCGCGCTCGTGCTGTGTTCGGCCGAATTTGCCAAGGCGCGCGGGATTGCCGGGATCAGGGTGCTGGCGAGCCATATCGCGCCCGGACGCGGGCAGGGATCCAGCCCGCTGGGCGATGCGACACGGCTTGCCTATGAGACCGCCGGGCTGGGGCCGGACGACATGCAGCTTGTCGAGTTGCATGACGCCGCCGCCCCTGCGGAGCTGATCCAATATGAGGATCTCCAGCTTTGTGGTCCGGGTGAGGGCATCCGGCTGATCCGCGACGGTGCCACGCAGCTTGGCGCGCGCTGCCCGGTCAACCTCAGCGGCGGGCTGATGAGCCGGGGGCATCCGCTGGGCGCCACCGGATGCGCGCAGCTCTTCGAGATCTGCGAGCACCTGCGGGACCGGGCTGGCGGGCGGCAGGTGGAGGGCGCGCGCGTGGGGCTGGCGGCCAATGCCGGCGGCTGGATTGGCGGCACCTATGCGGTGGGCGTTTCGACAATTCTGGCAGCGGGTTAGCGGGGCAGGGCGATGGAACGCAGCGAGATGGAAACGGCCATTCTGGAAAGTCCCGCCGAGGGGGTGGCCCGGCTCACGTTGAACCGGCCGGAGCGCGGCAACGCGGTGGTGCCGGAGCTTGTGCGCGATCTGATGGCGGCCCTCGACAGGGTGGAGGCCGACACCGAGGTGCGCGTGCTCATCGTCACCGGCGCAGGCCGCAACTTCTGCGCCGGGGCTGACCTTCCTGGGATGCAGGCCTATGTCGAGAACGATCTGCCCCGTCTCGAAGAGCCTTATAATGCGCGGCTGCTCCATCCGCTCACCCAGCGGCTTGCCGGGCTGAGCCTGCCGACGCTGGCGGCGGTGAACGGGGCTGCGACGGCGGGCGGGTTTGACCTGAGCCTTGCCTGCGACATGCGCCTTGCGGGCACTTCGACCCGGTTTGGCGAGACTTACATCAACCTCGGTCTCGCGCCGGGCAATGGTGGCGCGTGGTTTCTGCCTCGGCTCGTGGGCAGCGCCCTTGCCGCGGAGCTGGCCTTTACCGGCGATCTGATCACTGCCGAACAGGCGCTGGAGTGGCGGATCGTGAACCGCGTGGTCCCAGATGACAGGCTTCAGGATGAAGCTCTGGCGCTGGCCTCGCGCCTCGCGAGCAAGCCGCGCAAGGCGCTGATGGCGACCAAGCAGCTGCTGCGCGCCAGCTGGCAGAGCGATCTGCCGGGGGCGCTGAACATGAGCTACTGGGCCACCCACACGCTGCAATACAGCGCCGACTTCCGCGAGGGGGTCGACGCTGCGATCGAAAAACGCACACCGCGATACAATCGTCCGGAAACGGAACGCGGCAGCTGAAACGTCAGGAGAGAGCAATGGATTTCCGTTTCACCGATGAGCATCGCATGTGGCGCGACACGCTGGACCGCTTCATGGAAAACGAAGTTGGCCGCGAATACACCCGCGAGAAGGAAGCTGCGCGGGAGTTTCCCGAGGAGGCCTATCGCAAGGTTGCGGAGCAGGGCTGGCTTGGCCTGCTCGTGCCCGAAGAACTGGGCGGGCTGGAGCTTGACCCGGTGATGTATGCGATCTTCGTGGAGGCGATCTCGAAGTTCAGTCTGGATTTTACCGCCTGTTTCATCACCTCGATGTTCACGCTTCAGAATATCGCGACCAATGGCACCAAGGAACAGAAGGAAAAATACGTGCCGGGGTTTCTGGCGGGCGATCTGCGTTTCAGCGTGTCGATCAGCGAGCCCGGAGCCGGGTCGGATGCGGCCTCGGTGCGCACCAAGGCGGTGCGCGAAGGCGACGAGTGGGTAATCAACGGCAACAAGATCTGGTGCTCGGGGGCGCATCATCCGAACACGACCATCGTTCTGCTCGCCCGCACCGGAGAGGACCGTTATGGCGGGATGACCACGATCCTGCTGCCCAATGACACCAAGGGCATCGACATGAAGAAGATGCCGACGATGGTGCGCAAGAGCCTCGGGACCACCGAATATTTCCTGACCGATGTGCGCGTGCCTGTCACCAACACGCTGGGCAAGGAGGGCGAGGGCTGGAAGATCATCGGTAGCCATCTTCAGCTCGAGCGGATGAGTCTTGCGGCCTCCTATGTGGGCAACGCCCGCACCGCGTTGGATGACACCATCAAATACACCAAGGAGCGCACCCAGTTCGGCAAGCCGCTTTCCTCCTTCCAGGTCCTCAAGCACCGGATGGCGCAGAACGAGGCGGAACTCTCGGCGGCGCGGCTGCTGGTTTACGATGCCGCGACCCGGCTGGCGCGGGGAGAGAACGCGCTCAAGGAGGTGTCGATGGCCAAGGTTCTGGCCGCCGAAACCGCCTTCAACATCGCCTTCAACGGAATGCAGGCGTTGGGCGGCTACGCGCAATTGGCGGAGTATGACATGGAGCGATACTTCCGCGAGGCCAAGCACGGCATGGTTGGCGGGGGAACGCAGGAGATCCAGCGGACCATCATTGCCAAGGAAATGGGCCTTTAGGGGCTGCGTGCGGCGCCTTCGGGCGCCGCAGCAAACCGCCTGCCGGGGCTTTCGAGGCATAATGTTGCAACGGTGCATTGCCGTTGCAGGGCTTGAGTGAACCCCCTCGGAGGCCGATCCTGAGAAGCGAGCATGCGCGCCCGCGAAATGCACGAGGCGGCAGGCCCCGGCGAAAACGCCGAAGCGCCCGGACCGGGGCCGGGCGGTGCACAGGGAGATGATCGTATGACACTGACAGAGATTTCGCCCTTTTCTGCCGAGGACCTCGAGGTGATCGGCGCGGGGTTGAACCGGCCCGAATGCGTTTTGGCGGCCAGCGATGGCAGGCTCTATTCGGGTGACTGGACACTGGGCATCGCCGAGGTGGCGCCGGACGGAACGGTTGCGCCCGCGATCGAGGCCGATCTGATCGGGCAGGGTTTTTTACCCAATGGCATTGCGATGACCGGGGAGGGCGAGTTTCTGTTTGCCAATCTCGGCGCAGCGGGGGGCGTCTGGCGCGTTGGCCGTCGCGGCGAGGCGGTGGCCGTGGCGCGCGAGGTTGAGGGCCGCCCGATCCCGCCGGCGAACTTTGTGCTGATCGACGGCGCGCGCATATGGATCACGGTGAGCGCCTCGTCGCGCAACCACAGCTTTTTCACCGCCGAGGAGACCACCGGGCAGATCCTGCTGCTGGAGGACGGCGTGGTGCGGGTGATGGCCGAAGGGCTGACATGGACCAACGAGTTGAGGATCTCGCCGGATGGGCGGCATCTGTATGTCAACGAGACCTTCGCCTGCCGGACGACCCGCTATGACCTTGGCGCCGATGGCAGCCTGTCGAACCCGCATCGCACGAACTATCCCAAAGGGGTCTTCCCCGATGGGCTGGCTTTTGATGCAGAGGGCGGGCTGTGGTCGGCCTGCGTGGTGTCCAACCGGCTGATCCGGCTCGGCCCGGACGGCGAATGGAAGGTGATCTTTGAAGACCTATCGCCCGATTTCGACAGGATCGCGGAGGCCCATGCGCAGGGTCGCATGACCCGCGACATGATCGTGGAGGCGAAGGGCCAGCGGGCGGCGAACTTCTCGAGCCTCGCCTTCGGGGGCAGCGATCTGAAGACCCTCTATATCGGGGGGCTCGGCCTGAGCGGGATCATGGCGCTGAAGGTGCCGGTAGCGGGCTACCCGATGGCGCATTGGTCCTGAGTCGAAGATGCACGCGCTCCACATATCCACAAAGGAAGGCCACCATGTCTCACTTTCCGCTTGAGGGCCTTCTGGTCGTGGATCTCACGCAGATCTACAACGGCCCCTATTGCACCTACCTGTTGGCGCTGAACGGCGCGACGGTGATCAAGATTGAACCGCCGGGCGGGGAATCGTTGCGGCGACGCGGCGTGGTCGGGGGCGCCGGGCTGCCCTTTGCGATGCTGAACGGGGCCAAGAAATCGCTCGCGCTCGATCTCAAGAGCGAAGAGGGGCGCAAGGCCTTTCTGGAGCTGATCGGCAAGGCGGACGTGTTGGTGGAGAACTTCTCGCCCGGCACGATGGACCGGCTGGGGCTTGGCTATGACCGGCTGAAGGCGTTGAACCCGAGGTTGATCTACGCCGCCAGTTCGGGCTTCGGCAGCACCGGCCCCTACAAGAAATATCCGGCGATGGACCTCACGGTGCAGGCCATTTCCGGGGTTATGGAAACCACCGGCTTCGCCGATCGCCCGCCGGTCAAGGCCGGGCCGGCGCTCTGCGACTTCTTTGCCGGCATCCATCTGCATTCGGCAGTGATGACGGCGCTCTTTGACCGCGAGAAGACTGGCACCGCCCGGCGCGTGGAGGTTGCGATGCAGGATGCGGTTTATGCCTCGCTCAGTTCCAGTCTGGGGCTGTGGTGGGGTGGGCATGGCGGCAAGGACGCGCCGCCGCGCACCGGAAACCGCCATGCCGGAATGGCCGAGGCGCCCTATAACGTGTACCCCGCATCGGATGGCTGGGTGGCGATCATCTGCGTTGGTGAGGTGCATTGGCAGCGGCTGAGCACCCTGATGGGAAAGCCCGAGCTTCAGGAGGATGCGCGCTTTGGCGATCTGGCGGCGCGGGTGGCGCATATCGACGAGGTGGATGCCATCGTTGGCGAATGGACGCGGACGCGCACGAAGCAGGAGATTTTCGCGGCGCTGATGGAGGCCGGTGTGCCCGGCGCCCCGGTGCGCAACCTCGATGAGGTGGTGCATGACGAGAACATGCACGCGCGGGGTGCGCTTCAGCATCAGGACCACCCGGAATATGGCGAGATCATCGTGCAGCAATCGCCGATGCGCTTTGACGGGCTCACCCCGATGACGATTCCGCCGAGCCGCAGACTGGGTGAAGACACCTACGAGGTGCTTGGCGCGATGACCTCGCTGTCGCAGGACGAGATTGCCGTGATCCTCGGGCGCGCCGAGGGCGCGAAAGGCGGGACCTCCAATGCCAAGGTTTGAGACAGCGAGGTTTCTGTGCTCACGGTAAGCAACCTTCAGGTGATGTACGGGAGAGCCGTTCAGGGCGTTCGCGATGTTTCGTTGGAGGTCGGGGCCAATCAGATCGTTGCGCTTCTGGGGCCGAACGGTGCCGGAAAATCAACGGTTCTCAAGGCATTGTCTGGCGTTCTTGAACCGGAGGACGGCAAGATCATCGGCGGGGATATCCGGCTTGAGGGCCGCTCGATTGCCGAACTGCCACCCGAGGCCATCGTCGAGGCGGGGGTGGTGCAGGTGCCTGAGGGGCGGCAGCTTTTCATCGACCTGACGGTGGCCGAGAATCTGCTGGTCGGCGGTCACAGGCGGCCCAAGGGCGAGCTGCGGGGCGCTGTCGAAGAGATATATGACCGCTTCCCGGTGCTGCGAGAGCGGCGCAATGTGGCGGCAGGGTTCCTGTCGGGCGGCGAGCAGCAGATGGTGGCGCTCGGGCGGGCCCTGATTGCGCGGCCTCGGTTGCTGGTTCTGGACGAGCCCTCGCTGGGGCTTGCGCCGCAGATCGTGGCGAGGATTTTCGAAACGCTGGTGGAGCTGCGGCGGGATCAGGGCATTTCGGTGCTGGTGATCGAGCAGAACGCGCGGGTTGCGCTCAACATCGCGGACCGCGGCTACGTTGTGGAAGGTGGGCGCGTGGTGATGGATGGCACCGCCGCCGCACTGCTCGAGAACGACGACATCAAGCATTTCTATCTTGGCCTCTCGGATGGCGGGCGGTCACGCGATTTTCGCAACATCAAGCATTACAAGCGCCGCAAGAGGTGGCTGTCATGAGCGCGCTGCTGGAGGTCACCGGGCTGACCAAGCGTTTTGGCGGGCTGACTGCCGTATCCGACATGGCGCTGCGTGTCGAAGAGGGGCAGATCGTGGGGCTTATCGGCCCGAACGGCGCCGGAAAGACGACCTGTATCAACCTGATTTCCCGCGTTTTGCGCCCCAGTGAGGGAGACATTCGATTTGCCGGGAAAGACCTGCTCAAGTGCCCTGCGCATGGTGTGACCGGCCTTGGGCTTGCCCGCACCTTTCAGAACCTTGCGTTGTTTCACAGCGGAACGGTGGTGGAAAACATCCTCGTCGGGCGGCACGGGCTGATGCAATCTTCGGTGCTCGGTTCGGCTTTTTACACCCGGAAGACACGGGCGGAAGAGATTGCGCACCGCGAGGCGGTGGAGCGGATCGTGGATTTTCTGGAGATCGAGCAAATTCGCGATGCGGTCGTGGGGAGCCTGCCCTACGGGCTGCAAAAGCGGGTGGAACTGGGCCGGGCACTGGCAACCGAGGCGCGGTTGCTGCTGATCGACGAGATGGTTTCGGGGATGAACCTTGAGGAAACCGAGGATATCGCCCGTTTCCTGCTGGATGCGCGGGCCGAGTTTGGCACTTCGATCCTGATGGTCGAGCATGATCTTGGCATGGTGATGGGCCTGTCGGACCGGGTTTATGTGATGAACTTCGGCGCCTTGCTCGCCGAGGGCACTCCGGCAGAGGTTTCTGCCGACCCGCGTGTGATCGAGGCCTATGTCGGCGCAGAGGAGATGACGGCATGAGGGTATCGCGCCGGCCAAACGCCACCGCCGAGACGCTGCCCGGCCTGATGCTGGAGTGGGCGCAGAGATGCCCCGACGCCGTCGCCATGCGCGAGAAGGATTTCGGGATCTGGAACCCGGTAACCTGGGCGGAGTATCGCGAGCGGATCGAAGCCTTCGCGCTTGGCCTGAAAGACCTCGGTTTCGGGGAGCAGGATGCGCTGGCCATTGCCGGGGAGAATGTGCCCGAGTGGCTGGTCGCCGACCTCGCCGTGCAGGCGCTCCGGGGCAAGGTGGTGGGAATCTATCCCACAAACCCTTGGCCCGAGCTGCGTTATATCGTGGAGCATTCCGGGTCGCGGGTGATCGTTTGCACCGATCAGGAGCAGGTCGACAAGGTGCTGGACGCAGAAGAGGCGGAAGGCGCGCTGGAGCAGTTGACGCATATTCTGTGCATCGACATGCGGGGGTTGCGGGACTACCCGCACGGGCGCTTGAAGTCCTTCGAGGAAGTCGTTGAGCGCGGTCGAAAAATTCGCGCCGAGGACCAAGGTGCACCGACGCTGGACGCCATGATCGCGCAGGTGCGGCCCGATGACGTTTGCGTGGTGGTTTACACCTCGGGCACGACGGGCAAGCCGAAGGGCGCCATGCTCACGCAGGCCAATCTGGTGGCTGCGGGGCGGTCTCTTGTCGGGCTCTACGGGCTCGACAACACGAATTACAAGGTGCTGTGCTACCTGCCGCTGTGCCATGTCGCGGAGCGGGTTTATTCGATCGTGTTTCACCTGCTGACCGGCGGTGAGGTCAATTTTGCCGAGTCGCTTGAGACAGTGAACGAAAACCTGCGGGAGATCGCGCCGACGGTCTTTCTCGGGGTGCCGCGGATCTGGGAGAAGTTGCAGGCCGGGGCTTTGATCAAGTTGCAGGAGGCGCGGGCGCCGCAACCGGCGATCTTTGATTGGGCCTTCCGCCTTGGATCGCGGTTGCTGGAGCAGGAGGAAACAACGGGTGCAACGCTGCGCATCCGGGTGCTGCGCAAATTGTTGCATCTGGTGGTGTTCCGGAATGTGCAGCTCGAAATGGGCCTGAGCCGCTCGCGCTACAGGTTTTGCGGCGGCGCGACCGTTTCTCCCGAGACGCTCCGGTTCTTCGCGGTCATCGGCCTGCCGGTTTGGCAGTGTTTCGGGATGACGGAGACCTCGGGGATCGTGTTTTCGCAGACCGATGAGCGGCATGAGAACGGCTGTTCCGGCCTGCCGCTGGAGGGCGTGGAATACCGGGTGGCCGAGGATGGCGAGATATTGATCCGCTCCGCGACCGTCTTCGCGGGCTACCTGCACGACGAGGTCGCGACGGCGGATGTGTTTGACGGCGAGTGGTTCAGGACCGGCGATATCGTGGAGTTCTCGCAAGGTGGCGAGTTGCGGGTGATCGACCGCAAGAAGGCGATCATCATCACCTCGGGCGGCAAGAACATCGCGCCCTCCGAGATCGAGAACGCGCTGAAGGAGTCGCTGTTCATTCACGAGGCCATCGTGGTGGGCGAGGGGCGCAACTTTCTGGGCGGCCTGATCCAGATCGATATCGAGACGGTCGGCAAATGGGCGCAGCAACAGGGGCTGGCCTATACCAATTACAAGGATCTCGCGGGCAAACTGGAAGTGCGGGAGTTGATCGGCAAGATCGTGGACGAGGTCAACGCTCGCTTTGCGCGGGTCGAGAACATCCGGAAGTTCGTGCTGCTCGACAAGCAGCTTGACCACGATGACGGCGAGGTGACGGCGACCCAGAAGGTGCGCCGCAATATCATCGAGACCCGCTTTGCCCGCGAGCTCGAAGAAATCTACGGAGCGGCCTGAGCATGGACATTGCCCTTTATCTGATCGTTCCCGGGCTGATCGTCGGAGCCTTCTACGGGCTGATCGGCATGGCCTTCGCGGTGATCTACAAGGCGACCCGGGTGGTGAATTTCGCCCTCGGCGAGATGATGATGCTCACCGCCTACACGGCCTTCGCATTGCAGGGGTATCTCGACCTTGGCTTTGTGCCGCTGGTGCTGGCCACCATCGTGATTGCCGGGGCCATTGCCCTGATCGTAGAGATTCTGGTGATCCGGCCGATGCAGTCGGAGCCGCTCTTTTCGATCGTGATGGCCACGATCGGCCTGGCGATCCTGCTGCGCTCGCTGGTGGTGCTGATCTGGGGCGCCCTGCCGAGACCTTCCAACACCGGGCTTCCGGACACCTATGTCAACGTCTTTGGTGTCGGGCTGTCTTACGGGCAAATCTGCATGGCGGGGCTCTTCGTGGTGGCCTCGGCCGGAGTGTTCGTGTTCTTCCGCTACTCCCGTTTCGGGCTCGCGATGCGGGCCACTGCCAGCCGCGAGACCACGGCGATGCTGATGGGCATAAGGGTGCGGCGGGTGCAGACGGTGGCCTGGGTCATGTCGACGGTGATTGCCGGTCTGGCGGGCATGTTGAGCGCCTCGATCTACACGCTGGTGCCGACCCTTTACGCCGATGGTCTCAAGGGGTTTCCGGCAACGATTTTGGGTGGGTTGGATTCGGTGCTCGGCTCCACCCTTGGCGGCCTCGTCATCGGCGTCATCGAAAACCTCGCCGGGGGCTACATCGGCTCGGGCATCAAGGAAATCGCCGGTTTCGTCATCATCATTCTGGTGCTGATGATCCGTCCGTGGGGCCTGTTCGGCCAGAAGGATATTGAGAGAGTCTGATGAGAAACGGCCATTTCCAAGCCTCCTATGGCAGGCTCGTGCAACTCACGGACAATGCGGTTGTCTGGCGCTGGTGCGTGCTGTTCGGCGTTGCGCTCTGCGTCCTGCCTTTCGTGGTCGATGCCTACGGGCTGTCGATTGCGACCAGTATCTGCCTACAGGTGGTCGGGATTCTCGGGCTCAACCTGCTGGTGGGCAATGCGGGGCTGATTTCGCTCGGGTATTCGGGGTTTCTGGCGATCGGGGCCTATGCCAGCACGATCCTGCATATCGACCTTGGCCTGCCGATGTTGGTGACGATCCCGCTGGGCGGGGTGGCGGCGGCGCTGGCCGGGCTGGTGATCGGCATTCCATCGTTGCGGCTCAAGGGGCTCTATCTGGCGATCACCACGCTGGCCTTTGCCTTCATCGTCAACCACGGCATCGTGGAGGGCGGCGACCTGACGCGCGGATCGGCGGGCATTCTGGTGCCGGACCTGACCATTCTGGGCGTGGATCTGAGCGGCACGCGCAGCTTTTACTACGTCTGCCTTGGGGTGGCGGCGGTGGCGGGGCTGACCATGCTGAACCTCGGGCGCAGCCGGATCGGACGGGCCTTTCTGGCGGTTCGCGAATATGACATCGCCGCGCGCGCGATGGGCGTGAACCTGTGGAAATACAAGCTCTACGCCTTTGTCATCAGCTCCTTCTACATCGGGATATCGGGCGGGCTTTATGCCCATTACGTGAGCTATCTGAACGTCGACAACTTCAGCCCCTTCATCGGGATCGAAGCCATCGCCATGGTGATCGCGGGCGGGCTCGGCTCGGTGCTGGGGTCGGTGGCGGGCGTGGTCATCCTGATGCTGTTGCCCGAACTCATCCGCCTCGTGCTCGGACTTTTCGGACCCGATCTGACGGCGGTGTTTTCGACCAATGCCCTCGAGGTGCGCGGCGTGATCCTCGGGCTCGTCATCATCCTGTTCCTGAGGTTCGAACCGGATGGGTTTGCCGGGATCTGGCGGGAAGCCAAACGCATATGGTCGCAGTGGCCCTATGCCAAATAGCACGCGCTCAAGGCGGGGTGCTTCAAAGGGAGGAAGACCAATGAGAGAACTGCTGATAGGTGCCGCGATGGCGCTGGCCGCGTCTGGAGCATGGGCGCAGCAACAAGGGGTGTCGGATACGGAGATCGTGATCGGCGAGAGCGATCCGTTGAGCGGCCCGGCGGCGAGCGTCGGGCTGGCCCATGCGATCGGCACCAAGCTGGCGGTGGCCGAGGTCAACGCGAATGGCGGGATCGGCGGGCGCACTGTTCGGCTGATCCAGGAAGATGACGGCTACGTGCCGTCGCGCACGGTTCAGACGGTGCGCAAGCTCATCGACGTGGACAAGGTCTTTGCGATCCTCAACACCTCCAGCAGCGCGGGCTCGCTCGGTGTGGTCGACATGATCGACGAGGCGCCGGTGGTGATGATGAACACCTTCGTCAACAACACCAACCTCTGGACCCCTCCACGAGACAACATCTTCTCAATTGGGCAGGGCTATCCGCAGCTCGCGTTCCAGACGGTGAAATACATCGACTCCCAAGACCCCAATGCAGTTTGGGCGATCATCGTGCAGAATGACGACTTCGGCGACAACCTCGTCGAAGGTGCCGAGCGGGCGCTGGAGCAGCTCGGCAAGGACTCCGCGCTGACGATCCGTTACAACCGGGGCCAGAAGGATTTTTCGGCAGAGATGCTGCGGGTCAAACAGGCTGGGGCAACGGCGCTGTTTTCCGGCGCGATCTCGACCGAGAACGTTTCGATTGCCCGCGAGGCGGTGAAGTTCGGGCTGGATATCGACTTCGGTATGATGTGGACCATCCACCTTGACGCCGTCCGCGACCTGATGGGCGCGCCTGCTCAGGATGCCGTCTTTGCCGAATATACCTCGGTTCTGGACGAGAGCGCCGCGCAGCCGATCCTGAAGCTGGCGGATGAGTTCCTGAGCGCGGATGAGCGGGCCGCTGTCAACCGCACGACTCTGGCGGCCTATGCCGGGGCGAAGGTGCTGTTTGATGCGATGGCCCAATGCGAGGCCGAGCTGACGCAGGCCTGCGTGATCGAAAAGCTGGAGGGCGCCAAGGACATCGAGACCGGCGCGATGGCGCCAACGACCTTTGGCCCCGGTGTGCGCTTCTCGGATCAGAAGGTTCGGATCATCCGAAACGACTTTGCCAATACGGCCTTCGTGCCGATGACCGAGTTCGAAGCAGTCGACTACTGACGGCTGGCTTGCCCGGAAGCATGGCTTTCGGGCAAGGACGCCCGCGCTTCGCTGGTATCGGCCTGAAAGCCGCGCAGGAACAGGTCGATGAAGGCTTCGACGAATTCATCGGCTGAGCGCGCGCCGTCATTGCTGTACCAAGCCGGAATCCAATTGACGACGCCCATGGAAAAGAGCTTGCCGATCTTGGGATCGCAGGGCCGGATCGAGCCGTCGGAGACGCCCTGTTCGATCAGTTCGTCGGTGGCATGGCTGATAGCGGCGCGCCGTTTGACCACGACCTCGCGCAGTTCGGGGGCGAGGGAGTTCACATCGGTCAGCATGGCGAGGTTTCCCAGTTCGCCAAAGGCGCCCTGCATGTAGCGGCGCAGATAGATCAGGAATTTCTCAAGACCGTTGCCACTGTGTTTGGCCGCCATTTCGAGACCGGACTCGCCGTGCTGCATGGAGACCACGTGGCATTCGTAGAGGATGGCCTGTTTGCTGTCGAAATACTGGTAGAGGGTCGCCTTGGAGATTCCGAGGCTGGAGGCCACGTCACCCATCGAGGTATTGGCGAACCCGTTCTTGCTGAAGGCCATCGCGGCGGTTCGAAGAACTTCTTCCTTCCGGCGGCGACGGAGGTCTTCCCGGTCAAACGCGCTGGCGGCTTTCAAATCCACAGTCCTTCAATAGCAAGAGTCACAGGCCCGGCAGGTCCGGGCAGAGGGGTTGTAGGGTGAGGTTAGCAGTTTTTCCCCTGCTAAGGACGGGCGAGTTGGCAGATTCACGTAATGCTGCTTTGCGAGCTCCGGGCCGGGATCGTCAAGTCCTGATGTTGTTCCAAAGGCGCAAGGGAAGTAGCGTTCGGGCAACTGAAAACCCTCAATACGGGGAGTTCAAGATGAACTTCGGCACTCTGATATTGAACGCCGCCGCATCTCAGCCGGAGGCGCGGGCGATCAGCTTTCAAGGCAGCACGGTGACCTATGGCACGCTGGCGGACAGGGCGCGGCGGCTTGCTGCGGGCTTGCTGGAGCGGGGGCTGTTGCCCGGCGACCGGGTGCTGCTTCAGATGCACAATTGCGGCGAATATCCCGAGCTGCTGATCGGGGCATGGGCCGCGGGGCTGGTCGTTGTGCCGGTCAACGCGAAGCTGCATGCCCGGGAGGTCGAGCATATTCTGGAGAACTCGCAGGCCCGGTTGGTCTTTACCAGTGCAGGGGTGCCGGATCTGGAGAGCGATGTGGAGACGGTGGCTTGCGGCGGGGCGGCCTATGAGGGCCTGCTTGGCACGGAGCCGATCAAGGCGCTGGCGGAAACCGCACCGGAAGATCTGGCCTGGCTGTTTTACACCTCAGGCACCACCGGACGCCCGAAGGGGGCAATGCTTTCGAACCGCAACCTGCTGGCGATGGCGAATGCCTATTATGCGGATATCGACCAGCTTGGCCCGGACGATACGATGCTGGTTGCGGCCCCGGCCTCGCACGGGGCGGGCCTTTACCTGCTGGCGGCGTTGCTCAAGGGCGCGCATGTGGTCATCTCTGCGGGCTTCGACATTGCCGAGGCGGAGCAAGTGGTGCGCGATAACGAGAAGGTCTCGCTCTTCGCGGTGCCGACCATTCTCAACCGGCTGGTGGCGGCATGGGGCGGATCGGAAGTGCCACTCGAGAACGTGAAGACCATCGTTTACGGCGGTGCGCCGATGTATGTGGCCGACCTCGAGCGCGCGATCGGTGTGTTCGGAGCGCGCCTGTTTCAGCTTTTCGCGCAGGGCGAGAGTCCGATGACGGTGAGTGGATTGCCTCAGCGCCTGCATCGCACGGATTTGCCGGAGTCCGCGCGGTTGCTCTCATCCTGCGGTTATCCGCGCACCGGCTATGCCTTCCGGATCTGCGATCCGGACAGCGGCGAAGAGCTGCCGTTCGGGGAGACCGGGGAGATATGCGCGCAGGGCGAGGCGGTTATGCTGGGATACTGGAAGAACGAGGAGGCAACCGCCAAGGCGCTGCGCGAGGGCTGGCTGTGCACCGGTGACCTCGGCTTTTGCGATCCGGACGGGCTCTTGCATGTTGTCGATCGCTCCAAGGACATGATCATCAGCGGCGGCACCAATATCTATCCGCGTGAGGTGGAAGAGGCGTTGTTGACCCATCCTGCCGTGGCAGAGGTTGCGGTGATCGGCATTCCTGACCCGGAGTGGGGCGAGTCGGTTGTGGCCTGCGTGGTCAGGGCAGGCGGGGCCGAGGTGGGCGAGGCGGAGCTCGATGAGCATGTCTGCAACCACATCGCCCGCTTCAAGCGCCCCAAACTCTATCGCTTCATGGATGAACTGCCCAAGAGCGATTACGCCAAGATCCTGAAATCGGAGCTGCGCAAGGCTATGGGCGGGGAGCTGGCTGCGACCTGAGCGCCGCTTCGGATCGGGCGAGCCCGGGCGCCGTGCAGCGCTAACCTTGCAACGCAATATTGCAGCGCCGGGTCATTCCCGTGCGCTGGAGGGCGGCTTAGGGTTTGCGTAACCAAGGAGGAGAACCGACATGCCAGCCCCTGACACCGCATTCGAGCGCTACAAGGACAAGTATGACTGCGTGAAACTCAGCCGCGATGAGGCGGGCGTGTTGCTTGTGCGGTTGCACACCGATGGCGGCCCGCTGATCTGGAGTTCGCAAGTGCACAACGAGTTGGGCTGGCTGTTCACCGATATCGGCGCGGACCGGGCCAACAAGGTGGTGGTGCTGACCGGCACCGGAGATTCGTGGTGCACCGGCATCGATGCGGCGAGTTTCAAGCTCTCGAACTCGGCGGAATGGGATGTTGTCTACTGGGAGGGGCGGCGTCTGCTGAAGAATCTGATGGACATCGAGGTGCCGGTGATCAGCGCGGTCAACGGCCCGGCGATCTTCCACCCGGAGATCCCGGTAATGAGCGATGTGGTTCTGGCCTCGGAGACGGCGATGTTTCAGGACGCGCCGCATTTCGTTTCGGGGATCGTGCCGGGGGACGGGGCGCATGTGGTCTGGACCAACCTGCTTGGCTTCAACCGGGGCCGGTATTTCTTGCTGACGGGGCAGGAGCTGGACGCGAAGACCGCGCTGGAATTCGGCGCCGTCTCCGAGGTGTTGCCCGCCGACAGGCTGATGGACCGGGCCATGGAACTGGCTCACGCCATGGCAGCGCATTCGACGTTGACCCTGCGCTACACAAGGGTTGCTCTCACGCAGCGCTTCAAGCGGCTGCTGGCGGAGGGGCTGGAAACAGGGCTGGCGGTTGAGGCGCTTGCGGCGATCGACCACAAGCCCGACACCGGCACGATGAAAGATTTGGGTTAGGGGCGCGCGGTGCTTTCGATGATGCGCGCCTGCGAGATTGATCCCGGTGCCGGGGATGGGCGGATTTACCATGTTGAGCGGCCTACGCCCGAACCGGGGCAGGGCGAGGTGCTGATCCGCCTTGGGGCGGCATCGTTGAATTACCGCGATCTGCTGGTCATGCAGAATTTCTACAACGCGCCGCCGGGGCGGGAGATTCCGCTTTCGGACGGGGCGGGGCGGATCGTGGCCACCGGCCCGGACGTGCCGGAAGAGCGGATTGGCCAGCGGGTTGCGGCGGCGTTCTTTCCCGATTGGCAACGCGGCGCGATCACGGCCACGGCGCGGGGCCGCTCGTTCGGGGCGAACCTGCCGGGCATGCTGGCGGAATATGCCGTTGTGCCAGCGCATGCGGCAATCGAGGTGCCGCCCCACCTGAGCGACGAGGAGGCGGCAACGCTGCCCTGCGCGGGGCTGACCGCATGGACGGCGCTGTGCGAGGCGGCACAGCTTCGGCCCGGCATGAGCGTGCTTTTGCTCGGCTCGGGCGGGGTTTCGGTGATGGCTCTGCAATTTGCCAAGATCATGGGATTGCGGGTGATCCAGACCACCAGCAGCCCGGCCAAGCGCGCCCGTCTGCTGGAGCTTGGCGCCGATGAGGTGATTGACTACACCGCAGAGCCAGACTGGCATCAGGCGGTGCGGCGGCTCACGGGCGGTGATGGCGTGGATGCGGTGGTGGAGATCGGTGGCACCGGCACGCTCACCAACTCGGCGCTCTCGGTGCGCACCGGAGGCACCATCGTTTGCGTGGGCTTCGTGACCGAGGGGCAGGGGCTTGACCCGAAGCTGATCGTGGGACGCGCCATTCGGCTGATCGGGATTTCGGTGGGCAGTTGCGAAGGCTTCGCTGAAATGAACCGGGCCATCGCGTTACACAAGATGCGTCCGGTGGTGGATCGGGTCTTTGCGATGGAGCAGGCCGAGGAAGCCTTTGCGCTGATGCGGGCGGGCGGGCATTTTGGCAAGGTGGTGATCTCCATCGCGCCCGCAGGCGGTGGCTGATCACCCGCTGGGTAATTTGGAGAAGCCTGTTACCGAGCGCGGCGCGAAACTTTTCTCGACGGAAAATCCGCCATCGACCACGAGCACCGCGCCGGTGATGTAGGAGGCTTTGGGCGAGGCCAGAAAGGCGATGGCTTCGGCGATCTCTTCGGGGCGTCCGGCCCGCGCCAGCGGGATAGAGGCCTCGAGCGCGCTCTGCATCTCCGGCTCATCGAGATAGCCCGCCGTCATCGGCGTATGGATCATGCCGGGGGCAACGGCGTTTACCCGTATCCCGTCGGCCGCGAGATCTCCGGCGAAGGAGCGGGTCAGGCCGACGACACCGTGTTTGGAGGCGTTGTAAGCGGCGCGCTGGGGAATCGAGAGCACGCCGGACACCGAGGCGACATTGACGATCGCCCCATGGCCGGAGGAGCGCAGGGCGGGCCGGGCGTGGCGGGCGCACAGGAACACGCCTTCGAGGTTGACGGAAATGAGCTGCTGCCACTCCTGCGGCGAGACCTTGAGCGATGCCGCGTGCTGGGACAGCCCGGCATTGTTGACCAGCAGGTCGAGGCGGCCTTTCCAGCCGATCACTTCAGAAATCATCTGTTCGACCTCTGCTGCATCGGCGACGTTGCAGCCAAGGGCCATGGTTTCGATGCCCGCCTCCCTCAGGGCGCTGGCAGCGGCTTCGGCGCGCTCTCGGGTGGGTTCGACGAGGGCGACGGCATGGCCGTCGCGGCCCAACAGGCGGGCGGTGGCAAGGCCGATGCCGCCCGCGCCGCCGGTGACGATGGCCACGTTTTGCTCAGACATGGTGCTTTTTCCCTTCCGCGCCGGTTCTGCTGCGAAGCGAAGCGCGGGCGGGGCAGAATCTCAAACCCCGGTTCTGCAAACATCGTTTGCAGCTTTCGGGCTGCGCAGGGGCGGGGTGCGCCGATACCTTTGCGCCATGGCGGTGGTGGTCATGCCGGCGGCCCGCAACACCGGACCCCGCCCTTGCAGATCGACCCGCACCTTGAGCATCAGGAGGACGTATGTCTGCACTCGCCCCGAAGAAGAAGCCCCATGTTCCGCCGACCGATACAAACTGGCTGGCGCAGGGCGTGGAAGCGCCATTGCCTGTGCCCTATGAGGTTGTGGATTCTCACATCCACCTCTGGGATTTCAGCGACCCGCCATATTTTGGCGACAGCTACGGTGCCGACGCCCGCGCGGCGGGGATCGCGGAGGCGGTCTATGTGGAATGCACCATGGGCTATCGCGAAACCGGCCCGGCGGCAGAACGGCCGATTGGCGAGGTCGAGTTTGCGCGGGCGCAGGCGGAGGCGCAGCCGTCCGGCGGGGTCCGGCTTGGTTCGGCCATTGTCGGCTGGGTGGATGCCACACTTGGCGATGGGGTGATGCCGGTGTTGGAGGGCCAGATCGAGGCCGGGGCAGGGCGGTTTCGCGGGGTGCGCATTCGGGCCGCCTGGGACGATGATCCGGCGGCAACCTACGGACCGGGCGGCACGCCGCCGGGATTTCTGGGGCAGAAGGACTGCCGGGCGGCAATTGATGCGCTGCAAAGGCTCGGGCTTTCGCTGGATGTCTACCTGTTCCATACCCAGTTGGCGGAGGTTGCAGAGCTTGCCCGCGCGATGCCGGACCTGCCCATCGTGGTGAACCATTGCGGCGCGCCGATACATGTCGGTCGGTATGGCGAACGGCGCGCGGAGGTGAGGCAGCAGTGGGCGGCGGGGATTTCGAAACTGGCGGCGTTTGACAACGTCTTCATCAAGATCGGCGGTTTCGCGATCACCCGTATCGGGCTGGTGGCGCGGGAGGGCGGGGCGCAAGCGCCGGGCTCGGTGGCCCTTGCCGCGCAGTTTGCCCCATGGGCGGAACATTGTCTGGAGGCCTTCGGGCCGGAGCGCTGCATGTTCGGCTCGAATTTCCCGGTCGACAAGGCGGCAATGTCGCTCCCCAACCAGGTGAATGCGATGAAGCGGCTGGCCGGGCAACTTGGCCCGGAGGAGGCCTCTGCCTTCATGGGGGGCACGGCGCGGCGGTTCTACCGGATCTGAGAGGTGCTGCGGGCGCCGGTGGCGGCCCCGGAGAGGGGTCGCTAGCCGAACATCTCGGGCAGCAGCAACACGATGTCGGGGAAGGCGATGAGCAGCAGCAGAACGATTGCATCAGCGATTAGGAAATAGACCACCCCCTTGAAGATCGTGCCAAGGGTCACGCCTTCGCCGAGCACTGACTTGATCACGAAGACATTGAGCCCGACAGGGGGCGTTATCATCCCGATCTCCAGCAGTTTGACGATGATCACGCCGAACCAGATCATATCGAACCCGGCATTGGCCGCGACCGGGATGAGGATGGGAAGGGTGAGCAGCATCGCGCCCGTCGGGTCAAGGAACATGCCGAGGACAAGGTAGATCAGGGCGATGAAGGCCAGCAGCAGCATGGGATCGCCGCTGATCTGGATGACGAAGGCGGCGATGCCCTCGTCGGCGCCGCTCAGCGAGACGAAGCGGGTCAGCATGTTGGCGCCGATGGCGATGATGAAGAGGGTCGCAGAGGTGGTGAAGGATTCGACCAGCGATTTGCGGAAATTGACCCAGGTCAGGGTGCGCATGAAGAGGGCGACGAGGATCGAGATGCCCGATCCGACCGCTCCGGCCTCGGTGGGCGTGAACAGGCCGGTGAAGAGGCCGCCGAAAACCGCCCCCGCGAGCACGATGGCGGGGAGGATGGAGGGTAGGGTCCGCACGCGGTCGCGGATGGTGTATTGCTCGGTGAGGCGCGGGGCAGCAGAGGGCTTGAGCAGCACCCAGATGACGATCACGAGCATGTAAGAGAGGACCGTCAGGAGGCCCGCCATGGCGCCGCCGAGGAACAGCTTGCCGATGGGCTGCTCGGCGAGGATGCCGAAGATGATGAAGATGATGCTGGGCGGGATCAGCGCGCCGACCGTGCCGGCGGCGGCGACGGTGCCCGTGGCAAGGCTCGGGCTGTAGTTGGAGCGCAGCATCTCGGGCACCGCGATGCGCCCCATGGCCGCAGCGCAGGCGACCGAGGAGCCGGTAATCGCGGCGAAGCCGGCCGAGCCGAAGACACTGGCGATGGCAAGCCCTCCGGGCAGCCGCACAAGCCAGACGCGCGCGGCGTTGAACAACCCGTGGGTAATGCCTGCGTGGTAGCAGAGAAAGCCCATGAAGAGGAACATCGGCACCGAGCTCAACTGCCAGTTCGCGGCGAAGCCGTAGGGTGCGATCTTCAATGTGCTGGTGGCCGCAGGAAGCCCGATCAGCGCCCAAATCCCCCCGAAAGATGCGGTGATCAGCGCGATGCCGATTGGCACGCGGACCGCGATCATGACGAAGAGGGCGGCAAGGCCGATGAACCCGATTGCTTCATTCATCTGGTGTTACCTGTGATGCTGGATTGAGGAGGCAGGGCGCGGCACTGGCGGATCACTCCTCGACCGCGGCGGGCCTGTCGGTGCCGCGGATGTACCAATAGAACTGGGCGAGCAGATAGGCCGAGATCAGGCCGAAACCGATGGGCGGGCAGAACCGCCCGGGCCAGGTTTCAAAGCGCATGCCGCCTTCGATGAGAAACGCGCCAGAGCGGAACTTTGTCATCGCCTCGCCCCAGCCGTAGTAGGCCAGCAGGGCGAAGATGACGCAGGAAAACAGGTTGATCCAGGCCCGCAGGTGGCGCTGGAAAAGCCGCGGTAGGTTGCCGGTGAAGACCTCGACCGCGATGTGCTGGTCATACTTCTGCACCAGCGCGAGCGGGATGAAGGTGATGACCGGCATGTAATACTCGGTGACGATGGTGATGGTGCCCACCACAGGGGCGCCGAAGTAGAACTTGCCGATCACGTCAATGCAGATATGGAGGATCATGACCGCCACGACAGTGCCGGCCACGGCGATCGTGAGCGTTTCCAACAGCGAAGATTTCGGGGCGCTGGTCATGGGAGTGCCTTCGGCGGAAGAGGGGCCTCACCCCGGGGTGTCCGTTCGGAGTGAGGCGCAGGTTTGAGGGGATCGCTTGCGCGGGCGATGGTCAGTCCATGCCGTAGGTCGCGGGATCGATCTTGGAGTAGATCTCTTGCTGATAGAGGGCGGCGTAGCCGTCGCGGTCCATAAGGTCGATCTCGTTGGTGAGGCCCTTCCACTTTTCGATCAAGGACGCGGCCAGCTCGATCTTGCGATCGACATCGCTCACGCCATACTGGCTTTTGAATTGCTCGGCGATGATGGCCAGATCGGCCTGCACGAAGTCGGCAGTGTGCTGGCGCAGATCCTCGCCGATCTCGTTGATGGTGATGCCGGCCTCGGTGGCAGCCTTGGTGGCCTGCGCGAGGTTGTTGTGCTGCTCCACGTTGATGTCAGCCGCGAGAACGGGCGAGGTGTTGAAGAGCAGTTTGCGGTTCTCCTCGGACAGGCTCATCCATGTGTCGATGTTGACCGTGTTGCTGGCAAATCCGGAATAGACGCCGCCGGGCACCCCAAGGAGGGCGGTATCCACCACGTCGAGCAGGCCGTTGGACACGATGTCGGCGGTGCTCAGCATGTTGCAGTCGAGCACGCCTTGCGACATGGCGTCGAACACGTCGCCGGAGGGGATCGAGACCGTGGTGGCGCCGACCGACTCGGCCCAGCGGCCGAAGTTTGCGGCGCCGGAGCGGATTTTCTTGCCCTTCAGCTCTTCCAGGGTCGTCACCGAGCCTTCGCAGAGCAGGTCGTAGGGGTTGGTGGAGCCGGGGGACAGAAACACCTGTCGCTGCGCCTTGAACTGGGCGAGGCACT
The DNA here is from genome assembly GCF_024105635.1 of Oceanicola sp. 502str15. Taxonomy (NCBI): domain Bacteria; kingdom Pseudomonadati; phylum Pseudomonadota; class Alphaproteobacteria; order Rhodobacterales; family Roseobacteraceae; genus Oceanicola; species Oceanicola sp. 502str15. The sequence continues at coordinate 737,755 of NZ_WYDQ01000001.1, forward strand.
CTGGGCAGTTCAGCAGGACATATTCCATCATCGCGCCGGTCGCCGCCGCGCCGGGCGATTTCGCGGGCGTGCCCGAGGTGGCCAGCATCGAGAGGTTGGCCATCAGGTTCATCTCGGAATATTCGGCCGGCAGGTAGGCCGTTACCACGAAGCCGATGCCGACAATGCCGTCTCGAAGGCCACCGGCAACTTCGGACTGCTTGAGCAGCGCCTCGCCGTATTGCTTGATCTCCATATCGCTGTTCTCGTTGAGATAGGCGATGTTCTTGGCGATGGCCTTGGTCACCGCGTTGGCATCGGCCTGCGGAATGGAAAACCGGATTTCAGCCTGCGCCGCCGGAGCAAGGCAGCAGAGCGCGGCGGCGCTTGCCATCATCGAGCGCCGTGCCGCCCAGTTCCAGGCCCGTTTTAGGATTTTCGTTTGCATCTGTTCCTCCCAAGATTCAAAACTGTTTTTCGTTCGTCATTCGTCCTGCTCCCGGTCTCCGGCTGTGTCGCCGGCCCCGCAGGGAGCAAGGTGTATTCGAGCACGTCGGGCGGTGGACGCTCGGTGAGCTTTCGAGGCCACCCGGGACGGGTTTTCGCCTGACAAGTCTCAGTCGCGGAAGGCGTTTTTCCAACAACGTAGGTCGCAACGGAGCATTGCAGCTTCCCCCTTGCCCGGGCCTGGGCGGCTCGGGTGGGTCAGTCCAGCGCGGTCATCTTCAGGCCGGGCATGCCCTCGTCGAGCCATGTGAGGACCATCTCGCGATATTTGGCGAAGCCGCCGCCGTAGCGTTGTGACAGGAACCCGCGATATTTGCTCGGGTCGCCCTCGTTGTTGTAATAGCTGGGCGTGCACTCGCGGTAGAAATCCATGTTGTCGAGCGCCACCTCGCGGAAGTGGTCGACATAGGCCTGGACTGCCTCGTCGGTCGGCTCCACGACCGAGGCGCCGACGCTTTTGGCCTGCTTGAGGATACGGGCGATATATTGCGACTGAAGCTCGGCGGGGTAGAGGTAGTTCACGTCGCCCGGACCCTGCGCGGGCCCCATGAAATAGAGGTTCGGGTAGCCGTTGGAGGTGACGCCGTGCAGGGTGCGGTAGTCGTCGGCCCAATGGGTGCTGAGGGGCAGGCCATCACGACCGTAGACCTCGATCTCGGCGCGGCGGGTATACTCGGTGCCGACCTCGAATCCGGTTGCGAAGATGATGCAATCCACCTCCACCTCCTGCCCGTTGATGACGAGGCCCTTGGCGGTGATCCGCTCCACGCCCCGGCCCTGCGTGTCGAGCAGGGTTACGTTTGAGCGGTTGAACATGGGCAGGTAGTTGTCGTTGAAGGTGGGGCGCTTGCAGAAGAAGCGATACCACGGCTTGAGCGCCTCGGCGGTGTCCTCGGACTGCACGAACTCTTCGACCCGGGAGCGGATCTCGTTCATCTTCTGGGCGTCGGCGATCTCCATGTACCGATCGCGCTCTTCATCGGTCATGTCGTCGTGGCTCTGGACGCGGAAGGCGATGGCGCCGAGGATCTTCATCAGATCGGTCCAGCCGTCGCTGACGAGATCCTTCTCCTGAGGAACGCCCGAGACGAGCTTCTGGAAGTTGGATCTGCGCTCTTCCTGCCAGCCTTCGCCGAGGCTTCCTTGCCATGCCGGGTCGGTCGGTTTGTTGCCTCGTGGGCCGACAGCGACAGGGGTGCGCTGGATCACATAGAGATGCTCTGCGCTCTTGGCGATGAAGGGCGCCACCTGAATGCCGGTTGCGCCGGTGCCGATCAGGGCCACGCGCTTGTCGGAAAGCTTGTGCTGGTTCCCCGTGGTGTCGCCGCCGGTATAGTCATAGTCCCAGCGGCTGGTGTGGAAGGATTTGCCTTCGAAGTCGAGAATGCCGGGGATGCCCGGCAGTTTGGGGCGGTTGAGGCTACCGCAGGACAGCACCACATGGCTGGCGGTGAAGCTGTCGCCGTGGTTCGAACTGACTTGCCAGCGGGCGTCCTCGTCGCTCCATCGCAGGCCGGTGATCTGGGTGTGGAACAGGGCGCGCTCCTCCAGCCCGAAGTGCTTGGCCACCCGGTCGGCGTGCTCGCGGATTTCCTTCCCGAATGAGTATTTCTCCTTCGGGACGTAGCCGGTCTCTTCCAGCAGAGGCATGTAGATGTAGGATTCAATGTCGCATTGGACGCCGGGGTAGCGGTTCCAATACCAGGTGCCGCCGAAGCCGCCGCCATTGTCGGCGATCCGGACGTTCTGGATGCCCGATTGTAGTGCCCGAACGGCGGCCAACATGCCGCTCCAGCCGCCGCCGACGACCAGTAGGTCGACATGATCGGACAGAGGCGCCCGGCTGGCGCCCGGCGTTGCATCGGGGTCTTCGACGTATTTGCGAAAGGCCCCTTCGACTTCGACGAACTGCTTTAGACCGTCCTTCCGCAGACGGCGGTCTCGCTCCTCGCGGTATTTCGCGCGCAGTGCTTCGATGTCTATGCTTTCGATATCTGCCGCAAGGGTTGGGTCCGGGGTGGGAGCTGCGGTGTCGGCCATGATCTTTGTATCCTCTCAATGCGCGGAGACGGGCGGAGACGCGGAGCGCCTCTTGGGCTCGGAGCCTTTCGCTCAACGATTTCACGCCCTATGAAACTGGCCTCACTTCAGGGTCTGAGCCTCGAGCTGTCAATCACGCGCCGAGGGCTGCGCGGGGTGGGGCGGCAGGCAGACATATGCGGATCCGGGGCAGCGGAAAGCTCTGCGGGTGTTTCTGAAAAACATATTCAAAACAGGTGCTTGCTTGCGATTCAGTAGTCCATTGGCGCGCCGTGGCGGCAGGGCGCGCGGTGCCGGGAGGCGAAAGGCTGCAACGCTGCTTTGCCGGTTTCGTCGCCTCTGGACGGGGTGGATTTCAACTGCAACGCAACGTTGCAAAGAGCGGTGTGGTCACGCCGAAAACCGGCGCTCTAAGCTCGGCGCGACAACCCGGACTGCCTCGGGTTCTGCTGCGATCAATGTGATCGCAGGCGGCAACAGGATATGCAGATGCAGCAGCCTTCCGACCTTCTCGCCCAGCTCTATCCGATTGCCGGAAAGACGGTGGTTGTGACCGGCGCGGCCAGCGGAATCGGCAAGGCGGCGGCGGATATGTTCTGCCAGCTCGGCGCAGCGACCTACTATCTCGATGCCAACGAGAGCCAGAACGCGGCGGCGGCGTTGGAGGCCGGTGGAGAGGCGACTGCGCTGCCGGTGGACCTTGCGGACTTCGCGGCTGTCGAAGACACCTTCGAGCGGATCGAGGCCCGGTCTGGATGTATCGACATTCTGGTCAACAGTGCGGCGCTGAACCGTTCCAGCCCGAGCGTCGACCAAGATATGGATCTCTGGCGCAAGGTGCTGGACGTGAACCTTGGGGCGGTGTTTCTGGCATCGCGCTTGGCTGCGCGCTCGCTCATCCGGGCCGGTCGGGCCGGGTCGATCGTGAACGTGGCCTCGGTTGGCGGGTTGTCGGCGGCGACGACCGGCCGCGGCAATCCGAACCCCTCTTACCGGGCCTCGAAGGGCGGCGTGGTCAACCTGACCCGTGCCTTGGCGATCGAATGGGCCGGGTACGGCATTCGGGTCAACGGCGTTGCACCGGGATATGTGCGCACGCCGATGATCGACCGGTTGGCCAATGATCCCAAACGCGTGGCGGAGACCGAGGCGAAGGTGCCCTTGGGCCGGATCGCGGAGCCTGCCGAGATTGCCAGCGTCATTGCCTTTCTGGCCAGCGAAGGCGCCTCGATGATCACCGGCCAGACGCTTGTGGTCGATGGCGGGTTGCTTGCGTGATCCGGCCGCACCCCCCAGATAGAAGGACTTGGCGATGCCCTCCGACGAACTCGAACGCACTCTGCGCGAACTGAAGGACCGTCAGGATATTCATGATTGCCTGATGCGCTATTCGCGCGGCGTGGACAGGTTGGACCGAGAGTTGATCCTCTCGGTCTATCACGACGACGCGGTAGACGATCACGGCGTGTTCGTGGGCGGGCCGGAGGCTTTTGCTGACTGGGTGATCGACATGCACAGCCGAACCCATATGTCGCACCAGCATTGCATCTTCAACGTCTCCGTGGATCTGGACGGGGAGGTGGCCCATACCGAGAGCTATTACATGTTTGTCGGCATGAACCGGGATGGCAAACCACTGGCACAGTCGGGCGGGCGTTATCTGGACCGTCTGGAGAAACGCAACGGCAGGTGGGCGATTGCGGATCGGGTCTGCCTGCGGGACTGGGCGCCACTCGAGGCGATTCCGGCCTCGCTGGACCAATCAAGCATGACCGCCGTGAAGAACCTGCCGGACGGGGTGAAGAGGCTGATGCAGGAGGGTCCGCAAACCTCTCGTGACCGGAGCGATCCGTCTTACAGCCGCCCACTGGCCGTGGATCGTGCGCGCGTGGCAACCTTCGCAAGAACAGTCGATTCATCACGTCGCTGATTTGATAGCAGTGCGCAGAAGGCGCGCTGCATCTGGCAAGTGAAGCGCTACTTGTCGTCAAGCAGTGACACCACGTGGCGACTCCGTGGCGATTCAGACCAAAAGGCGAAAGGCTGCCCGATGCGACCTATTGCCTATATCTCTGATCTTATTGAGAGATTTTGGCTCCGGCGGTAGGGATCGAACCTACGACCAATTGATTAACAGTCAACTGCTCTACCGCTGAGCTACGCCGGAACACTGGCGCGGCTTGTAGCAACGGGTCGGGGGGGCGTCCAGAGGGTTTCGCGGAAAAAGTTCGGCTGTTTACGCTAGGGCGTAGGTCGCGGTGGCGGAGAGGGTGGGGGTGGCGGTTGCCTGGGCGGTTTCGACGAGGGCCACGAGCTGGGCGAGCATGTTGCGGGTGGCGGCGGGGATGAGGGCCGGGGCGACGTCGGTATAGACCCGTGCGGTCAGCTCCGCAGGGGTGCCGGGGCCTGCCGCAAGGGCCTTCAGAACCTGGGATTCGCGCTGCCTGCGATGCGCGGCCAGCCAGGCCAGACGGTCGGCCGGGGCCTCGACCGGGCCGCCGTGGCCGGGGTAGTAGACCCGGCTGTCGCGGGTGCCCAGCAGCGCCAGCGAGGCCATGAAGGCGGTCACGTCGCCATCGGGCGGGCTGATGAGCGAGCTCGACCAGCCCATCACGTGATCGCCGGTGAACACGGCCTCGCCCTCAGGGCCATCGAGGGCAAAGCTCAGGTGGTTGGCGATGTGGCCGGGGGTGTGCAGCGCGGTCAGCCGCCATCCCGGCCCGGAAACCACCGTGCCGTGGGCAAGGCGGATGTCGGGGGCAAAGCCTGCGTCGATTCCTTCGCCACCGCCAGCAAGGCCCGAACGCGCCAACGCCTCCATCACCGGGCGGCGGCCGTCGAGGTGGGTGCCGAAGGCGTGCACCTTCGCGCCGGTCCGCGCCGAAAGCCGGGCGGCGAGGGGCGAATGGTCGAGGTGGGAATGGGTGCAGAGGATATGGCTGATCCGCTGGCCGGGCTTCAGCGCCGCCAGCAGGGCCTCGGCATGGGCGAAGTCATCGGGGCCCGGGTCGATCAGGGCTAGGTCGCTCTCGCCCACAAGGTAGCTGTTGGTGCCCCAGAGGGTCATCGGCGAGGGGTTGGGCGCAATGACACGCACCACACCCGGCTCGAGTTCAACCGGCTCACCCGCTGCGCTTTGCATCTTTCGCTCCCTGCCTGCCGCCCGTAACCTTCTGGCATGGATTTTTCGTGGTTGAAACGCTCGATGCCCAAGGGGATCTACGGCCGGGCGGCCCTGATCCTGCTTCTGCCGATCGTGGTGCTCCAAGTCGTGGTCTCGGTGGTGTTCATCCAGCGCCACTTCGAGGATGTGACCCAGCAGATGACCGACTCGCTGCTGCTGGAGCTGCGCTACCTCTCCAACGAGGTGGATGCGGCGCCCGATGCGGCGGCGGCGCTGGCGCAGGTGGCCCCGCTGGCACAGGCGCTGCGGTTGGAGCTCGCCTTGCCCGCCGAGGCGATGCACGGCTTCCGCCGGCCGTTCTACGACGTGTCGGGGGCCACGGTGATCTCGGAGCTTCGGGGCGGGCTCGACGGGGTGGAGGCGGTCGACCTGTCGGAAAACTCGCGGCGGGTGCTGCTGCAGGTCTCCACCCGGCACGGGCCTCTCGGAATCAGCTTCGACCGGCGGCGGGTGAGTGCCTCCAACCCGCACCAGTTCCTTGTGCTGATGGGGTTCGTCGGCGTGGTGATGGCGCTGGTCGCCTTCATCTACCTGCGCAACCAGCTGCGGCCCATCACCCGGCTGGCGGCGGCCTCCGAGGCCTTCGGGCGCGGGCGGATCGAGCCCTACAAGCCCGCGGGCGCGGTCGAGGTGCGCTCGGCGGGCCATGCCTTCCTGGACATGCGGGCCCGGATAGAGCGGCAGACGGCGCAGCGCACCATGCTGCTCTCGGGCGTCAGCCACGACCTGCGCACGCCACTGACCCGGATGAAGCTGGGCCTCTCGCTGGCCGAGGCCGATGGCGCCGAGATCGAGGATCTCGCCCGCGATGTCGGCGAGATGGAGGCCATGCTCGACGGCTTTCTCGCCTTCGTGCGCTCCGAGGCGGGCGAGGCGGCGGAGCCGGTCGATGCGCCGGCACTGGCCGAGCGGGTGGCCGAGAAGGCGCGCCGGGCCGGGGGCGAGGTGGAGGTGGAGCGGCGCGGCGAGGGGGCGGCCGAAATCGCGCTGCGGGTGCTGTCGGTCGAACGCGCGCTCGACAATCTGCTCTCCAACGCAAGGCGCTACGGGGCGAAGGCAAAACTAAGCTTGGACCTCGGCGAGCGGATGGTGCGATTTACCGTTGAGGATGACGGGCCGGGCATTCCGGAGGCGCGGCGCGAAGAGGCGATGCGGGCCTTCACCCGGCTCGACGCGGCGCGCAATCAGGATGCCGGTGGCGGTGTGGGGCTTGGCCTGGCCATCGCTCTCGATGTCGCCCGCAGCCACGGCGGCACCCTGCGGCTGGGCGACAGCGAGGCCCTCGGCGGGCTGAAGGCAGAGCTGGTGCTGGCCCGCTAGCGGCCCAACCACCGGCGCTACGGCGTAGAGAGCTCCTTGCTCATCAGCATGTAGCGTTCCCGAGACTTGAAGCCGGCGCGGGCATAGAGCCGCTGCGCCTTCTCGTCGTCGCGGTCGACTTCCATATGCATCCAGCGCACCCCTGCATCGGCCAGCGCGGGCAGCAGCTTTTGCAGCGCCTCCATGCCGATTCCGCGGCCCCGGACCGAGGGGCGCACCCAGAACTCGTCGATGAAACCGTCGATGCCGCCAAGCTCTATGGCCCAGCCGAAACAGATGCAGATGTAACCGACCGGCGAGCGGCGCGGGCCGATCAGGTAGATCGCGCCGAGCGGGTTGCCCTCCAGCAGCGGCAGCACGGCGGCGGCGCGGTGCTCGTCGGAGAGGGGCAGCTCGTATTCCTCGTGGAAGCGGGCCACCATGGAAAGCACGCGCTCGGCGTCCGCCGGCCCGGCGAGGTGGATCTGCGCGCTCACGGCAGCACCGCCAGCCGCTCGGTGAGCAGGGCAAAGAAGCCCGGGGCGTCGACATCTCCCATGAAGGTGGCATTGGCCGGGCGGTCCGAGACGCCCCACCAGTCGGCCACGGTCATGCCGCGGGTGAGGGGGCTGCGGGTTTCGATCTCGACGTTGATATGCCGCCCGGTGAAGAGGGTGGGGTCGAGCAGGTAGGCGATGGTCGAGGGGTCGTGCAGCGGGGCGCCCTGCGAGCCGTATTTCGCCGTGTCGAAGCGCTCGAAAAAGCCGATCCAGCCCGCGACCACCTCGCCGGTGCGGTTGCCGAGCGCCGCGATGGCCTCGACCCGGGGCGGGGTGACGAGCAGCCTGTGGGTGACGTCGAGCGACATCACGGTGATCGGCGCGCCGCATCCGAACACGATTTCAGCCGCTTCCGGGTCGACGTAGATGTTGAACTCGGCTGCCGGGGTGATGTTGCCCACTTCGAAATAGGCCCCGCCCATCAGCACGATCTCGGCGATCCTCGGCGCGATGTCAGGCGCCTTCTGCAGCGCGGTGGCGATGTTGGTCAGCGGCGCGAGCGGGCAGAGGGTGACGGTGCCCGCCGGCGCGCTGCGCAGGGTGTCGATGATGAAATCGACCGCGTGGGTGTCTTGCAGCGGCAGGGCGGGCTCGGGCAGGTCGTAGCCGTCGAGCCCGGACTGGCCGTGCACATGTTCGGCAGTGGTGAGCGCCTGCTTCATCGGCGCGTCGCAGCCGGCATAGATGGGGATGTCACGGCGCTCTGCGACCTCCACCACCTTGCGGGCATTCAACGAGGTGAGCGAAAGCGGGATGTTGCCGGCCACCGTGGTGATGCCGAGCACCTCGAGCTCGGGCGAGGCGAGGGCGAGCAGAATCGCGACGGCATCATCCTGGCCCGGGTCGGTGTCTATGATGATCTTGCGGGGGGGCATTGGCACTCCTTTGGGGCGGAGAGTGGGGCGCTCGGGCGGGGAAGTCCAGTGCGGGGGCGCGCGCGTGGCGAGCGGGTGGGGGCGCTGCCCCCATACCCCCGGAGATATTTGGACCAAGATGAAGAACAGGGCGGGTCTTCGGCCGCATCCGGGGGTAAAGGAGGGGCGCTTCTGGACGGGTGAGAGGGATGGCATGCGGTTTGTGATGCGGGCAGTGGTTCTGCTGGGGCTGGCGGCGCTGGGGGCGAGTTTTGCCGGGCGCTGGTGGGCCTGGGGGGACAGCCTTGCGGTGGCGCGCAGCTTCGTCGGGTTGGGCGGGCTGGTCTGGCTGGCGCTCTGTGGGGTTGCAGGGGCGCTGACATGGCGCTGGGTCGGGGCGCTCTGGGTGCTGGTGCTGGCCGCGCTTGCGCCGGTGGGCTGGGCCAAGTGGGCGCCCGAACCCGACGGCACGGCGGCGCTGGTGCTCTATCAGAAGAACATGAACTTCCGGATGCCCGATGTGGCCCCGCTCGCCGCGGACATCGGGGAGGTTTCGCCCGATTTCATCACCCTGCAGGAGGTGGATGATGAGAACCGGGCGGTTATGGATGCTGTGGCCCAGGCCTACCCGGGCCAGCATTACTGCGCCTTTTCCGCCGTGGGCGGGCAGGCGGTGCTGGCGAAGTGGCCCGCGCTCGAGACGCGTTGTGGCTACGGTTGGGCGGGCATGCGGGTGGATCGCCCGGGGGGGCCGGTCTGGCTGGTGTCGATGCACCTGCACTGGCCCGCCCCGCACGGCCAGTTCGGCCATCTTGCGCGCGCGCTGCCGGAGCTTGCCGCGCTGGAGGGGCCGGTCTTCATGGGCGGCGATTTCAACATGGTGCCCTGGTCGGGCGCGATGGCCCGGGTGGGCGAGGCCGTGGGCGGCAGGCGCGTGGGCAAGGCGCGACTGTCGATCGAGCAGTTCGGCGGCAAGCTCTGGTTGCCGATCGACCATGTTCTTGCGCCCGAGGGGTGGCGCGGGCGGGTGGTCATCCGGCCCCTGCTCGGGTCGGATCACTTCGGGGTGGTGGCGGAGCTCGTCGCGCCCTGACAGGCAATGTGCCGGGGCGGCGGGCCGCGTTCAGAGGTATTTGCCGGCCTCGCGCCGGGCGAAGGGCTTGAGCCCCTGGCCGGGGCCGTCAAGAAAGGCCGCCGTCCGGGCTGGGTCGTGCTTGGAGAGGTCGCGCAGCCACCATGCGACAGCCTTCTGGATGAACCATTCCGGGTCGCTCACGTAGCTTTCGGCCCAGCCCAAAACCCGCTCGCGCGCGGCGGTTTCACCCGCCTTCGGGTGGCTTTTCTTGGCCAGCGGCAGGGTTGCGACAAGGGCGGCGCGGCGGGTCCAGAGGCTTTCGGATGTGGTCCAGCCTTCGATGGCTTCGATGCGCGAAAGATCGGCGGAGAGGCGCTTCTGACCGGCCGTCATGGCGTGATCGGCAATGGCCCATGAGTCGAGGTCGGGCAGCCAGCTCTGGATAAGCGCCCAGGCTTCGGCATCGGGGCGGATGCGGGCCTGGGTGAGCAGCTTGGCGGCGGCGATACGGGCTTCGAAGATGTCGGTCTGCCAGAGGTCGCTGGCCAGCGTGAGGCGCTCGGGCAGGGTGAGGCTTTGGCGCCAGCCCTGGGTGATATCGTTCAGCGCCGGGTTGGGGATACCTATAACCTCGCGGTTCTGCTTGTGATAGGCAGCCATGCCCTCCGCCCGGCCGGGTTCGGCGAGGGCGCGGAGGGTTGCGAGGGCGTCTTCCAGCGTCATCGGGCGGTGGCTCTATTCCACCGTCACGGACTTGGCGAGATTGCGGGGCTGGTCGACATCGGTGCCCTTGGCAACGGCGGTGTGATAGGCGAGCAGCTGCGCGGGCAGGGCGTAGAGGATCGGGGCGAGGGCCGGGGAGACCTCGGGCAGGATGATCTGGCGCCATGTGCCCTCGGCGGCGGTTTTCGCGCCGCGTGCATCGGTGACGAGCACGACCTTTCCGGCGCGGGCCATGACCTCTTGCATGTTCGACACCGTCTTGTCGAAAAGCCCATCGGAGGGCGCCATGAAAACCACCGGCGTGTGCTTGTCGATCAGGGCGATGGGGCCGTGCTTCAGCTCGCCCGACGCGTAACCTTCGGCGTGGATGTAGCTGATTTCCTTCAGTTTCAGCGCGCCCTCCATGGCCAGCGGGTAGAGCGGGCCGCGCCCGAGGAAGAGGATGTCACGCGCTTCGGCGAGTTGCTTGGCGGTGGCGGCCATTTCGGGCGAGGCGGCCAGCGCGGCGTTGAAGAGGCCGGGGAGGGCCTTGAGATGTGTGAGGTGTTCGCTGGCCTCCTCGGGCGTCAGCGTGCCCCGGTCTAGCCCGGCCTTGAGAGCAAGCAGGAACAGCACGGTAAGCTGGCAGGTGAAGGCCTTGGTGGAGGCCACGCCAATCTCGGCCCCGGCGAGGATGGGCAGAGCGATGTCGGAGGCGCGGGCGATGGAGCTTTCGGGCACGTTAACCACGGAGGCGATCATCGCCTTGTCTTCGCAGTAGCGCAGGGCGGCGAGGGTGTCGGCGGTTTCGCCCGACTGGCTGACAAAGAGGGCGAGCGTGCGGGCCGGGATCGGAGGCTCGCGGTAGCGGAACTCGGAGGCGATATCGACCTCGACGGGCAGGCGGGCGATCTGTTCGAACCAGTATTTGGCCGTCAGGCAGGCGTAGAAGGCGGTGCCGCAGGCGACCATGGTGAGGCGGTCGAACTTGGTGAAGTCGAGGCCCGGCTCGGGCAGCTTGATGCCGGTCTCCGTGAGGTAATACGACAGCGCCTCGCCCAGAACGGTGGGCTGCTCGGCGATTTCCTTGGCCATGAAGTGCTTGTGGCCGCCCTTGTCGATCTGGCTGGCGTCGATGCTGACGGTCTTCACCGGGCGATTGGCGCGGTTGCCCTTTGCGTCCATGATTTCAACGCTTTGGCGGGTGAGCACGCACCAGTCACCATCTTCGAGATAGGTGATCCGGTCGGTCATCGGGGCCAGCGCGATGGCGTCGGAGCCGACGAATACCTCGCCCTCGCCATGGCCGATGGCGAGCGGCGAGCCCTTGCGGGCGGCAATGAGCAGGTTGTCCTCGCCCTCGAAGAGGAAGCAGAGGGCAAAGGCGCCGGTGAGGCGGGCGATGACCTGCTCGCAGGCGTCGCGGGGGGCGAGGCCTTGCTTCAGGTAATGCTCGGTGAGCAGCGCCACCACCTCGGTGTCGGTTTCGGTGACGGTTTTCAGGCCGTGGCCTTCCAGCTCTTCGCGCAGCTCGCGGAAGTTTTCGACGATGCCGTTGTGTACCACGGCAACTGGGCCGCAGCGGTGCGGGTGGGCATTGGTTTCGTTCGCCGCGCCATGGGTGGCCCAGCGGGTGTGGCCGATGCCGGCCTTGCCGGCGAGGGGGGCGTGGACCAACAGGTCGGAGAGGTTCACCAGCTTGCCGACGGCGCGGCGGCGGTCGAGCGCCGCGCCATTGCCCGTGTCGTTCACCGTGGCGATACCGGCGGAGTCATACCCGCGATATTCCAACCTTTTGAGGGCCTCCACCAAAAGGGGGGCCGCTTCGTGATCACCAAGAACGCCAACGATTCCGCACATTTAGCTCTTGTCCTTCACCTTGGCCGCTTTCGCCGCCTTTAACTTTTCGAACATTTTCCGCGCAAGGCCTGGCTTTACCACCTGCTTCGCGCGGCCCAGTGCCAGAGCACCCGCCTCGACATCGGAGGTGATGACGGAGCCCGAGCCGGTCATGGCCTCATCGCCCACGCGCACCGGGGCAACCAGCATGGTGTTGGAGCCGATGAAGGCCCGCGCGCCGATTTCGGTATGATGCTTGAACACGCCATCATAGTTGCAGGTGATCGTGCCCGCGCCGATGTTGGTGGCCTCGCCCACGGTGGCATCCCCGATGTAGCTCAGGTGGTTGACCTTGGCGCCTTCGCCGATCTCGGCGTTCTTCACCTCGCAGAAATTGCCGACTTTCGCGTTGTTGCCCAGTTCCGCGCCGGGGCGCAGTCGGGCATAGGGGCCGACCTGTGCGCCGCTCGACACGTGGCAGCCTTCGAGATGCGAGAAGGCGCGGATCTCGGCGCCGGTTTCGACCGTCACGCCGGGGCCGAACACCACATAGGGTTCGACCGAGGCATCGCGGCCGATCCAGGTGTCCCAGGCGAAATGCACGGTTTCGGGGGCGGTGAGGGTGACGCCATTCTCCAGCGCCTCGGCGCGTTTGCGGGCCTGAAAGGCGGCCTCGGCGGCGGCCAGATCGGCGCGGGAGTTCACGCCCATGGTTTCTTCTTCGGCGCAGCGCACCACGCCGCAGGAGAGGCCGCGCGCGCGGGCGATGGCGACGATGTCGGTGAGGTAGTATTCGCCCGCCGCGTTGTCGTCCGTCACCTCGTCGAGCAGGGTGAACAGCTCGGCGGCATCGGCGCAGATCACGCCGGAATTGCAAAGCCCGATGGCGCGTTGCTCGGCGCTGGCGTCCTTGTATTCCACAATCTCTTCAAGGCTTTCGCCGTTCATGACCAGGCGGCCATACCTCGCCGGATCGGCAGGCTCGAAGCCCAGCACCACCACGCCGTGCGCGGCGCGCGCATCGAGCATCGCGGCAAGGGTCTCGGGGCGGATGAAGGGCGTGTCGCCATAGAGCACGATGGCATCGCCCGTGGCGCCTTCCAGGGCCGCGCGGGCCTGAAGCACCGCGTGGCCGGTGCCCAGCCGGTCTTCCTGAAACACCACCTGCGCGCTGTCGTCGATCTCGGCCACGGCGGCCTCGACGGCCTCGGCGCCATGCCCGGCCACCACCACGACGCGCTCCGGCTCCAGCGCGGCCCCGGCCTGCATGGCATGGGCCAGCAGCGGTGCATGGGCGACGCGGTGCAGCACCTTCGGCATGTCCGATTGCATCCGGGTGCCTTGCCCCGCTGCGAGGATTATCAGGCTGGCTCCCATGGCCCCGTGCCCCTTTTATTCTGCTCTGCTCCGATTTACTTCGGAGATCTTGGCTCCCGTTCTACCTCAGGGGCTGCGAACGGCAAGGGGCGCCATGCTCACTTGTGGTGACGGATTGTAACAGGAGCCGCGCATGAAAACGGTGGTGTTTGACCTTGATGGAACGCTGGCCGACACCAGCAAGGACCTGATCGCGGCGGCCAATGCCTGCTTTGATGCGCGCGGGCTGGGGGTGCTGCTCGACCCGCAGGCCGATGCCCGCTGGGCGTTTCGGGGCGGGCGCAGGATGCTCTCGCTCGGGTTCGAGCGGGCCGGGGTGGGGCCGGAGGCGGAGGCCTGGGTCGAAACGGATTTTGCCACGCTGCTCGCCCATTACGATGCCAACATCCACGTGCATACGGTGCTTTATCCCGGCGCGGTGGAGGCGGTGGAGGCGTTGCGGGGGGCGGGCTATGCGGTGTCGGTCTGCACCAACAAGCCGGGGGCGCAGACCGAGAAGCTGCTGGCGAGCCTCGGGGTGCGCGAGCTTTTCGGCGCGGTGGTCGCGGCCGACACGCTGCCCGTGCGCAAGCCCGATCCGGCGCCCTATTTTGCCGCCGTGGAGCGGGCCGGGGGCACGCGCGGCATCCTGATCGGCGATACCGAGACCGACCGCGAAACCGCCCGCGCCGCGGGCATTCCCTGCGTGCTCGTCACCTTCGGCCCAGACGGGCGCGAGGTCGAGGCGCTGGAGCCCGAGGCGCTGCTCGATCATTTCGATGATCTGCCGGAGCTGGCCACCCGGCTTCTGGCGGATTGACCGGGCAGGCGGGCCAGAGCAAGGTGCGGCCATGACCGAGGTATTCACCGGAAACTTCACCCAGCAGGAGCCGCTGCCGCAGGCCTCGATCGAGGCCGCCATGGCGGTGCTCGGCCACGGGCGGCTGCACCGCTACAACCTCACCCCCGGCGAGGTGGGCGAGGTGGCCCTGCTGGAGCAGGAGTTCGCCGCCTTCACCGGCGCAAGATACTGCCTTGCCACGGCCAGCGGCGGCTCTGCCATCGGCGTGGCGCTCAGGGCCGTGGGCGTTCGCCCCGGCGACCGCGTGCTGACCAATGCCTTCACCCTCGCCCCCGTGCCCGGCGCGATTGCGGCGCTCGGGGCCGAGCCGGTGTTCGTGGAGGTCACGGACGGCCTCGTGATCGACCTCGACGATCTCGCTGCCAAGGCAGGGCAGGCGCGGGTGCTGCTCCTGTCGCACATGCGCGGGCATATCGCCGACATGGACCGGCTGATGGAGATCTGCACCTCCGCCGGCATCACCGTGGTCGAGGATTGCGCCCACACCATGGGCGCCACATGGAACGGGGTGCAGAGCGGGCGGCATGGCGCCGTGGCCTGCTATTCGACCCAGACCTACAAGCACATGAACTCCGGCGAGGGCGGGCTTCTGGTGAGCGACGATGAAGATATCGCCGCCCGAGCCGTTCTGCTTTCGGGCAGCTACATGCTCTACGAGCGCCACACCGCCGCACCCGGCCCCGAGGTCTTTGCCCGCCACCGCATGGACACGCCCAACATCTCGGGACGGATGGACAACCTGCGCGCCGCCATCCTGCGCCCCCAGCTGCGCGAGCTGCCCCGCCAGATTGCCCGCTGGAACGAGCGCTACCGGGTGGTGGAGGAGGGGCTGCGCGGCACCCCGGGGCTGAGCCTTGTCGAACGCCCCGCGAAAGAAAGCTTCGTCGGCTCCTCGATCCAGTTCCTGCTGAAGGGCTGGAGCGGGGCGGCCGTGGGCGAGGTGCTGGAGCGCTGCCTCAAGCGCGGCGTCGAGCTCAAATGGTTCGGCGGCGCCGAGCCCACCGGCTTCACCTCGCGCTACGCCCATTGGCGCTACGCCCCGAGCCCCGAGCTGGCCCGGACTGACGGCGTGCTCTCCGGGCTGATGGACATGCGCCTGCCACTCACCTTCTCCATCGGCGATTGCGAGCAGATCGCCCGCATCATCCGGGCCGAGGTGGGGGCCGTGTTCCAGGCGCGCTAGGCTTTTGTTCCTTCACGTTTCGTGACTGGCTGAAACGTGTTCTCCCTTGAAATAAAAGCGTTTTTCGCGTCTGGGTTGCGTTTTGCCGAGGCGCGGAACCTTTCTGCCCTCCCGCCTGTTGTGGCCCCATACCAGCCGGGCGGCGAGGATCGCTTGCAGAAGACCCGGCGGACCAAAACAGACGAACGGAGACTTTCGATGTTCAAGAAGCTCACCCTCAGTGCCGCTGCCCTCTGCGTTGCGGCCACCCCGATGCTGGCCGCCGAAGCGACGGCCACCACCGATCTCAACTTCCGCGAAGGCCCCGGCCCTGAATTTGCCGTCGTCGGCGTGATCCCCGGCCTCGAGCAGGCCGAAGTCGAAGGCTGCATGGAAGAAGGTGCATGGTGCAAGATCAGCTACAACGGCGAGACCGGCTGGGCGCACCGCAGCTACCTCAGCGGCTCCGCGACCGAAGCCACCAAAGTGACCACCACCCGTACCGTCACCTACACCCGTGAAGGTGGCAACGAAGGTGCAGGCGCCGCTGCCGGTGCCGTGGCCGGTGGCGCCGTGCTCGGTACCATCATCGGCGGCCCCGCTGCCATCGCAGCCGGCGTCGTGCTCGGTGCCAATGCCGGCGGCAACGCCGTGCCCGCCCCCGAAACCCGCACCGTGACCTATGTCACCGAAAACCCGGTGGACCCGATCTACCTCGACGGTGAAGTCGTGCTCGGTGCCGGCATCCCCGAAGACGTCACGATCTACCCCGTTCCGGAAAGCGAATACAGCTACCTGAACGTGAACGGCCAGGACGTGCTGGTGCGTGAAGACCGGACGATCGTCTACATCTACCGCTAAGGCGCGGCAGATCAGGCAGGAAAGGGCGGCCCTCGCGGGTCGCCCTTTTGTTTTGCGGGAACCTCGGGGCCCCTCGCGCAGTTGGGTCTTCAAAGCACACGGGGGCATGTCCTCCGTCGCCCCCGCAACGAGTGAGGACTTTTCCATGAATACCTTTATGACCGGCGCCGTCGCCGCCCTGAGCATCACCGCCTTCGCCCCGGCCATGGCCGCCACCGCAACCGCCACCTCCGATACCGCGCTGCGCGTCGGCCCGGGCATGGACTACGCCGTCATCGGCACCCTGCCAGCCAGCCAGCAGGCCGATGTCGAGGGCTGCATCGCCGCCACCGACTGGTGCCGCCTGCGCGTCGGCTCCCAGACCGGCTGGGCCCACAGCACCCAGCTGAGCGGCAGCCCCCGCATCCTTCGCCCGGTGAGCGCCCCCTCCATCACCGTCACCCCGGATGAAGACACCACCGCCGCCGAACTCGACGCCGCCGTCGTCAGCGGCACGCTGGTCGACGCGCCTCAAGAGGTCGCCCCGCTGGTCGAGATCCCGGAAGACGCCGTGGCCGTCTACATGACCCGCCGCGCCGGCCCCGACACCCCCCGCGATGGCCAGGGCGTTGCGCTGGGCGACAGCGAAGCCGGCGTGAGCGTGCACAGCGTTCCGGGCAGCGACGTCAGCTATCTCACGATCGACGGCAAGACCCGGGTGCTGAAGCCCGGCACCCAGACCACGGTGTTCATCAACCGCTGAACCCCTGTGCACCGGGGCACCGGATTGCGCGAAACCGGCATCGTTACGCAGTGTAACCCACTGAGATGTCAGGCGTCGCACTGGTGCCCCCCCGCAGGTTGGATAGTCTGAAAGCATAACCAGGAAACGAGGCAGTCAGGTCAGGCACAGGAGGAGGGCGCTCAGGCGTCCGAAGCCGGGAGGGGAGCAGTTTGTAAAGCTTGCTCAACGTGAAAGCGACCTGATTCATGATCTCCAAAATCACCTCCGCAGCCCTCATCGCGGGAATCCTCTCCATAAGCCCGGCATTCGCTGACCGGGCCGTCACCTCCACAGGCCTCAACATGCGCGCCGGTCCCGGCACCGGCCAGCCCGTCACCCATGTGCTGCGCGCGCGTCAGGCGGTCGAGGTGCTCGACTGCGCCACGCCGCGCTGGTGCCGGGTGCAGAGCGCCGGCAGACTCGGCTGGGTCAACCGCAAATATCTCCGCGCCGCCCCCAAGGCTCCCCGCAGCACCCTCTCCACCATGTCCGCCAGCAAGGGCACCCATCCCCACGGCGCTCTCTCTCTACCCGCGCCCTGCGCCGAAGCACCGGCCTCACCGTCATCGGCGCAACCGGCACCAGCCGGTCCGACGTGGCCGCCAGCATCCGGGGTGCCGAGATCACCGGGGCGCTCGGCGCAAACAGCTATCGCGTCGACCCGCAGGGCGCCGTCACCGTCTTCATGACCCGCAACGCCAAGGGCCCGGTGCTCTCGCCCGGCACGCTCGATTTCAACCCCCGGTCCCGCGGTGTCATCTTCTACCGCGCCGATGCGGCCAGCCCCAGCTACCTGCTCGTCGATGGTGCACCGCGGGTGCTGGAGCGGGGCAAGCGCTACCGCGTGCTCATCAACTTCTGAGCCCGCCCGCGCGCGCCCTGCCTGCAAGCGCACGTCCCCGCGCCGAGCGGTGGGCCTCCGCCGACCGCTCATTTCTTTTTCAAGGGGCGTTGACCGGCTCGCAATGCTCTTCTACTATTTGAACGCTTGTTCAATAAAGGGAGGAGCAGGCACATGTTTGCAGGACAGTTGAAGTTCGACCTCGGCGACGAAGTGGCGGCGTTGCGCGAAATGGTGCATCGCTTCGCGCAGGAGCGCATCCGCCCCATGGCGGGCGACATCGACGCCCAGAACGCGTTTCCGCCCGCGCTGTGGCGCGAGCTTGGCGATCTCGGCCTTCTCGGCGTGACCGTGCCCGAAGAGTTCGGCGGGGCAGACATGGGCTATCTCGCCCATGCCGTCGCGGTCGAGGAGATCGCCCGCGCCTCGGCCTCGGTCTCGCTCAGCTACGGGGCACATTCCAACCTCTGCGTGAACCAGATCAACCTGAACGGCTCGCCCGAGCAGAAGGCCAGGTACCTGCCTGGCCTCGTGAACGGCACCCAGGTCGGGGCGCTGGCGATGAGCGAGGCAGGGGCAGGCTCCGACGTGGTCTCGATGAAGCTCAAGGCCGAAAAGCGCAACGATCACTACCGCCTCAACGGCAACAAGTACTGGATCACCAACGGCCCCGACGCCGACACGCTGGTGGTCTATGCCAAGACCGACCCGGAGACGGGCTCCAAGGGCATCACCGCCTTCCTGATCGAAAAGACCATGACCGGCTTTTCCACCTCCAAGCATTTCGACAAGCTCGGAATGCGCGGCTCCAACACCGCCGAGCTGGTGTTCGAGGATGTCGAAGTGCCCTTCGAGAACGTGCTGGGCGAGGAGGGCGGGGGCGTGCGCGTGCTGATGAGCGGCCTCGATTACGAGCGCGTGGTGCTGGCCGCCATCGGCCCCGGCATCATCGCCGCATGTCTCGACGAGGTGATGCCCTACATGGCCGAGCGCAAGCAGTTCGGCAAACCCATCGGAAGCTTCCAGCTCATGCAGGGCAAGATCGCCGACATGTACGTGGCCCTGAATTCGTCGCGTGCCTATGTCTACGAGGTCGCCAAGGCCTGCGACCGGGGCGAGGTCACGCGCGCCGATGCGGCGGCCTGCTGCCTCTATGCCTCCGAGCAGGCCATGGTGCAGGCCCATCAGGCGGTGCAGGCCATGGGCGGCGCGGGCTTTCTGGCCGATGCCCCGGTGGCGCGGCTGTTCCGCGATGCCAAGCTGATGGAGATCGGCGCGGGCACCTCCGAGATCCGGCGGATGCTGGTGGGGCGGGAACTGATGGGGGCGATGTGATGCGCGCGCTGATCTTCAACACCACACTCAAGAAGAACCCCGAGGAGAGCCACACCAAGCTGTTGCTGAACGCGGTGGGCAACATCCTTGCGGGCGAGGGGGTTGAGGTGGAACATGTGCACCTGCTCTCTCACGAGGTGCCACCGGGGGTTTACCCGGACATGACCGAGCACGGCTGGGCGCGGGACGACTGGCCGATGCTCTGGGAGAAGGTGAAGGCGGCCAATATCCTCGTGGTCGGCACGCCGCTTTGGCTGGGCGAGGAAAGCTCCGTCTGCCGGGTGCTGATCGAGCGGCTCTACGCCATGTCAGGCGAGCTGAACGACAAGGGCCAGTCGATCTATTACGGCAAGGTCGGGGGCTGCGTGGTGACGGGCAATGAAGACGGCATCAAGCACGCAGCGATGACCGTTGGCTTCGCGCTCAACCACCTCGGGCTGACCATTCCGCCGCAGGCCGATTGCGGCTGGATCGGCGAGGCCGGGCCGGGGCCGAGCTATGGCGACGAGATGGAAGATGGCAGCCGGGCGGGCTTCGACAACGCTTTCACAAGGCGCAACACCACGATCATGGCGTGGAATCTGCTGCATCTGGCGCGGCTGCTGGCGGGCGGTATTCCGAATGCGGGCAACGACCGGCGCGAGCTGGGCGAGGGCGTGGAGATCGACCATGACAACCCGGAGTATCGCTCATGATGATCCGCGCCACGATTGCCTTTGTGCTGCTGTGCGGGCCGCTCTGCGCGCAGGGTATCAAGGAGCCGGGCACATACGAGAAGATCGTGGGCAGATATGATGGCTGCATCCGGAGCGGCGCGGAGGGCTGCGTGGAGGCGGCGCTGGAGAGCTGCGGCCAGGCAGGCGATTACGAAGGGTGCATGCGGTTTCTGGCGCAGAGTTTTCAGGCGCGGATCAGCCTCGCGGTCGGCCAGCGCTGCATGGCGGATCTGGCGGCGGAGGCCTGCACTGCGCGGGCCTATGGAGAGGCGCTTGACGGGGCGCGGGGCGAGTGAAGCGTGATGCGTGAGAAAGGAAAACCGATGCGATACCTCATGAGGCTGGCAGGTCTGGCGGCGGCGGTTGCGATGATGCTGGCGGCGCCGCCTGCCATGGCGCAGGAACTCTCTTTCGATCCGCTTCTGATCGAGGAGTGCGAGGAAGGCCGCCCCGAACTGGCCGAGCGCGCGCAATGCATCGGCACGGCGGCCAATGCCTGCATGGAAAACACCGAGGGCGGCGGCTCGACCATGGGCATGAACGGCTGCCTCGAGGCCGAGTGGCAATACTGGGACGGCCGACTTAACGCCCATTACCGCGAAGCCATGGCACGGGCGAAGGCCTTCGATGCCGACATGGCCACCGCCGAAAACGGTCTGCTCTCCACCGCCGACACCCTGCGCGACATGCAGCGCGCCTGGATCGCCTTCCGCGATGCCAAATGCGACTTCATCCGCGCGCAATGGACCGGCGGCACAGGGCAGGGGCCTGCCATGCTCTCCTGCCTGATGGACGAGACCGGGCGGCAGGCACTCTGGCTGCAACTGCACGGAAACAACCTGTGAGCGGCACCGGTGATCTCCCCGACCGCGACCGCCGTATGGAGGCGGCGCTGACGGCCGCCATGGCCGAGCAAAAGAAATACGAGGACAAGCGCTACTCCCGCCTCGGGCGCGGGGCCGAGAAGGCCACCGCCCCGCTCGGCGGGCTGCTGCGCCGGGTGGTGCCCTCGGGCGTGCTGCGCCGCGCCCTCGTTCTGGCCGATCGCGGCGCCGGGCTGACCCTGCCCGCCGTCTCCCACGACACCGACGACCTCGCCGCCTGCGACGCCGCCGCGCTGCGGGTGCAGGGCTGGTCGGCAGGCACCGGCGCCGCCTCGGGCGGGGCCGCGGGCTGGTTCGGCGGCCTCGGCATGACCCTCGACATCCCCGCCACCATCAGCCTCGCCGCCCGCACCGTGCGCGCCACCGGCGCGTCCTACGGCTTTGTGGGGGAGGGCGAGGAGGAGCTGGTGTTCCGCCTCATGGTGCTCGAACTCGCCACGGTGCGCGGGCTCGAGGGGCGCAAGGAAAGCCTCGGCAAGGTCAACCAGCTTGCCCGCGAACTGCAAAGCCCCGAGGTGCGCTACGTGCTCGAGAAGGGCGCCGACTGGGTGGTCGACAAGGTGGTCGACCGCGTCGCCCGCGGCCTCGGCACCGACCTCCTCAAGCGCAAGGCGGCCCAGGTGGTGCCGCTCGCAGGCGCCGCCATCGGCGCCGGGGTCAACGCCAGCTTTCAGACCGACGTTTCACGGGCGGCCCGCTACGGCTTTCGCCTGCGCTGGCTGATGCACCGCCAGCTCCTGCCCGCTCCAGAGGAAAACGCATGAAGATCACATCCCAGCTCTCCGCGAAGTCGGAGGATTTCACCGCCAACCGCGCCGCATCCGAGGCCGCCCTTGCCCGCGCCCGCGCGGCGGCGGAGGCGGCGGCTCTGGGCGGGGGCGAAAAGTCCCGCGCCCGCCACACCGGCCGGGGCAAGATGCTGCCCCGCGACCGGGTGGCCGGGCTGCTCGACCCGGGCAGCCCCTTCCTCGAGGTCGGCGCCACGGCGGCCCATGGCATGTACGAGGGCGCCGCGCCCGCGGCCGGCATGATCGCCGGGGTCGGCCGGGTGAAGGGCCGCGAGGTCATGGTGCTGGCCAATGACGCCACGGTGAAGGGCGGCACCTACTATCCGATGTCGGTCAAGAAGCACCTGCGCGCACAGGAGATCGCCGAGGCCTGCCGCTTGCCCTGCATTTACCTCGTCGACAGCGGCGGCGCGAACCTGCCCAACCAGGACGAGGTCTTTCCCGACCGCGACCACTTCGGCCGGATCTTCTACAACCAGGCGCAGATGAGCGCCAAGGGCATCGCCCAGATCGCGGTGGTGATGGGCTCCTGCACGGCAGGCGGGGCCTATGTGCCGGCCATGTCGGATGTGTCGATCATCGTGAAGGAGCAGGGCACCATCTTCCTTGCCGGCCCGCCGCTGGTGAAGGCGGCAACGGGCGAGGTGGTGAGTGCCGAGGAGCTCGGCGGCGGCGATGTGCACACCCGCCTCTCGGGCGTGGCCGACATGCTGGCCGAGGATGACGCCCACGCGCTGGCCCTGGCGCGCCAGGCGGTCGGCTCGCTCGAAGGCTACAGCGGTGCCGGGGCGGCCTCCGCCCTCCAGCCACCCGAAGCCCCGCTCTACGACCCCGAGGAAATCCTCGGCATCGTCCCGGCAGACCCGCGCCAGCCCTGGGACATCCGCGAGGTCATCGCCCGCGTGGTAGACGGCTCCCGCTTCGACGAGTTCAAACCCCGCTATGGCGAAACCCTTGTCTGCGGCTTTGCCCATGTCGAGGGCATGCCCTGCGGCGTCATCGCCAACAACGGCGTGCTGTTTTCCGAGAGCGCGGTGAAGGGCGCCCATTTCGTCGAGCTCTGCTCCCAGCGCCGGATTCCGCTGGTCTTCCTGCAGAACATCACCGGCTTCATGGTCGGCCGGAAATACGAGAACGAGGGCATCGCCCGCCACGGCGCCAAGCTGGTCACCGCCGTCGCCACCACCGCGGTGCCCAAGATCACCCTCCTCGTCGGCGGCTCCTTCGGGGCGGGCAACTACGGCATGGCCGGGCGCGCCTATTCGCCCCGCTTCCTGTGGACATGGCCCACCTCGCGCATCTCCGTCATGGGCGGGGCGCAGGCCGCCGGGGTGCTCGCCACCGTCAAGCGCGACGCCATCGAACGCGGCGGCGGCAGCTGGAGCGAGGAGGAGGAGGCCGCCTTCAAGCAGCCCGTCCTCGACCAGTTCGAGGTGCAGTCAGACCCGCTCTACGCCTCCGCCCGGCTCTGGGATGATGGCATCATCGACCCGCGCAAGAGCCGCGATGTGCTGGCGCTCTCCCTCCGGGCAGCGCTAAACGCCCCCATCGAAGAGACGCGCTTTGGCGTCTTCCGCATGTGAGGAGCGCGTGATGAAGGGAATGCCGCAAGAAGGCCGTTTCGTGCAGGGACGGGTCGATCCGGTCAGCGGGCAGCGCTGGGTGCATGTCAGCCGCCAGATGGCGCTGGGCCACCCCAAGGGACGGCTGGGGCTGGCGCTCTATGCCGTGGTGCTGGCCTTCGCCGCGCTCGGGGCCTTCCGCCTCGCGCTCTGGAGCCAGCTCGGCGGGCTCTGGTATCTCGTCGAGGCGCTGCTGGCGCTGCTGGCGGGCCTGGCCCAGTTCTTCCGCCTGCCGCCCGGGGCCTGGCTGGGGCTGACGGTCTGCGCGCTGGTGCTGGTCGATTTCGCCAAGGGCAACATGGTGGTCTGGTCGCTGGCCGAGGCGGTGGTGGCCGTGGTGGTCGGCTTCTACCTGCTCACCGGCGAACGGGTGAACCTGATCTATCGCCACCGCTACCTGGCAGAAGACGAGGAAGACGCAGATGTTTGACAAGATCCTGATCGCCAACCGGGGCGAGATCGCCTGCCGCGTGATCGACACCTGCCGCAGGCTCGGGGTGAAAACCGTCGCGGTCTACTCTCAGGCCGATGCCGATGCCCGCCATGTGGCCATGGCCGACGAGGCGGTGCTGATCGGCCCCGCGGCCTCGTCGCTGAGCTATCTCGACATCGCCAAGGTGGTGCAGGCCGCGCAGGACACCGGCGCACAGGCAGTGCACCCGGGCTACGGCTTCCTGAGCGAAAACCCCGACTTCGTGGAGGCGCTCGACAAGGCCGGCGTCACCTTCATCGGGCCGAGCGCGCAGGCAATCCGCGCGATGGGCCTGAAGGACGCCGCCAAGGCCCGGATGGTGAAGGCAGGCGTGCCGGTCGTGCCCGGCTACCACGGCGAAAGCCAGGACCCCGGCAAGCTCGAGGCCGAGGCCGCCCAGATCGGCTACCCG
This sequence comes from Oceanicola sp. 502str15, assembly GCF_024105635.1. Classification (NCBI taxonomy): domain Bacteria; kingdom Pseudomonadati; phylum Pseudomonadota; class Alphaproteobacteria; order Rhodobacterales; family Roseobacteraceae; genus Oceanicola; species Oceanicola sp. 502str15. Next base: position 761,868 of record NZ_WYDQ01000001.1, read on the forward strand.
GTCCTGATCAAGGCGGTGGCGGGCGGCGGCGGGCGCGGCATGCGTCTGGTCGAAGCACCGCGCGACTTCGAGGAAGCGCTGGAATCCGCCCGCATCGAGGCGCTGGGCGCCTTCGGCAACGGCGACGTGCTGATCGAGAAATATATCCAGCACCCGCGCCACATCGAGGTGCAGGTCTTCGGCGACGGCACCCGCGCGGTGCATCTCTTCGAGCGCGACTGCTCGCTGCAACGCCGCCACCAGAAGGTGATCGAGGAGGCCCCCGCGCCGGGCATGACCGCGGAGGTCCGCGCCGCCATGGGCGAGGCGGCGGTCAAGGCCGCCGAGGCCATCGGCTACAAGGGCGCAGGCACGGTCGAGTTCATCGTCGACGGGGCAGGCGGGCTCCGGCCCGATGGCTTCTGGTTCATGGAAATGAACACCCGCCTTCAGGTCGAACATCCCGTCAGCGAAGAGATCACCGGCATCGACCTCGTGGAATGGCAGCTCCGCGTGGCCTCGGGCGAGCCTCTGCCCGCGCAGCAAAACGACCTGCGCATCACCGGCCACGCCATGGAGGCCCGCCTCTACGCCGAGGATGTGCCCGCAGGCTTCCTGCCCGCCACCGGGCGGCTCGAACGGCTCGTCTTCGGGCCGGGCCGGGTCGATACCGGGGTGCGCGAGGGCGACACCATCAGCCCCCATTACGACCCGATGATCGCCAAGCTCACCTGCCATGGCGCCACCCGCGCCGAGGCCCGCGCCGCGCTGGCCGAGGGGCTGGCCGCAACGCAGGTGGCCGGGGTCGTCACCAACCTCGGCTTCCTCGGGCGCCTGATCGACCATGCCGCCTTCCGCTCCGGCGATGTCGAGACCGGCCTGATCGCACGCGACCTCGAAGCCCTCACCGCGCCCTGCGAAACGCCCGAGCTTCTCGCGCTCGCCGCCCTCGCCGCGCTGGGCCTGAACGCGCCCGCGCCGGGCGAGGGCTTCGCGCTCTGGGAACCGCTCGGCTGGCCGGTCGCGCTGCTGCGGGGCGAGGCGCGCATCGAGGGCCGGGTCTCGGCGCTCGGGGGCGGGGCCTATCGCGTCGAGATCGGCGGCGCCGACCTGCGGGCCGAGCGCGCGGCCTCCGGCTGGCGCGTCGAGGGCCGCAGCATGACGGCCGGGGCCGAGCTGATCGCGGGCCGCGTGCACCTCTTCGGCGCCGAGCCGATGGTCTTCGATCTGCCCGATCCGCTGGCGGCAGGCGCCGAGGCGGCAGGCGAGGGGGCCCTGCTGGCGCCCATGCCCGGCGTGGTGCGCTCGCTCCACGTCCGCAAGGGCGAGACCGTCCGGGCGGGCGATCGGCTCGCCGTGATGGAGGCCATGAAGATGGAGCACGTCATGCGCGCCCCCCACGACGGTGTGGTGGCCGAGCTTGGCGTGGCGGCAGGCGACCAGCTCGAAGCCGGAGCGCTGATCGTGCGGATCGAGGCCGAGGCATGATGGCCTCGCGCCCAGCCCCCCGCGCGGCAGGCGGCAGCCTCCGCCACCGCCTCCGGGGGCCGCGCCCATGATCCGCCTGCACCATTGCCACCAGACCCGCTCCATGCGGGTGCTCTGGCTGCTCAACGAGCTCGGCGTCGACTTCGACCTCGTGGTGCACCCCTTCGACAAGTCCCTGCGCGACCCGTCTTACCTCGCCCTCAACCCAGCGGGCCGGGTGCCCGCGCTGGAGATCGACGGCGAAGTCTGGTTCGAATCCGGCGCCATCATCGAGCTGCTCTGCGAGCGCTACCCCGGCCCCGGCCTCGGTCGTGCCCCGGGCGAGGCCGAGCGGGCCGACTGGCTGATCTGGCTGCACTTCGCCGAAACCGCCAGCCAGCACATCGCCGCGCTCACCCAGCAGCACATCATGCTCTACGACGACACCATGCGCAGCCCGGTGGTGATGAAGCTCGAGGCCGCGCGCCTCGGCAAGTGCTTCGCCGCGCTCGACGCCCGGCTTTCGGACCGGAGCTACCTGCTGAACAGCGGCTTCTCCGCCGCCGACGTGGCTGTTGGGCAATCCGTCTACATGGGCCGGCGCTTCGTCTCGCTTGAGGCCTTCCCCGCGCTATCGGACTGGTGGGCACGGCTCGAAACCCGCGAGGCCTTCGCCGCATCGCTGCCCCCCAAGGGCACGCAATCGCTCTACAGCAAGGAGTTCTACGCGCCGTGGTGAAGGCAGAGATCTTCGAGGTCGGCCCGCGCGACGGGTTGCAGAACGAGGCCGGGGTGATCGGCGTGGCCGAGAAGGTGGCGCTGGTCGACTGCCTCTCCCGCGCCGGCTTCGCCCGGATCGAGGCGGCCAGTTTCGTGAGCCCCAAATGGGTGCCCCAGATGGCCAGCTCCGGCGAGGTGATGGCGGGCATCACCCCCGCACCCGGTGTCGGCTACTGGGCGCTGACCCCCAACCTCAAGGGCTACGAGCGCGCACGGGCGGCGGGCTGCGACGGGGTGGCGGTCTTCGCCGCCGCCACCGAGGGCTTCAGCCGCGCCAACCTCAATTGCTCCGTGGCCGAAAGCCTCGAGCGCTTCGCGCCGGTGATGGCGGCCGCCGGGGCCGATGGCCTGCCGGTGCGCGGCTATGTCTCCGTGGTCACCGATTGCCCCTTCGAGGGCGAGGTCGACCCCGGCGCGGTGGCGCGCGTGGCCGGGGCGCTGCGCGCGATGGGCTGCACCGAGGTCTCGCTGGGCGAAACCCTCGGGCGGGGCCTGCCCGAGCGGGTCGATGCCATGCTGGCGGCGGTGCTGGGCGAGGTGGACGCGGGGCAGCTCGCGGGCCACTTCCACGACACCTCCGGCCGCGCGCTGGACAACATCGAGGTGGCGCTGGCACGCGGCCTGCGCATCTTCGATGCGGCGGTCGGCGGCCTCGGCGGCTGCCCCTATGCGCCCGGCGCGGCAGGAAACGTGGCGACCGAGGCCGTGGCGGAGCGGCTCGCGGCGCTGGGATATGACACCGGGCTTGATATGGATGTGGTCGCGGAAGCGGCGCAGATGGCGCGGGCCATGCGGCAGCAGTGAGGGGGTGCCCGGGCCGGGGCCTTCTGCGCAGGAGGATATGCAGTGAGCACGACACGAATTGAGATCGACCCACGCGGCGTGGCCACGCTCTGGCTGGCCCGCCCGGAAAAACACAACGCCCTCTCGGCGCAACTGATCGACGAGATCCACGGCGCCATCGAACGCCTCGGGGCCGACCCCGCCGTGCGCGTGGTGGTGCTGGCGGGCGAGGGGCGCAGCTTCTGCGCCGGCGGCGACCTTGGCTGGATGCAGGAGCAGATGGCCGCCGACGGCGAAACCCGGGCGTCCGAGGCCTGGCGGCTGGCCGAAATGCTCGGCGCGATCAACGCCTGCCCCAAGCCGGTGGTGGGCCGCATCCATGGCAATGCATTCGGCGGCGGGGTGGGGATGGCCTGCGTCTGCGACGTGGCGGTGGCGGTGGAGGGGGCCAGCTTCGGCTTCACCGAAACCCGCCTCGGGCTGATCCCGGCCACCATCGGCCCCTACGTGCTGGCGCGGATGGGCGAGGCGATGGCACGCCGGGTCTTCATGAGCGCAAGGATCTTCGACGCCGCTGAGGCCCTGCGCCTCGGGGTGGTGGCCAGAACGGTGCCCGAAGCCGAGCTCGACGCGGCCGTCGAAGCCGAGGTCGCACCCTATCTCGCCTGCGCCCCCGGTGCGGTGGCCGAGGCCAAGGCGCTGGCCCTCAAGCTCGGCGCCGCCCCCTCGGATGCCGAGGTGGAGGCGAGTGTCGAGGCGCTGGTGACACGCTGGGAAAGCCCCGAGGCGGGGGAGGGCATCGCCGCCTTCTTCGCCAAGCGCAAAGCCGCATGGATGGCCTGAGACCCGCCCGCCGCCCCGCCTGCGGCGGTTGCCTGCCGGGGCGCATCATGGCCCTTGGGGAGTGGCGACAGATCGGCTAGGTTTGCCGTAACGAAGCAGTCACAAAACGGGGAGACACCCGATGATGCGAGCGGCAATGAACAGGCGCGGATTCCTGATTTCCACAGCGGCAACGGGGCTTTTGAGCGCCTGCGGCGGACCGGGCGGCTTTGACGCCGTCGCGCCCTCCGCCCCCGATCCGGCCATGCGCCCGGTGGCCAACGCGGGCTTTGACGCCTGGGTTTCGGGCTTCAAGGGCCGGGCGGTGAGCGCGGGCATCAACCAGGGCGTGGTCGACCGCGCCTTCGCGCGGGCCGGCTTCATCCCCGGCGTCATCGAGCGCGACCGCAACCAGGCCGAGTTCAAGCGCAGCTTCGAGGATTACCTTTCGCTGGTCGCCTCCGAGAAGAAGGTGGCAATGGGCCGCTCGGCCTTTGCCTCCCAGCGCGGGCGGCTCAATGCGATCGAGGCGAAATACGGCGTTCCCGCCGAGATCTGCTGTGCGATCTGGGGCGTCGAGAGCACCTATGGCACCCGGCGCGGCGATATTCCGGTGATCTCGGCCTGCGCCACGCTGGCCTATGAGGGGCGGCGCGGGGCCTTCTTCGAGAAGCAGCTGATCGCGGCGCTGAAAATCCTTCAGGCGGGCGACACCACGCCCGAGCGGATGGTGGGCAGCTGGGCGGGCGCGATGGGCCACACCCAGTTCATCCCCACCAGCTTCCAGCTCTTCGCGGTGGATTTCACCGGCGATGGGCGGCGCGACATCTGGAGCGACGACCCCTCCGATGCGCTCGCCTCCACCGCCGCCTACCTCGCCAGGAACGGCTGGCGGCGCGGCGAGCGCTGGGGCAGCGAAACCACCAGCGGCGGCCTCCAGCCCGACCCGGGCGGCCCGCGCTTTGCGGTGGGGCACAACTTCAACGTCATCAAGCGCTACAACAACTCCGACAACTACGCCCTCGCGGTGGGCTACCTCAGCGACCGGATCGCCGGACGCGGCGGGTTGCAGGCCGAGTTTGGCCCCGACCGCTACGGCCTGACCCAGCGCCAGCGGATGGCCCTGCAGGAGGGGCTGACGCGGGCGGGCTTCGATGCGGGCACGCCCGACGGGGTGCTCGGCAACAAGACCGCCGCCGCGATCCGCGGCTATCAGCAGGCCAACGGGCTGCCGGTGACGGGAGAGCCCTCGCTCTCCCTGTTGCAGCGGCTCGCCTGAGGGACGTGTCGGAGTGGGGGGCCAGCCCCCCACACCCCCCGGAGATATTTATAGCAAGAAAATGAGCAGGTCGGGCTAGCGCGGCAGGTGTCGGATGCTGCCGATCTCGACGGCGCGGTTCTCACGCGCCGAGGCGACGGCGGCGAAGGTGAGGGCGAGGGTGGGCAGGTTGCTGACTGCGCTGTTTGCGGGCGGGCGGGCCTGCTCGATGGCACAGAGCAGCTCGCCCATGGCGCCGCGAAACCCGTCGTTGAACCATGTGCCACTTAATTTTGGGGTGGCGCGGCCCTGCGCGTTGGTGAGGGTGACGCTCTGCTGGCCGAGGTCGGGGCCGGTGGCATGGAGCGTGCCCTCGGTGCCGGTGATAAGGGTGCTGTCGTTCGGGCCATGGGCGGTGGTCCCGTCGAAAGCGAAGGAGGCCTGCCCGCCCTCCAGCGCGACCATGGCCTGGGCGAGCAGCGGGGCCTTTGCACCTTGCCCGGCGGCGCGGGCGGCGCTGGCGGTGACGCTTTGCAGGCGGTCGGGGACGAGCGTGGCGAGAAAGTCGAACCAGTGGATGGCGAAATCGTAGAGAACGAGGTCTGGCATCTGCTCGAAGGGGGTGCCCGCGATCCAGCCGTGGTTCCAGGCCATGCGGATATGGGCCGAGGTGAGGGTGCCGATATGGCCCGCCAGGGTGGCCTCGCGCATCCATGCGAGGTGGGGCGCCCAACGTCCGTTCTGGTTGATGGCGAGCTGGCAGCCCTCGGCCTCGGCCAATGCGATGAGGCGCTCGGCCTCGTCGAGACTTTCGGTGAAGGGCTTTTGCGAGAGCACGTGTTTGCCCGCCTTCAGCGCCGCTTCGATGATCGGCAGCCGGTCGGCGGGGTGGGGGGTGATGTCGACCACCTTGATCGCGGGGTCGGCCAGCACGCTCTGCCAGTCGTCGCTCACCCGCGCCTTGGGGAAGAACGCATCGGCGCGGGCCTGCGCACGCGACAGGGTGCGGTTGCAGATGGCGGCCACCTCCCAGCCGGCGCTGCGGTAGGCCTCCAGATGCGCCCCCGCGATGCCGCCTGCGCCGATAAGGGCGATGGGCGGCGGTGTCTGTGGCATGGGCGGCTGGTAGGGCAGCTCGGGGGCGGGGATCTCGGCCGCCTCGGTGGATTTCAAGGCGTAGTCGTCGGCCTCGGGCGCGCTCATGGCCGCAGCGCGAGGGTGCGCTTCTCGGCCGCCGACTGCGCCGCCGTGTCGATGATCCGCTGGGCGGTGAGGCAGAGCGCCGGGTCGAGCGGGCCGTCGATGGGGCCTGCGCTCTTCAGGCGCGAGAGCATGAACTCGACCGGGTTGCGCTCGCCCTCCGCCAGCGGCTGCACCGGCACCGCATGCACCTTTGGCTGGGCGCGGGTTTGCAGGGTCACGTGGTTGGCGTAATCGAGGCTGGTGAGCGTGCCCTCGGAGCCGATGAAGGTATAGCCGCAGGCGGGCTGGGGCTGGGTGATCCAGGGGTCGGTGAAGGTGCCCCAGCGGGTTTCCATCTTGCTGAGGCCGCGCGCGTAGCGGCAGATGGTGATGGAGTGTTGATCAACCTCGATGCCCGGGGTCTCGTCGACCACGCAGGTCACCTCCAACGGGGCCGCGCCGTTCATGAACCATGTGCCCAGCGTCGCGCCGTAGCCGAGGTAATCGAGCAGGGAGCCGCCGCCAGAGGCGCGTTTGTACCACCAGCTGCCGGGCTTCTGGCGCTCCACCTCCTCGGGCGTCACCTCGACCTTGTCGGCGAGGTGAAACAGCGGGCCGCGGTTGCCGCCGTAGCTGCGCACCTCCAGCAGCTCGCCGATCTCGCCCGCCTCGATCAGGGCCTTGGCCGTCACGTGGCTCTCAACCCAGCGCAGCGGCCAGTTGATCGCCATGCGCCCGCCGCCCGCCTGCATGGCGGCGATCATCCGGCGGGCATCGCTGGCAGAGGCCGCGAAGGGCTTTTCGACCATCAGGTTGGTGCCGGTGGGGGCGATGCGCTCGGCCATCTCGGCGTGGCTGGCGGTGGAGGAGCAGAGGATTGCGAGGTCGGGGGCGGTGGCGAGGGCCGGCTCCAGTTCGGTGAACACGCGCTCTTCCGGCACGCCGAAGGCATCCACCGCCGCCTGCATTCTCGCGCGGTCCGGGTCGTAGAGCGCGCAGATCTCCGCCTCGGGGTGCTCGTGAACCATCCGCAGAAGGTCGCCCATGTGCATGTGGTCAAAGGAAATTCCGGCGATCTTCATCACGCTACCTCGTGTCGGTCAGCCTCAGGTGAATGGCGGCGACGCCAAGGATGATGCCACCGAAGAGAATGCGCCGCGCCCCCTCGGGCATGTGCAGCAGGGTCAGCATGGTGCCGAGCACGGTGAGGATCAGCGCGCCCACGATGGTGCCCGCATAGCCGCCGCGCCCGCCGAAGATCGAGGTGCCCCCGATCACCGCCGCCGCCACCGAGGGCAGCATCAGCGGCACCGCGAGCGACAGCGAAGGCGCCTTGATGAGGCCCACGTAGACCAGCCCCGCCATCCCCGCGATCAGTCCCGAAAGGGCGTAGAGCGCAAGGTGCACCTGCCAGCCGCGCACCCCGGCCAGCCGCGCCGCGCCCTCGTTGTCGCCCATGGCATAGAGCAGGCGGCCAAAGCCGGTGCGCCGCTGGGCAAAGAGGATGAGCGCGGCGAAAGGCACAAACAGCACCAGCGCGTTCGGAAAACCCCATGTGCGCCCGGTGCCGAGCCACGCGAGGCCGTCCGGCACCACCGATCCGGTGGCAATCACCGTGCTCTGGTAGACTTGAAGGCAGCCGGTGCCGATCAGCCCCGAGCCGAGGGTGATGATCAGCGGATGCACCCGGAAGAAGCCCACGCCGATGCCGTTCAGCAGCCCGATCAGCACTGCCGGAACGAGCGAGAGCGCAATCGCCCCCGCAGGGCCGTAGAAGGGCACCAGCGTGGCCATGACGAAGCTGGAGATGGTGGCGACGATGGCCGCTGAAAGGTCGATGCCCCCCGTGAGCATGGTCAGCGTCTGGCAGGCCGCGAGCATGGCGAGCGGGATGGCAAATTTCACCGTGTTGGCAATCCAGCGCTCGCCGACGATGCCGGGGCGCATGATTTCGAGGATGCCGACAAGCAGCGCCAGCAGCACCAGCAGCGGAATAATCGGGTGATCGCGCAGCAGCGCCTTGAGCCTGTCCATCACAGCTTCCCCCGTGCCGCGAGCAGCCCGCCGATCATCACGACAACCACCATGATCGTGCCCTCGATGATCGCCGAAACATTGGGATCGACGCTGAGCAGCGTCAGATCCATCCGCACCAGCCGCAGGATGAACACGGCAATCAGCGGGCCGAGCAGGCCCCCCTTGCCGCCGCCCAGAACCACGCCGCCCAGCACCACGGCGGCGACCGAGGCGAGCAGGTAGGGCCCGGGGATCGGCTCTCCGATGCCGGTGGACAGCGTCAGCGAGAGGCCTCCCATTGCGGCAAAGACCCCCGCCAGCGCATAGGCCACGATCCGGGTGCGCCCCACGTTCACCCCAGAACGGAAGGCCGCCAGCGCATCCGAGCCCACCGCGTAAAGCGAAAGCCCGGTGCGCGAGCGCCGGATCGGTAGCCAGACGATGGCCACCAGCACCAGCAGAAACACCAGCGAGCGCGGCACGCCGCCCAGCCCGGGGATCGGCAGGCCGCCAATGATGAACCCGCGCAGCCAGTCCGCCGCATCGCCGCCCGGCGCGTTGAGGATCAGCAGCGCCACGCCCTCCCAGACAAAGAGCATCGCCAGCGTCACCACGATGTCGGGCACGCGGGTGATGTTGATGAGCAGCCCGTTCAGCGCGCCCATGCCCGCCCCCATAGCCAGCACCAGCAGCACGATCCCGCCCGAGATCGCCCCGCCGTTGCCCTCCATCAGCACCGCCGCCGTCACCGAGCAGACCGCCATCATCGAGGCGATCGACAGGTCGATGCCCCCGGCAATCACCACCACCGCCTGCGCCACGGTGGCAAAGGCAAAGGGCAGGGCGGCGCGGGCAAGGCTTTCCAGCCCCGAAGCGCCGAAGCTGGGCTGAATGAGCTTGGTCGCCACGAAGAGGGCGGCGAGGATCACCGCAAGCCCGGTGATCCATGCGTGTTTGCGAAGCGCCTTCATGCCGCGTCTCCCGTCAGCCCGTAGGCGGCGCGCATCAGGCGCGGCTCGTCGGCCTCTGCGGCGGGCATGGTATCGACCACGCGGCCATTGAAGATCACGATGCAGCGGTCGCAGGCCAGTTGGATTTCCTCCAGTTCCGAGGAGTAGAACAGCACCGAAGCGCCGCCCTCCGCCAGCTCGCGCACCAACGGGTAGATCTGGCGCTTGGTGCGCACGTCGATGCCCCGCGTCGGGTCGAACAGCAGCAGCGTGTCGCAGCCGTGGGCCAGCCAGCGCCCGATGGTCACCTTCTGCTGGTTCCCGCCGCTCAGGCGTCCCACCTCGCCCTGGGCGCGAGTATCAATCTGAAGCCGCTCGATGGTGCGGCCCACCACCTCGCCCTCGCGCTTCATCGAGATCGGCCCCCATGCGCGGGCACGGGCCGAAAAGGGCAGGGCAAGGTTGTCGCGCACCGATTGCTGCATCGCCAGCGCATCCGCCCGGTTGCCGGGCACGAAGGCGAGGCCGGCGGCAATGGCATCGGCAGGGTGGGCGAAGCGGCGGGCCGTGCCCTCCACCTCGATCACGCCCCGGTCGGGCTTCCTCGCGCCGGCCAGCACCTCGAAGAGCTCATCCTGCCCCTGGCCCTCCAGCGCCACCACGCCCAGCACCTCGCCGGGGTGGAGCGCAAAGCTCACATCCGTCAACTGCCCGCCCGCGCCAAGCCCCTTCACCGCCACGCGGGGCGTGCCCTGCGGCGCGGCGGCCACCCGCTCTGCGGCGGTTTCGCCGGGCTTGATCGCCTCGCCCAGCATCATCTCCACGATCCGCTCCTCGGCGCCCTCTTCAATCGGCACTTCGCCAACGGTGGCACCATCGCGCAGCACCACGGCCCGCTGGCAGACCTGCGCGATCTCGGCAAAGCGGTGCGAAATATAGATCACCGAGCGCCCGGCCTCGGCCTGCTGCTGCACCACCTTCAGCACCGCCTCCACCAGATCGGTCGGCAGGGCGGCCGTCATCTCGTCGAGCAGCAGCACGTCGGGCTCTGAGGCCAGCGCACGCGCAAGGTCGATGATGCGCAGCGTCGCCAGCGGCAGGCTGTGGATCATCGCCGAAAGGTCGAATCCCGCAAAGCCCAGCTCCCCCATCCACGCGCTAAACTTGGCCGGATCGGTCCCGCCCAGCCGCAGGTTGTCGGCCACGTCCAGATCGGGGATCAGCGAAGGCTCCTGATACACCGGCACCAGCCCGCTCTTGCGCGCCTCGGCGGGCGAACCCACGGCCCGCTCGGCCCCGCGGATCTTCACATGTCCGCCATCGGCCTTCAGCGCCCCGGTGAGGATCTTTACAAAGGTCGATTTGCCCGCGCCATTGGCCCCCATCAGGGCCACGATCTCGCCCCGGCGGATCGTCAGAGCGGCAGCCTTCAAAGCCACCACCGCCCCAAACCGCTTCTCTACGCCGCTCGCATCCAGCAGCGGAGCCTCATCCGACATATCGCCTCATCTGTCTTGTATTCCAGAAGGTTGGCCGGGCACCTTCAAGTGCCCGGCCAGAGTGGCTTACTCGCCGGGGCCCTTGCAGGCGATGATCTCTTCCATCGAGTAATCGGTCCAGCCCGGGATCTGCACCGATACCGGCCATTCCGGGTCGAGGTCGGGGTTCTGCGCCCCCGCGATCAGCTCCTTGCCGGCTTCGTCATTGTTGGCCCAGAGGCTCGGGTCCACCAGCACCACGCGCTCTTCGGGGGTCTCGCCATCGAGGATGCGCAGCGCCAGCGTCACCCCTGCGCCGCCGATCGAGCCGGGGTTTGTGACGGCCGCGCCGGTGAGGCCCTCGACCGAGGCGAGCTGGCCCACGAAACCGGCGTTGTCGGCGCCCACCACGGGCACGAGATCCACGTCGCTCTCGACCAGCGCATCGACGATCACGTTGTCGATCCCGCTCGTCCAGATCCCGTCAAACGGAATGCCGGTGGCGATGTAGTCAAGGATCTGCTGCTTGCCCTTGTCCTGCTGCCAGCCGGTAAAGACCTCCTGCGCGATCTTCACATCGGGGAACTCCTCAAGCGCCCGCTTGAAGCCCTTGTCGCGGTCGTCATCGGCCGCAGCCCCCGCCGCACCGCGCATGTAGACCACCTCGCCAGAGCCGCCGATGGTCTCGAACAGCCACTTCGCGCCGAGGTAGGCGTATTCCTCCTGGTTGTTGGACAGCACATAGGCCGCATCCGCGTTCACGCCCTGATCGACCGCGACCACGACGATGCCCTTGTCGGTGGCTTCCTTCACCGCGTCGGCAATGCCGTCGGGGTTGGCGGGGTTGACCACGATGGCATCGACGCCCGCTTCGATCAGGTTGCGGATGTCCTCCGACTGGCCCGCCGCATCGGTGTTGCGGTGGGCGATGTTGAGGCTGTCGACCTTGCCCGACACCAGCGCCTGCGCCTTCATCGCGCAGACCATCTCCTCGCGCCAGCCGTTGCCCTGCACGGTGTTGGAAATGCCGATGGTGTATTCGGCTGCGGCCATCCCGCTCAGGGCAAGCGTCAGCCCGGCGGCGGCAGTGGTGGTTTTCAGTAGTGTCTTCATGGTTTTCCCTCCCTGGGATCGGTTATTATTCAGATGGTTACGCGTGTCACTTGATGTAAGGTTGCAGCACGTCACGAGCGAGCAGGAAGCCGCGTTTCACCGCCGCGTCATCCTTCTCGAACACCTTGTCCTCATGCTCGATGATCACCGGCCCGTCGTATCCGGCGCGGTAGAGCCCGGAGAAGAAGCCGGGCCAGTCCACGTCGCCCAGCCCGGGCATCCGTGGCACCTGCCAGCCCATGCCCGCGCTCATCACCCCGTTCTCGTAGAGCCCGTCGCGGTCGATCATCACGTCCTTCGCATGAACATGGGCCATCATCGGCCCGAATTCCTTGATGAATCTGTCCTGGTCGATCATCTGCCAGACAAGGTGCGAGGGGTCAAAGTTCATCCCCACGGCCTCGCCCCATTCCTCAAAAATGCGGCGCCAGATCTTGGGGGAGTAGGCAATGTTGTGCCCGCCCGGCCATTCGTCATAGCTGAAGATCATCGGGCAGTTCTCGAAGCAGAGCCTGATGCCGGCGTCCTTTGCATGGGCGACGACGGGGGCAAGGATCTCCTGCGCCCGCTTCCAGTTTCCGTCCACATTCAGTGACTTGTCGCCGCCAATGAAGGTGTTGACCACCGGCACCGACAGTGTGGCGGCGGCGGTGATCACATGTTTCAGATGACCGATCACCTCCTCGCGGTGAGAGGCCTCCGCGTGCAGCGGGTTGGGGTAGTATCCCAGCGCCGAGATCGTCACCCCGTGTTCGGCCAGCCCGCCGGTGATTTCCTGCGCCTGGCCCTCCGACAGCCCGTTGCAGTCAATATGCGAGGTCCCCGCATAGCGCCGCGCCTCTCCACCCGAGGCCGGCCAGCAGGCGACTTCCAGCACGCCCATGTCCACCTCGGCGGCCCATCTGGCCACCTCCATCAATGGCGCGGTTTCAAACGGGGCCGTCAGAATGCCAAGTTTCATGTGTCTTATCCTTGTCTTATCCGCCGATCTTCACCCATGCGCCGCTGTGCGCACTGGCAAGGACCGCCTCGCAGAATTCCATCTCGAAATGCCCGTCGGCAAAGCTCGCCCAGGTCGAATCCGCCTGTCGCCCGCCCGCCAGAACGTCGCCGTAAACCTGTGAAAACAGGGCAAAGAAGGTATCGGCAAACCCCTCCACATGCCCGCCCGGCAAATGCGCCGCCGCCGCGCCCGTGGCGTTCATCAGCGCCGCATCGCGCTGCAAGATCTGGTTCGGCCCGTCGCGATGCCCGATCCACAGGTGATCCGGCGTTTCCGAGTTCCACTCCGCGCTGGCCGTGCTCCCGGCAATGTCCCAGCGCAGCGAATTCTTCCGCCCCGGAGAGACCTGGCTCACCGTCACCGAGCCTCGCGCCCCGGAGGGATAGCGCAGCAATATCAGCGCAGTATCTTCCGTTGTTATAGAAACCTTCTCGGTCGCTCCACTCGCCGCGCTAAAGGTTTCCACCGGCCCCGTCGGCTTCTCGCGCTCCTTCAGGAAGGTGCTCAGCTCGGCCAGCACCTCCACCGGCTTTTCGCCCGCAACAAAGCTGGTGAGGTCGGCCCAATGGGTGCCGATGTCACCCACCGCGCGCAGTTCACCGCCCTTGTCGCCCTCCAGCCGCCAGTTCCAGTCGGTCGGCTTGGCGAGCCAATCCTGCACGTAATGCCCGGTGATCAGCCGCAGATCGCCCAACTCGCCCGCTGCCACCATGCCCCGCGCCTGTTGGTTCAGCGGGTAAAAGCGGATGTTGTAGCACACCGCGCACACCAGCCCCGAGGCCTCCGCCAGCGCCACCAGCTCCGCCGATTCCTCTGCCGTCATCGTCAGGGGCTTCTCGCAAACCACATGCTTGCCGGCTTCGATCAGCGCCTTCACCTGCGGGTAGTGCAGGTGGTTGGGCGAGGTCACATGCACCGCCTGCACGCTCTCATCGGCGCAGAGCTGCTCCAGCGTGTCAAACGAGGCCAGGCCCAGCCCGGCCGCCGCCTTCGCTCCGCGCTCGGGCGAAGAGCCCAGCACCCCGCGCAGATCCACCCCCAGCCGCCGCAGCGCCCAGACATGGACCGTTCCGATAAAGCCGGTGCCGATCACGGCAACGCCGATGCGCGAGAAATCCATCATCGCGTTTCGCCCCAAAGCGGGGCGCCTCCCTTGGTCAAAGTCTCAAACAACCGAATAGCCCCCGTCAACCGGAATGCATGCGCCCGTCATGAATGCCGCCGCCTCCGAGGCCAGAAACAGCACCGGCCCGGCAATGTCCTCGGGCTGGCCCCAGCGCCCCAGCGGGGTGCGGGCGTTCACATTGGCCACATGGGTCGCGTCCTCGCGGCTCCGCGCCGATTGCGCCGTAACGATGAAGCCCGGCGCCACCGCGTTCACCCTTATGCCGTCCTCCGCCCAGGCGATGGCGAGCGATTTGGTGAGCTGCTGCACGGCGGCCTTCGAGGCGCCATAGGCCGGGTTCTTCGGGCTGCCGAAGCCCGCATACATCGAGGCAATGTTGATCAGGCAGCCCTTGGCGGCCGCCAGTTGCGGGTGGAAGGCGAGGGCGCAGCGCATGGAGCCGGTCAGGTTGATGTCGAGCACCTTGGAAAAGAACTCCGGCGCCGTTTCCTCGCCCCGTGCCGTGATCGCCGCGCCGTTCACCAGTACGTCGAGCCGGGGCATGGCGGCAGAAAGCGCCTCGACGGCGCCCATGTCGGTCACGTCAAGCTGGTGGTAGGCAAAGCGGGCCGCATCCTCGGGGGCAGGGGCCGCTTCCACGCCGGTAATGGCCACCTGCGCGCCCGAGTCCTGAAACGCCCGCGCAATCGCCGCGCCAATCCCGGCACGGCTGGCGCCGATCACCAGCACCTGCTTGCCCTCGAAGTTCCCGCTCACCCGAAGGCTCCCGGCAGCATTGTGCAGATCATGCAGTTCCCTCTCGCCGCCGATGCTCTCTGTAATCGTTTACATCGCGCGGCGAGTCCCTCGGCGGCTCTCCCCTGTAAACGATTACATTCTCATCGCGGCGCGAAAGGAATGTCAAGCGGGGATGGACAACCCCGGGGCGCGGCGCAATGGTGCGGGCAACGAGGGGAGGGAGGAATGCCAATGAAAACGCGGGTGGCGCTTCTGCGCAAAATGGGGGCCGCGCGGCCCTATTCCGAAAGCAAACCGCTCCAGATCGTCGAGGCCGAACTGGCTCCTCCGGGGCCGGGGGAGCTGCTGGTCAAGATGGCCGCCGCCGGGCTCTGCCACTCCGACCTCTCCACCATCAACGCCGACCGCCCGCGCGAGATGCCCGTCGCCCTCGGCCACGAGGCCAGCGGCGTGGTGCAGCAGGTCGGCCCCGGCGTCACCCGCTTTGCGCCCGGCGATCACGTGGTGCTGGTCTTCGTGCCCACCTGCGGCCAGTGCCTGCCCTGCGCCGAGGGCCGCCCCGCGCTCTGCGAGCCAGCCGCGGTGGCGGCGGCGGCAGGCACCCTGATGAGCGGCGAAAAGAAGATCTCCGTCGAGGGCGCCAAGGTAAACCATCACATCGGCGTCTCCGCCTTTTCCGAACACGCGGTGGTGGCCGAAGGCTCGGCGGTGAAGATCGACAAGGACATCCCGCTCGACAAGGCCGCCCTCTTGGGCTGCGCCGTGCTCACCGGGGTTGGCGCCGTGATCAACGGCGGCAAGCTCGAAATGGGCCAGAGCTGCGCAATCGTCGGGCTGGGGGGCGTCGGGCTGGCCGGGCTTCTGGGCGCCATCGCGGCGGGCGCGGGCACCGTGGTGGCCTGTGACATCGCCGAAGACAAACGCGCCTTTGCGCTGGAGCTTGGCGCGCATCTGGCCGTCGATCCGGCCGAGCCGAACGCGGTCGAAAAGCTGAAGGAAGCCACCGGCGGCGGGGTCCACCTGGCCGTAGAACTCGCCGGCGTGGTGCCCGCGCTCGACTTCGCCTGCAAGATCACCCGCCGCGGCGGCGTCACCGTCACCGCGGGCCTTCCGCACCCCTCCAAGGTGCTCGAGGTGCCGGTGGCCGCGCTCACCGTTAGCGACGCCACGATCCGCGGCAGCTACGTCGGCTCCTGCGTGCCCAAGCGCGATATTCCGCGCTTTGCCCGGATGATGCAGCAGGGCCAGCTCCCGATCGAAAAGCTGATGACCCACAAGATCCGTCTCGACGACATCAACGAAGGCTTCGAGCGGCTGGCGGCGGGGCAGGCGATCCGGCAGGTGATCGAATTCTGAACCCCCTCAGCCCGCCAGCGCGGGGCGGCCAGGGGCGATGGTCTCTGCACTGAGGCCGGTGTCGCCCAACGCCTCCTCGGCCGGGCGCCCCAGCACCAGCGTCGCCGCGAGCCGGGCCGCGCCCGGAGAGGTCTGCACCCCCGTGCCGCCCTGTCCGGCCAGCCAGAAGAAGCCCGGAGCCCCCGGCGCAAACCCCACCACCGGCAGATGATCGGGCGCAAAGCTGCGCAGCCCGGCCCATTTGCTCTCGATCCGGCGCACCTCGACGGCGCAGGTCGTCATCAGCCGGTCGGCGCAAATCGCCACGTCCATCTCCTCGGGCTGGGCATCGCAGGGAGCGGAGGGCGTTTCATCCGCCGGAGAAGCAAGCAGCCGCCCGGCTTCCGGCTTCACGTAAAAGTCTTCCGGCGCGTCCACGATCATTGGCAGGGCGGCCACGTCGATCCCCTCGGGGGCGGCCACGGTGATCGCCGTGCGCCGCTTGGGCTGAAGGCCCACGCGGGCCACACCGGCCAGCGCGGCCAGATCGTCGGCCCAGGCGCCGGCGGCATTCACCACCACGCCCACCCGCAGGCTGTCGTCACCCACGCTCACGCGCCAGCCATCCCCCTCGCGCGCAAGCTCCGTCACCGGAGCGCCCATCCGCATCTGCGCACCCGCCGCCTTCGCCTGCCGCAAGAACCCCTGAAGCAGTGCGTGCACGTCAATGTCGCTTGCGCCCTCGTCCAGAAAGGCACGCTTCACATGGCCCGGCCGCAGGATCGGCGCACGCGCCTCGGCCTCTTCGCCACTCATCCAGATCAGCCGCTCCGGGTCGCGCATGTGGCCCGGCAGGGCCTCCAGCGTAGCCAGCTGATCCTCGCTCGCGGTGCGCATCAACCCGCGCGGGGTGAGCAGCGGCGCCTCGGCAAATCCCTCGGGCGGGGCGTCGAAGAAAGGCCGCGAAAGGGCCGTGAGCGCCTGCATCGCCGGGCTGCCGTAGCCCGGCGCAAACAGCGCCGCCGAGCGGCCCGAACTGTGGTATCCGGGCTGCCGCTCCGCCTCGATCAGCACCACCGAGGCGCCCTTGGCGATTTCGGCGGCGGCCGACACCCCCGCGATTCCGCCGCCTATGACGGCAACGTCAAAATCAGTCTGCATATCCGGGCTCCCTTCCCGCACAGACCTGCCCGGATCGGCGGCGGCGCACAAGGGGCAGGCGTCAGCCGCACACGTCCACGTCGGTGCCCCATTCCACGCAACGCAGCGCGAGGTCGTGGGGCAGGGGGGCGTCGGTGAAAAAGCGGTCGATCGCGGCGAGCGAGGCAATGCGCGCCGGGGCCGAGCGCTGAAATTTCGAGTGGTCCGACACCAGGAAGGTGCGGCGGGACTGGGCCAGGATCGCCTGGCTCACCCCGACCTCCTGAATGTCAAAATCCAGCATGTCGCCCTCCCGGTCGATCGCCGAGCAGCCAACCACCGCGAGGTCGAACTTGAACTGCTGGATCGTCTCGCTCGCCAGCTTGCCCACCAGCCCGCCATCCGAGCGGCGCAGCGTGCCGCCCGTCACCACGATCTCGCAGTCCGAGTTGGCGGCGAGGATGTTGGCCACGTTCATGTTGTTGGTCACCACGAGCAGGTTGCGGTGGTGCATCAGCTCGCGGGCCACGGCCTCCGTGCTGGTGCCGATGTTCAGGAAGATGCTCGCGTTTTCAGGGATTTGCGCGGCGCAGGCGCGGGCGATGGCGGCCTTGCCCTCAAGGTTCAGCGAGCGCCGTTCCTCGTAGCCGATGTTGTGGGTGCCCGAGGCGAGGATCGCGCCGCCATGCACCCGCTCGATCTGGCCCGCCTCGGCCAGCTCGCTCAGGTCGCGGCGGATGGTCTGGAGCGTCACGCCAAAATGTTCGGCCAGCCCGTCCACCGTGACCTTGCCGTCGCGGCGGATGATTTCGAGCATTTCAGGATGGCGGAAGGCCTGACTCATTCGGGTCTCGCATTTTCGGTTCTTTTCGCATGGCTCGCGTAGCTGGGCAATTGATTTTGCGGCGGCAGGGCAGGGGGAGGGCCTTTTCGTGGTGATTTCCTGTTGTTGCTCAGAGGCTTCGCTGCAATGCGGCGCCGGGCTGCTGCCCTGCGGCAAGCCCATGATCGTGCTGCGAAAATCCGAAAGCGAAAAGAAACGAACATTTTCGCTTTCGTTCCGGCGCGACTCGGTGCATAAACTGCCGCAACGACACATGGGAGGATTTCGTGTCAGAGGGGGCACCTGCACAGCCTGTTGACCTGTTTGTCATCGGCGGCGGCATCAACGGATGCGGCATCGCCCGTGATGCGGCGGGGCGTGGCCTCTCGGTTGCGCTGGCCGAGATGGGCGACCTCGCGCAGGCCACCTCCTCGTCGTCCACCAAGCTGTTCCACGGCGGGCTGCGCTACCTCGAGTTCTTCGAGTTCCGGCTGGTGCGCGAGGCGCTCAAGGAGCGCGAAATCCTGCTGCGCAACATGCCCCACATCTCCTGGCCGATGCGATTTGTGCTGCCTTATCATAAGGATATGCGCTTCGAAAAGGCCACGCCCACCTCGCGCCTGCTTTCGCTCGCCATGCCCTGGATGAAGGGCCGTCGCCCGGCCTGGCTCATCCGCCTCGGGCTCTTCCTCTACGATCACCTCGGCGGCAGAAAGATCCTGCCCGCCACCAAGACCCTCAGCCTGCCCGGCTCCCCCGAGGGCGCGCCGCTTCAGGAGCGCTTCCTGCACGCCTACGAGTATTCCGACTGCTGGGTCGAGGACTCCCGCCTCGTGGTGCTCAACGCTCGCGATGCCGAGGCCCGCGGCGCCCGCATCCTGACCCGCACCAAGGTGCTCTCCGCCGGGGTCGAAAACGGCCAGTGGCGGGTCGAAACGCAAAATACCGAAAGCGGCGAGATCACTACCCATCATGCCCGGATGCTGGTCAACGCCGGCGGCCCCTGGGTGGGCGAGATCCTCAGCCACACCATCCGCTCCAACTCCACCGAGGGCGTGCGCCTCGTGCGCGGCAGCCACATCATCACGCCCCGGCTCTACGACCACGACAAGGCCTATTTCTTCCAGGGCGAGGACGGGCGGATCATCTTTGCCATTCCCTACGAGCAGGATTTCACCCTGATCGGCACCACCGAATGCGACCATGACAGCCCCGACGAGCCGCCCCGCTGCACCGAGGCCGAGCGCGACTACCTGATCGACTTCGCCGGCCGCTACCTCGCCGCGCCGATCACCGCCGACGACATCGTCTGGACCTATTCCGGCGTCCGCCCGCTCTACGACGAGGGCGCCGCCTCCGCCACGGCGGCCACGCGGGACTACACGCTCAAGGTCGACACCTCCGCAGGCGCCCCCGTGCTCAACGTCTTCGGCGGCAAGATCACCACCTACCGCCGCCTCGCAGAGGCCGCGCTCGAAAAGATCGCGCCGCATTTCCAAACCCTTGGCCGCAAGTGGACAGAGACCGCCCCGCTGCCCGGCGGCGATTTCCCACACGACGGCGCCTCCGCGCTCACCGATGCGCTCGCTGCCGATTACCCCTTCCTCCAGCCCGCCCAGGCCGCCCGCCTGATCCGCGCCTATGGCACCGAGGCCCGCCGCTTCCTTGGCACCGCCACCACCGCGGCCGATCTCGGGCAGGACTTCGGCGCCGGGCTGACCGGGGCCGAGGTCGACTGGCTGATGGCCCATGAATACGCCCGCACCGCCGACGACATCCTGTGGCGGCGCAGCAAGCTCGGCCTGCGGCTCTCTGCCGAGCAGGCCGGGGCGCTCGAGACATACATGAAGAGCCGCGCCAGAAAAGAAGCGCGCGATACAAGCCCGGCTGCGGCAGAATAGGGGAGAGGCATGGTTCTGGAACTGAAATCCGTGAGCAAGCAGGTGGGGCGCGACACGCACATCCACCCCACGGACCTGCGGCTGGAGAACGGCACCATGAACGTGCTGCTCGGGCCCACCTCCTCGGGCAAGACCAGCCTCATGCGCCTGATGGCCGGGCTCGATGCGCCCTCCGAGGGCCGGGTGTTCTGGAACGGCGAGGATGTCACGGGGATGCGGGTGCAGGACCGGCAGGTTGCCATGGTCTACCAGCAGTTCATCAACTACCCCTCGATGACCGTCTACGACAACATCGCCTCCCCCCTGCGCCTTCAGGGCAAGGACCGCGCCACCATCGACGCGGCGGTGAACAGAACCGCCGACATGATGAAGCTCACCCCCATGCTGCAACGCAAACCGTTGGAGCTGTCGGGCGGCCAGCAGCAGCGTTGCGCCCTCGCGCGGGCGCTGGTGAAGGGGGCAGGGCTGGTGCTGCTCGACGAGCCGCTGGCCAACCTCGATTACAAGCTGCGCGAGGAACTGCGCGTCGAAATCCCTAAAATTTTCGAAGAATCCGGCGCAATCTTCGTCTACGCCACCACCGAGCCGGAAGAGGCGCTCTTGCTCGGCGGCAACACCGCCACGCTCTGGGAAGGCCGCGTCACCCAGTTCGGCCCGACGCCCGAGGTTTACCGCCGCCCTGTCGATGCCACCACGGCCCGCGTCTTCTCCGACCCGCCGATGAACTTCCTTCAGGTCTCCAAGACCGGCACCAAGCTGATGTTCGGCGAAGGCCAATCCGCCCCCGCCGCCGGCAAGCTCTCCGAGCTGCCCGATGGCCGCTACCTTGCCGGCTTCCGCCCCAACCATCTGGAAATCAAGCAACATTCCCCCGAGGCGATGCACTTCAACACCCGCCTCTCCGTCACCGAGCTGACCGGCTCCGAAACCTTCGTGCACCTCGACCACGCCGGCGAGCGCTGGGTCGGGCTGATCCACGGGGTGCATGACCTTGCGCCGGGCACCGACCTCACGGTCTGGCTCGACCCCGCCCATGTTTACATCTTCGACGCCGAGGGCGGGCTGGTTGCCCCGGCCTCCTATGCGGCGGCGGCCTGAGAGGGGCTTATGGCACAGATAACGCTCGACAATCTCGCCCATTCCTACCTCGCCAACCCGGCGAGCGAGGATGATTTTGCCCTCAAGGAGCTCAACCACGTCTGGGAAGACGGCGCCGCCTACGCGCTGCTCGGCGCCTCCGGCTGCGGCAAGTCCACCCTGCTCAACATCATCTCCGGCCTGCTCCAGCCGTCCCGGGGCCGTATCCTCTTCGGCGATCAGGACGTCACCCACGCCCCCACCGCCGCGCGCAACATCGCCCAGGTGTTCCAGTTCCCGGTGGTCTACGACACCATGACCGTGCGCGATAACCTCGCGTTTCCATTGCGAAATCGCGGCCATGACGAGGCCTACGTCGCCGAGCGCGTGGGCGAGATCGCCCGGATGATCGGCATGGAAGAGGTGCTGGCAAAGAAGGCCCGCGGCCTCACCGCCGACGCCAAGCAGAAAATCTCCCTCGGCCGCGGCATGGTCCGCAAGGACGTCAACGCGCTGCTCTTCGACGAGCCGCTCACCGTGATCGACCCCCACATGAAGTGGGAGCTGCGCACCCAGCTCAAACAGCTTCACCACGATTTCGGCCACACGATGATCTACGTCACCCACGACCAGACAGAGGCGCTGACCTTCGCCGACAAGGTGGTGGTCATGCACGATGGCCGGGTGGTCCAGATCGGCACGCCCGAAGAGCTGTTCGAGCGCCCCGAACACACCTTCGTCGGCTACTTCATCGGCTCCCCGGGGATGAACCTGATCCCCGCCAAGGTCGAGGGCAACCGCGCCTATATCGACGGCGCCGAGCTGTCGCTGGCCCACGGCTATGGCGCCCCGCAAGGCAAGGTCGCCCTCGGCGTCCGCCCCGAATACGCCCGCCTCTCGGCCACCGAGGGCCTTCCGGTCAAGGTCCGCCGGGTGGAAGACGTGGGCCGCCACAAGATCGTGCGCGCCGAGTTTTTCGGCAACGAAATCAACGTGATCGCAGGGGAGGGGGACGAGATCGGCGCCGACATGACCCGCGTCGCCTTCGACCCCGCCCATGTGAACGTCTACGCCGACGACTGGCGCGTCAGCCCGGAGGTGGCGGCATGATGCACCACGGACTCTCCCCCCGCCATCCCGTCATCCTCGGGCTCGACCCGAGGATCTCCCTCAACCGGGCGGACCATCCTTCAAGAGATCCTCGGGTCAGGCCCGAGGATGACTCCCACAAGACGACCGCAGGAGCCGCCTGATGGAAAAGACCCAGAACAACAAGGCCTGGTTCCTCGTCCTCCCGGTCCTCATCCTCGTCGCCTTCTCCGCCGTCATCCCGCTAATGACCGTGGTCAATTATTCCGTGCAGGACACCTTCGGCAACAATCAGTTCTTCTGGGCCGGGCTCGAATGGTTCGAGGAAATGCTCCACTCCGACCGGATGTGGAACGCGCTCTGGCGGCAGATGGCCTTCTCCGGCATCATCCTCGCCATCGAAGTTCCGCTCGGCATCTTCGTTGCCCTGAACATGCCCAAGAAGGGCGTCTGGGCCTCGGTCTGCCTCGTCCTCATGTCGCTGCCGCTGCTGATCCCGTGGAACGTGGTCGGCACCATCTGGCAGATCTTCGGCCGCGTCGACATCGGCCTGCTCGGCCACACGCTCGAAGCCATCGGGATTGATTACAACTACACCCGCGACGTGCTCGACGCCTGGATCACCGTGGTCGTCATGGACGTCTGGCACTGGACCTCGCTCATCGCGCTCTTGGCCTACGCCGGCCTCCAGTCGATCCCCGATGCCTTCTACCAGGCCGCCAAGATCGACCAGGCCTCGCGCTGGAAGGTCTTCCGTTTCATCGAACTCCCCAAGATGCAGGGCGTGCTGATGATCGCGATCCTGCTGCGCTTCATGGACAGCTTCATGATCTACACCGAGCCCTTCGTCGTCACCGGCGGCGGCCCGGGCAATGCCACCACCTTCCTGTCCATCGACCTCGTGAAAATGGCGATCGGCCAGTTTGATCTCGGCCCGGCGGCCGCCTTCTCGATCATGTATTTCCTCGTGATCCTGCTGGTGAGCTGGGTGTTCTACACGGTCATGACCAACCTCGACAAAAGGGACGCGAAATGACGGACGCAACCGCAAACGCCCCCGCCATGAGCGCGCCCAAGGTGCGGGTGAAGGGCTCGGCCATCGTGATGGGCCTCTACCTGCTCTTCCTGCTGCTGCCGATCTACTGGCTGCTGAACATGAGCCTGAAGACCAACGCCGAAATCCTTGGCGGCTTCAGCCTCTTCCCGCAGGATCTGACCTTCGCCAACTACATGGTGATCCTGACCGACCCGAGCTGGTACATGGGCTACGTCAACTCGCTGATCTACGTGGTGATGAACACGGTGATCTCGGTCGCCGTGGCGCTTCCCGCGGCCTATGCCTTCTCCCGCTATCACTTCCTCGGCGACAAGCACTTCTTCTTCTGGCTGCTGACCAACCGCATGGCCCCGCCCGCCGTTTTCGCGCTGCCCTTCTTCCAGCTCTATTCCTCGGTCGGCCTCTTCGACACCCATATCGCCGTGGCCCTCGCACACTGCCTCTTCAACGTCCCCCTCGCGGTCTGGATCCTCGAAGGCTTCATGCGCGGCGTGCCAAAAGAGATCGACGAAACCGCCTATATCGACGGCTACTCCTTCCCCCGCTTCTTCGTGAAGATCTTCATGCCCCTGATCGCCAGCGGCATCGGCGTCGCCGCCTTCTTCTGCTTCATGTTCAGCTGGGTCGAACTGCTGCTCTCCCGCACCCTGACCACGGTGGATGCCAAACCCATCGCCGCCACCATGACCCGCACCGTCTCCGCCTCCGGCCTCGACTGGGGCGTGCTTGCGGCAGCAGGGGTGCTCACCATCGTGCCCGGCGCCCTCGTCATCTACTTCGTACGCAACTACATCGCCAAGGGCTTCGCCCTGGGGAGGGTGTGATGCAACGTTTTGTTAACCCTCCCGCCGTCATCCTCGGGCTCGACCCGAGGATCTCCAGCCAACGAGATTCTCTGGTCAAGCCAGAGAATGACGGTGGAGAACGGCGCGATGGAACAGCAAATGTCGGTCTACATCATGACCAACAAGCCGCGCGGAACGCTCTACATCGGCGTGACGGGAGGACTCATCGGGCGGGTCTGGCAGCACCGCACCCACGCGCTGCCGGGCTTCACCGACCTCTACAACCTCGACAAGTTGGCCTGGTACGAAATGCATGCGGCGCCGACCACCGCGCTCCAGCGGGAGAAATCCCTCAAGCGCTGGTATCGGCAATGGAAGATCGAGCTGATCGAGAAGGCCAACCCCGACTGGCGAGACCTCTGGTACGAGATCTGCCCCGAGGCGGGGGCCGACGCCCGGGCCTGACGCCCGTCATCCTCGGGCTTGACCCGATGATCTCCCGCCAACCCTCGCGCCCAGCCACAAGAGATCCTCGGGTCAAGCCCGAGGATGACAGCAGTGCGCACCATCACACCGAAGGGAGCCGCTGACATGGACTGGATGGCATGGACATGGCCCACCGCCATATTCTTCCTCGTGATCGCAACTCTGCTGATCACCTTCACCGTTCTGGCAATCCGCTACCCCGAGACCCCTCGCAAGGGCGTGCTCCAGATCGAAACCACAAGGGGCGACCGCCTCTTCATCACCCTTCTCGGCTCGGCCTTCATCAACCTGGCCTGGCTCGGATTGACCGGCATCGCCCAACCCTGGGCGCTGGTCCTCTGCCTGATCTATGCCGCAGCGGTGTTCCGCTGGGTCTAGCGCAGGAATAACGGCCGCGACCAACGCGGCGCTTCATAACCCTTAAGGGAGGAGAAAACATGAAGCTCAATCTCAGATCATCCACCGCCTTTACCGGCGGCCTCGCGGTGGCGCTCAGCCTCGCCGTGATGCCGGCGTTTGCAGGCATGGACGAGGCACGCGAGTTCCTCGATGCCGAAATCGGCGATCTTTCCACGCTTAGCCGGGAAGATCAGGAAGCCGAGATGCAGTGGTTCGTCGATGCCGCGCAGCCCTTTGCCGGCATGGACATCAAGGTGGTCTCCGAAACCATCACCACCCACGAGTACGAGGCCCAGGTGCTGGCCCGGGCCTTCACCGCGATCACCGGCATCCAGATCACCCACGACCTCATCGGCGAGGGTGACGTGGTTGAAAAGCTGCAAACCCAGATGCAGTCGGGCGAGAACGTCTATGATGCCTACATCAACGATAGCGACCTGATCGGCACCCACTGGCGCTACCAGCAGGCCCACAACCTGACCGACTGGATGGCGGGCGAGGGGGCAGACGTCACCAACCCCGGCCTCGACCTTGAAGACTTCATCGGCCTCAGCTTCACCACCGGCCCCGATGGCAAGGTCTACCAGCTGCCCGACCAGCAGTTCGCCAACCTCTACTGGTTCCGCTACGACTGGTTCAACGACGAGAAGACCAAGGCAGACTTCAAGGAAGCCTATGGCTACGACCTTGGCGTGCCGGTCAACTGGTCGGCCTATGAAGACATCGCAGAGTTCTTCACCGGGCGTGACATGTCCTACGCCGGCGGCCCGTCCGAGGGCGTCTACGGCAACATGGACTACGGCAAGAAAGACCCGTCCCTCGGCTGGCGCTACACCGACGCGTGGATGTCCATGGCCGGCATGGGCGACAAGGGTGAGCCCAACGGCCTGCCGGTCGACGAGTGGGGCATTCGTGTGAACGAAAACTCCCAACCCGTCGGCTCCTGCACCGCCCGTGGCGGCGCCACCAACGGCCCCGCCGCCGTCTACGCCGTGACCAAGGCCATCGAGTGGCTCCAGAAGTACTCGCCCCCGGCAGCCGCCGGCATGACCTTCGGCGAGGCCGGCCCGGTGCCGGCACAGGGCTCCATCGCCCAGCAGATGTTCTGGTACACCGCCTTCACCGCCGACATGGTGGGTGACGGTGCCTCCGCGGTGCTCAACGAGGACGGCACGCCCAAGTGGCGCATGGCCCCCTCGCCGCATGGCGCCTACTGGGAAGAGGGCACCAAGATCGGCTACCAGGACGCCGGCAGCTGGACGCTGCTGAAGTCCACGCCCATCGACCGTGCCAAGGCGGCCTGGCTCTACGCCCAGTTCGTCACTTCCAAGACCGTGGACGTGAAGAAAAGCCACGTCGGCCTGACCTTCATCCGCGAAAGCACGATCCAGGACGAGAGCTTCACCGAGCGCGCCCCCAAGCTGGGCGGTCTGGTCGAGTTCTACCGCTCGCCCGCGCGGGTGCAGTGGTCGCCCACCGGCACCAACGTGCCTGACTACCCGAAGCTGGCACAGCTCTGGTGGCAGAACATCGGTGACGCAATGTCGGGCGCAAAATCCCCTCAGGAGGCGCTGGACTCGCTCTGCGCCGATCAGGAGCGGGTGCTGGAGCGGCTTGAGCGCGCAGGCGTTCAGGGCGATCTCGGCCCGGTGCTGAACGAGGAGAAGGACCCGCAGGAATGGCTCGACGCGCCCGGCGCGCCCAAGGCCAAGCTCGACAACGAGGATCCGACCCCGGAGACCATCAGCTACGACGAGCTGATCGCCTCCTGGAACTGAGTTACCTCCCCAGGCCGGGGCTGCCCATCAGGGTGGCCCCGGCCGCTTTTGCTTTGACAGGCCCGCAATGCACCCGTCACCCTGCTCCGCAAGCCAAGCTGCCATGACGGAGCCCCACCTTGCACATTCGCCCCGCACCGCCGCCGCGCAACGTGTTCCTGAAACGCGCCGCAATCGTGGTGGTGGCCGTGGTGCTCATCATGATCGTGGCCGCGCCCTTCGTCGGGCGCACCCGCCCGCCGCGCGAGGCCATGGCCGACGACATGCTCCATGCCTTCGACGGGCGCGCGCTGGCCGCGCTGTCGCCCTCGGGCGATCCGGTCTCCATGCCGGTGGGGCCGGGGCTGAAGCCCTACACCATGCTCTGTTCGCGCCACGAGCGCGCCTGGCGCGGGTTGATGGGCACCGCCACGCCAACCCGCCCCGATGCCTTCAGCTGCGTGCTGCGCGTGGCACTGGAGGGCGGGCTGCTGCACCGGCTGGTGATCGAGGCCATCGCCATGCCCGAAAGCCCGCCGCCCGAGGCGCTGGAAGAGGCCGGGGCCATGTGGCTCGACGGTTTCCTTCTGCTGCCGCTCGATGCAGAACACCTCGGCCTGCGCCTGCGCTGAGCTGCGCCCCATACGCGGCCCCAACCCCGCGCTGACCCACAGGGAGGATCCCCCATGACCTACATTCTCGCCATCGACCAGGGCACCACCTCCTCCCGCGCAATCCTCTTCGACGAGGCCCTGCGCCCCGCCGCCACCGCGCAGCAGGAGTTCACCCAGCATTTCCCGGCCTCCGGCTGGGTCGAGCACGAGGCCTCCGACCTCTGGTCCACCACCGCCGCCACCTGCCGCGCCGCGATCGAGAAGGCCGGGGCGAGCAGCGCCGACATCGCCGCCATCGGCATCACCAACCAGCGCGAAACCACCGTGGTCTGGGAGCGCGCCACGGGCCGCGCCATCCACAACGCCATCGTCTGGCAAGACAGGCGCACCGCCGATTTCTGCCGTGATCTCAAGGAGAAGGGCCACGAAGACGCGGTGACGCAAGCCACCGGCCTGCTGCTCGACCCGTATTTCTCCGGCACCAAGCTGCGCTGGATCCTCGACAATGTCGAAGGCGCGCGCGCCAAGGCCGAGGCCGGCGAGCTGGCCTTCGGCACCGTCGATTCATGGCTCATCTGGCACCTGACGGGCGGCAAGGCCCATGTCACCGACGCCACCAACGCCGCCCGCACCATGCTGTATGATATTCGCCGTGGCGAATGGTCCGAAGAGATGTGCAAGCTCCTCGATATTCCCATGTCGATGCTCCCCGAGGTCAAGGACTGCGCCGCAGACTTCGGCACCACTCGCCCCGACCTTTTCGGCGGCCACGAGATCCCGATCCTCGGCGTCGCGGGCGACCAGCAGGCCGCCACCGTCGGGCAGGCCTGCTTCCAGCCCGGCATGATGAAATCCACCTATGGAACCGGCTGCTTTGCCCTGCTCAATACCGGCGCCGATCCGGTGAAATCCGAGAACCGCCTGCTCACCACCATCGCCTACCAGCTCGACGGCAAGCCGACCTATGCGCTCGAAGGCTCCATCTTCGTGGCCGGGGCGGTGGTGCAATGGCTGCGCGACGGCCTCAAGCTGATCCGCGAGGCGGGCGAGACCCAGCCGCTGGCCGAAACCGCCGACACGGGGCAGGGGGTGGTGATGGTGCCCGCCTTCACCGGCCTCGGCGCGCCCTATTGGGATGCTGACTGCCGGGGCGCGGTGTTTGGCCTGACGCGGGCGACCGGCCCGGCGGAGTTTGCCCGCGCCGCGCTGGAAAGCGTGGGCTACCAGACCCGCGATCTGCTGGAGGCGATGCACGCCGACTGGAGCGGGGCGGAGGACACCGCGTTGCGGGTAGACGGGGGCATGAGCGCGTCGGATTGGGCCATGCAGTTTCTCTCCGACATCATCGGTGCCCCGGTCGACCGCCCCAAGGTGCTGGAGACCACGGCGATGGGCGCGGCATGGCTCGCCGGGCATCGGGCCGGGGTCTATCCCGATCAGGTCGGCTTTGCCGAAACCTGGGCGCTCGATCGCAGCTTTGCGCCCCAGATGCCCGAGGCGGAGCGCGAAGAGAAGTATGCCCGCTGGCGGCGCGCGGTTAAGGCAACCCTCTCGTTCTGAACGGGGCGTTATCAGCGTACGCTATGTCAAAAAATGTATGCACGGGATGTGTACGGGTTGTGCACGGGTTGTGACTCCCGTTTTTCGTGGTTAACGCCCCGCCAACTGGTCCAGCCCGTCGCGCAACTGGGCAGCGGTGATCCGCTCAAGCTCCGCCTCGATCTTCGCATGGGTCTCGCGCCAGATCGGCAGCGCCTGTTTCAGCAGCTCGCGGCCCTCGTCGGTGAGCAGCAACCTCTTGGCTCGCTTGTCTTTTTCGTCCGGCTCCTGCCGCATCAGGCCACGCCGTTCCAGCACCTTCACCGCGGCGGTGAGGGTGGTGCGGTCCATTCCGAGCTGCCCGGTCAGATCGGTGAGGCGCGGCGGGGCAGGGCGGTTGAGACTCATCAACAGGCTGAACTGCCCGTTGGTCAGGTTAAGTGACCGAAAAACCTCATCAAATACCCGCGCCAACTGCCGCGCCGCCCGCTGCGCCCGCAGGCAGAGGCAGGCCCATCCGACCTCATGGGTCACGTCAAGGGGGAGGTCCGGGTCCATCATGCCTTATGTTGATGTCAACTGTAATCCATGTCAAGCTGAGCCCGCAATGCGTCATCATGGAGTTGAATGCAATGGCTTACATTCAGGGCTTCCTGCTCGCCGTTCCGCAGGAAAACAAGGCGAAATACAAGGAAATGGCCGAGCAGGCGCTCGAGATGTTCAAGGGCTACGGCTGCATCGGCTTGCAGGAAAACTGGGGAGTCGACGTGCCCGACGGCAAGGTCACCAGCTTCCCCATGGCCACCAAGATGGAAGAGGGCGAGGTTTGCCTGTTTTCATGGGTGGTCTGGCCCGACAAGGCCACCTGCGACAAGGCCGCCGAACAGATGATGAAGGACATGGAGGGCAAGGAGATGCCCGCGATGCCGTTTGATGGAATGCGGATGATGTGGGGCGGCTTCGAGCCGCTGGTGTCCTGGGGGGAGGGGTCCGTGGCATGATCCGCCAAACGCTTGCAATCATGGCCTTTCTGGCGGCCGGCCCCGGCGCGGCGCAGGACATGGCGATGGACCTCACCAAGACCGATCTCGCCACGCTGAAGGCTGGCACCTACACCCTCGATCCGGCCCATTCGAGCCTGATTTTCGAGGTGAACCACATCGGCATTTCCACCTTCCGCGCCAGCTTCGACAGCTTCACCGTCACGCTGGAGCTGGACCCCGCCAACCCCGCCACCGCCCAGCTGACCGCCAGCATCGACGTCACCTCGCTCGACATTCCAACCCCCGAGCCCGAGGGCTTTCGCGCCATGCTCATGGCCCCGCCCTGGTTCGACGCCGAAAATCACCCGCAGATCACGCTGCAGAGCAGCGCCATCACCCTGGGTGAGGCGCGCAACGCGCAACTGGCCGGAACGCTGACAATAAACGGAAAATCGGCCCCAATCACCATGACTGTCACCGCGCTCGGCGGCTGGGAGGGCAATCAGTACGACCCCAACGCAAGGATCGGTTTTCACGCCGAGGGCAGCTTCAGCCGCTCCGCCGTGGGGTTCGACGTGGGCCTGCCGCCCCCCGGCACCACCATGGGCGTCTCCGACGAGGTGATCTTTTCCATCGACACCGAGTTCACCGGCCCGCCGTGGGAAGGTTGACTGGGCATTAACGAGACATTTGCAATTCTGGGGCATTCTCCCCGTATTGACGCCGCTCCGGGGGCGGGGCAGCGTAACGCCGATGATCGACAGTGCACAAACACCCGCTCCGCCCTCCGGCTTTCACGCTCTTGCGGTGCTCTCGCCCGTCGATCAGGCGATGGGGCCGTGGTTCGTGCGCGAAAATGACGATGGCTCGCGCACCGTGGGCTTTCGGATCGAAGACAAGCACCTCAACGTCAACGGGGTGTGCCACGGCGGGGTTACGGCCACGTTTGCCGACATTCTCGCCCGCGTGTTCAACGAAACCTACAGCGGCCGGCCCGGTGCCTCGCCGCTGGTGGGCAAGATGGCGACGATCACGCTGGATATCGACTATCTCGGCCCGGGCCGCCCCGGCGCCTGGATCGAAGCGACCCCGGTCGTGATCAAGCGGACCGGAAAAATGCTGTTTACTCAAGCGCTTATATCGGATGGCGACACGCCGATCGCGCGCTGCAAGGCAATCTATCGCCTGTTCCAGAAAAAAGGCGGGACCGACTGAGCGCCGGTCCCGCCTGTTCACGAGGGAACGTGATGGCTATCAGGCGACCAGCGTCACCGTCGAGGCGAAGAACATCGCCTGGCTGACGGCAAGGCGCACCTGCTCTTCGGTATAGGGCTTGGTGATCAGGAACACCGGCTCCGGCTTTTCGCCGGTCAGCAGGCGCTCGGGGAAGGCGGTGATGAAGATCACCGGCATCTCGCCGAACTCGCCCAGAATGTCGTTCACCGCTTCGATGCCCGAGCTGTTGTCGGCCAGCTGAATGTCGGCCAGGATCATGTCGGGGCGTTCCTGCTGAGCCAGCTGAACCGCACCCTTGTGGGTCCGGGCCACACCCGTCACGCGGTGGCCCATCTGGCCGACCACGGTTTCGAGATCCATGGCGATGATCGCTTCGTCTTCGATCACCATCACCTTGCCGCTGATCGACTTGGCCATCTCTTCCTGCGCGGTGGCCACCATCTCTTCGGCCTCCGTTTCGGTGCAGTTGGTGATCTCGCCGATCTGCGCATAGGAAAACTGCTCGATGGTATAGAGCAGCAGCGCCTCACGGGTGCCGGGTGTCAGCGGCGCCATGTGGCGTTGGGCTTGCGCGGCCAGAAAGCTGTCGCCCTCGGAGGCTTCCACCGGCGCGCCGGAGCTGGTCCAGATTGCGTGGAAGGCGGAAAAGAGCGCCACCCGCGGGCTGCGGGAGCGGTCGCCCAGGTCCGGATCGTCCAGCATCGCCTCCAGCGTTGCGGCGGCATAAGCGTCGCCCGATTTCTGACTGCCTGTCAGCGCACGCGAGTAGCGTCGCAGATAGGGGAGTTCTCGCGCGATACCGTCAGCAAAGCTTTCGGAAGGTGCACTGTTCATATTGCCTTACCCATTTTCTTATTGGCGTTCCGGAACCAAACTCGCCGGAAAACGTTTGGTTCCAAATTTTTTGGGAACCTATCGCGGCCATGGGGGTTTAGGCCTTGGATACCCTGTGCGACGGTGCAGCGCGGGGCAGTGGAAAGGCAAGACGGAAGAGATGAAAGAGCAGCAAAAAGACACAAACGGCGGACTGCGCCGGCAGATTGATGAAAACTTGCGCCGGGTGTTCCAGGCGCAGGTCGAAGAAGACGTGCCTGACAGATTTACGGATTTGCTGAACCGCCTGCGTGCTCAGGACGGTGAAGGCGGATCTAAAAAATGAACAGCCCTTCAGACGAACAGAACAAGGTCGATCCCCGCGAGGAGATCGTCGAGCATCTGCCTGCCATGCGGGCCTTTGCAATGAGCCTCGCCCGAAATTCCGCTCAGGCCGACGATCTGGTGCAGGATTCGGTGGTGAAAGCCTGGAGCAACTTCGACAAGTTCAAACCCGGCACCAACCTGCGCGCCTGGCTCTTCACCATCCTGCGCAACACCTTCTACTCCGCCCGCCGCAAATCGGGCCGTGAGGTCGCCGATGTCGATGGTGTCATGGCCGGCAGCCTTGCCTCCAAGCCTGATCATGACGGTCGCCTTGCCCTTGCCGATTTCCAGAGGGCCTTTACCACGCTGCCGGACGAACAGCGCGAAACGCTCTGGCTGGTCGGCGCGCTCGGCATGTCCTACGATGAAGCCGCCGAAACCGTCGGCTGCGCCGTGGGCACCGTGAAGAGCCGGGCCAACCGGGCACGGGCACGCCTGGCCGAGATGCTGCATCTGAAGGAAGACGAGAAGCTGGAGCTTACAGATCAAAGCACCATGGCGGTTGTTGCCGCCAGCATCACCCCGCTCGGTTGAGCGAGGGGCATGTGAAGTCTCTTACCCAATCGCTGGTCTTCAGGGTCGCCGTCATGCTGTCGGTGGCCCTCTTGCCTGTCGGCATCATCGCCCTGATGCAAACGGCCAATGTCTCGCGCCAGGCCTCCGAGCTGAACCGCTCGGCCCTGTTCGGCCGCACCGTGGCCGATGCCGAGGACATGCGCGATCTGCTGCACGGCGGCTTTGCCTCCGCCCGCGTGCTGGCCACCTCCGTCGTCGGCCTGCGCAACGACCCTGCCGCCTGCGTCGACCTCATGCGCCAGCTTGTCGACCGGAGCGTCGTCTTCACCCTCGCGATGTTCGTCGACGAGAACTACCAGAGCAATTGCAACTCGCAGGGCAGGTCCATCGACCTGACCGGCTCCGAGTTTTCTGAGACGATGACGCTCAATCGCGTGCCCATGGCAGACCTGCTGGCCCGTGGTCGCGTTACCGGGGCCGAGGTCATGGTGCTCGCCTATCCGGTCTACCAGGACGGCATATACCTCGGGTTCGTCTCGATCTCGATCGACGAAGAGGACCTGTCGCGCCAGGAAGCCAAGGCCGACACGCCGCTGGAGGGCACTGAAGAGCTTCAACCCATCGACCTGATCACCTTCACCGACGAAGGCAAGGTTCTGATGTCGGACATCGAGGGCGACGAGCTGGCGGCCGAACTCCCGGCCGATGTCTCGCTGCGCTCCCTGGCGGGCGGCGGCGTCACGGCGTTTTCGTCCCAGAGCGTCGGCGGCGAGGCGCGGGTCTATACGCTGGTGCCGATCATCCCCGGCCTCGTGCACGCCATCGCCATCTGGCAGGACGAGTCCCCCACCGGCATCAACTGGTATGGCGGGGCGGTCTTTCCGATCCTGATGTGGCTGATTTCCCTCGGGGTTGCCTATATCGCCGTGCACCGCCTCGTGCTGGTCCACATCCGCCGCCTGAGGGCGCGGATGATCCGCTTTGCGGCCGGTCATCGCAGCATGAGGCCCAATGACGACATCTCCAACCGGGCCCCCTCCGAGCTGCGCGAGATGAACGAAACCTTTGCCAGCATGGCCGACACCATCCTGCACGACGAGGCCGAGCTGGAAGACGGGCTGCACGAGAAGAACCTGCTGCTGCGCGAAGTGCACCACCGGGTCAAGAACAACCTCCAGCTCATCGCCTCGATCATGAACATGGAGATCCGCAAGGCCAGCGACGACGACACCCGCGCAACCCTGCGCCGCATCCTCGACCGGGTGCTCGGCCTCGCCACGGTGCATTCGAGCCTCTATCAGACCTCGCGTCTCTCGATCGTTCATGCCGATGCCCTGCTGGGTGCGATCCTGCGGCAAACCCTCTCAACGGCCCTGCCGAAAGAGGCCGGCGTGCGGCCGAAGACCGAGATCGAGGGGCTGACCCTTGCGCCCGACCAAGCCGTGCCCGTCGCCCTGCTGACGACCGAGGCAGTGACGAACGCAACCAAGCACATGGGGCATCCCGAGGGCCCCGGCACCGCTTGGCTGACCATCCGGCTCGAAGAACTGGAGCCGGTGCCACACAGCGATGACGAGATGGAAGATGCCCTGCATTCCCGCGCCCGGCTCACCGTCGAAAACTCCACCGGAAGCCCGCTGACCGGAGATTTCACGCCACCTTCCAGCAACGGCCTGGGGAGCCAACTCATCCGGGCCTTTGCCGCGCAGCTCGGTGGCAAGCTTGAGGTGGAAGAGCGCGATGGGCAGTACCACCTGTCCGTGACCTTCCCGATCGAAGACCAGCCCCAAGGTGCGCCCGAGGCAGAGGTGGCGCCCGGCGAACGCACCGTGCCACCGACCCCGCTGCCGTTCTCCCCCGAGGAGGGTGGCGCGGCATGAACCCGTCGGGCCAGAACGTGCCCCCGGCGTCTTCAACGGCTGATCCTCCGCGCATGCTCATTACCGCCTCGGCGGCCTATCCGGCCTTCGAGCGGGCGATCCTCGCCGCGCGGGAGCGGATCAACATGAGCTTCCGCATCTTCGACCTGCGCACCAGGCTG
This sequence comes from Oceanicola sp. 502str15, assembly GCF_024105635.1. Classification (NCBI taxonomy): domain Bacteria; kingdom Pseudomonadati; phylum Pseudomonadota; class Alphaproteobacteria; order Rhodobacterales; family Roseobacteraceae; genus Oceanicola; species Oceanicola sp. 502str15. The sequence goes on from NZ_WYDQ01000001.1 coordinate 796,541, forward strand.
CACAGCGCCGAGGCGCAGGTGGTGGGTCAGAGCTGGTCCGACCTGCTGGCCGATGCCCTGCAGCGCGGGGTCGACATTCGCCTCGTCATTGCGGACTTCGACCCGCTCGGCGCGCCCGACCTGCATCGCGGCACATGGCGCACGATGCGGCAATGCGCCGGCCTGCGCGAAATCGCCGGTGAGGCCGGAACCGGCCATCTCGAGGTGATCGCGGCCCGCCATCCCGCGCGGATCGGCTCGGTTCCGGGCACGCTGCTCTGGCCGGTGGCCGCCCACAGGCTCCGCAAGGCGGCGCGCATGCTCAACGAGCTTCCGGCGGGCGAACGCCGCCGCTTTCTGTCCGAAGCGCCGCGCCTGAGGCCGAACCTTCATGTCGACGATACGCCCGAGGGCCGGGTGCGGCCCGACTTTGCCCACCGCTTTCGGCTCACGCCGGTCACGCATCACCAGAAACTGGCGGTGATCGACGGCGAAACGCTCTATATTGGCGGGCTAGATCTGGACGAGCGGCGCTGGGACGGACCGCTTCATGACCAGCCCGCGCGAAACACCTGGCACGATACCCAGATGCTGTTTCATGACCCGGCGCTGGCGCAGGTGGCCGAGCGCCATCTGAACGCATTCCTCGCCCAGACCGCCGGGCAGAAGCCGGTTGAAGACGGGCAGGGCGGTGAGGCAAGCGAGGGGCGGAGCCGGCGGTTTCTGTCCACACTCTCGGCCCCGGCACGCTTTGCGCCCCTGCGCTTTTCGCCAAAGAGCCTGTCGACCGGCCTTTTGCGGGCACATAAGGCGCGGGCCGCAGAGGCGCGGCACCTTATTTACATCGAAACCCAGTACTTCCGCGACCGGCGCCTTGCCAAGGCCCTGGCCGAGCGCGCCCGGCTGGAGCCGGGGGTATGCCTGATCCTCGTGTTGCCCTCCGCCCCGGAAGAGGTAGCCTTTTCAAGCGGCGGCAGCGATGCCCGCTACGGTGAGTTCCTGCAGGCCCGGTGCCTGCGGATCGTCAAGAAGGCCTTCGGCAAGCGGCTCATGGTGCTCTCCCCGGCGCAACGTCGGCAGCCCAAGGGCGCCGAGGAGGAAGCGGGCGAAGAGGCCGTGGGGGCGCCTGACGGCTCCACCGCAGAGGCCAGTGCCCACGGGCGCGCGGTCTTGCTTGGCGCGCCGGTGATCTACGTGCACGCCAAGGTCTCGATCTTCGATCAGGACTGCGCCATCGTCTCCTCCGCCAACCTCAACGGGCGCAGCCTGCATTGGGATACCGAGGCCGGTGTGGAGCTGGCCGAGCCGGCCATCGTGGCGGGCATGCGCGCTCAGGTCGTTTCGCATTGGTATCCCGATTGCGAAGGCGCGGCGCGCGACGAGATGGTTGATCCGAAGACCGCCTTTAAGGCCTGGGCGCGGGCCGCCAGGGACGACGCCGCCCGCCCGCCCGAGGACCGGGCGGGCCTTCTGCTACCCTACGACATGCGCCCCGGCCGCCGTTTCGGAATGGCGGTGCCGGGGATTCCCGAAGAGATGGTCTGAGCCAGCCGTCTATTCGCTCGCCGCGGCGCGGGCGGCTTGGGCTTGCTGGTGTTCCTCTTCGCGTTCCAACTCCTCGGCCTGACGCTGCTTGGCCACCGCCATCAGCGCTTCGTCCGGCTTCATCAGATCGGCGACCAGAAGCAGCCAGAGCAGCACCGGAATGGCCACAAAGCCGCCCAGCGGGCCCCAGACCCACAGGAAAAACACCAGCGACAGGAAGATGAGCAGTGGGTTCACCTTGAGCGTCTTGCCGACGAGCGAGGGCGTAACGAACTGGCCCTCGGTCACGTTCATGCAAAGGTAGATCCCCACCGGCATGACCGCCATCACCCCGTCAAACGACACGATCCCGCCCAGCAGCAGCACCGTCGCAAAGATCGCGGGGCCGAGGTAGGGCACGAAGTTGACGGCAAAGGCAGCCACCCCCCAGAGGATGGGCGAGGTCATGCCAAGCAGGGTCATCGCCACGGCCACGGCCACACCAAGGCACGCATTGATCAGGGTGATGGTGATGAAATACCGCGAAACCATATGCTCGGCGGCCATGAGCGAAGACTTGTAGCGCTCGCGCTCGCTGCCTGCACGCCCGCCCAGGGCCTTCGCCCCCCACGTGTAGACGCTGTCGCGCGTGAACAGGAAAAAGAACAGGACGCCGGTAAAGATCATCAGCTGTGCCGCGATCGTCGGGGCGAGGGCGATGGCGTCGATGGCCGAGGGCAGGGCGACGGCGCTCTCGCCGCCGTTGTCGGCTCCGGCCATGCCGGGCACCGCGTCGGGGCTGATTGCCTCCTTCACGTCCTCCGTCATCTGGTTGAGGCCGCGCAGGGCATCCTGGAATTGGCGCAGGGTCTCCTGCAACTCCTGCCAGACAAACGGCAGCTGCTCCAGTGCCCGCCAGAGGACGGGCTCGAACAGCAGGGCTAGAACGGTGAAAGCAACGAGCACGAAGGCCAGCACCCCACCTGCAGCGGCAGATCGCGGCAGGCCAAGGCGCAATAGAAAGGCGATGGCGGGTGACAGAATAACCCCGGTGATGAGCGCCAGCACCATCGGCGCCAGCAGGGGCGCGGCGACCTTCATCGCGGCGACCGTGAGAATGGCGGCGATGATCGCCAACGGCATGGTGACGAAGCGGGAGCTTGTCATGTTCTGGTGACTCCTCGGTGGCAAGGGAACGAGGGATAACTGGCGATCCGGCTGGGTCGAAATGGCCGCTCACGATGAAATCTGCCCGGCAACCGGTCTGGCCGGTGCCGGGCAGTATATAGCACGCTAGAAACGCCCCCCATAGGGAGCGTTTCTGCTTTTGGTGGTGTCAGCCACCCTCATATTCGGGGAAGCTCTTCAGCTGCTCCTCGGTGGTGTTGACGTAGGCACGCAGGTCGTCGCCTTCAGCCTGCTTCTGCAGCGAGATGCCGTCGAAGCTGATGGCAACCGGCTTTTCGCCAATGCCGAGGAAACCGCCAACGTCGATCACGGCGTCCGTCACCATGCCATCGGAGGAGATCAGGACTTCGGAGATCTCGCCAACGCGGTTGTCTTCGGAGTCGTAGACCGGCAGGCCGCTCAGGTCTTCGGACGACAGTTCAGTGACCATCACTTCCGAGTAGCCGTCACGGGTGAAGCCTTCCATGGTGCCGGCGTCGTCGGCAGGAGCTTCGGCCATGTCGGTTTCTGCGGCTTCGGGAGCAACAGTCTCTTCGGCTGCGTCACCTTCGGCCACTTCTTCTTCAGCGATCATCGACTCATCGGCGGTGTCACCAGCTTCAGCCATCTCTTCCTGGGCTTCATCGCCCGCGGCTTCGACGGTCTCACCGGCTTCGGCCATTTCTTCCTGAGCTTCGTCGCCGGCTTCTTCCATGGCGTCGCCTGCTTCAGCCATTTCTTCGGACGCGGTATCACCCGCCTCTTCCATGGTGGCTTCTGCGTCGGCAACTTCTTCGTTCATCTCCGCTTCGGCTTCGTCGGCGGCATTGTCGCCGGCTTCAGCCATCTCCGTCATCTCCTCGGAGGAGTTCGGATCGGCGGCCATGGGATCGGCGGTCACGTCGTCGCCTTCGGCCATGTCGACCTCTTCGCCGGGCGTTTCTTCCAGCGGGGTGGCGACGGTGCCGTCAGCGGCTTCGGCCTGCTCCATCTCGGCAGGTTGGGTGGCTTCGAAGGCCGGGGCCTGGTCCAGCGCTTCGCGGCTGGAGGAGATGGTCACGAAGTAGGTGCCGGGCGAGTTGCTGTCGGGCACGAGGTTCAGCGAGTCCATGGTGAGGGCAACCGGCTTTTCGCCGATGCCGAGGAAGCCGCCTACGTCGACGATCACACCTTCCACTTCACCCGTGCGGGCGAGGATCACGTCGCTGACTTCACCGATGTCTTCCCAGGCAGCGTCTGCCTCGGCAACACCTTCTTCGGCGACAGCGGCGTCTTCCGACATCGCGTAGACGCGCTTGCCGATGAAGTCGCTGGCCATCACGTCCTGCGGGTCTGCAGTCTGGATGAAGCCACCGTTCTCGGGGGCCGTGTTTGTCTCGGGTGCCGTGGTGTCCTGCGCGAAGACAGGCATCGCCAGCGACGCCGTAAGAGCGGTCGTTGCAAGAATGCGTTTCATTTTGGTCTCTCCGGATTTCTGGTTTCAGAAATTGCGGCTCGTGTCTTTGCCGCTTGTGGGGAGAGAACTGAGGAATTGGGGGAATGTTCCGGCGAAATAAACGGAAGTGTTGTGGAACAATTTTTCAATTTGCGCGTTAGAGCGCCCCTTTAACGCCGTGCCATTCGGCATGTTTCCGCCGTTGCGGGAAACAAAATCCTCGGCGATCCTTCATAGGGTGACGCGCGATACCGGTGCAAACAGCAAAAGGGGCGCCACTGAGGCGCCCCTTCGATCGTGCGATGTGCACATCTGTTACGGCGTGCGTCCGCGCATTGCCCGGGCGACCATGGCCACCACGAAGAGCACGAGGAACACGAAGAAGAGCACCTGCGCGATACCGGCACTGGCGCTTGCGATGCCACCGAAGCCGAACAGAGCGGCGATCAGGGCGATCACGAGGAAGGTAAGAGCCCATCCAAGCATGGTTGATTTCCTTTCAGTTCACTGTGGTCGGGAATTCTTTGTTTCCCGATCTTGCATTCACAACACGCCATCCCCAGAGACGGTTCCGCGAATTATTTTCACGACTTCTCCGGAACCTTTGAGAGGGCTGCCGGTTGAATTGTCGAATGACACAATGGAATTTAAAAGGAGACGTCACATGGCACAGGCCAAGACGACCGACACCAGCAGCCCGTCCGACGAAATCTCGGCCCAGATCGAAGCCCTGAAAGCCGATATCGCAGGGCTCACCGGCGCTGTCGCCGACCTTGGTCGCGCGAAGGGTGCCGAGTTCCAATCCTACGCGCGCACCAAGGCATCCGACGCCAAAGCGAAGGCCCAGGAAGGCGCCGACTACATGAAGCAGAACGCTGAGTTCGCCTATGGCAAGGCCAACGACTTTGTCGTGGAACGCCCGGCAACGGCGCTGGGCATCGCGGCAGCCGTGGGCTTTTTGGTCGGTCATTTCGCGTCGCGGAAATAACATGTTGCAGGCTTTGAAACTGAGCCTGGCGCAGGGTCTGCGCCGGGCGGGCTTTTCGCTGGGCGCGGGGCTGTGCTTTCTGGTCGGTGCGGCCTTTCTGACAGTCGCCGGCTGGATCTTTCTGGTGGAAACCACGTCCACCCAGACGGCGGCGCTGATTGTGGGCGCGATCTGGTTTGCGCTCGGCTTCATCCTGCTCGGGCTGTCCCGTGTACGGCCCGCCTCACACCATGCCGCCACACACCATACTGCCAAACCGGCACACGGCCCTGCCAAGGCCGATCCCTTCGGGTTGGCGCAGGCCTTCCTGTTCGGAATGCAAGCGGGGCAGAACACAGGCCGGAGGAGCTGACAGATGGCGACCGATTGCGAGCATTGCCCGCTGCACAAGAGATCCCTGTTCAAACAGCTTTCGGCCCGCGAATTGCAATTCATGAGTGAGTTCAAGGCCGGTGAGCTGACGGTTGAGCCGGGCACGCCGATCTTGATGGAAGGCTCCAACAGCCCCCAGCTTTACACCGCACTTCGTGGTATGGGCCTGCGCTACAAGCTGCTGGAAAGCGGCGAGCGCCAGGTGGTGAATTTCGTCTTTCCCGGCGACTTCCTCGGCCTTCAGGCCGCCGTGATGGGCGAGATGGGGCACTCGGTGGAGGCCAGCACCGCGATGACGCTCTGCGTCTTTGATCGCAACGCGCTTTGGGGGTTCTTCCGCTCTCACCCCGAGCGGGCCTTCGACGTGACCTGGATTGCCGCCGAAGAGGAGCACTTCATGGGCGAGGCCCTGCTGAGTGTCGGCCAACGCAACGCGGTTGAGGCGATTGCCTGGGCGCTGCTGAAGATGCACCAGCGCTGTGACGCCTTGGGAATGACGCGAAACGGCGAGATGATGATGCCCTACCGCCAGCAGGATCTTGCGGATGCGCTCGGCCTGTCGCTGGTACACACCAACAAGAGCCTCGCCAAGCTGCGGGAACGGCAATTGGCGACGTGGCGAGGCGGGCGGCTTACGCTGCATGACATTCCGACACTGCGCAAGATCGCCAAGCTCGATGACGAAGGCCCGCGTGTGCGCCCGTTGATGTGACGCAGGCCTCTTAGCGCATCGCTGCGCGAGCCGCCGAAAGCGCCTCGCGCAGCACCTCCCGATCTCCGATGTGATTGGCCAGCAGCAACACAAGCCGCGCGTTGAGCGCGGCGCTCTGGTCTTCACTGCAGCCTTCATGGGTGGCGATCAGCTCGGCATAGAAGCCGTCGGGATCGGCAATGTTCGGGTCGGTGTTGAGCATGAATCACTCCATCGCAAGGGCGTGGTGCAGGGCGGCGCGGAGCTCGTCCGCGCTGGCGGTGTGCCAGCGGGCGGCAACGTGCTGGTCCGGGCGGATGAGGTAGATGGCCTGAGAGGCATTCCCGAGGTATCGCTCGGCGAGGGGGCCAATTTGAGCGGTGACAGCCTGCACCGCGATGGCATCGGGCAAGTCTCCTGGCAATTCGGGCCCTTCGCAGTTGATACAGAGTAGCGTGAATCCCCCGGACGCGAGAAGCTCCAGCAGATAGCCATCGCCCAGCGGTGCATCGGGGCAGGGCGCCCCGGGACGGGAGCGCTCGGGGCCGCCGGGCAAAGCGTCGGCACCGTTCAGCGGGCCGTCATCGTAGACGCAGGGCAGCGACAGGCGGCCCGAGTTGACCAAGGGGCGGGCGAAAGGGTGATGCTCCGCGAGGTCGAGCACGGCGTTGCGGAACATGTGGCTGACCGGCGACTTCGGCGTGATGAAGTCGGTCGAGCGGGTGGAGTTCAGGATATTCTCATCGGCCCCGTGGCGGCGTTCGCTGCAATAGCTGTCGAGCAGGGCATCGGGCGCTTCGCCACGCAGCACCATGCCAAGCTTCCAGCCGAGGTTGTCGACATCCTGCATCCCCGAATTCGCCCCGCGCGCGCCGAAGGGGCTGACCTGATGGGCGGAGTCCCCGGCAAAGAGCACGCGGCCATGGCGGAACGCCTTCATCCGTCGGCATTGGAAGGTGTAGATCGAGGTCCAGACAATCTGATATTCAACCTCCGGGCCGAGCATCGCGTCGAGACGGCGGCGCACATTCTGCTCCTTCAGTTCCTCCTTGCGGTCCACATCCCAGCCGATCTGGAAATCCACGCGCCATTCACCATCGGGTTGCTTGTGCAGCAGGGTGGAGGCCCCGGCGCCATGGGCGGGCTCGAAGGAGAACCAGCGCTCGGTGGGGAAGGGGGCAGACATGGTGATGTCGGCGATGAGGAAGCTGTCCTGAAAAACCCGGCCTTCGAAGTCGAGCCCCATCAACTTACGGGTTGGCGAGCCGGCACCATCGCAGGCGACGACATAATCGGCCTCGATCTGGTAGGGGCCTTCGGGCGTGGCGATGTCGAGGGTGACATGGCCGGCCTGCGGGGTGATCCCCTCTAGCCGGTTGCGGCCCCGCAGGTCGATCCGAGCGCCGGCGGCATTGGCCTCGCGGACCCGCTCCACGAGGAACTTCTCGAAATAGGGCTGCTGGAGGTTGATGAAGGCCGGAAACTTGTGGCCCTCCTCGGGAAGCAGGTTGAACTCGAAGACCTTGCGATCTTCATGGAAGACCTTGCCGAGGTTCCAGACCACACCCTTTGCGAGCGCCGTCTCGCCCAGCCCGTAACGATCAGCGATCTCGAGGGTCCGCTTCGAAAAGCAGATGGCGCGAGAGCCCTGTCCCACGCCCTCGTGATCGTCGATCAGCACCACCGGCAGGCCCTGAAGCCCGAGATCAAGCGCCGTGGCCACGCCGATGGGACCGCCGCCGATCACGACAACCGGATGGCGCACCGGGGCGGGCGCGTCCTGATCGGCGCTTCGGGCATAGGGGTAGAGCCGGTGGGCGAGTTGGTAGCGATCCTGGATCATGGTGTCCTCCCTGCGGCGCGGCTCAGCCTTGCAGCGCCGCCCACATCTCCTTGTCGCGCTCGGCGGTCCAGATGCGGGGCGTGTCGATGCCCTGGGCCTCGTCGAAGGCGCGGGCGACGTTGAAGGGCAGGCAGTGCTCGTAGATCGCGTAATCGGCGAACTTGGGGTCGCAGGCGGCGCGTATGGCGTCCCAGGCTTCCTTAAGCGTGCCACCACGGGCGGCAACCTTGGCGGCGGGGGCGTAGGTGGAGGCGACGAAATCGCGGGTGTTCTCGATGGCGGCGTTGACCATCTCGGAGCCGATCAGCGCATCGCCCCGGCCCGGCGCGATGGCGTCGAGATCGTAGGCCTTGATGGCGTCGAGGGTCTTGCCCCAGTCGCCGAAGTGCCCGTCGCCGCAGTAGCAGGCGGAATGATATTCGACGATGTCGCCGGTGAACATGACGTTCTGGTCGGGCACGTGGATGACGATATCGCCTGCCGTATGGGCCCGGCCGAGCTGCATCAGGTCGACCCGGCGCTTGCCGAGGAATACGCTCATCTTGCCGGTGAAAGTGGTGGTGGGCCAGGTCAGGCCGGGGATGCTCTCATGGCCCTCGAAGAGGCGGGGGAAACGATCAAACTCGCTGTCCCAATCCTCCTGCCCGCGTTCGGCCACCATGGCGCGGGCGGTGTCGGACATGATGATCTGCTCGGCCCCGAAGGCGGAAGCGCCGAGGACGCGCACGGCGTGGTAATGGGTCAGCACCACATGGGAAATCGGCTTGTCGGTGACGCTCCGCACGCAGTCGATCACCTTGTTCGCAAGGCGCGGGGTGGCCTGGGCCTCGACGATCATCACGCTCTCGTCGCCGATGATGACGCCCGAGTTCGGGTCACCCTCGGCGGTGAAGGCATAGAGGCCCTCGCCGACTTCGGTGAAGCTGATTGTCTTTTCGCTCATGTCTCCGGCGGAGGCGAAGGCTTTGGCCATGGTGTGTTTCCTTTGGTCGTTGCGCCAGAGATACGAGGCCTCCGGCGGGAGTATTTTCAGCAAGAAAATGAGGTGGTTGGGCGATGGACCGGCGCGGCGGGATGTGCTTTGCTCGGGCCATGAAACGGGTGCATTACGGGTATTGGGTGGCGCTGGCCGTCACTGTTGCGATGGCGGCGGTGCTGCTGTGGTGGGGGCGCGAGCCGATCTGCAAGTGCGGGTATGTGAAGCTCTGGCATGGCACGGTGGTGTCGAGCGAGAACTCGCAGCACATCACCGACTGGTACACGCCGAGCCATATCATCCATGGGCTGCTGTTTTACGGCTTGCTCTGGCTGGTGGCGTGGAAGCTGCCGCTGGGCTGGCGCTTTGCGATTGCCACCGCGATCGAGGCGGGCTGGGAGCTGCTGGAGAACACCGACAGGGTGATCGAGCATTACCGCAGCGTGACGATCTCGCTCGATTACTATGGCGACTCCGTGCTGAACTCGGTCAGCGACATTGCCGCCATGTGGGTGGGCTTTGCGCTGGCGCGCAAGTTGCCGGTCTGGGCGAGCGTGGTGCTGGCGCTGGCCTTCGAGGCCTTCACCACATGGATGATCCGCGACGGGCTGGCGCTGAACGTGCTCATGCTGCTCTACCCGCTGGAGGCGGTGAAAGCCTGGCAGGGGGCGGGTTAGGGCCACTTGACCGCCCCGAGGATCTTGCCGGTGCAGGTGCCGAAACCGATCCGATAGCCGTCGCCCTCGGCGTGGCCTTCCAGCGTGAGCGTGTCGCCGTCTTCGATGAAGGTGCGGGTCTCGCCGGTGTCGAGCGTCAGCGGCTCCTTGCCGCCCCAGGAAACTTCGAGCAGCGAGCCGTAGCTGGACTTGTCGGCACCCGAGATGGTGCCGGAGCCGAGCAGGTCACCCGCCGTCATGGCGCAGCCCGAGGTGCTGTGGTGTGCGAGCTGCTGGGCGGCGGAGTAATACATTTCGCTGTAGTTGGTGTTGGAGAAGGTGGTGGCCGATGCCGCGCCTTCAGGCTGGATGGCCGCCGAGAGCTTGATATCGAAGAGGCCCGGGCGCGGCTCTTCGAGGTAGGGCAGCAGTGGCTTCTCGCGCTGGGGCGTGGAGGTGCGGAAGGGCTCCAGCGCGGCGGTGGTCACGATCCATGGGCTGATCGAGGTGGCGAAGGCCTTGGCCTGAAACGGGCCGAGGGGTTGGTATTCCCAGGCCTGGATATCGCGGGCGGACCAGTCGTTGAGCAGGACGTAGCCGAAGATCATCTTCTCGGCCTCGGCGACCGTTACGGGCTGGCCCATCTCGGTGGAGGTGCCGACAACGGCGCCCATTTCCAGCTCGATATCGAGCCGTTTGCACGGGCCGAAGGAGGGTGCATCGGCATCCGGCGCTTTCAGCTGGCCGTTGGGGCGGTGAATGTCGGTGCCCGAGACGACCACGGTGGAGGCGCGGCCGTTGTAGCCGATGGGGATGTGCAGCCAGTTGGGCGGTAGGGCGTTTTCGGCGCCGCGAAACATGGTGCCGACATTGGTGGCGTGCTGCTTTCCGGCATAGAAGTCGGTGTATTCGGAGACGAGGAAGGGCATGTGAAGCTCGGCCTCGGACATGGGAACCAGCAGGGGCTGGACCACGCTGGCCTTGGCAGCGCCCTCCGCGAGCAGTTCGGTGAGCGCGGCGCGCAGCTCGCCCCAGGCCTTGGGGCCAAGCTCCATGACCTCGTTCCAGAACGGCAGATCGAAGACCGGCACGTCGGAGAGCGTCACCAGCCCGGCCTCTTCGGCGGCGGCCATGTCGAGGATCATGTCACCGATGGCAACGCCGCAGCGCGGCTCTTCATCGCCGGTGGAGAACACGCCGTAGGGCAGGTTGTTGAGGGGGAAGGGGTGGTTTTCGGCGTTGGCCGAAGTGACCCAGGATTTCATCAGGGGCATTGTATTTCCTTGTGGCAAGGTGGGGTGGCAACCACGCTAGCTCATTTGGTTCCGGGGGTTCCGTCGAACTTCTTCTCCAGGCTCACCCAGCAGTCGATGTAGTTGTCCTGCAGCGGGGCCTCATTGGCGGCAAAGGCCGTGAGGTGCTGGGGGAAGCGGGTTTCGAACATGAAGCTCATGGTGTTGTCGAGCTTGTGGGCCTTGAGGTCGGCGTTGGAGGCGCCCTCGAAGGCGTCTCGGTCGGGGCCGTGGGGGAGCATCATGTTGTGCAGGCTCATGCCGCCGGGGACGAAGCCCTGCGGCTTGGCATCATACTGGCCGTAGATGTTGCCCATCAGCTCGGACATGATGTTCTTGTGATACCATGGCGGGCGGAAGGTGTTTTCGGCCACCATCCAGCGCTCGCGGAACAGGACGAAGTCGATGTTGGCGGTGCCGGGCACGCCCGAGGGGGCCGTCAGGACGGTGAAGATCGACGGGTCCGGGTGGTCGAAAAGCACTGCGCCGACGGGGCAATATGTTTTGAGATCATACTTGTAGGGCGCGTAGTTGCCGTGCCAGGCCACCACGTCGAGCGGGCTTTGGTTGATCTGCGTCTCATGGAACTGGCCGCACCATTTGATGGTGAGGGTGGAGGGCACTTCGCGGTCTTCGAAGGCGGCCACGGGGGCCTTGAAGTCGCGCGGGTTGGCGAGGCAGTTGGCGCCGATCGGGCCGCGGGCGGGCAGCTCGAACTTCTGGCCGTAGTTCTCGCAGACGAAACCGCGGGCCGGGCCTTCGAGCACTTCGACCCGGTAGACGAGGCCACGGGGGAGGATGGCGATCTCCTGAGGGGCCAGGTCGATCACGCCCAGCTCGGTGGCGAAGCGCAGCTTGCCCTCCTGGGGGACGACCAGCAGCTCGCTGTCGGCGCTATAGAAATAGGCGTCTTCCATGGAGGCAGTGACGAGATAGATGTGGCTCGCCATGCCCACCTGCGTGTTCACGTCGCCCGCCGTGGTCATGGTGCGCATGCCGGTAAGCCATGTGAGCGGTTCTTCTGAGTGCGGCACGGGATCCCAGCGGTATTGGCCGAGGGAGGTGACGTTATCGACCACGTTGGGGGCGGAGACCCAGTAGGGCAGGTCGATCCGCTCGTAGCGGTGGGAGTGCTTGACCGAGGGGCGAATGCGGTAGGTCCACGTCCGCTCAGGCGGGTTGGCGGTGAAGGCGGTGCCGGAGAGCTGCTCGCCGTAGAGGCCGTAGTTGCACTTTTGCGGGCTGTTCATGCCCTGCGGCAGCGCGCCGGGCAGGGCCTCGGTTTCAAAATCATTGGCGAAGCCGGGCATGTAGCCGGGCGTGGTGCCGATGTGGCTCGGGGCCTGGGTGAGGCCTGCGGGCTTGGATTGATCGTTCATGGCGCGTCCTCCTTGGCGTGGTGATAATAGTTGAAAATGTAACTAACAAGGGGCATCACAGGGGTATGAGCTTTGATCTGACAAATTTTCTACCCTACCTGCTGAACCAGGCCGCCGAGGCTGCGAGCCTTGATTTTCAACGGGAATACAAGGCCCGCTACGGGATGCTGCGCACCGAATGGCGGGTGCTGTTTCATCTCGGGCGCTATGGCGACATGTCGGCGCGCGACATCGTCGAGCGGGCGATGATTCACAAAACCAAGGTAAGCCGGGCGGTGGCCGCTTTGGAGGCGCGGCGGTTTTTGACGCGGGAAGGCGTGGAGGAGGATCGGCGGCGGGAGGTGCTTTCGCTCACGGCGCAGGGGCGGGAGGCCTTTGGGGTGCTGACCGGCTTGGCCGAGACCCATGACGCGGGGTTGCTGAAGGGGGTTTCGGCGGAGGATGCGGCGGTGGTGCGGCGGGTGCTGCGCCAGATAGCGGGGCTTTAGGGACCTTCAGGCCGTGCTCGGCCCTCGGCCAGATGCGCGTGTGCTTTCGCGTATTCGTCCAGCTTTTCCGCCACTTGCGGGGCCGGCGGGGCGGAGCGCCTTGTGGCCATGTCGATGTGCAGCAAGAGCTGGGTGCAGGTGGCGGAGAGGGTTTCGCCAACCCACATCTCGTGGTGCATCCGCAGCTTCTTGCCCTCGGCCAGCAGAACCGTGGTGCGCACCTCGCAGGCCTGCCCGGCGTGAACCTCGGCCAGATAGCGGATGTGATTGTCGACGGTGAACCAGCTGGCGCCCTGCGCGCCGGGGCTGTCGGGGCCCATGCCGATGGCGACGAGGATGGTGTCGCCCGCGTCCGACCAGAGCTGGCCGTAGCGGCTTTCGTTCATGTGGCCGTTGTAGTCTGTCCAGTCGATCGGGATGGTGCGGCGCAGGGTGACGAGCGGCTCGGGGCCGGGGGGCGGAGGCGGCGGCGCTAGGGATTTATCGTGCGTGTTCAGGTGCTTGCCTGCCGCGGTGCCCTGTTGCTTGAGGGCACGAAGGAGGGCGACGAGGTTGTTGTCGCGCTGGGTGGTCAGCTCGGCGGTGCTGAGGTGGCCGGATTGGGCGTCGGACTGGTTGGCGATCTTTGCGACCAGTTCGGCGTCGAGGTCGGGCACCTCGGTGAGGTGGCTCCAGGGCCACTTGAGCGCCGGGCCGAACTGGGCGAGGAACTGGGCAAAGCCGCCATCGCCGCCGCCGAGGCGGTAGGTTTCAAACAGGCCCATTTGCGCCCATCGCAGGCCGAAGCCCATGCGGATCGCCTCGTCGATCTGCTCGGTGGTGGCGATGCCGTCCTTGACCAGCCAGAGCGCCTCGCGCCAGAGGGATTCGAGCAGGCGATCGGCGATGTGGCCGTCGATTTCGGCTGCGATCTCAAGGGGATACATGCCGATGCTCCGCAGGGTCCGGGCCGCGGCAGCGGTATCTTGTCCGACCAGCTCGACCAGCGGGAGCAGGTAGACCGGGTTGAAGGGATGGGCGACGAGAATGCGGCCCTGCCCGCCGTTGAGCGCGGTGGGGGTGAAGCCGGAGGTGGAGGAGGCGAGGATGGCCGCGGCGGGCGCCTTCGCGAGCACGCGGCCCCAGATTTCATGTTTGAGATCAAGGCGTTCGGGGGCGCTTTCCTGCACCCATGACGCGCCGTCGACGGCGGCTTCGAGCGAGGTCATCTCGAGCTTGCCCTCGGGCGGCAGGGCGACCTCGGAGAGCATGGGCAGGCAGCGGCGGGCGGCCTGCAGCGTGGCGCTCAGCCGGGCCTCGGCGCCGGGAGCGGGGTCGTGCACGGCGACATGCCACCCGGCGAGCAGAAAGCGGGCGGCCCAGCCTGCGCCGATGACGCCAGTGCCGAGGATGGCCGCCTTGGGCGCGTCGCTCACGGACACTTGGTGAAATGGGTCATGAACCCGTCATCCCACCAGAACAGCGTGGTGTCGTTTTCGACCATGAAGATCGCGTCGATCTCGTAGGCCTCGCCTTCGCCCATGCAGGACATGTTCACATCCCAGGAGTCTCCGGCGGCAAGCGGTGCGGCTGAGATAATGTCGCAGCCGTTTTCGTAGCCCATGAACTCGGTGTCCGCGAGGTAGATCGGCGCCTGTTCCTGCTCGCCGGTCGTGCCCGAGCACCAGGCCGGATCGGCGGCCCAATAACCGGCCCATGGTGGAATTTCGGCGGCGGCGGGCGTGGCGAGGCAGGCGAGGGCGACAAACGCGGGAAACTTGCGGGTCATGAGCAATATCTCCGAAAGAGTTTAAATTCGGTTTAAATGGGTGATCTCTTCACCAGGCCGAGGCTATCGCGCATTTCGCCAGCCGTCATCACCCGGGCCCCGAGGCTTTCGACAATGGTGACGGCGCGCTCGACGAGCTGGGCGTTGGTGGCGAGTTCTCCGCGCGAAATCATCAGGTTGTCTTCCAGACCGACGCGCACGTGGCCGCCGGCCAGCACGGCGGCGGCGACATAGGGCATCTGATCGCGGCCAAGCGAGAAGGCGGAAAAGGTCCAGCCTTCGGGGATGCCGGCGACCATGGCGTTGAAGGTGGTCAGATCGTTCGGGGCACCCCACGGCACGCCCATGCAGAGCTGCACGAGGGCGGGGGCGAGCATTGCGCCCTCATCGACGAGCTGGCGGGCGAGCCAGAGGTGGCCGGTGTCGAAGGCCTCGATCTCGGGCTTCACGCCGAGGGCGGTCATGGCGCGGGCCATTTCGCGCAGCATGCCGGGCGTGTTGGTCATGACGTAGTCGTTTTCGGCAAAGTTCATGGTGCCGCAGTCGAGGGTGCAGATCTCTGGCAGGCAGTCGGCCACGTGGGCGACGCGCTCCTCGGCGGAGAGGACGGTGGATTTTTGTGAGATCGGAAGGGGTTGCGAGGGCGGGCCGAAGAAGACATCGCCGCCGAAACCGCAGGTGAGGTTGATCACGAGGTCGGGCTCGAGGTCGCGGATGCGCTCGACGGTTTCGCGGAAGAGGGCGAGGTCGTGGGAGGGCACGCCGGTTTCGGGGTCGCGCACGTGGACGTGGACGCAGGCGGCTCCGGCGAGGGCGGCGTCGCGGGCGGCTTCAGCGATCTGCTTCGGGGAGCGGGGGATGTGCGGGGACCGGTCCTGGGTGCCGCCTGCGCCGGTGAGGGCGCAGGTGACGAAGACCTCGCGGGACATGTTCAACGGCATCGGTTCCTCCCTTTTTGAGGGAGGTTAGGGGGGATGCCGCTGCCGCGCAATCGTGCTTTGGCTTACTTCAGGCAGGTCGCGTAAGTCTCTGCGATTGCTTGGAGAAGTTTGCCGTAGTGGTCGGGCCCCGGGGCGATGTCGCGCCCGAGCGGGTCGAGTGGATGGGCGGTGAGGCCGGTGCCTTCGGTGAGGGTGGCAACGGTGGCGGCGGAGGTTTCGGGCTCGGTAATGAGGCAGGTGACGCCCTCTTCGGCGGCGTGGCGGACCTCTTCCATGGCGCGGGGGCCGGCGGCGGTGGCGTCGATGCCGGTGAGGGCATGGGCGGGGGTGAGGTGGAAGCGGCTTTCGAAGTAGGCGAAGGCGCGGTGGGTGGCGAGATATTCGCGACCCTCGAACGGGGCGAGGGTGGCGGTGATCTCGGCGGACTGGGTGGCGAGGCTTTCGGCGGCACGGGTGGCGTTGGCGCTGTAAGCCTCTGCGTTTGCGGGGTCTTTCTCGGAGAGGGCGGCGGCGATCAGGGGCAGCCAGGCCTGGGCGTTGGCCGGGTCGAGCCAGACGTGGGGGTCTTCGGGGCCGTGGTCGTGGTGGTCCTCGGCGCGGTCTTCATGGGCTTCATGGTCGTCATGATCGGCGTGCCCTTCCTCGCCGTCATGGTGGTGGGCCTCGGCCTCGGCGCTGTCGATGACGAGGGTTTCGGGCTGCTCCATGAGGGCGATGATGCGGGCGTTTTCACCAAGGGTTTCGAAGGGTTTTGCGAGGCCGGGCGACATTGCCGGGCCGATCCAGAAGATCAGGTCGGCGTCTTGCGCCGCACTGGCCTGGGAGGGGCGGAGCGAGAGGTCGTGGCCGGAGGTGGCGCGGTCGAGGAGGAGGGTGGGGGCGCCGATGCCCTCCATCACCTGGGCGACGAGGGAATGGACCGGCGGGAGGTCTGCCAGCACCTTGGGTTCCGCGAGGGCGGGGGTGGCGGCGAGGAGGGCGAGGAGGGATGGGGCAAGGCGCATGGCAGTCTCCGATGTGAGTCGGAGGTGGTGTAAATGTGATGTTATAACATTGCAAGTGCTTGCAGATGGGTTAACGGCGTGACCGGGTGAGGATCGCGCCGTAACATCTTGTTTTGTCAGCCTTCCAGCACCACGAGCGCGTGACGCTTCTTGCCGGCGGAAAGCTTGACCGGCGAGGCAAGCGCGGCGGCGTCGAGCATCAGGCCCGCATCTGTGAGCGGCGCGTCGTCGATCCTTGCGCCATTGTCGGCGATCAGGCGCTTGGCTTCCTTGCCGGTTTTGGCGAGGCCCGAGCGGGTGATGAGCTGCACCACCGAGATGCCATCGGCCACTTCGGCGGCGGTGACGGTGAGGGTTGGCAGGTCGTCGCCGACGCCGCCCTTCTCGAAAACCTCGCGCGCGGTGGCTTCTGCTGCACTTGCAGCATCGGCGCCGTGGCAGAGGGTCGTGACCTCGTTGGCGAGCCGGATCTTGGCGTCGTTGATCTCGGAGCCTTCTAGCGCACCGAGCCTTTCGCATTCGTCAACGGGCAGCTCCGTGTAGAGCTTTAGGAAGCGGCCCACGTCGGCGTCGGTGGTGTTGCGCCAGAACTGCCAGAACTCGTAGGGCGCGCACATGTCGGCGTTGAGCCAGATCGCGCCATTGGCCGATTTGCCCATTTTCTTGCCGTCCGAGGTGGTCAGCAGGGGCGAGGTGAGGCCGAAGATCTGCTGGTCGATGACGCGGCGGGTGAGGTCGATGCCGTTGACGATGTTGCCCCACTGGTCGCTTCCGCCGAACTGCACGAGGCAGCCGTAGCGGCGGTTGAGCTCGAGGAAATCGTAGGCCTGCAGGATCATGTAGTTGAATTCGAGGAAGCTCAGGCTTTGCTCGCGGTCGAGCCGGGACTTGACGCTCTCGAAGGAGAGCATCCGGTTGACCGAGAAGTGGCGGCCGATATCGCGCAGGAATTCCAGGTAGTTGAGGCCATCAAGCCATTCGGCGTTGTTGAGCATGAGGGCCGGAGTTTCGGCCTCGTAATCGAGGTATTTCGCAAACACCTGCTTGATGCCGGCGATGTTGTCGTCGATCTGCTCGGGCGTCAGCAGGGGGCGCTCATCGGCTCGGAAAGACGGGTCGCCCACCTTGGTGGTGCCGCCGCCCATGAGGGTGATCGGCTGGTGGCCGGTCTTCTGGAGCCAACGGAGCATCATGATCTGGATGAGCGAGCCGACGTGCAGCGATTTTGCCGTGGCGTCGAAGCCGATATAACCCGGGACCACGCCTGCAACCAGTGCTTCGTCAAGGCCTTGATAGTCGGTGCAATCCGCCAGGAAGCCTCGCTCTATCATCACGGCCATGAAGTCCGATTTGGGGTGGTAGGTCATCGCTCTTTTCCATGTTGCGAAGGGTTGTGAGCCCCCCTCATACTGGCAGGCAGGCAAGAGGGGAAGGCCATGTTGAAAAAGGGCCATGTGCGGGCGCTGGGGGCGATGAGCGGCACCTCGCTTGACGGGGTGGACGCGGCGGTGATCGAGACCGACGGGGTGGAGATTTTTGGCTTCGGGCCAAGCGGTTACCGGGAATACTCGGGGCCGGAAGCGCGCAGCCTGAAGGCGGCGCTGGGGCGCTGGCCGGGGGAGCCGGGCGTGGCGGAGGCGGCAGAGGTGGCGGAGACCGCCCATGTGGTGCTGCTGGAAGAATTCATCGAGGATGTTGATATCGTTGGCTTTCATGGCCAGACGCTGGCCCATGAGCCGGGCGGGCGCGGGACGCATCAGGCTGGGGACGGGCGGGTGCTGGCGGAGGCCCTGAGCCGGCCCGTGGTTTGGGATTTTCGCAGCAACGATGTGGAGATGGGCGGGCAGGGTGCGCCGCTGGCCCCGGCCTATCACCACGCGCTGGCGCGGTTCATCAGGGCCGACAAGCCCTTGGTTTTCCTCAACCTTGGGGGGGTCGGCAATGTGACCTGGATCGACCCTGGCAAAGGGCCGGAGGCGATGCTGGCCTTTGACACCGGGCCGGCGAATGCGCCGTTGAACGACCTCATGGGTGCACGGCGCGGCCTGCCCTATGACGAGGGCGGGGCACTGGCGGCGGAGGGGGCGGTGGATGAGGCGGTATTGGCGCGGTTTGCCGAGCATCGCTACTTCTTCAAGCTGCCGCCGAAGTCTCTGGACCGGGACGATTTTGCCGCGCTTTCCCAAGAGGTTGCGGGGCTTTCCGATGCCGATGCGGCGGCCACCCTGACGGCGGCGGTGGCGGCTTCGGTGGCCTTGGCGCAGCAGCATTTTCCGGCCCCTCCCGCGCGGGTTCTCGTTACCGGGGGCGGGCGGAAGAACCCGGTGATGATGGCAATGATCGCGGAAGGCCTGGGCTGCCCTGTGGAGCCGGTGGAGGCAGTGGGGCTGGACGGAGATATGCTGGAAGCTCAAGCCTTTGCCTACCTTGCGGTGCGCGTGGCCAAGGGTCTGCCGACCTCCTGGCCGGGCACAACAGGGGTGCGGGCGGCAGTGGGCGGCGGGGTGATTTCGGAGCCTTCGGGGGGCTTTGCATGAATGCCGTTGCGCCGCGCTGCGGCGGGGCGTTAACCGCAATGATGTCACAGGCACATCGCGTGCACATCCTGTACACACCCTGTGCATACGGCATTTTTGCAAGACGAGCGGTCGTTAACCGACCGCACGCCGACGCCCTTGCAAGACCGGCCCCGAATTGATGACGGCATTCGTCACGTGACCCCGGGCGGGGCGCTCGGATAGCTCTCTTTCCAAGGTAACGGACCTGGACGAAAGGAGACGGATGATGCGAGTTCTTGGAACCATTCTGGCGGTGCTGGCCGCCTGCGGCACGCTGGCCGGCGAGGCGGGCGCGGCCCCTGTGGCGAGCGCAAAGAGCCACGGCTATCGCGGCGAGGATGCGGCGAAGTACCAGCGGCTGGTTGGCGAATACGCCCGGCAGAGCTGCAAGGCGCTCGCGCGGGAATACTCGAAGGCCGCCAAGCTGGCGGGCAAGCGCGAGAAGGGCACCGGGCTTCAGGTGGTGGGCGCGCTCATCGGGCGGGGCAAGGCTGCCGGCGTGGCCGCCGAGATTGGCGGCAACGTGGTGAAGGATGCGGCGTTGCGGCGGGATGCGGCGAAGTCGGTTTACACGGCAAAGCGCTGCCGCTGAGGCGTTGGCGTGCAGTCATGTCGCCCGAGTGGTCTGCGGCGGCTGTGAGGGCAGCTCCGCGAGAAGGCGGCATAGCCGGGGTTCACCTGCTGGAGGTGGGCCCGGGTTTTTTTGTGCGGATGAGGGGCCGGGCGTGACCCGGCGGCCTAGCTGCCGGGGATGTCGAAGCCGGGCGGGGCGAGGGTGAAGCCCTCGAAGGAAAAGCCGGGGGAGACGGTGCAGCCGACCAGCGCCCAGCCCTCGGGTGCCGCCTGCGCGGCCTGCCAGTGGTCCTTGGGGACGATGATCTGGGGGCTCTGGCCTGCGGCGAGATCGGGGCCGAGGGTGTGGGTGGTGGCGGGGCCGTGCTCGGAGGGCGACAGGCGCAGGGTGAGGGGGCTGCCGGCGTAGAAGTGCCAGATTTCGGTGGCGTCGACCCGGTGCCAGTGCGAGCGCTCGCCGGATTTGAGCAGGAAGTAGATGCAGGTGCCTGCGGGACGGCCCGAGGCGGGCTGCTCGACCCAGGTTTGGCGGTAGTGGCCGCCCTCGGGGTGGGGCGAGAGGGCGAGCTGGGCGATGAGGGTGTCGGCGTTCATGCGGGCAGGCTAGCCCCGGGCGGACGCGAGGAAAAGGCCGCGCCGGGGGAGCGGAAGGCGGGACAAGTCCCGCCCTACGCAGGTCAGCCGTCGATCGCGGTGCCCATGATGGCGAGGCTTTGCTGGTAGACGGTGGCGGCGTTCCACTCTTTCAGCACGCGGTAGTTGCGGGTGCCCTCGCCGTAGGGCTGCCCCGGCTGCCATCCCTTGGCGCGCAGGTAGTTGGCGGTGGAGGCCAGCGCGTCGGAGGGGTTGTTGAGGTCGAGCCGCCCGTCGCCGTTGCCGTCGACGCCGTATTTCAGGGCGTTGCCGGGCAGGAACTGGGTGTGGCCCAATTCGCCGTGCTTGGCGCCGATGGCATTGGGCGACATGATCCCGCGGTCGATCATCTGGAGCGCGGCGATGGCGTGGGGCAGGAAGAAGGCCGGGCGGCGGCAGTCGTAGGCCAGCGTGACGGTGGCGTTGAGCACGTTGCTGTCGCCCATGAAGTTGCCGAAGCCGGTTTCCATCCCGTGGATCGCGATGATGACGCCGGCGGGCACGCCGAAGCGCTGCTCGAGCCCGTTGTAGTAATTGGCATTGCGGGCGCGGCGCTTTTTGCCCTGGGCGATGATGGTGTTGGAGCCGCGGATCTGCATGAACTTCTGCAGCGAGTACTTGAAGCTCTTCTGGTTGCGGTCGGCGGCGATGGTGCGCTGCGCGTAGCTGGTTTGGGCCAGGGCCTGGAGGCCACGCTGGCCGACGCCGTTCTGCTTGGCGAGCTGTGCGAAATCGGCCTTCCAGGCATCGAAGCCGCTGGCGCTGTTGCCGCAGCCGATGGCCATGGCCGCGGCGGGCGTGAGGGCGAGGAGGGCGGATGTGAGGAGGGATTTGAGCATGGGTAACATCTCGGTAAAATGAACTTTCCGACAGGGTAAAGGGGCGGCGGGGAATGGCCAAGTCACAATGCGGACATGGCGGATTGTTGCCGGGTTGTGGCGGCTTGTGGGGGTGGCGGGTTTCACCCACCCTGCGGGGATGAGGACGATTCTGCAGAAGGCGCTGGGGGAGCTTCCGCCCGGTTTCGGGCGGCTGCCGGGGGTGGCGCCGATGGATCTGGCGCGCTGGCTGGTGGTGGATGACGCCTATGGGGCGCAGATGGCGGAGCGCGAGCGGCTGTTGCGCGAGCGGCGGGCCGAGGTGGTGGCGCTGGAGCCGGGGCGCGAGGCGCTGGCGGGCGAGGCGCTGGAGATGGTGCTGGCGCATCTTGCGGAGCGGGCGGCGTGGCGGCCGGAGGGCGGCGCGGTGCTCTGCCCCGATGACCGCCGGGTGGAGATCGACCGGGCCGATCCGCTGGGCACGCTGGGGCGGCTGGTGGCGGAGGACATCTGCCTGCTGGAGCCGCGCGAGGGGGCGCAGGTGCTGGTGGGGGCGGTGCTGTGCTTTCCGTCGCGCTGGGTGCTGGCGGAGAAGATGGGGCGGGCGATGCTGCGCATTCACGCCCCGGTGCCGGGATATGGCGCGGATCTGAACGCGCGGGTGGAGCGGATGATGGGGGCGCTGCGCCCCGGCGTGGGGCTGTGGCGGGCGAACGGGCATTTTCACTCGGACCCGACGCTGTTCTTGCCGCGCAGCGAGGTGGCGGAGAAGGAATGGGAAGCGGAGGCGCGGTATTTTCGGAGCGAGCGGCAGGGGTTGCTGCGGATGCCGGAAAGCGGGGCGACGTTGTTTTCGATCCATACGACGGTGGTGGCGGCGGGGGCTCTGACGCCGGAGCAGAGGGATATGGTGGGCGGTTAGGGGCGCGCGGCTTGGGGGGGCGTCTGGAGGGGGTGGGCGGCCGGGGTGGCGGGACAAGTCCCGCCCTACGGGGTGGTAGATGTTGCCGGTTCGGGTTCGGATGGTGGTGAGGGGTGTGACGGCGCTGTTCCGGTGGGGGCGTTGGACGCGGGACGTAAGCGGGGGTGGCGGGACAAGTCCCGCCCTACGGGACGGCAGATGGTGCCGGGTGGGATGCTGATGGTGGCGGGGGTCGTGTTGGTACTGTCGCGGTGAGCGGCCGGGGGTCGGGACGGGGTCCGCCCCGGGGGTCAGAAGATGCCGCCGAGGAGGGTGCCGATGCCGGTGGGCTGGGTGTCGGGGGTGAGGGCGTTGTCGCGGGCGACGAAGTTGGTCGGCTCGTAGGCGCTCTGGCTGGTGAAGATCGACATCTCGTCGCCCATCAGCAGGGGCATCAGGTCGAGGTAGCCGAGGCTGGAGTCGGCGCCGGTGAGGACGGCGCCGAAGATCACCACGGTCGCGAGCATGCCGTAGGCGTAGTAGGGCAGCGGCTTGGCGAGGTGGATGGCCGCCATGACGAGGGCGGCGATCGGGTGAACCATGGCGGTGGCGGCCACGGCGAGCCAGGGCATGAACTTCTGAAGGCCCGGCGAGGTGGCGGCGCTCTGCCAGCCGGGGATGCCGGCGCCGAAGAGGAAGCCGACGAGCTGCATGTTCTTTACGTTTCCGTCCGAGCGGCGCTTTTCGCGGTCGAGCCGCTCGCGGGAGGCCTCGCGCAGGGCGTCGATGCCGCCGGGGGCGGCGAGGGCCGCGCCGCCGCCACCACCCAGGCCGTTGAGCGCGGGGGTGCCGGTGCTGGCACTCGTGCTGACGCGGGCGAGGGAGGTGCTGTCGGGGGTGGAGAAGAAATCATCGACCGCGTTGCCGGTCTTGCCGCCGGTGGGCAGGGGGCCGGCGGGGGCGGTTTCCGGGCGGGCGTCTGCCAGGCCCTCGGGGTTGTGCGCTCCATCGGGCTGAAGCTGGAACACGCCGTCGCGCTCGCGCAGGGTCAGCTCGATGTGGCCCTGGGGGTGCTCGGGCGAGGGGGGCTTCATCGCGACCGCGATGACCTCGCCGGGGGAGGCGCCGAACTGCGCGCCGTCCCCGAGGATGCGGCCGGTTTCGCGGCAGTGGTCGATGAAGGCATAGGCGCGGTCGAGCAGGTAGGGCAGGCGGGCCGGGGCCTCGCGGAAGATCAGCGGGCGGCCGAGCACCTCTTCGGCGTGATCGAGGCGGAAGCCGATGACCTGCGTGCCCTCGGCCACGCGGCCCGAGGAGAAGGGCCGGGGGTGGCAGAAGAGCGGCAGCGGAAACAGCACGTCGGCCATGGCGAGAAAGCGCTCGGGCGAGAACAGCTGGTCGGACTGGCCCCAGTGGATCGCCAGAGGCTCGGCCTCCATGGCGAGGTGGCTGGCGGCGATCTGGACGAGGGCGAGCAGGGTTTCGAAGCTGTCCTGGCTGCCGGCCTCGAAGCCCTTGGCCTCGGCCACCACGGCGATGAAGGCGCCGTGGGCGGCGACCTCGGCGGGCGCGTCCAGTCCGGTGAGGCGGGTGTAGTCGGAGGCCATGGCGGCGGTGAGACGGCTCTGGGTGAGCTTCTTGCCGGCCATGGCGAGGGTGAGGGTGAGGCCCTCGGCTTGCAGCTTGGCGCCCTGTCCGGGCTTCAGCGTGGTGGTTTTCAGCGCGATGCCTGAGGGGGCCATGATGGCGTTGACGCTTTGCGCCACGGCCTCGAAATCCACCTCCGGCGGGGCGGGGTAGAGGAGGGCGGCGTCGATCCGGCTCGGAAGGGGCATGTGTTTTGCCTCTTTTTGTTCACTGCTTGGGGCGGGTGATGGCAGGGCAATCTGGCCTTAGTTGGGCGCGCCGGGGGCAGGGACGCGGCCGGGACGGGCAGCATTACGCGCGCGCGGCCTCGTGGAAGGCGATGAGCCCCTCGACCCATGCGGTAAATCGGGCGGGGCCGGAGGCTTTGTCTTTGAGGTGCACGGCGCAGCCTTTGTGGGCGGTGAGCGCGGCCTCGGCAATGGCGAGGCGTTCGGCCATCGGGCTGCCTGCGCCCATGATGACGGCGTCGATCGGGTGGGCGGCGATGGCGGCCTCGGCCTCGGCCTGTGTGGTGGCCGGGTGGCACCGGGCGCGGGGCGCGAGGGCGGCGCAGGTTTGGGCGATCACGTCGGGGCGGGAGCCGACGAGGAGAAGGTGGAGCATGGGCGGGCCTCGCGGGGTTGGGTGCCGCGAGGGTGCCATGGCGGGGGCGGGGAGGCCAGTGCCGGTTCAGATGCCCTGTTCGATGCTGTCCTGAAGGGCGTCCTGCACGGGAGGTACGGCGGCGTCTTGGCTGGTGTCGGGGATGACCAGCGACAGGATGATGGCGGAGAGGCCTGCGAGGGTGATCGGCGTGGCGATGACCTGCTTGATGAAGGGCGGCAGGTGCTGGGTGGCGTCGGGCACGAGGGTGACGCCGAGGCCGAGGCCGAAGCTGACGGCCATGATATAGACCTTGCGGCGGTCGATCTCCTGTGTGGCGAGGATGCGGATGCCGGCGACGGCGATGGTGCCGAAGAGCACGAGGGTCGCGCCGCCGAGCACCGGCTTGGGCACCAGCAGGAAGATCTGGCCGATGACCGGGAAGAAGCCCAGCACCACGAGGATGCCGGCGATGTAGAGGCCGACGTGGCGGGAGGCGACGCCAGTCATCTGGATGACGCCGTTGTTCTGCGAAAACGTGGTGTTGGGGAAGGTGTTGAAGATTGCGGCCAGTCCCGAGTTGATGCCATCGGCAAGGATTCCGCCCTTGATCCGCTTCATGTAGAGCGGGCCCTTCACCGGCTGCCCGGCGATGACCGAATTGGCGGTGAGGTCGCCCGAGGTTTCGATTGCCGTGACCAGGAAGACGAAGGCGATGGGGATGAAGAGGCCGAGGTCGAAGTCGATCCCGTATTTGAAGGGCTGGGGGATGGCGACCCAGTCGCCCTGACCGGCGGTGGAGAAATCGACTTGTCCGAGCGCGGCGGCGACCACGGTGCCCGCGACGATGCCGATCATGATGGCCGAGATCCGCAGCATCGGCTTGCCGATGAAGGTCATGGTGAGGATGGCGATGACAACGACTGCGCCCATGGCGAGGTTGACCGGGGCGCCGAGGTTTTCGCCCGCGCGCGCGCCGCCTGCGAAGTCGGTGAAGCCGACCTTCACCAGCGACAGGCCGATCACGGTGATGATGATGCCGGTAACGGTGGGGGTGATGATGCGGCCGAGCTTGTCGATGAATTGGGAGAGCACGATTTCGACGAGGCAGCCCGCGAGGCAGAGGCCGAAGATCATCGCCAGCATGTTCTCTGGCGTGCCGCCCTCGTTTTTCACCGCGAAGCCCGCTGCCAGCACCGGGCCGAGGAAGGCAAAGGAGGTGCCCTGCACCGAGAGCAGGCCGGAGCCGACGGGGCCGATGGTGCGGCATTGGATGAAGGTGCAGATGCCGGAGATGAAGAGCGACATGGCGATGAGGTAGGGGATCAGGGGCCCGAGCCCGAGCACCCCGCCGATGACCAGCGTGGGCGTGACGATGCCAACGATGGAGGCGAGGATATGCTGGAAGGCCGCGAGGGCGGCGGGTGCGGGGGCTGGCGTGTCTTCCAGCCCGTAGATGAGTGCGGTTTGCTCTGACATTGGCGGTGCCCCCTTGTGGCCGGTCCCCGGCGGGCTGCGGCCCTCCCCATGGCGCGCCCGTCAGGATCAGGGTGCGACCGGCGGGGGCATTGGGCCAAAGGGATTGGCCGGGGGCGGGGCGTTTTGGCGGGTTTTCGGGGGGAATCGCGCCGTGGCGGGGCGGGTTTGCCCGTTTTTGAGGCCGAAGTTGGAGAATTGGGGGGCTGGGGCTCCCCCGGCCTATGCGGGGGCGGCGGGGGCGGATTGGTGGGTTTCACCCACCCTACGGAGCGATCAGCAAAAAGGGGCGCTCCGAAGAGCGCCCCTTTGGTGTCTCACTGTCCCTGCCGCGATCAGCAGCTGTAGTACATCTTGTACTCGATCGGGTGCGGGGTGTGCTCGTAGGCGTAGATCTCTTCCCACTTGAGGTCCATGTAGCCCTCGATCTGGTCCTTGGTGAAGACGTCGCCGGCGGTGAGGAAGTCCATGTCGGCTTCCAGCTCGGAGAGCGCCTCGCGCAGGGAGGAGCAGACGGTGGGGATGCCGGCGAGCTCTTCGGGCGGCAGGTCGTAGAGATCCTTGTCCATGGCTTCGCCCGGGTGGATCTTGTTCTTGATCCCGTCGAGGCCGGCCATCAGCAGGGCCGAGAAGCAGAGGTAGGGGTTGGACGAGGGATCGGGGAAGCGGGCTTCGACGCGCTTGGCTTTCGGCGACTCGGCCCATGGGATACGAATGCAGCCCGAGCGGTTGGAGGCCGAGTAGGCGCGCAGAACCGGGGCTTCGAAGCCGGGGATCAGGCGCTTGTAGCTGTTGGTCGAGGGGTTGGTGAAGGCGTTCAGCGCCTTGGCGTGCTTCAGGATGCCGCCGATGTAGAACAGGGCCTCATCGGAGAGATCGGCGTATTTGTCGCCCGCGAAGAGCGGCTTGCCGTCCTTCCAGATCGACATGTTCACGTGCATCCCGGTGCCGTTGTCGCCCGCGATGGGCTTGGGCATGAAGGTGGCCGATTTGCCGTAGGCGTTGGCCACGTTGTGGATGACGTACTTGTACTTCTGGAGCTCGTCGGCCTGCTTGGTGAGGCTGTCGAAGATCAGGCCAAGCTCGTGCTGGCACGAGGCCACCTCGTGGTGGTGCTTGTCGACCTTCATGCCCATGCGCTTCATGGTCGAAAGCATCTCGGAGCGCAGGTCCTGCGCGTCGTCGATCGGGTTCACGGGGAAGTAGCCGCCCTTGATGCCGGGACGGTGGCCCATGTTGCCCATGTCGAACTCGGCGTCGGAGTTCCAGGCGGCGTCGCCCGCATCGACCTGGTAGCTCACCTTGTTCATCTCGACGGAAAAGCGCACGTCGTCGAACAGGAAGAACTCGGCCTCGGGGCCCATGTAGGCGGTGTCGCCGATGCCGGAGGACTTGAGGTAGGCCTCGGCCTGCTGGGCGGTGCCGCGGGGGTCGCGGTTGTAGGCTTCGCCAGTGTCGGGCTCGACCACGGAGCAGTGGATGCAGAGGGTTTTCTCGGCATAGAACGGGTCCATGTAGGCCGAGGAGCCATCGGGCATCAGCTTCATGTCGGACTTGTCGATCGACTTCCAGCCGGCAATGGAGGAGCCGTCGAACATGAAGCCCTCGTCGAGGAAGTCCTCGTCGACCTGATCGGACATGACCGTGACGTGCTGCAGCTTGCCGCGCGGGTCGGTGAAGCGGATGTCGACATACTCGACGTCTTCATCCTTGATTGTCTTGAGAACGTCCTTGTTGCTCATGATGACTTCTCTTTCTCCTTGCTGAAAGTTTCTCGGGCGAGGGGGGAAGCGCGCTCAGAGCGCTTCTTCACCATCTTCGCCGGTGCGGATACGGATGGCCTGTTCGACCGTGGAGACAAAGATCTTGCCGTCCCCGATCTTGTCGGTCTTGGCGGCCGTCATGATCGCCTCGACCGCGGCGTCGAGCTGATCGTCAGCCAACACCACCTCGATTTTTACCTTTGGCAGGAAATCGACGACATATTCGGCACCGCGATAAAGCTCGGTGTGGCCCTTCTGGCGACCGAAGCCCTTTACCTCGATGACCGAGAGCCCTTGTACGCCGATTTCCTGAAGGGCCTCCTTCACGTCATCCAGCTTGAAGGGTTTGATGATCGCCTCGATCTTCTTCATGGCAGGCCGACTCCCTTGATGTCCATTCCGCTAGGGGTGAGAACACTTTACGCAAGTGGCGGCAACGGGGCCGCAGCACGGGCAGGTTTGCGTCTCGGGGGAATTCTCGGGTGTGATGAAAAAATATGCAAGTCGCTATTTGGATGGGCGGTTTGCGAAGATTTCGGGCGGAGGGGCGCATGGAGCTTCTGACTTCTGCACAAATGCGCGGCATCGAGGCGGCGGCGATGGAAGCCGGCGAGGCGACCGGGCTTGCGCTGATGGAGCGGGCCGGGCGCGGGGTGGTTGCGGCGGTGTTCGAGGCATGGCCGGAGCTGGGCAGCGCGGCGCATCGGGCGCTGGTGCTTTGCGGGCCGGGCAACAACGGCGGCGATGGCTACGTGATCGCGCGGGTGCTGGAGGGCCTGGGCTGGGCGGTGGACGTGCTGCACTGGGGCGATCCGGGCGCCTTGCCGGGCGATGCGGCGCGGATGCGGGCGCTTTGGGGCGGCGAGAGTGCCGAGATGGGCGCGGCGGCAGTGTCGGGCTGTGCGCGGCCTGATCTGATTGTGGATGCGGTCTTTGGCACCGGGCTGACGCGGCCACTGCCCGAGCCGGTGGCCGAGGCGCTGGATGTGAAGCGGGCGGACGGCTGGAAACAGCGGCATCTGATCCGGCGGGTGGCGGTGGATGGCCCGAGCGGGCTGAACCTTGATGACGGGATGATCCCGCTGGCGGAGGGCGAGGAGATGCCGCGCCATCTCATCATGGCGCAGCTGACGGTGACGTTTCATGCCGCCAAGTTGGGGCATTACCTGGGTCACGGGCCGTCGCTCTGCGGGGCGGTGAAGGTGGTGGACATCGGGCTGCGGGACCGCGAGCGCGCGATGATCATGCTGCCGCCCGATCGCGAGCGGGTGCGTTTGGTGGTGCCGGAGTTTCTGGGGCGGCCCGAGCCGGCGCGGATCTGGCCGCTGAAGCTGACGGGCCGGTATCGGGGCGGGGCGCATAAGTACGAGCATGGCAGCGTGGCGGTCTTTGCCGGGGGCGTGGGCCGGGGCGGCGCGGCGCGGCTGGCGGCGCGGGCGGCGCTGCGGGTGGGGGCCGGGCTGGTGACGGTGATCGCGCCCAAGGCGGCGCTGATCGAGAACGCGGCCCGGCTGGATGCGGTGATGCTGCGCGGGCTGGGCGAGGTTTCGGGGTTCGATGAGGTGGTGGATGCGCGGGTGAGCGGTTTCGTCATCGGGCCGGGGCTGGGCGTGGGGACGCGGACGCGGGAGATCGTGGCGGCGGCCTGTGCGCGGGGCGAGAGCGACCGCGACTGGCGGGCGCCGGTGGTGGTGCTGGATGCGGATGCGCTGACGAGCTTCGAGGGCGATCCTGCGGCGCTGTTCGGCCTGCTGCATGAGCGCTGCATCCTGACGCCCCACGAGGGGGAGTTTGAGCGGCTGTTTCCCGATCTTGGCCCCGGGTCCGGCTCCAAGGTGGAGCGCGCCCGGGCCGCGGCGGCGCGAGCGGGATGCGTCGTTTTGCTGAAGGGGGGCGACACGGTGATTGCCTCGCCTGATGGCGCGGCGAGTGTTCATGCGGCGGCCTAGGGGCGCGAGGTGCCGTGGCTGGCGACGGCGGGGGCGGGCGATGTGCTGGCGGGGCTGATCGCCGGGCTGGCGGCCTCGCCGCTCTCGGCGGAGTTGCACCAGATGGCGGAAGCGGCCGCCTGGCTGCATGTGGAATGCGCGCGGGACTTCGGGCCGGGGCTGATTGCGGAGGATTTGCCGGAGGTGCTGCCGCGGGTGCTGGCGCGGCTGGAGGCTGGATAGGGGATGGAATCCTCGGGCTTGACCCGGGGATCTCGTGGCGGGAGGTCCTCGGGTCGAGCCCGAGGATGACGGTGCTTGGATGACGGCCCGAGGATTACGGTGCTTGGATGACGGCGGTTCTAGGCGGCCTGTGCGGCTTCATCGGGCTCAAAGGCGCATTCGAGCATACCGATATAGAGGATTTCGGGGGCGTCGAAGGCCAGCGTCACCATCTCCATGCCCTTCAGGCGGGGCGTGCGGGTGATGTAGCCATTGTCGACCAGCGAGACCGCGGGGGCCAGGGCGACCGGGCTGCCGAAGAGCAGCTTGGCGCGCCAGTCGCGCAGCAGCAGCTTTTGCGCCGGGCTCACGTGCACGAGGTCGGAAGGGCGCCCGTTGCCGAGCGCGTGGGGGGCGAGGGCGATGGGCACGGCCTCGCAGCGGAAGCGGGTGAGGCCCGCCAGCCGGACCATGCCGGAGGTGCGCGACACGATGCGCGCGCCGGGCTCCAGCTCGCCAAGGCGACGCTCGCCCTCGGCGGTGAGAATGCGGGCCGAAGCGGATATGCCCGCCGGCCCGAGATCGGGAGTGAACACCTGCGCTGCCCGACGCAGATCTCCCATCGTCATGTCAGACATGGGGACGCTCTTTTTGAAACTGCCTCGTTTTTCTTTCACGCTAGCGTAAACAAAGGGTTTAAGGCCAGAAAATTCCGACCCGGGCCGGTGCTTACTTTTGGGCTTACAAACCCCGCGCCCCACTGTTAGAAGGGCGCGAAATTTCGGGGCGCCTCCGCGGCCCCCGTTCGCGTATGCGGGTGTGGCGGAATTGGTAGACGCACCAGATTTAGGTTCTGGCGCCGCGAGGCGTGGGGGTTCAAGTCCCTCCACCCGCACCATGAAGTGAAAAGGACGAACGAGACGATGCAGGTCAGCGAGACCCTCAAAGAAGGCCTTAAGCGCGGCTACGAGATCACCATTCCGGCCTCCGAGCTGGATGAAAAGGTGAATGGCAAGCTGGAAGAGGCCCGGCCCGAAGTCGAGATGAAGGGCTTCCGCAAGGGCAAGGTGCCGATGGCGCTTCTGAAGAAGCAGTTCGGCCCGCGCCTTCTGGGCGAAGCCATGCAGGAAGCCATCGACGGTGCGATGGCCCAGCACTTCGAAGACAGCGGCGACCGTCCGGCGCTTCAGCCCGAAGTGAAGATGACCAACGACGAGTGGAAAGAGGGCGACGATGTCGTCGTTTCCATGTCCTACGAGGCGCTGCCCGAGATCCCCGAAGTGGATCTCAAGGGCGTGAAGCTCGAGAAGCTGGTCGTGAAGGCCGACGACGCCGCCGTGACCGAGGCGCTGGAAGGGCTGGCCGAGCAGGCCAAGACCTTCGAGACCAAGAAGGGCGCGGCCAAGGATGGCGATCAGGTCGTGATCGACTTCCTCGGCAAGGTCGACGGCGAGGCCTTCGAGGGCGGCGCGGCGGAGGACTTTCCGCTTGTGCTCGGCTCGGGCCAGTTCATCCCCGGCTTCGAAGAGCAGCTCGTGGGCGTGAAGGCCGACGAGGAAAAGAACGTGGAAGTGAGCTTCCCCGAGGAATACCAGGCTGCGCATCTGGCCGGGAAGGCCGCGGTCTTCGAGTGCAAGATCAAAGAGGTGAAGAAGCCCGCCAAGGCCAAGCTCGACGACGAGCTGGCCAAGCAGTTCGGGGCCGATGACCTGGAAGCCCTGAAGGGCCAGATCTCCGAGCGTCTGGAAGCCGAATATGCCGGCGCCTCCCGCGCGGTGATGAAGCGCACCCTGCTCGACGAGCTGGACAAGCTGGTGGATTTCGAACTTCCGCCGAGCCTGCTGGACGCCGAGGCCGGGCAGATCGCGCATCAGCTCTGGCACGAGGAAAATCCCGAGGTCGAGGGCCACGATCACCCCGAGATCGAGACCACCGACGAGCACAAGAAGCTGGCCGCCCGCCGCGTGCGCCTTGGCCTGCTGCTGGCCGAGATGGGCCAGAAGAACAAGATCGAAGTCACCGACGCCGAGATGACCCAGGCGATCATGGGCCAGGCGCGTCAGTATCCGGGCCAGGAGCGCGAGTTCTTCGAGTTCGTGAAGAACAACGCCCAGGTGCAGCAGCAGATGCGCGCGCCGATCTTCGAAGACAAGGTTGTGGATTACATCTTCGAGCTGGCCGAGGTTTCCGAGAAGGAAGTTTCGAAGGACGATCTGAAAGAGGCGGTGGACAAGCTCGAAGACGAGTGAGTTTGCCGGTTATCCGAATTGCGAAGGGCCGCCCGCTTGGGTGGCCCTTTTGCATTGGGGGGTGAGGGATGGATTTTTTCGAGCGGTTGACGGGGTTTGCGGAGCGCGGGCCTCAGGAGGTGCGGCGCGGGCTGGTGGTGGAGGGCGGCGCGCTGCGCTCGGTGGTGAACGGGCGGGTGATGCGGCCCGGTGTGCTCGAGCGGGTGACGAGCGCGGCGCTGGGGCCGGTGCCGGAGCGGGGGGCGAGCCGGTTTGGCCAGGTGGTGGGGGATGCGCAGGCGTTGCATCTGGCGCACCCGGGGGCGCTGTTTCAGGTGGCCTCGCAGTTCAACCTGCTGGAGATGATCGGGCCGGATGTGACGCCGGCCATGGGGATCACCCGCTATGCGGGCGACCCGACGCAGGGACCGGCCTGTGCGATTGCCTGTGCCGCCGGGACGATCTGGCGGAATTACTTTGTGGAGCATGATGGGGTTACGGGCCAGTGCGCGCGGCAGATTGATTGCCTTGCGCCGCTGGGGCGGGCGCTTGGCAATGAGGGCGGCGCGCTTTGGGCGATGCGCAATGGCTATGCGCTGCCCCATCCGGGCGGGTTGGAGGCGGTGCAGGACAAGCTGCGGGGGCGGTTCGATGAGTGGCGCGGGTTGTTGGAGGTGGGTTTGCAGCGCGACACGGAGGTGACGCTGGAGGGCGGCGGGCACGCGGTGCATCAGGTGTACTGCTCGGCGCTGCCGGTGGCCTATGGCGGCGCGGGGGAGTGGCAGCTTTTTGCCCGGCTTGTGCTGGAAGAGGCCTATGAGATCACGCTTGGGCTGGCCGCAAAGCTGGAGGTGCCGGTGTTTCTGACGCTGCTCGGGGGCAGGGCCTTTAGCAACGAGACATGGTGGATCACCGAGGCGATGCGGCGGGCGTTCCGGCTTTATGCCAATGCCGGAGTGGATGTGACCGTGGTCAGCTACCGTGCGCCGAACCGGGAGGTGACGGCGCTGCTGGAAGAGTTCGGCGCGGCGTGAGGCACTGGCGCGGGGCGCGCGGGGGCGCTACACCGGGCTATCCCGCTCGAAATGCGCGCGGGCCGCGGGGAGTGGGCCGATCACACGGGATTATTCGCAGTTTCTGAGCCCCTCGACGGGGGCGGGCAAGACGCCGGGTTCGGTGCTTCAGGGGCTGGGGTGGCGCAATTTCTTTGCCCAGCAGACCGATGCCGACGAGATGGTTGCGACGCCGCCGGTGCGGGTGACGCAGGTGCATCGCAACGGGCTGCACGTGGTGGGCGACGGGATTGACGAGCTGGTGCCGCCGGGGCCT
This sequence comes from Oceanicola sp. 502str15, assembly GCF_024105635.1. Classification (NCBI taxonomy): domain Bacteria; kingdom Pseudomonadati; phylum Pseudomonadota; class Alphaproteobacteria; order Rhodobacterales; family Roseobacteraceae; genus Oceanicola; species Oceanicola sp. 502str15. The sequence continues at coordinate 829,702 of NZ_WYDQ01000001.1, forward strand.
GAGGCGACGGTGGGCGATTGGCTGATGCTGAACCGCGAGGCCCCGGCGCAGAGCCGGGTGCTGGAGCGCACCAGCCTCATCAAGCGCCGCGCGGCGGGGCTTGAGCGGGTGATGCAGATGATTGCGGCCAACTTGGATACGGCCTTCATCGCCACCTCCTGTAACCAGGATTTCAACGTGGCCCGGCTGGAACGCTACATCGCGCTGGCGATGGAGGCGGAGGTGGCGCCGGTGATCGTGCTGACCAAGCCCGACCTTGCGGAAGACCCGGAAAGCTTTGCCGCCGAGGCGCGCAAGATTTCCGACCGGGTGCCGGTGGTGGTTGTGAACGCCAAGGGCGAGGCCGTGGCGGAGGCGCTGGCGGAGTGGTGCAGGCCGGGGCAGACGGTGGCCTTCATGGGCTCGTCGGGGGTGGGAAAATCGACCCTGACCAACGCGCTTTCGAAGGATGAGGCGATCGAGACGCAGGCGATCCGTGAGGCGGATGCGCGGGGGCGGCATACGACCACGCGGCGGCAGCTGCATTTTGTGCCCGGCGGCTGCGCGGTGCTGGACACGCCGGGGATGCGCGAACTTCAGATGACCGATGCGGAGGCGGGGATTGGCGATTTGTTCTCAGATCTGCGCGATCTGGGGGAGGGCTGCAAGTTTCGCGATTGCGCCCATGAGACTGAGCCGGGCTGCGCGGTGCTGGCGGCGCTGGAGCGGGGCGAGATTGATGGGGCGCGGATCAAGCGCTGGAAGAAGCTGGTGGCGGAGGAGAGGTTCAACTCCGAGAGCCTTTCGGAGCGGCGGATGCGCGACAAGAGCTTTGGCAAGATGGTGCGCAAGGTGGTCAAGAACAGCCGCAAGAAGTAGCGCCCCGCCGAGACGGGGCGCTGCTGGATCAGAGGGTGATGCGGAAGGCGGCGAAGCCGTCGGCGCCGTCGCCTGCGGGCTCGATGGTGACGCCTTTGACCGAAGCCGCATAGTCGGCGGCCTTGGGGCCGGTTTCGAACAGGACGGTGGTGCCTTCGAGGGGTGCGAAGGTCCAGTTGGCATCGGCGGCGGGGGCGATCTCTCCCTTGTCGACGATGTAGCGCACGATCACGTCGCGGTTGGTGTCGGGGCCTTCAAAGATGATTGTGGAGCCGTCGGCGCCGGGGAAGGTGCCGCCGCCGCCGGCGCGGTAGTTGTTGGTTGCGACGACGAATTTTTGCGCCGGATCAATGGGCTGGCCTTCGAACTGAAGGTTCACGATGCGGTTGGCATCGGGGTTTTCCAGCTCGCCCTTGGGGCCGTACTTCGACGGTTGGGAGAGGTCGATCTGGTAGGTGACGCCATCCATGATGTCGAAGTTGTAGGAGGGGAAATCGGGGTTGAGCAGGGTGGCATCCTGCGCGCCCGGCTCGATCTGGTTGAACATGCCCGCGCTCCGTTCGAGCCAGTCCTTTACCGTGGCGCCGTCGATCAGCACGGCGCGGACGGTGTTGGGGTAGAGGTAGAGGTCGGCCACGTTCTTGATGGCGACGGCGCCGGGGGCGACATCGGTGTAATACTCGGGGCCACCACGGCCACCGGCCTTGAAGGGGGCGGCGGCGGAGAGGATGGGCAGGCCCTCCCATTCGGTGCCCTCCATCATCTGGGCGATGTACCAGGTTTGCGCGTTGGAGACGATCTGCACCGAGGGGTCGTCGGCCACCAGCGCGAAGTAGCTGTGCAGCGGCACGGCGGTGGTGCCGACGGCGCGGCGGACGTATTCCAGCGTGGCCTCGTGCTCGGCCTTCACGGCCTCGAGCACGGCGGCATCGTCCTCGACCAGCGCGGTGATGGTGCGGTCTTCCTCGCGCTTGGAGATCGGGCGGGCCTCGGCGCTGTGGCCGGTGACGCGCCAGCTTGAGCCGTCGCGCTCCAGCATCAGGTCGATCAAGCCGAGGTGGCTGCCCCAGAAGCCGGCCATGGCGGCGGGCTTGCCGTGGATGGTGCCGGCCTGGGCATCGACGGCGGCAAAATCGGCGTAGGTGGAGGAGGGGAAGACGAGGTGGCTGTGGCCGGTCAGGATGCAGTCGATCCCGTCGACGGCGGCGAGCGGGACGGAGGCGTTTTCCATCATGTCGGTCTCGTCGGCTGAGCCGATGCCGGAGTGGGAGAGGGCGATGACGATGTCGGCGCCTTTTTCCTTCATCTCGGGGACGAGGGCGCGGGCAGTGGTGACGATGTCACGCGCCTCGACGTTGCCCTCAAGGTGCTTGCGGTCCCAGTTCATGACCTGGGGCGGGACGAAGCCGATGATGCCGATCTTGATCGGGTGGGACTCGCCCGCGCCATCGGTGATTTCGCGCTCAAGGATCACGTAGGGCTCAAGCAGGGTTTCGGCGCTGCCGGGCTTGGTGATGTTGGCGCAGACCACGGGGAAGCCGGAGCCGGCGAGGGCCTTGGTGAGGAACTCCAAGCCGTAGTTGAACTCGTGGTTTCCGAGCGTGGAGGCCTCGATGCCGACGGTGTTCATGGCGGTGATGACGGGGTGGCTGTCGCCCTCCTTCATGCCGCGCTCGTAGGCGATGTAATCGCCCATCGGGTTGCCTTGCAGGAAGTCGCCATTGTCGAGCAGGAGCGAGTTGGTGGCCTCGGCGCGGATCTCGTTGACGATGGAGGCGGTGCGGGAGAGGCCGACGGTATCGACCTCGCGGTCGGCGTAATAGTCGTAGGGGTAGACGTGCACGTGCAGGTCGGTGGTTTCCATCAGGCGGAGGTGGGCCTGACCGGCGGCGGCGCGCAGCGAGAAGGGGTGGAGGGCGATGAGGCCCCCGGCGGCGGTGGAGGCCAGAAAGCTGCGGCGTGACAGGGTGATGGGCATGGGGGCGGTCCTCTCGTGTTGGTGTTACCGCCGGTGTGCCCCGGCGTTGTAACGGGGGTGTGTCAGCTGCGCAGGCCGGTTTCGTAGAGCAGGCCGAGGCGCTTGGCTTCGTAATAATAGCCGCGGGCATACCAGCCGATGGCGGCGTCGATATCGCCGCCCGACACCAGCCAGGCGCCCTTGAGATATTTGCCCGCGTATTTGAGGTTGGTCTCGGCATCGAGCAGGTCGGAGGGCGCGCCGCGAAAGCCCATGGTGCGGGCGGTCTGGGGCAGAACCTGCATCAGCCCGTAATAGGGGCCGTTGCGGGCGCGGGGATTGTGGGTGCTTTCGCGGATGCAGACCCGGTGGATCAGCTCGGCGGGCATGTCGTGGATCTTGGCATATTTGTTGATGAGCGCGCGCAGCTCGGGGGTTTCCTGCGGGTAGAGCGGCGGGTTGAAGGGCCCGCGGGTTGCCGGCTCCGGTTCGGAGGGGCTGCCGCAGGCGGCGAGCGGCAGGAGCGCGAGGAGGGCGAGGGCTGTGCGGCGAGTCGTCATTGGCAGAGGGTGGCAGGGTGGCGGCCCCTTGGCGAGAGGCAGCGGGGCGACAGGGGGGATAATTGCCGATGCCGGGGGCGCGGATGCCCCATTTCTGCCCCAATTGGAATGCTGGGATGGCCCCTCAAACGACTCGCGGAACGGGAGCATGAGCATGGGGCAGCACGGCACGGTTGAAGCCTTTTTCAAGGAGGTGCCCACGGACAGTGGGGCCTGTCTGGCGGAATGGCTGGCCGGTCAGAGCCAGGAGGTCTGGGCGCATGTGATCCGCGGGCTGGAAGGCCAGCAGGGCACGCCGGAGGCGCGGGCGCTGGAGTGGATGGTGGGCCGACGGGAGCTGGACCGCTCGAACGCGGTGCGGCTTTTCTGGAGCCTTTTCAACGCCGAAGTCTGGATGGGCACGCGCGAGGATGTGCGGATTGCCAGCGCGATGGAGCGGCTGGTGGAGCGGTTCGAGGCGGGGTTTTACACGTTGCAGGCGCTGGAGATCACCCGGGCCGAGGCCTTCTGCTTTCGGCACCGGCTGCGGCGGGTGGTGCGGCGGGCGCGGGCGGAGGGGTGGAGCGATGGCGATGCGGCCTTCGTGATTCCGCAGGCCTTCGTGCGGCCGATGAAGGGTCTGGCGGTGAGCGACCAGCCGGGGCTGCACCCGAGCCGGGTGCTGACGGGCGAGCTGCGCCGCGCGGCGGAGGTGCTGGGGACCGGGCTGATGGTGGCCGGGCGCAGCGTGATGGCGGCGCGGCGGCGCGAGGCCTGGCGCGGCTGGTTCAAGCTGCGCGCCCTGCAGGGCGTTGCGGTGGGCGGGCTGGCGGCCGCGAGCGCGGGCGGCTGGATGTTTGTGACGCAGGACATGCGGCAGATGCTCGCGATGGTGGGCTATTGAGGGAGAGCGTGCCGGCGGGACGGTGGCGGATTTCACCCACCCTGCATTGGCCGTCTGCCGAAGGGGCCTGATGACTCTCCGCCACGAAAAAGGCCGCCCCGGATGGAGCGGCCTTTGACATTTTCTTGCCTGTGAAAACTCAGTTGTTCTCGTCGTCGTCCTCGGCGGAGGCCTCTTCGGCAGCCTCGGCGGCGGGCGAGGGCTCGTCACCGAAGTCTTCGTTGGCGGCCTGGCCGATGTCGTCGAACAGCTCGGAGATCTCGAATTCGGCTGCGGCTTCTTCCTCGGCGGCGAGATCCTGGATGGATTTGCCGGAGGCCTGAAGCTCGGCCTCTTCGGTGGAGCGGGCGACGTTGAGGGTGATGGTCACCTCGACTTCGGGGTGCAGGTTGACGTGCACCTCGTGCAGACCGAGCTCCTTGATCGGGCTGGCGAGCGCGACCTGGCGCTTGTCGACCGAGAACCCTTCGGCGGTGGCGGCATCGGCGGCGTCACGGGGGGTGACGGAGCCGTAGAGCGCACCGGCGTCGGAGGCGGAGCGAATCACGATGAACTGCTGGCCGGCCAGCTTTTCACCGAGGGCGTCGGCCTCTTTCTTGGTCTCGAGGTTGCGGGCTTCGAGCTGGGCCTTCTCGCCCTCGAAGCGGGCAATGTTGGCCTCGTTGGCACGCAGCGCCTTGCCTTGCGGCAGGAGGTAGTTGCGGGCGTAACCCTCTTTGACGTTCACCACTTCGCCCATCTGGCCAAGCTTCGCGACTCGTTCGAGCAGGATGATTTCCATTGCGGTCTCTCCTTACTTGACGGCGTAGGGCAGCAGGGCGAGGAAGCGGGCGCGCTTGATCGCACGGGCCAGTTCACGCTGCTTCTTGGCCGACACCGCGGTGATGCGGGACGGAACGATCTTGCCGCGCTCGGAAATGTAGCGCTGCAGGAGGCGGGTGTCTTTGTAGTCGATCGCCGGTGCGTTGTCCCCGGAGAAGGGGCACACTTTGCGACGGCGGAAAAACGGTTTGGTAGCCATGGCTTACTGTCCTTTTCTCAAGTTATGGATCAACGGCGCTCGCGGCGCGGTTCGCGCTCGTCACGCTTTTGCATCTGGACCGAGGGGCCCTCGCCATGCTCGTCGACCCGGATGGTCAGAACGCGCATCACGTCGTCATGCAGGCGCATCAGGCGCTCCATTTCCTGCACGGCCGGCGCGGGGGCGTCGGTGCGCAGGTAGGCGTAGTGCCCCTTGCGGTTCTTGTTGATCTTGTAGGCCATGGTCTTCACGCCCCAGTACTCGTGTTCGACGACCTTGCCGCCATTGTCACCGAGAACGGAGGAGAAGTGCTCGATCAGGCCTTCGGCCTGGGTGCCGGAAAGATCCTGGCGCGAGATAAAGACATGCTCGTAGAGCGGCATGTGGCAGTTCCTTTTGTTTCGAGCGGGCTTCAAAGCCGGGCCATGCACTCTTCGCGGCCCGGACACGAGTGGCTCCGCTGTGGATAGCTTTGCGAAGAGATGTGGCCTTTTACACAACGTCCGCGGGGTTGCAAGCCTTGTGCGAGGGTTCGGCCCGGTTTGGCCCTGTTGCGCAAAGGACTCGGGGGCCGGGTTTGCGCGGGGGATCGCCGGATTTCCCCTTAATTTTCCGCCGATCGGCGGCAAGATGGGGCCAAGCGGGCGAAAAGCCCCGACACAAGAGGCAGACAGAGCGATGGTTGCGACCGAAATCCATGGCAGCGCATTGCGCGCGCCCCGTGACGGGCTGAAGGTCACGGAGCGGCGCGGGGGATATGTTTTTTCGGAGGATGGCGAGATTGCCCCGGCGCAGGCGATGGGCCGGCTTCTGGGCTTCAGCCTGATCCTCGCCGGGCTCGGCCTGCTGGCGGTGCCGGTGGGCGTGGGGATGGTGGTGAAGCTCGGCATCGTGGCCGGGCTGGTGGTTCTGGGCGGCATCTTCGCGATGCGCCCCGGTCCGGCGCCGCGGATGGAGTTGGAGGTGGACCTCGACAAACGGCTGTTGCGGCGCAGGCGGCTGGCCGCGACCGGGCAGGCGCAGCTGGTGGCGCAGTGGAGCTTTGACGCGATCGAGGGCATCGACGTGGACGGCGGGGCCGGGCGCGGGGCGCTCTTCGTGCTGACGCGCGGGCGCAAGGAGGCGCTGCTGCGCGGCGCACCCGAGGCGCTGAGGGGCGCGGCGCGGCGGATCGGGGCCGACCTGCTGCGGACGCGCAGGGCGGTCTGAGGCGCGGCGGCGCGGGCAATGCAAGCCCTGTCACGCTGCACAACATGCGCGGGCTGCCACAGGGTCTGTGCGCTGGTGCATGTTGTATTCTGCACTGCGGCATACGATCTGTCGGGGGAGTGAATGACCTCCCGAAAGGACCATAACGTGTTGAAATCCCACTTCCTCGGCGCCGCCATCGCGGTTGCCGCCACCCCGATTGTCGCCGACACCGAAAAATACGCGCTGGACGCCAGCCACAGCCAGATCGTGTTCAGCTACGACCACTTCGGCTTCTCGACCACCACCTCGATGTTCTCCGGCTTCGGCGGCGAGATCATGTGGGACAAGGACGATCCTGCGGCTTCGAGCGTCAGCGTCACCTTCCCCGAAGACAGCCTGATCACCGGCTGGGATGCGCGCACCCAGCACTTCATGACCGGCGACTTCTTCGGTGGGGACGCGGGCGAAGAGGTGAGCTTTGCCTCCACCTCGATCGAAGTGACCGGCGAGGATACCGCGCTGATCACCGGCGACCTGACGGTGAACGGTGTGACCAAGGAAGTGGTGCTGGACGCCACGCTGAACGGTCAGACCGACGCGCACCCGATGGAGGGCAAGCCCTGGGCCGGGTTCAGCGCCACCACCACGCTGCTGCGCAGTGACTTCAACCTCGGGGCCTTCGCGCCGATGGTGAGCGACGAGGTTGCGGTGCAGATCTCGGTGGAGGCCGGCAAGGCCGAGTGAGCCTGACGCGCCAGACATGAAGAGGGCCGCCGGAGAGATCCGGCGGCCCTTTTTGTGTGCCGTGTGGCCGGCTCAGTCGGCGCGGGTGGCGGTGAGGTTGATGGTGATCTCGACGGTGAAGCCGAGGGAGCTTTCGTCGGTCATGGTGTCACCGACGTGGAAGCTGCGCCGGTCGAGGGTGGTTGTGCCGGAGGCGGTGGCGGTGTCGCCCTCGATGGTGAGTGTGAAGGGGAGCGGCACGGGGGCGCTGTGGCCCTTGATGGTAAGGGTGCCGTCGACGGAGAGATTGCCGGCGTCATCGGCGATGATCGGGCCGGAGAAGCTGGCCGTGGGGTGCTGGGTGGAGTCGAAGTAGTCGGGGCCCTGGGCTTGGGCGGCGACGGAGCCGAGGGAGAGGGTGGCGATGTCGATGGTGACATCGGCCTGACCTTTTTCGGGGCCGGGGGCATCCGGGTCATAGGCGATCTGGGCGGTGAAGTCGGGGAAGGCGCCGGTGACGGCCTGGCCCATCTGCTGGATGGTCAGGGCGATGGTGCCGGACTGGACCTGCCAGAGCGGGGTGTCTGCGGGGGTGGTCTGGTCGGCCGGGGGGGCGGCTTCGGCGGTTTGGGGTGTTGGGGCCTCGGTTGCCTCGCTTTGTTCGGATTGGATTCCATCTGCCTCGCTTTGCACGGCGGGTGCGCTCTCTTCGTGCGGCTCTTCGGCGGTGAGGAAGGGGAAGGCCATGGCGGCGGCGAGCACGGCGGCGGCGGCGAGGGCGGGCAGGGGGCCGTAGCCCTTGGCGGCGGGCGGCGTGGGGGGCGTGCGGCGGGTGAACCACATGCGGGCGAGGGTGCCGTCACGGTCGATCAGGGCGTGCTTCAGCGCGCCGGCCACGTGCAGGGCGACCGCGCCGAGGATGACCCATGTGAGCGCCACGTGCATATGGGCGAAGGCCACCGAGAGGGGCACGCTCTTGGGGATGAAGGGCAGGCCCTGGCCGAGCGGCCAGAGGATGGGGGCATAGCCTTCGGAGGCGGCGTGCTCGATCCAGCCGGTGATTGGCAGGGCGATGATGGAGCCGTAGAGCAGCCAGTGCACGGTGGAGGCGGCAAGGCCCTCGGCGCGGTTCTCGGAGATGTGGCGGGGGTGGGGCTGGGTGAGGGTCCAGACCACGCGGGCCAGCGCGATGACGAAGAGGGTGACGCCGAGGGTTTTGTGCAGGGAAAACAGCAGGAACTTGGTGTCGAAGGCGGCCTGCGTGTCGTAGGGCCACCAGTTGGCGAACCAGCCGAGCGGCCAGAGGGCGAGGATGAGCAGCACGGTGAGCCAGTGGAAGCTCTTGGATATCGTGCCGTAGCTGGCGGGCGTATTGGCGAGGGGCATTGGGGTGACTCCGGTTGTTGACGCATAGATACCCATGTGCGGTGCCGGGGAGTAGTGGGCTTGAGCGAGGGGTGCTTGTGCGCAGCGGCACAGAATAAACCGGGGGGCTGGGGCGTAAGCGCTCTGGTCCGGGCTTCCCTTGTGGCAGCGGGCACGACAAGCTAGGACGGGCAAAACAACGAAGGAGGGGGCCATGAGGGCATTTGTATTTCCCGGGCAGGGCGCTCAGGTGATCGGCATGGGCAAGGCGCTGGCCGACGCCTATCCGGCGGCGGCGGCGGTCTTCGAGGAGGTCGACGAGGCGCTGGGGGAAAAGCTCAGCGCGCTGATCTGGGAGGGCGATGCAGCGGATCTGACGCTGACGGCCAATGCCCAGCCCGCGCTGATGGCAACCTCGATGGCGGCGATGCGGGCGCTGGAGGCCGAGGGCGTGAAGGTGAGCGATGCGGCCTATGTGGCCGGGCACTCGCTGGGCGAATACTCGGCACTCTGCGCGGCGGGCACCTTCACGCTGGCCGACACCGCGCGGCTGCTGCGGGCGCGGGGCGCGGCGATGCAGGCGGCGGTGCCGGTGGGCGAGGGCGCGATGGCGGCCATTCTGGGCCTCGACTTTGCCGCGGTGGAAGCGGTGGCGAAGGATGCGAGCGAAAACGGCATCTGCCAGGCCGCCAATGACAACGACCCGGCACAGGTGGTGATCTCGGGCACGCGGGCCTGCGTGGAATCGGCCTGCGAGCTGGCCAAGGAGCGCGGCGCCAAGCGGGCGATGCTGCTGCCGGTCTCGGCCCCGTTCCACAGCGAGCTGATGGGTCCGGCGGCAGAGGCGATGGCCCGCGCCCTCGGCAATGTCGACATGAAGGAGCCGGTGGTTCCGGTGGTGGCCAACGTGCTGGCCAGCGCCCGCACCAGCCCGACCACGATCCGCTCGCTGCTGGTGGAGCAGGTCACGGGCCGGGTGCGCTGGCGGGAGTCGGTCCAGTTCATGGTGAAGCAGGGTGTCACCGAGTTTTGGGAGATCGGCGCGGGCAAGGCGCTGAGCGGCATGATCCGGCGGATCGAGAAGGAGGCGGCCACCGTTGCGGTGGGCACGCCCGAAGATGTGGCGGCGGCTGCGGCCTCGCTGAACAAGGAGTGAGCAGGAATGTTTGATCTGACGGGCAAATGCGCCCTTGTGACGGGCGCGAGCGGCGGCATCGGTGGCGAGATCGCCCGGGCGCTGCATGGCGCGGGCGCGACGGTGGGGCTGAGCGGCACCCGCGAGGAGCCTCTGAAGGCGCTGGCGGGTGAGCTGGGCGAGTGGGCCCATGTGCTGCCCTGCAACCTTGGCGACGCCGAGGCGGTGAACGCGCTGCCCAAGCAGGCGATCGAGGCGATGGGCGCGCTCGACATTCTGGTGAACAACGCCGGTGTCACCCGCGACAATCTCTTCATGCGGATGAGCGAGGAGGAATGGGCGCAGGTGATCGAGGTGAACCTCACCGCCGCCTTCCGGCTCTGCAAGGGCGTGCTGCGCGGCATGATGAAGGCCCGCTGGGGCCGGATCATCAACGTCAGCTCGGTGGTCGGTGCCACCGGCAACCCCGGGCAGGGGAACTACGCCGCCTCCAAGGCGGGCCTCGTGGGCATGTCCAAGAGCCTGGCCTACGAGGTGGCGAGCCGGAACATCACGGTGAACTGCATCGCCCCGGGCTTCATCACCACGGCGATGACCGACAAGCTGAACGAGGAGCAGAAGGGCGCGATCCTCGGACAGATTCCTTCTGGCCGGATGGGCGAGGCCGCTGAAATCGCGGCTGCAGCACTATATCTTGCGAGTGACGAGGCGGGCTATACCACAGGCACCACCTTGCACGTGAATGGCGGCATGGCCATGATCTGAGCACAAGGGCGCAAAAAGCGCCCTTGGGAAAGCGTTTGCGTCCGCAGGAAACCGTGCTATAGGCGGCGCACATTTCGAGCAGCCGGGGCCTTGTGGCGCTGGCAGGCAGGGCCTTGGTGGGGATTTCCACACTTGGGGCAAGGGACACCGGACGGGCAGTAAAGCCCGGAAACTGACGGAGAGATTTCATGAGCGATATCGCTGATCGGGTAAAGAAGATCGTTGTCGAGCACCTGAGCGTTGAAGAGTCCAAGGTGACTGAGAACGCATCCTTCATCGACGATCTGGGCGCAGACAGCCTCGACACCGTCGAGCTGGTCATGGCCTTCGAAGAAGAGTTCGGCATCGAGATTCCGGACGACGCGGCCGAGACCATCCAGACCTTTGGCGACGCGGTGAAGTTCATCTCCGAAGCCGCCTGAGCCACAGGGCCTCAGGACGAATTAATGCGGCGCCTTCGGGCGCCGTTTTGCTTTTTGGGGATGGATTTCATTTCGGAAGTTCACTCCGTGACGCTCACGCGCAATTCATTGCCCGTCATGCTGGCCTGATGCTGCCATTGCGCGGGGCAATCGGGGCAATTCCGGCCCGTATTGCAGCGTGAAACGCGCTCCGGGCGCAAAGCGGCGACTGGTTCATGTAGCAGCGGAATTGGGCAGTTTGCTGCAGGGCGGCGCTTGACCTCTCTTGCCGCCCCCCGCCAAACCCGTGTAATTGAGGGCAACCGAGAACAGACTGTTGAAGTCGAAGGGGGCCGAGCAGATGGCAGACAGCACGCGGCGTGTCGTGATTACCGGGCTGGGGATGGTCACTCCGCTGGCCTGTGGCGTGGAAGAGACCTGGAGCCGGATCCTGGCCGGGAAGTCGGGGGCGGCGACGATCCAGAAGTTCGATGCCAGCCATCTGGCCACCACCTATGCCTGTGAGATCCCGCTGGGCGATGGCTCGGACGGCACCTTCAACCCCGATGATTGGATGGCGCCGAAGGACCGGCGCAAGGTGGATGATTTCATTCTCTACGGCGTTGCTGCCGCGATTCAGGCGGTTGAGGATGCAGGCTGGACCCCCGAGGACGAGGAGAGCCTGCTGCGCACCGGCGTGATGATCGGCTCTGGCATTGGCGGGCTGAACTCGATTGCCGACACCGCCGTGCTGATCAAGGAACGTGGCCCGCGCCGGGTGAGCCCGTTCTTCATTCCGGGCGCGCTGATCAACCTCGTCAGCGGGCAGGTGAGCATCAAGTACGGGTTCAAGGGGCCGAACCATGCGGTGGTGACGGCCTGTTCCACGGGCGCCCATGCGATTGGCGATGCGGCGCGGCTGATACAGTGGGGCGATGCCGACGTGATGGTGGCGGGCGGCACCGAGAGCCCGATCAGCGAGATCGGGATTGCCGGGTTCAACGCCTGCAAGGCGCTTTCCACCAAGCGGGGCGACAGCCCCGAGACGGCGAGCCGGCCCTATGACGAGGACCGCGACGGTTTTGTCATGGGCGAGGGCGCGGGCATCGTGGTGCTGGAGGAATACGAGCACGCCAAGGCGCGGGGCGCGAAGATCTATGCCGAGGTGATCGGCTATGGCCTCTCGGGCGATGCCTATCACATCACCGCGCCGAGCGAGGATGGCGAGGGCGGATACCGGGCGATGGAAGCGGCGATCAAGCGGGCCGGAATCAGCCCGGAGGATATCGACTACATCAACGCGCATGGCACCTCGACCATGGCCGACACCATCGAGCTTGGCGCGGTGGAGCGGATGATGGGGGATGCGGCGAGCAAGGCGACGATGTCTTCGACCAAGAGCGCGATCGGCCACCTGCTGGGCGCGGCGGGCTCGGTGGAGGCGATCTTTGCGACGCTTGCTATCCGCGACCAGGTGGCGCCGCCGACGATCAACCTCGACAACCCGGCGGTGCAGCCCAAGCTGAACCTTGCCGCCAATGCAAAGCATGAGCGCGAGATTGATGTGGCGCTGTCCAACAGCTTCGGGTTCGGTGGCACCAATGCCTGCCTTATCCTGCGGAAAGTTACCGACTGATGTGGCGTTCATTGGCCTCCAATGGCCTGACAATCATCATCGTTCTGATGATCGGTCTCGCCGTGGGCGTGACCTGGGCGCAGAAGCAGTACACCGGGCCCGGCCCGCTGGCGGAGGCGATCTGTTTGCAGGTGCGGCCCGGCTCCAACATGGGCGCGGTCAGTGACGAGCTGGTGGAGCGCGGCGCGGTCAGCAACGGCATGATCTTTCGGATGGGCGCGGAGTACACCGACCGGACGCAGCAGCTGAAGGCGGGGTCTTTCCTGGTGCCTGAAGGCTCGTCGATGCAGGAGATCGTCGACAGCATCACCACCGCCGGGCGCAGCACCTGCGGCACCGAGGTGAACTATCGCGTGGGTGTTCTGCGGGCCGAGCTGGTGATGCGCGAGCTGGACCCGGCGACGCAGGAATACGTGGAGGTTGCCAAGTACAACCCGGCCGAGGAAGAGGCGCCGGACGCCTATGCGACGGGCACCGCCGGTGCGGACGTGCGCTTTCGGGTGACGCTGGCCGAGGGCGTGACGAGCTGGCAGGTGGTCGAGAGCCTGAAGGCGGCGGGCTTCCTCGAAGGCACGGTGGAGGTGCCTGCGGAGGGCAGCCTTGCGCCCGACAGCTATGAGGTGCGCCGGGGCTCGGACATGGCCGTGCTGGTGGAGCGGATGCAGTCTGCGCAGCAGTCGATCCTTGCCGAAGCCTGGGCCGAGAGGGCCGAGGGGCTGCCCTACGACAGCCCCGAGGAGGCGCTGGTGATGGCCTCGATCGTGGAGAAGGAAACCGGTGTTCCCGAGGAGCGCGGGCAGGTGGCGAGCGTGTTCGTCAACCGACTGGAGCAGGGGATGAAGTTGCAGACCGACCCGACGGTGATCTATGGCGTCACCCAGGGCCGGGGGTCGCTTGGCCGGGGGCTGCGCCAGAGCGAGCTGCGGGCGCGCACCGATTACAACACCTATGTCATCGACGGGCTGCCGCCCACGCCGATTGCCAACCCGGGACGGGCCAGCATCGAGGCGGCGCTGAACCCCGACACCACGCCGTTCATCTTTTTCGTGGCCGATGGCACCGGTGGTCATGCCTTTGCCGAGACGCTGGAAGAGCACAACGAGAACGTGGCCCGCTGGCGCGAGATCGAGGCGGAGCGCGCCGAGGGCAACAACTGAGCCCTCGCCGCCGCCGCGGCGCGGGCTGTGATGACGTTTTCGGCCCCTCGGAAGGGCAGGCAACCTTGACATGAGCCGTCCGAGTGCCTTCATGTGAGGTATTGTTATGACGGACACATTCTCATGAGCCAGCCAGCCGCCCGCATTGGCGACAACCACGCATGTGCCCTTTCGCCGGGGCTTCCCATCATTCCGCCCTGCGCCGTCACGGTGCTGACGGGCAACCTGCCGCAAGCCCGCATGGGCGACCTCTGCGCCTGCATCGGCCCGCCCCCGGCGGCGGTCGATGCGATCGTGTTCGGGGCGTTCAACGTGCTGGTGATGAACCAGCCCGCCGCGCGCATGGGTGATCCGACCGCCAAGGGCGGCGCGATCATCAAAGGGCAGCCCAACGTGCTGATCGGCATCATGCCGGGCCTGGTGGCGCCGGGGGTTGGGGGCGGGATGCCGGGGATGAACCCGCGCCCGATCTGCAACACGCTGGCGCGGGAGCTGGCCGAGAACCAGACGGCGCAGGACATGGCGGCGATGTCTGCCGCGGCCTATCTCGACGGGGAGGGCGGCGAGCTGCCGGCCAACACCCGCCGCGCCACGCAGGCCGACCTCGAGGCGCTGGGGCTGCATGACGGCGAGAACGACCTGACGGCGATGCCCGACAGCGACTTCAACGCCGATGTCTTCGTGCATACCAACCCGGTGACGGGCGAAGAGACCTATACCGTGGCTTTCGAGGGCACCACGCCGGATTCGGCGGAGGACTGGGGCTCGAACTTTGGCCAGGGCGCGGGGATGGAGACCGAATACTACCGCCGCGCCAACGAGATCGGCCGCACGGCCAGCGCCTCGCAGCCGGGCAAGGTGCGCTACACCGGCCATTCGCTGGGCGGTGGCATGGCCAGCGCGGCGGCGACGGCCTCGGGCGATCCGGCCTATACGTTCAACGCGGCCGGGCTGCATGAGAACTCGATGGAAGGCGGCGATCCGGATGCCGATGTGCAGGCCTATTACCTGCGCACCGATCCGCTGAACCGGCTGCAGGACAACAGCTACGGGCTCGCCCCGCAGGCCTTCGGCAACCGGCGCCAGATGGAGCCGACGGAGATCTGGTCGGAGAGCGACCGGGTGCCGCGCCAGATCGCCAACCCCGACAACTACGTGCCCGATTTCATCGAGCAGCGCGCGCTCGATGCCAAGCAGGCGGCGCAGGAGAAGGGGAACCAGCAGCTTCGGTTTCACTCGATCGAAGAGATGCAGCGGTCGCTGAAGGCGCAGGAAAACCAGATCCGCCAGGATCAGCAGGACAACGGCTGCACATGAGCCGGAGCGGCTGGGCGCTGGGAGCGGTGTTGACCGTTGCCGTGCTTGGCGGTGCGGGGCTGTGGGGCGCGATGCGCCTTGGCGCGTTCGAGATTGGAGAGAACATGAGCACCATCGACATCGAGGAGAAGGGCCCGGACGGGCTGCCGATCATCCATTGGTGGGTCGAGCGCGAGGAGTTCGAGAAGATCCAGGCGCTGCTGGATGCGGGCGGCGACATTGAGGTGCCCGGCTTTCAGGGGGCGACGCCCCTGCTGAAGGCCGCCGTGGCCGACAGCTGGCCGATGGCGGTGTTCCTGATCGAGCGCGGCGCCTTCGTTGGCGCGGTGGACCGGCGTGGTATGACCCTGCCGTGGCTGGCCGCGACCAGCCGTGTGAAGGAGGGCAACCCGGATTTTCCGGCGCTGCTGAAGGTGCGCGAGTTGCTGAACGAGAAGGGCATGTTGGGCCAGTATTACGAGCCCAACGATGTGAAGAAGCGGATCAAGGAGGGAAATTGGCCCCCGAAATGAGGGACTTGGCCGATTTTCGCCCTGCGCCTCGCGTCTCCAGAGGTTAAGAAAACCCTAACGAAACAGACGCTTAGCGGGCGGTGCTCGTCGTTTTGGCTTGACTCTGCGAACGCACTCCTCTATAGGTTGTGACATGATGAGAGAGGTGGGCGCGGCAACCCTTTGGGGTGGGCCGCTTTTTTAATGCCGGTCACTCAGGACGCCGGCTTCTAGCGAGACATGACCATGGATGATCGACCCGACCGCTGGGGCGGGGGCGCAGATGGCGTGCTGTCTGCGGCAGAACAGCTTGTGGCCGAGGGCGCGGGGGCGCTGTCGGAGATGATTGGAAGACGAGGTGCCAGGCCGGGGGCCGGGGCCGCGGAGGTGCTGGAGGATCTCCGGCGGATGCGGCGTTTGCTCCTTGCAGCCTACCAGGAGAAAGATCGTGTTGAGGAACATCAGAAGCGAAGCGGCGCTGCCGGAGTTTCCGGAGCGGGCGGAGAGAGAGGGGCCGGAGGGCTCGGAGGCGGGGGCGGGGGCGGCGTGCTCGACCTCGACGCGGCAAGAGCTGAGATCGGGCGCCGCCTGGCTCGCCTGCGCGCCGCAGGCGGAGCAGACGGCGTTTCTGGAGAGCCTGAGCCCTGAGGCGCTGGCGGCGCTGCCCTGGCTCTTCGAGTTCTGGGCGCTGCCCCATCAGATAGCACCCGAGGGCGACTGGCGGGCCTGGGTCATTCTGGGCGGGCGGGGCGCGGGCAAGACCCGGGCCGGCGCCGAGTGGGTGCGGGCGCAGGTGGAGGGCAGCGGCCCCTTCGACGAGGGCCGCTGCCGCCGGATGGCGCTGGTGGGCGAGACCATCGACCAGGCGCGCGAGGTGATGGTCTTTGGCGAGAGCGGGATTCTGGCCTGCTCGCCGCCTGACCGCCGCCCCGAGTGGAAGGCGGGCCGCAAGCAGCTTGAGTGGCCCAACGGCGCGGTGGCGCAGGTCTTTTCGGCCAGCGACCCCGAGGCGCTCCGGGGGCCGCAGTTTGACGGGGCCTGGGTGGACGAGCTGGCCAAGTGGAAGAAGGCGCAGGAGGCGTGGGACATGCTGCAGTTCGGCCTGCGCCTTGGCGACAGCCCGCGGATGTGCGTGACCACGACGCCGCGCAAGCAGGCGCTGCTGCGCGAGCTTCTGGAACGGCGGAGCACGGTTGTGACCCGCGCCGCCACCGAGGCCAACCGGGCGTGGCTGGCGCCGTCGTTTCTGGAGGAGGTGAAGGCGCGCTATGGCGGCACCTCGCTGGGGCGGCAGGAGCTGGAAGGGGTGATGCTCGATGACATCGACGGCGCGCTCTGGAGCCATGAGGCGCTGGAGGCGGCGCGGCTGCGCGAGGTGCCCGAGGTGGCCCGGGTGGTGGTGGCGGTGGACCCGCCGGTGACCGGGCACAAGGGATCGGACGCCTGCGGGATCGTGGTGGCCGGGCTCGAGGCGGGCAGCGGCGAGCCGAAGGATTGGCGGGTGGTGGTGCTGGAGGATGCCTCGGTGCAATCCGCCTCGCCGCTGGTCTGGGCGCAGGCGGTGCTGGACGCCGCCAACCGCCACAATGCCGAGCGGGTGGTGGCCGAGGTGAACCAGGGCGGCGACCTTGTGGAAACCCTGCTGCGCCAGCTTGAGCCGACGCTGCCCTACCGGGCGGTGCGGGCCTCGCGCGGCAAGATTGCAAGGGCCGAGCCGGTGGCGGCGCTCTACGAGCAGGGCCGGGTGCGCCATGTGCCGGGGCTGGGCGCGCTGGAAGACGAGATGGGCCGGATGACGGCACAGGGCTATCAGGGCAGCGGCTCGCCGGACCGGGTGGATGCGCTCGTCTGGGCGCTGACCGAGCTGATCCTGGTTCCGGCGGCAAGATGGCAGCGCCCGAAGATGCGGACGCTCTAGGGCGATCGGTGGGTTTGCCCACGCGACGGACAATCGAAAAAGGAGAGACGGATGGTCTTCGACTTCCTCAGACGGGAGCGGGGCGGCGGCGCCGTGCCCGAGCAAAAGGCCTCGGCCACGGGCCCCGTGATTGCCTATCACGGGGCGGGCCGGGTGGCGTGGAGCCCGCGGGACACGGTGTCGCTCACGCGGACGGGGTTCACCGGCAACCCGGTGGGTTTCAGGGCGGTGAAGCTGATCGCCGAAGCGGCGGCGGCGGTGCCGCTGATCTGCCAGGACACGGAGCGGCGCTACGAGCTGCACCCGGTGGCCGACCTGATGCGTCGGCCCAATGCGGCGCAGGGGCGGGCGGAATTTCTGGAGGCGCTGTTCGGGCAGATCCTGCTTTCGGGCAATGGCTACGTGGAGGCAGTGCAGGGCGAGGCCGGCCTGCCGGGCGAGCTGCATGTGCTGCGCTCGGACCGCATGAGCGTGGTGCCGGGGGCCGATGGCTGGCCGGTGGGCTATGATTACGAGGTGGCGGGGCGCAAGCATCGGTTCGATGCCAGCGGCGAGCTGAAACCCGTGTGTCATATCAAGGCCTTCCACCCGCAGGATGACCATTATGGCCTGTCGCCGCTGAAGGCGGCGGCCAATGCGCTGGATGTGCACAACGCGGCCTCGAAATGGTCGAAGGGGCTGCTCGACAATGCGGCGCGGCCCTCGGGTGCGATCGTCTATCGCGGTGCGGACGGGGCCGGGCAGCTTTCGGCGGATCAATACGACCGGCTGCTCGACGAGATGGCCAGCCATCATCAGGGCGCGGCCAACGCGGGCCGACCGATGCTGCTGGAAGGCGGGCTGGACTGGAAGCCGATGGGGTTTTCGCCCTCGGACATGGAGTTCCAGAAGACCAAGGAGGCGGCGGCACGCGAGATTGCCACCGCCTTCGGGGTGCCGCCGATGATGCTCGGCATCCCCGGCGAGGCGACCTATGCGAACTACCAGGAGGCCAACCGCGCCTTCTACCGGCTGACGGTGTTGCCGCTGGTGGGCAAGGTGGCCGGTGCGCTTGGCGACTGGCTGAGCGGGCTCGGCGGCGAGGCGGTGGAGCTGAAGCCCGACCTCGACGGGGTGCCGGCGCTGGCCACGGAACGCGAGGCGCAGTGGCGGCGGGTGAGCGAGGCGGCCTTCCTGAGCGCGGCGGAGAAGCGCGCGCTTCTCGGGCTGCCGCCCCTGGAGGCTGGCGATGCGTAGCAGAGAAAGGCGAGCGATGGCAAAGGATTACGGGCCGCAGTTGGAGCACAAGTTCTGTGCACCCGAGGCCAGGTTGGCGGTGGGGGAGCACCTCGAGATTTCGGGCTATGCCTCGCTGTTCGGCGCGGCGGACCAGGGGGGCGACGTGGTTGTGGCGGGGGCCTATGCGGCCTCGTTGAAGGCCATGGCGGCGCGGGGGCAGGCGGTGAAGATGCTCTGGCAGCATGACCCGCGCGAGCCGATCGGGATCTGGGACGAGGTGCGCGAGGATCGTCGCGGGCTCTACGTGAAGGGCCGCCTGCTGCCCGATGTGGCGCGCGCCCGCGAGGCGGCGGCGCTGATCAGCGCGGGCGCCATCGACGGGCTGTCGATCGGGTATCGCACCAAGCGGGCAGAGAAGGACGGGCAGGGGCGCAGGCTGCTGCACGATCTGGAGCTTTGGGAGGTGTCGCTTGTCACCTTTCCGATGCTCCGCGAGGCACGGCTTTCGGGCGCGAAGGGCGACGACCTCGCCCCGGATGCAAACGAGGGCTGGCAAGAGCTGGCGGAGGCGCTGAAGGCGGCCCGCCGGGAGCTGGCGGGCTGAGGCCGGCCTGAACCTGCGGCGGTGCCGAAGCGCCGTCGTCGAGCAATCCCAACGAAAGGAAGAGTTGCGATGAGCACTCCCGAGACTGGGTCCGGGGGCGGGCGGAGCGTGCCCGCGACCGATCCCCAACCGGCATCCCCCGTGGCCGAAGTGGCCGAGGCCCTGACGGGCTTTCTGGGCGAATTCAAATCGTTCCAGAGCGAACTTCATTCTCGCGTTCAGAAACAGGAAGAGCGACTGACCATGCTTCAGAAGAAGACCATTTCCGCCGGGCGTCCTGCCCTTTCGGCCGCAACCGAGGCCGGTGCGCCGCATCAGAAGGCCTTCAACGCCTATCTGCGCAACGGCGATGACGACGGGCTGCGCAGCCTGGAGCTGGAGGGCAAGGGCCTGTCGACCGCGGTGGCGGGAGACGGGGGCTACCTCGTGGACCCGGAGACCTCGGCCACGATCAAGACGGTGCTGTCGAGCACCGCGAGCCTGCGGGCGATTGCCAATGTGGTGACGGTGGAGTCGACCTCCTTCGACGTGCTCATCGACCGTGCCGACCTGGGCGCGGGCTGGGCGACCGAAACCGGGGCTTCGGTGGAAACCGACAGCCCGACGATCGAGCGCATCACCATTCCGCTCCACGAGCTTTCGGCGCTGCCCAAGGCGAGCCAGCGGCTGCTGGACGACACCGCCTTCGACATCGACGGCTGGCTGGCCGACCGGATCGCCAAGAAGTTCGCCCGCTCGGAAGCGGCGGCCTTCATCAACGGGGATGGCTCCGACAAGCCGACCGGCATTCTGGACCACACCATCGTGGCCGAGGGCAGCCAGAGTTGGGGCGAGCTGGGCTATATCGCCACCGGGGCCGATGGCGACATTGGCGATGCCGATGCGCTGGTGGATCTGGTCTATGCGCTGGGGGCCGAATACCGCGCCAACGGCACCTTCGTGATGAACTCGAAGACCGCCGGGGCCATTCGCAAGCTGAAGGATGCGGACGGGCGGTTCATGTGGTCGGACGGGTTGGCGGCGGGCGAGCCGGCGCGGCTTCTGGGCTATCCGGTGCTGATTGCCGAGGACATGCCCGACATTGCCACGGACGCCCATGCCATTGCCTTCGGGGACTTCTACGCCGGCTACACCGTGGCCGAGCGCCCCGATCTGCGGGTGCTGCGCGACCCGTTCAGCGCCAAGCCGCATGTGCTCTTCTACGCCACCAAGCGGGTCGGCGGCGATGTGAGCGACTTCGAGGCGATCAAGCTCCTGAAGTTCTCGGCCTCCTGAGGCCGAGAGTGCCGGGTGGTGCCCTGTGCGCCGCCCGGAAAGGGACACGGGCGTGCGCCGGGGCGGTCGGGAAACCGGCCGCACCATGCGGTGCCGATGTTGCTCTCCTCCGTCCGGGTGACGCATGGGGCGTGCGCTCGTGGCCACCCGCAATTCTGCGGGGGCGGGCAGAGGGTTTTCGGGAGACTGACTGATGATTTTGACCGAGTTGACCACGGTGCCTGCGGCGGCGCTTCCGGTGGTCGAGTTCAAGGCGCATCTGCGGATGGGCACGGGATTTTCCGACGAGGGGTCGGAGGACGGGCTGCTGGAGACGCTGCTGCGGGCCGCGATGGCGGCGGTGGAGGCCTGGACCGGGAAGGTGCTGCTGGCGCGGGAGTTCCGGTGGGTGCTGGCGCATTGGCGCGGGACGGATGCGATGGCGCTGCCGGTGGCGCCGGTGAGCGCGATCACCTCCGTGAAGACGGTGGATCTGCTGGATTGGGAGAGCCTCGTGGCGCCCGCGAAGTACCGGCTGGAGCCCGACACCCACCGCCCCCACATCCGGGCCACGGGAACCACCTTTCCGGCGGTGCCGAAGGGCGGGACCATCGTGATCGAGTTCGGGGCCGGGTTTGGCGCCGCTTGGAGCGATATTCCGCCCGATCTGGCGCAGGCGGTGCTGCTGCTGGCGGGGCACTACTACGACTACCGCCACGAGGCGCGGCCCGGCGAAGGGGTCATTCCCTACGGCGTGTCGGCGCTGATCGAACGCTGGCGCTCGATCCGCATCACCGGGGCAAGACGATGAGCGTGGTGCCGGTGCTGAACCGAAAGCTGGTGCTCGAAACCCCGGAGCGCCTGCCCGATGGCTCGGGCGGGTGGAGCCAGAGCTGGGCCGAGCTGGGCCAGCTTTGGGCGGAGGTGAAATCGGGCAGCGGGCGGGAGCGGGCGGACGAGTTCCTGACGGTCTCTTCGGTGCCCTACCGGATCACGGTGCGCGCCGCCCCGCCGGGGGCGACGAGCCGCCCGAGGCCGGAACAGCGGTTCAGGGAGGGGGCGCGGATCTATCGCATTCTGGCGGTGGCCGAGCGCGATGCGCGGGGCCGCTACCTGACCTGCTATGCCCGCGAGGAGGTGTCGGCATGAGTTACGGAGCATCTGCGGCGCTACAGGCCGCGCTCTACCAGCACCTTGCCGCGGATCCGGGCGTTTCGGCGCTGGTGGGCAGCGACATCTACGATGCCGCCCCGCCGGGCGCGCCGCCGGGAACCTATGTGAGCCTCGGGCCGGAGGAGGTGCTGTCGCGCTGCGACTGCACCGGCGAGGCCGCGCTGCACCGGTTCACGGTGAGCGTTGTCAGCGATGCGGCGGGCTTCGGTGCCGCCAAGCAGATCGCGGGCGCCATCAGCGACGCGATGCTGGGGGCCGATCTGTCCCTCAGCCGGGGCCGGCTGGTGAGCCTCAAGTTCGAACGTGCCCGTGCCCGCCGAGTGGGCGAGGGCAACCAACGCCGTATTGATCTGCGCTTCGCGGCCTGGATCGACGACTGACCTTTCATCCTGAAGGAGAACGCAAATGGCTGCCCAGAATGGCAAAGACCTTTTGATAAAGATGGACATGACCGGCAGCGGCCTGTTCGAGACCGTCGCCGGGCTGCGCGCGACGCGGGTGAGTTTCAACACCGAGAGCGTGGATGTGACCTCGCTCGAAAGCCAGGGCGGGTGGCGCGAGCTGCTGGCCGGGGCGGGGGTGAAGAGCGCCAATATCAGCGGCTCGGGCGTGTTCCGGGACGAGGCGAGCGACGAGCGGGCGCGGCAGATCTTCTTTGACGGGGAGACGCCGGAGTTTCAGGTCATCATCCCCGACTTCGGCGTGGTGGAGGGGGCGTTTCAGATTACCTCGGTCGAATACGCGGGCAGCCACGATGGCGAGGCGACCTATGAGCTGGCGCTGGCTTCGGCGGGTGCGCTGAGCTTCACGGCGATCTGAGGATGGCGAACCCATGGACCGGGGAGGCGGTGCTGGTGCTCGATGGCGCCGAGCACCGCTGCAAGCTGACGCTCGGCGCGCTGGCCGAGCTGGAGGCGGCGCTGGAGACGGGAACGCTGATGGAGCTGGTCGAGCGCTTCGAGGGCGGGCGGTTCAGCACGCGGGACGTGCTGGCGCTGCTGGTGGCCGGGCTCAGGGGCGGGGGCTGGCAGGGCCGCGCCGCCGACCTGCTGACCGTGGAGATCGGCGGCGGCCCCGTGGAGGCCGCGCGGGTGGCCGCCGAGCTGCTCGCCCGCGCCTTCGCGCTGCCCAAGGGCGCGTGAATGGACTGGGCCGGGCTGCTGCGCCGGGGCCTTCTGGAGCTGCGGCTGAAGCCGGCGGAGTTCTGGGCGCTGACCCCGGTGGAACTGATGGTGATGCTGGGGCTGGAGCAGGCCGCCCCGCCGCTGACACGGGCGCGGCTGGCCGAACTGGCCGCCGCCTTCCCCGACAAACCGAAGGATTGATCCGATGGCAGACTACGACGGGGCCGAGGCCCTCGAGACGCAGGTGGACGCGCTGGAGACCGCCTTTGGCGGCGCGGCGCAGATGGTGGCCGCTTTCGACAGCGAGTTGATGCGGATGCAGGCGAGCCTGACGGTGACGCAGGCCAATGTCGGCCAGCTTTCGAGCCAGATCGGGCGGGGTCTGCGCAAGGCCTTCGACGGGCTGGTGTTTGACGGGATGCGGCTTTCGGAGGCGCTGCGCACGGTTGCGGAGGCGATGGTGAATGCCACCTACAACGCCGCGATGAAGCCGATCACCGACCATTTCGGCGGGCTGATTGGCAATGGGCTGGAAAACTTCATCACCGGCGGCCTCGCCTTCGAGAAGGGCGGGGCCTTCAGCCAGGGGCGGGTGCAGCCCTTTGCCAAGGGTGGGGTGGTGAGCCAGCCCACGATGTTTCCGATGCGGGGCGGGCGCGGGCTGATGGGCGAGGCGGGGCCGGAGGCGATCATGCCGCTGGCACGGGGCGCGGACGGCTCGCTGGGGGTGCGCACGCAGGGCGGCGGACGGCCGGTGAACCTGGTGATGAACATCTCGACCCCGGATGTGAAGGGCTTCGAGCGCAGCCGCGCGCAGGTGGCCGCGCAGATGAGCCGGGTGCTGGCGCAGGGCCAGCGCAACCGCTGAGGCGGGCAGGACAGCAATTGGAAGGATGACGTGATGGGATTTCATGAGGTGCGGTTTCCGGCCAGCCTGAGCTTTGGCTCGGTGGGCGGCCCGGAGCGGCGGACCGAGATCGTGACGCTGGCCAATGGCTTTGAGGAGCGCAACACGCCCTGGGCCCATTCGCGCCGCCGCTACGACGCGGGGCTGGGGATGCGCTCGCTCGACGACATCGAAACGCTGCTGGCTTTCTTCGAGGCGCGACGTGGCCAGCTCTACGGGTTTCGCTGGAAGGACTGGTCGGACTTCAAGACCGGTGCCGCCAGCGCCACCCCGGATTGGCAGGACGAGGTAATCGGCACCGGTGACGGGGTGACGAAGAGGTTTCAGCTTTCGAAAACCTATCGCTCGGGCGATGCGAGCTACACCCGGCCCATCACCAAGCCGGTGTTCGGCAGCGTCACGGCGGGGATCGAGGGGACGTATTACCAGGAGGGGGTGCATTTCGAGGTCGATCTGGCTGCTGGCACGGTGACCTTCGAGGATGCGCCCTCGATCGGCTTTGCGGTGACGGCGGGCTTTGAGTTCGACGTGCCGGTGCGCTTTGACACCGACAGGATCCAGACCTCGGTGGCGAGCTTCAAGGCGGGCGATGTGCCCACGGTGCCGGTGGTGGAGCTGCGCCTGTGAGCGGGGCGGGGCCGGAGGCGGCGGCGCTTCATGCGCATCTGGGCGGCGGCATTACCACGGTGTGCCGCTGCTGGAGCGTGACGCGGGCCGATGGCCGGGTGTTGGGCTTTACCGATCACGACGCCGGGCTTTCGTTCGACGGGCTGGAGTTCAGGGCGAACACCGGGCTGACGGCCAAGGCGCTGGTGCAGGGCACCGGGCTTTCGGTCGACAACACCGAGGCGCTCGGGGCGCTGATGAGCGAGGCGATCACCGAGACGGACATTCTGGCCGGGCGCTATGACGGGGCCGAGGTGAAAGCCTGGATGGTGAACTGGGCCGATCCCGGCGCGCGGCTGCTGCTGTTTCGCGGCACGATCGGCGAGGTGAGCCGGGCGAACGGGGCTTTCGAGGCCGAGCTGCGGGGGCTGACCGAGGCGCTCAACCAGCCGCAGGGGCGGGTGTATCAGCCGCAATGCAGCGCGGTGCTGGGCGACGGGATGTGCCGGTTCGATCTGGGCGCCGCGGGCTACAGTGCCGAGGTGGCGGTGCAGGCGGTGGAGGGGGGCCGTGTATTTGGCTTTGCCGACACGGCAGAGTTCGATCTGCGCTGGTTCGAGCGCGGCCGCCTGCGGGTGATGAGCGGGCAGGCCGAGGGGCTGGTGGGGCTGATCAAGAATGACCGGCTCACCAACGAGGGCCGCGAGGTGGAACTCTGGGAGCAACTCCCGGCGCAGATCGCGGCTGGCGACATGGTGCGGCTGGAGGCGGGCTGTGACAAGCGCGCGGCCACCTGCCGGCTGAAGTTCGACAACTTCCTGAATTTTCGCGGTTTTCCGCACATCCCCGGCGAGGACTGGATGATGAAGTATCCCAAGCGCGGGGAAGGCAACAGCGGGGAGAGCCGCCATGGCGCGACGCCTTCCGCTTTGCCGTGGTTCTGAGATGGAAGTGCAGCGACGAGAGGCGATCGTGGCGGCGGCACGTGGCTGGATCGGCACGCCCTATCGGCATCAGGCGTCGTGCAGGGGGGCGGGCTGCGATTGCCTCGGCCTGTTGCGGGGAGTGTGGCGCGAGCTCTGGGGCCGCGAGCCGGAGGCCGTGCCGGCCTACAGCCGCGACTGGTCGGAGGCCGCGCGGGAAGAGGCGCTATGGGCGGCGGCCCGGCGACACCTGCGCGAAAAGCCGCTGCGGGCGCCGGAAGCGCCCGGCGATGTGGTGCTCTTCCGGATGCGGGAGGGCGCGGTGGCCAAGCACCTGGGCCTTCAGGCGCGGGTGGGCGAGGCCGCGAGTTTCATTCACGCCTATTCGGGGCACGGGGTGGTGGAAAGCGCCTTTACCCGCCCCTGGGCGCGTCGGGTGGCGGCGCGATTTGAATTTCCCGAGGGGGTCTGCTGATGGCGACGATTTTACTTTCGGCGGCGGGAGCCGCGCTTGGATCCTCCTTGGGAGGCACCTTTCTGGGCCTGTCGGGGGCGGTTATCGGCCGTGCCGTGGGCGCGACCCTCGGCCGGGTGATCGACCAGCGGCTGATGGGGCAGGGCAGCCAGGTTGTGGAGGCTGGCAAGGTCGAGCGCTTTCGCGTCACCGGGGCCAGCGAGGGCGCGCCGATCGGGCAGGTTTTCGGGCGGATGCGTGTGGGCGGCCAAGTGATCTGGGCGACCCAGTTCAAGGAGCATGTGAGCGAAGAGAGCACCGGCGGGAAAGGGGCGCCCAAGGGGCCGACGGTGCGCAGCTATTCTTACTCCATCAGCCTTGCGGTGGCGCTCTGCGAAGGTGAGATCAGCCGGGTTGGCCGGGTGTGGGCCGATGGGGTGGAGATTGCGCCGGATGATCTGACCATGCGGGTCTACGCGGGCACCGAAGACCAGCTGCCCGACCCCAAGATGGAGGCCGTGGAAGGCGCTGGGCAGGTGCCTTCTTATCGCGGGCTGGCCTATGTGGTGATCGAGGATCTGCAACTGGGCGAGTTCGGCAACCGGGTGCCGCAGCTGTCGTTCGAGGTGGTGCGTCCGGTGAGCGCCGAGGTCGACACGCCGGAGGCCCGTAGCCTGAGCCGCGTGGTGAAGGCGGTGGCGCTGGTGCCGGGCACGGGCGAATACGCGCTGGCCACCACGCCGGTGCATTATGACTTCGGGCAGGGCCACAGCCAGTCGGCCAACGTCAACAGCCCCAGTGGCAAGACCGATTTTGCGGTGTCTCTGGAGACCCTCGGCGACGAGCTGCCCGCCTGCGGTTCGGTTTCGCTGGTGGTGAGCTGGTTTGGCAGCGACCTGCGCTGTGGCAGCTGCGAAGTGCGCCCCAAAGTGGAGCAGGCCATCCATGACGGCAAGCCGATGCCCTGGCGGGTGAGCGGCCTCTCGCGCGGTGCGGCCGGGCAGACCCCGCGAGATGCGGAGGATCGCCCGATCTATGGCGGGACGCCTGCGGACGCGGCTGTGCTCGAGGCGATTGCAGCGATGAAGGCGGCGGGGCAGGAGGTTGTCTTCTATCCGTTCATTCTGATGGACCAGCTCGAGGGGAACGGGCTGCCCGATCCCTGGAGCGGCGCCTCCGACCAGCCGAAACTGCCGTGGCGGGGGCGGATCACCCAATCCATCGCCGCAGGCCGGGATGGCTCGCCCGATGGCACGGCGGCGGCGGAGGCAGAGGTGGCGGCCTTCTTCGGCACGGCTTCGGCGGGCGACTTTTTGGTGGCTGGTGGGGTGGTGAGCTATGGGGGCCCCGAGGAGTGGTCGTTCCGGCGGTTCATTCTGCACTATGCGCATCTCTGCGCGGCGGCAGGGGGCGTGGAGGCCTTCTGCCTTGGCTCCGAGATGCGCGGCCTGACCCAGATCCGGGGCGCGAGCGGCTTTCCGGCGGTGGCGGAAATGCGGGCGCTTGCGGCGGAGTTGCGGGGCATTCTGGGGGCGGGCTGCAAGATCGGCTATGCCGCCGATTGGAGCGAATACTTTGGCTACCATCCGCAGGACGGCTCGGGCAATGTCTATTTTCACCTCGATCCGCTCTGGGCCGATGCCAACATAGATTTCATCGGGATCGACAACTACATGCCGATCTCGGACTGGCGCGATGGTGAAAGCCATGCCGACGCCGGGGCCGGGGCGATTTATGACCTCGATTACCTGAAGGGCAATGTTGCGGGCGGCGAGGGCTATGATTGGTATTACGCCCATGACGCCGCGCGAAAGGCCCAGATCCGCACGCCGATCACGGATGAGGCGCATGGCGAGCCTTGGATCTATCGCTACAAGGACCTGAAGAGCTGGTGGCAGAACGTGCATCACGAGCGGATCGGGGGCCAGCGACAGGCTGCGCCGACCGATTGGTTGCCCGAGGCCAAGCCGATCTGGTTTACCGAACTGGGCTGCGCGGCGATCGACAAGGGCACCAACCAGCCCAACAAATTCCTCGATGCGAAGAGCTCGGAAAGCGGGCTGCCGCATTTTTCGGACGGCACCCGCGACGACCTGATTCAGGCGCAATACCTGCGGGCGGTGGCGGCGCATTTCGACGAGGTAGGCAACAATCCGGTGTCGGCCACATATGGCGGGCCGATGGTGGACATGAGCCGCGCCCATGTCTGGGCCTGGGATGCGCGGCCCTTTCCCTATTTTCCGGCGGCGCTCGAGGTGTGGAGTGATGGCGACAACTACGCGCGCGGGCATTGGCTGAACGGGCGGGTGACGAGCGAGGCGCTTCCGGCCGTTGTGGCCGAGCTGTGCTTGCGCTCGGGCCTGTCGCTGGAGGCGCTCGACCTTCGCAGGCTCTTCGGGTTGGTTCGCGGCTATACGGTGAGCGATCTGCAAGGTGCCCGGGCGGCGCTACAACCGCTGATGCTGGCCTTTGGGTTTGATGCCGTGGAGCGGGAGGGAACCCTGCGGTTTGCCAGCCGCACAGGGCTGACGGGCGGGCAGATCAGCCGCGACACGCTTGCTGTGACCGATGATCTGGATGCCGATATTACCCTGCTGCGTGCGCCGGCGGCGGAGACGGCGGGCAAGGTGCGGTTGAACTACGTCGAGAACAACGGCGCCTACGAGGTGCGGGCCGCAGAAGCGATCTTTCCCGACGAGGTGAGCTACGCGGTGGCGCAGTCTGAACTGCCGCTGGCGCTCACGAAGTCGGAGGCGCAGGGCATCGTAGAGCGCTGGCTTGCGGAGAGCCGGGTGGCGCGGGATACGGCGCGGTTTGCCCTGCCGCCGTCGATGCTCTCGATCGGGGCGGGCGATGTGATCACGCTGCCGACGGAAGACCGGATGGCGGATTACCGGGTGGACAAGGTGGAGCAGGCGGGCAGCCAGATCATCGACGCGGTGCGCGTCGAGCCAAGTGTCTACACGCCCAGCGATGCCATAGAAGATCCGGCGACCCTTGTACCCTTCGTGCCGCCGCTGCCGGTCTACCCGCTGTTCCTCGACCTGCCGTTGATGACCGGCGACGAGGTGCCCCATGCCCCGCATGTTGCCGCCTCGGCGGTGCCTTGGCCCGGGTCGGTCGCGGTTTATGCGTCGGCCACGGGTGCGGAGTATGAGTTGAACCGGCTGATCTCGGCGCGGGCCACCATCGGCGAGACGGAAACAGTGTTGGTTGCCGGTCGCCCCGGGCAGTGGGAGCGGGGGGAACCGTTGCGGGTGCGGCTCGCGGCGGGCGTGCTTTCCTCTGCCAGCGAGGCGCAGGTGTTTGCCGGGCGCAATGCGATGGCGATCGGGGATGGCAGCGCGGGCAATTGGGAGATCTTCCAGTTTGCCACGGCGGAGCTGGTGGCGGAGCGCACCTATGAGGTGAGCGCGCGGCTCAGGGGGCAGCTTGGCACGGATGGGTTGATGCCGCAGGCGTGGCCCGTTGGTAGCCAGGTGGTGCTGCTTGACGGCAACCTCACCCAGATCGAGCTGGCCAGCGCCGCCCGCCGTCTTTCCCGCACCTATCGCATCGGCCCCGCAGGGCGTGCCTTCAGCGATCCGTCCTACGTGGAACGGCAGGAGGCCTTCGACGGCAATGGGCTTAGGCCCTACGCGCCGGTGCATATCACCGGGCGCCGCGATGAGACCGGCGACCTGCAGATCACTTGGGTGCGCAGGACGCGGATCGACGGTGACGGATGGGATGTGCCGGAGGTGCCGCTTGGGGAGGCGAGTGAGGCCTATGTGGTGCGGGTGGTGCAGGGCGGCGCGGTGATCCGCGAAACGACCGTGAGCAGCCCGGGCTGGACCTATGGGGCGGCGGTGCAATCGGGCGACGGGGTGACCGGCGCCTTTGAACTTCATGTCGCGCAGATCTCCGAGCGCTTCGGGCCGGGACTTTTTGGAAAGGGTGAGATCAATGGATGAGACCACGCAGTTGAAACTGCCGCTGCTTCAGGCCAGCCAGGCGCAGAAGCACGTGACGGTGAATGCCGCCTTGATGCGGCTCGACGGGCTGGCACAGCTGAGGTTGCAATCGGCGAGCACCACCACGCCGCCAGGTGCGGTGGTGGACGGTGAATGCTGGTTCGTGCCCTCCGGTGCGGTCAACGCATGGGCCGGGCAGGGCGGACAGGTTGCCATTGGCGACAATGGCGGCTGGGTCTTTGTTGCGCCGCAGGTCGGTTGGCGGGCCTGGATCATCGACACGGCGACGGACGCGCTTTGGGACGGCTCTGCTTGGCAACCGCCACTGATGGCCGCCAGCCCTTCGGGGGCGGCGTCAAAGATGCAGGTGCTCGAGTTCGATCATGTGATTGCTGCGGGGTCGAGTGACACCACGGCGGTTCAGGTGCCGGCCAATGCGATGGTCTTTGCGGTGTCGGCGCGTGTCATCACCGCGATCACCGGCACTTTGAGCAGCTGGACCTTCGGCATCAGTGGTTCGGAAAGCCAGTTTGGGTCGGGGCTCGGACTTGGGCAGGGCTCCTATTGCACCGGCCTGCTGGGCGCGCCCACCACATGGTATTCGGCAAATGCGCTCAAGCTCACGGCAACTGGAGGGGATTTTGCTGGTGGCGAGATCCGGGTTGCCGCGCATTTCTTCTCCATCGACCTGCCCAACCTCTGATGCGTCCGCTTCACCACAGCGATATCTGCGAAGTTGCGCGCGTGCTCTTGCCATTGCTGCCGGAGGAGCGTGCGCAGGCGGTGGAGCGGTTCATTGCCTTTGCCGATGCGGCGGATCGCCATCGCCAGACGACGGGGCGGCTGCATCGGCTCTGGGGTGACGGCACGCTTGGTGCGGCGGTGGCCCGCCAGCCCCGGGCATTGGCCCGCAGTTTCGAGGATTTCGACTATGCGCAATGTTGGGCGCTGGTGCTTGAGGCGGTGATCCGGTTCAGGACCGGCCGGGAGCTGATGCCCTGAACGTCAGCCCCTCGCGCAGGAGATGCAGAGGGCGACGGATGGGTCCTGATCTAGGCGGGCGGGCGCGATCTCTTCTCCGCAGTCGGTGCAATAGCCGAACTCGCCTTCGTCCAGCCGCGCGAGGGCTGCCCTGACGCGGCGTTCTTCCGCCGACCTCAACCGGCTGGCCGCCTGTGCCATCGCTTGCGACTGCAGAGCATCCATCCGGCTCAGACGCCCGACGGCCTGCTGGTCGAGCGTGACAACTTTCTTGCCGTCGCGCCCCAGTGCCTCGCCCTCCGCGAGATCCGTCAGCCGCGCGGCCAGCCTCTCCCGAAACTTCTGTTGCCCTGCCTCATCCATCACGATGCCTTTAACCTTTCATGACCCTTTGCAATTGGCCACTGGGGCCTATCTGGGCTAAAAGGCTAGCAGCACGTGCAAGGACAAGACCATGGCCCAGACCAAGAGCAAGCTGACCGAGGTTGATCCCGTTTGGGATCGGATCATTCGTGAAGGCGAGGAGGCAATTGCCGACGAGCCGCTTCTGGGCGGTCTCATGCACTCCTGTATTCTGCACCACAAGTCGATGGAGCAGGCGCTGGCGTTTCGCGTTTCGATGAAGCTCGCTTCGGGGGAGATGTCGGAACAGTTGCTGCGCGAGATTGCCGACGAGGCCTATGCCTCCGATCCGCTGATCGGCCAGGCCGCCCGTGCGGACCTTGTGGCGGTCTATGAGCGCGACCCGGCCTGCCATCGGTTCATCCAGCCCTTGATGTACTTCAAGGGCTACCAGGCCATTCAGGCCTATCGCGTCGGCCATTGGCTTTGGGAGCAGGGCCGCAAGGACATGGCCTATTTCTTCCAGATGCGGGTGTCGGAAACCTTTGGTGTCGATATCCACCCGGCCTGCCGGGTCGGCAAGGGGATCTTCCTCGACCATGCCCACTCCATCGTGTTCGGCGAAACCGCCGTGGTGGGGGATAACGTGTCGATCCTGCATTCGGTCACGCTGGGCGGAACCGGCAAGGAAGATGAAGACCGCCACCCCAAGATTGGCGACGGCGTGCTGATCGGGGCCGGGGCCAAGGTGCTGGGCAACATCAAGGTGGGGTGCTGCTCGCGTATTGCCGCAGGCTCTGTTGTGCTGCATGACGTACCGCCCGAGAGCACGGTGGCGGGTGTGCCTGCAAAGATCGTTGGCAAGGCAGGTTGCTCACAGCCGTCGGTGTCGATGAACCAGCTTCTTGGCGGCGCTGACTAACAGAGCTTACAGCATCAGAAGCAAGAAGGGCCGCTCTTGAGCGGCCCTTTTCGTGTTCTGCGGTGACGCTCAGGCGAGCATGACCATCGGGTTCTCGAGGTTCTCGGCCAGCGCCTTGAGGAACTCGGCCCCGAGCGCGCCGTCGATCACACGGTGGTCGACCGAAAGCGTCACACTCATCACCGTGGCCACGGTCAGCTCGCCATCCATCCCGACGACTGGTTTTTTCACGCCAGCCCCGACCGCGAGGATCGCGCCATGGGGCGGGTTGATGACGGCATCGAAGTTGTCGATCCCGAACATGCCGAGGTTGGAGATGGCGAAGGTGCCGCCCTGGTACTCATGAGGCGCGAGCTTGCGATCACGGGCGCGGGCCGCGAGATCCTTCATCTCGGCAGAGAGGGCCGAGAGCGACTTGGTGTCGGCATCCTTGAGCACGGGAGTGAACAGCCCGCCCTCGATCGCCACGGCCACGGCCACATCCGAGGGCTTGAGCTTCAGCACCCGGTCACCGGCCCAGACGGCGTTGCAATCCGGCACGGCCTGAAGTGCAAGCGCGCAGGCCTTGATGATGAAATCGTTCACGCTGAGCTTCACGGCCCGGCCTTCCAGCTGCTTGTTCAGCTGGCTGCGGAACTTCAGCAGCGCATCAAGCTGGATGTCACGCCGCAGGTAGAAATGCGGGATCGTCTGCTTGGCCTCGGTGAGGCGGGCGGCAATGGTCTTGCGCATCCCGTCGAGCTTGACCTCTTCGTACTCGCGGCCCTCGTACATCTTGATGACGGCCTCGGTGGAAGGGCCGGCTGGGGCGGCGGCGGCTGCCGCGGCAGGGGCCTTGGCGGCTTCGGCAGCGGGCGCGGCACCGGGCTTGGCGCTTTCCACGTCGGCCTTCACGATGCGGCCATGGGGGCCGGAGCCCTTGATGGCGGCAAGGTCGATGCCCTTGTCCTTGGCGATCCGGCGGGCCAGCGGAGAGGCAAAGACCCGCTCGCCGTCCTTCGATGGCGCAGCAGGGGCCGCAGATGCAGCCGGAGCGGCGTCCTTCGGCTTGTCCTCTGCCTTGGGTCCGGAAGATGCAGGGGCGGGCGCGGAGCCGCCTTCCTTGATGTCATCGGCGCTTTCGCCTTCTTCGAGCAGCACCGCGATGGGCGTGTTCACAGCCACGCCTTCAGTGCCTTCCTCGATCAGGATCTTGCCGATCACACCTTCATCGACGGCTTCGAACTCCATCGTGGCCTTGTCGGTCTCGATCTCGGCAAGCAGATCACCGGAAGAGACGGTATCTCCCTCTTTTACCAGCCATTTCGCAAGAGTGCCTTGCTCCATGGTGGGCGAGAGGGCGGGCATCAGTACTTCGGTGGGCATGGCTCAGGCCTCCCTCTCAAGCTGGATCATGTTGTAAGGCGCGTCCGGCGATTGGCCGGAGGTCAGCGCAGTCATGGCTTCGGTCAAGTCGTGGCTCATCGCGGCGGCCCATTCCTCCGCCTGGGCGGCGGAGTAATCGGCGTTGATCTCGCGGGCGAGCAGGGCGCTGGGCACCAGCGCGCGGGCCGGGCCAAGCCCGATCCGCAGCCCGCCGGGGCCGGTTCCGAGTATGTCGATCTGGCTCATCACTCCCCCCTTAGCGATAGGTCACTTTTTTCACCGCCTCGATCACCTCGTCGGTGGTGACGAGCGCGAGCTTCTCGAGATTTGCGGCATAGGGCATCGGCACGTCCTTGCCGGTGCAGTTGATGACCGGCGCGTCGAGATAGTCGAACGCCTCCTGCATCAGCACCGAGGAGATGTGGTTGCCGATCGAGCAGACCGGGAAACCCTCTTCGATGGTCACGCAGCGGTTGGTCTTCATCACCGATTTGATCACGGTGCCGGTGTCCATCGGGCGCAGGGTGCGCAGGTCGATCACCTCGGCGGAAATTCCGTCTTCCGCAAGTTTATCAGCGGCTTCGAGCGCATACTGCATGCCGATGCCGAAACTGACCAGGGTCACATCGGTGCCTTCGCGCCAGATCTTTGCCTTGCCGAAGGGAATGGTGAAGTCGTCCAGCTTGGGCACGTCGAAGGAGCGGCCGTAGAGGATTTCGTTCTCGAGGAAGACCACCGGGTTGGGGTCGCGGATGGCTGTTTTCATCAGGCCCTTCGCGTCGGCGGCGGAGTAGGGCATGACAACCTTCAGGCCCGGGATCTGCGCATACCAGGCCGCGTAGTCGTGGCTGTGCTGGGCGCCCACGCGGGCGGCGGCGCCGTTGGGGCCGCGGAACACCATGGGTGCGCCCATCTGGCCGCCGGACATGTAGAGCGTTTTCGCGGCCGAGTTGATGATCTGGTCGATCGCCTGCATGGCGAAGTTGAAGGTCATGAACTCGACGATCGGACGAAGCCCGCCGAAGGCGGCGCCGACGGCGATGCCGGCAAAGCCGTGCTCGGTGATCGGCGTGTCGATCACCCGCTTGGCGCCGAACTCGTCGAGCAGGCCTTGGGATACCTTGTAGGCACCCTGATACTCGGCCACCTCTTCGCCCATGAGGTAGACGCCCTCATCGGCGCGCATCTCTTCGGCCATGGCGTCGCGCAGCGCTTCGCGTACGGTGGTCTGCACCATCTCGGTGCCCTCGGGCCAATCGGGCGAGGCGTCGACCTCGGGGGCCTTGGGGGCCGCGGCTGCTGCCGGGGCAGGGGCCGCATTAGACGCCTCCGGGGCCTCTTCGGCCTTGGGCGCAGAGGCGCTTTCGGCGGCGGAGGCATCTTCACCCTCTTCGAGGATCACGGCGATAGGGGTGTTTACCTTCACCCCTTCGGTGCCCTCTTCGATGAGGATCTTGCCGATGGTGCCCTCATCGACGGCTTCGAATTCCATCGTCGCCTTGTCGGTTTCGATCTCGGCCAGGATATCGCCGGACGACACGGTGTCGCCCTCCTTCACCAGCCATTTTGCAAGCGTGCCTTCCTCCATCGTCGGGGAGAGCGCGGGCATGAGCAGTTCTGTTGCCATTGTCGTTCTCCCCCTCAGGCTTCCTGCGGCGCCACGTCGGCGTAAATGTCGGTCCAGAGCTCTTCGAGCGCGGGTTCGGGGCTCTCCTTCGAGAATTCGGCGGCCTCGTTCACGATGTTCTTGGTCTCCTTGTCGATGGCCTTGAGGTCCTCTTCGGAGGCGTGCTTGCCTTCGAGCAGCATGGCGCGAACCCGCTCGATGGGATCGCGCTCCTCGCGCATCTTCTGCACCTCTTCGCGGGTGCGATACTTGGCCGGGTCACTCATGGAGTGGCCGCGGTAACGGTATGTTTTCACTTCCAGAATATAGGGGCCTTCGCCCGCGCGGCAGTGCGCCACGGCCTTTTCGCCCGCGGCCTTGACGGCCAGCACATCCATGCCGTCGACGATCTCGCCGGGGATGCCGAAGGGGCCGCCGCGGGTGTGGATGTCTTCGGTGGAGGTGGAGCGGTTCTGCGAGGTGCCCATGGCGTACTGGTTGTTCTCGATCACGAAGATCACCGGCAGCTTCCAGAGGGCGGCCATGTTGAAGGTCTCGTAGACCTGGCCCTGGTTGGCGGCGCCGTCTCCGAAGTAGGTGAAGGTGACGCGGCCGTTTTCGTTGTACTTGTCGGCAAAGGCGAGGCCCGCCCCGAGGGGCACCTGCGCGCCGACGATGCCGTGGCCGCCGTAGAAATGCTTCTCTTTCGAGAACATGTGCATCGAGCCGCCCTTGCCCTTGGAGTAGCCGCCTTCGCGGCCCGTCAGCTCGGCCATCACACCCTTGGGGTCCATGCCGCAGGCCAGCATGTGGCCGTGGTCGCGGTAGGAGGTGATGCGCTTGTCGCCCTCTTCGGCGGCGGCTTCGAGCCCGACGACAACGGCTTCCTGGCCGATGTAGAGGTGGCAGAACCCGCCGATGAGGCCCATGCCGTAAAGCTGGCCGGCCTTTTCTTCGAACCGGCGGATGAGCAGCATGTCCCGGTAGTAGGCGAGCAACTCGTCCTTGGACGTGTTGGATTTTGCGGGTGTCTTTCTGGTGGTCTTACGAGCCGCCATCGCAGCCTCTCCTCCCCGAGTCTTGAAAAGTAGTTTAACGTTGAACCATGTATTAGCACCGCCCTTGCGGGGATGCACATGAAAATTTCAGGGCAGGGAGGGGCGGCAGGTTTCTGCTTCGTTACCAGAAGGTTAACGGCGCGTGCGCCAGAACGCGCGGTCGAGCGCGGGCGCGGGCGCAATGCTGCGGTGCAGAGAGGGTGGGGTCAGCGGATGACGATCTCGTCGGCGCGGATCAGGCCCAGAACGTCGCGCGCCTGCTGGTCGAGCAGGTCGAGATCGAGGTAGTCGTCCGACATGCGGTGGGTCTTGTTGCGCAGCACCGCGACCTCGACCTTCAGCTTTTCGCGCTCGGCCTTCAGCTCGCTCGCCTCGGCCTCGATTTCGATCCGCCGGAACAGGCCGTAATCGCCCTGAACCGCTGCGAAGGTGAAATAGAGCCCGAGCGACAGGGTAACGGCGAAATAGATCACCACTCCAAATGCCGGACGTCTGCGGGAAACTGCCATGCCGTTGTTGTGCCTCGTTTGCGCGGGCCTCTTTGCGGGCCTCGTCGAAACAATTTTGCACGAAACGTTGGCCAAGTGAATCCCTTTCTGCCCCGGCAGAAGGAAATTAGCCCATATCCTGTGGCAAATTCGTTAACAGCGCGGCCCGTCGCCTGCGGCGCGCCGCGCTTGGGCTCTCAGCCCGCGACCGACGCGGCGTGGATCGAGGTGATGGCCTCGCCGATGGTGGTGTTGAATGCGGTGTCGGACTGCCCGTCGCCCAAGCCTTCTGTCAGCGCGCGGGAGAAGCTGGCGACCATGCCGGTGTTCTGCGCCAGCCGGGTGTTGGCCTCGTCGCGCGAATAGCCGCCCGACAGCGCCACAACCTTGAGCACCCGGGGATGGTCGATCAGGGGCTTGTAGATGTTGGCCTGCTCGGGAAGCGTGAGCTTGAGCATGATGTCGGTGGTGCCGGGCAGGGTATCGAGCCGCTTTGTGATCTCGTCCAGCAGCATGGCCTCGGCTTCGGCCTTGTCGGGGGCATTGATGTTGATCTCGGGCTCGAGGATCGGCACCAGGCCGTGCTCGACCACCTGCGCCCCGAGTTCGAACTGCTGGGCCACGTTGGCGGCGATCCCCTCGGCGTTGGCGGCATGGATCACCGAGCGCTCCTTGGTACCGAAAACGCCCTTTTCGACGGCGCGGGTCAGCAGATCGGAGAGGCCGGGGATCGGCTTCATGAGCTGGACGCCATTGGCCTCTTCTTCCAGCCCCTTGTCGATTTTCAGGAAGGGCACCACGCCGCGTTCTTCCCAGAGAAACTGGGCCGAGGGCTTGCCCGAGATGTCGCGGTCCATGGTCTTTTCGAACAGGATCGCGCCGATCACCTTGTCGCCGGTGAAGGCGGGGGAGGTGGCGATGCGGGCGCGCATCTGGTGGATCAGGTCGAACATCTCCTCGTCGGACGCATAGCGGCTTTCGTCGATGCCATAGAGCTTGAGCGCCTTGGGGGTGGAGCCGCCCGACTGGTCGAGTGCGGCGATGAAGCCCTGACCTGCGGCGATCTTCTGTTTCTGCTCGGCGTTCGGCATGATGTTCCCCGTGTTGTCTGAGTCATGGTCTGACCGTTGCGCAGAGGGATAGCCGGGGCTGCGGGGGAGTGCAAAGGTGGTTGCGCTAACGAAGGGCGCGGGCGCGCTTTCGGGACGTCACCCTCGGGCTTGACCCGAGGGTCTCTCGGCCAGAGATCCTCGGGTCAAGCCCGAGGATGACGCTGAGAGCCTCAGCCGTCGAGGGCCGCCACGCCGGGCAGGGGCTTGCCTTCCATCCATTCAAGGAAGGCGCCGCCCGCGGTGGAGATATAGGTGAACTGGTAGCTGGCCTTGGCGTTGTTCAGCGCGGCCACGGTGTCGCCCCCGCCGGCCACGGTGATCAGCTCGCCCCGGTCGGTCAGCGCCCCGGCCTGGCGCGCGGCGGCGTAGGTGGCCGCGCCGAAGGGCATGATTTCGAAGGCGCCGAGCGGGCCGTTCCATATGACGGTTTCGCAACTGTCGAAGATTTCGCAGATGTTGGCGACGGTCTTGGGGCCTGCATCGAGGATCATGCCCTCGCTCGGACACTCTTGAGCGGGGTAGACCTTGTGGGGCGCGCGGGCCTTGAACTCCTCGGCCACCACCACATCCACGGGCAGGTGGATCGTGCAGCCCGAGCCCTTGGCCTTCTCCAGAATTTCCAGCGCGGTATCGGCCATCTCGGCCTCGGCCAGCGACTGGCCGATCTCGTGGCCCTGGGCGAGCAGGAAGGTGTTGGCCATGCCGCCGCCGATGATGAGGTGATCGACCTTGTCGAGCAGGTTGGAGAGCAGGGTGATCTTGGTAGAGACCTTGGCCCCGCCGACGACGGCGGCCACGGGGCGGATCGGGTCGCCAAGCGCGCCTTCCAGCGCCTCCAGCTCTTCCTGCATGTTGCGGCCGGCACAGGAGGGCAGCAGGTGGGCGACGCCCTCGGTGGAGGCGTGGGCGCGGTGGGCGGCGGAGAAGGCATCGTTGCAGTAGATGTCGCCGAGGGCGGCAAGCTCCTTGGCGAACTCCGGATCGTTGGCCTCTTCGCCGGGGAAGAAGCGCATGTTTTCAAGCAGAAGCACCTGGCCCTCGGAGAGCGTGGCCACGGCGGCATCCCAGCCGCCCTCGGCGAAGGCGACCTTGCGGCCGAGCGCTTCGGAAAGGGCGGGCACCACGATTTCGAGCGACATCTCGGGCACCACCTTGCCCTTGGGCCGCCCGAAGTGGGCCAGCAGGATCGGCTTGCCGCCCTTGGCCAGAATGTCCTGCACGGTGGGTACGATGCGGTCGATGCGGGTGGTGTCCGTCACCTTGCCGTCTTCGACCGGCACGTTGATATCGACCCGCACCAGCACGCGCTTGCCCTTCAGGTCCATGTCATCAAGGGTTTTCCAGGGCATCGCCACCTCCATCTGTTGCCCCGTTCTCGCCGGTTTGATCGCAGGCGTCAACGCGCCCCTTTCCCTTTGAAGCCGCGCCGCATAGGGTGCGCGCGACTTTGAATATGAGGAGGCGCGCATGGCCGAGATCAAAGACCCCGAAAACACCATCCTGATCGAACTCGAGGGCGGGACCGTCACCATCGAGCTGCTGCCCGATGTGGCGCCCCAGCACAGTGCCCGGATGAAGGAGCTGGCGCGCGCCGGTTCCTATGACAACGTGGTGTTCCACCGCGTGATCGAAGGCTTCATGGCGCAGACCGGCGACGTGGCCCACGGCAAGGCCGGTGGCGACACGCGGCGGGCCGGGACGGGGGGCAGCGATCTGCCGAATGTGCCTGCCGAGTTCAACAAGCTGCCCTTCGACAGGGGCGTCATTGGCGCCGCCCGCAGCCAGAACCCCGACAGCGCGAACAGCCAGTTTTTCATTTGTTTTGATGATGTTCACTTCCTCAATGGCAATTACACGGTCTATGGCCGGGTGATCGACGGGATGGAGCATGTGGATGCGATCCCGCGCGGCGAGCCGCCTGCGAACCCGGGTGTGATGAAGAGCGTGAAGGTGGCCGCAGATGTCTGACAGCCGGGTCTTTGCGGGCGGCATCTTTGCCGTTGGGCTGGCCTTTCTGGCGGCCTTCTTCCTGTTCACCAACGGCACGGTGAGCGAGGCCTCGGCGGCGGAAGACACCGCCGGGCCGAACCTTGTGATCACGGTGGCCGGCAAGGGCGATGTGGTGATCGACCTGCGCCCCGACCTCGCGCCGCTGCATGTGGAGCGGATCGTGGCGCTGGCGAAGGCCGGGGCCTATGACGGCGTGGTGTTTCATCGGGTGATCGAGGACTTCATGGCGCAGACCGGCGATGTGCAGTTCGGCAAGGGGCCTGACCTGAGCCGCGCCGGCACCGGTGGCTCGGATCTGCCTGATCTGCCTGCGGAATTCTCCGATGCGCCCTATGAGCGCGGCACCGTGGGCATGGCCCGCACCGCCCAGCCCAACAGCGCCAACAGCCAGTTTTTCATCACCTTCGCCGCGGCGGGGCATCTGGATGGGAGCTACACGGTTGTGGGCAATGTCATCGAGGGGATGGAGGTGGTCGATCAGATCACCCTCGGCATGCCGGGGAGCGGCGTTGTCACCAATGAGCCGGACGTCATGGAGCGCGTGACCGTTCAAGAGTGAAATAAACCCTGCGTGAGCGGGGTTTGTGAGATCTGGAGCCCATGGCATCCTTGTCCCCTCAGAGGGGGAGGGTGCCATGGGTTTTCTTTTGCGGGCAGTGGTTTGTGCGGTTTTCTGGGCCGGGTGCGCAGCGGCCGATCCGGGGTTCTGGAAGCACGAGTGGCCGCGCACGGATTTTTCGCGCACGAGTCTTGAAAGCTGGGTCGAGATCCTTTCGGGCGGGCCGGGGAAGGACGGGATTCCGGCGATCAGCGGGCCGGATTTCAGGG
Organism: Oceanicola sp. 502str15; assembly: GCF_024105635.1. Lineage (NCBI taxonomy): Bacteria > Pseudomonadati > Pseudomonadota > Alphaproteobacteria > Rhodobacterales > Roseobacteraceae > Oceanicola > Oceanicola sp. 502str15. The sequence continues at coordinate 870,008 of NZ_WYDQ01000001.1, forward strand.
CCGTCAAAGGGGCCGGACTTTCGGCGCGGGAGCCTGTGATCACGGTGGAGATCGGGGGCAGGGCGCGGGCCTATCCGCTGCGTTACCTGATCTGGCATGAGATCGTGAACGACGAGATGGGCGGCGTGCCGATTGCCGTAACCTATTGTCCGCTCTGCAATTCTGCACTGGTCTTCGACCGCAGGCTGGGCGGGCGGGTGCTGGAGTTTGGCGTGACGGGCAAGCTGCGGCACTCGGATATGGTGATGTACGACCGCCAGACCGAGAGCTGGTGGCAGCAGGCCCTGGGGGTGGGGATCGTCGGGGCGCTGACGGGGCGGGAATTGCGGCAGGTGCCGAGCTGGATGGAGAGCTGGGAGAGCTTTGCGCAGCGCCATCCCAAAGGGCAGGTGATGGCCGAGCCGCGCCACAATCGGCCCTATGGGCGCAACCCCTACGAGGGCTATGACAGCTCGAAAAAGCCCTTTCTTTTCAATGGAGAAATGCCGCCGCACGGGGTGCCGCCGCTGGTGCGTGTGGTGCGCGTGGGCACGCGGGCCTGGCCCTTGCCGCGGGTGGCGCAGGCGGGCGAGATCCGCGAGGCGGGGGTGGTCATTTCATGGGCGGCCGGACAGGCCAGCGCGCTGGACGATGCGGCGATCTCGAAGGGGCGCGACGTGGGCAATATCCGGGTGCGCGATGGCAAGGGCCGGGACGTGGCGCATGACCTGATGTTCGCCTTTGCCTTTCATGCGTTTTATCCGCGAGGTCAGTGGATGATAGGGCAAACTCGTTGATATTTGGTGAGTGTGGAGAATTTACGCGCTTCGTCAATGGGTTATGTGGAGTTTGCAAAGTTTCTGCGGCGCAGAGCGGGATGGTAGGGGCGATCTGCCGGTGAGGCGGATTATCAAAGCAGTTTCAGGGGGATAGCGGGCGAACTTGTTGCAAATGGGGTAGCAAAATACCTGAGGCACATCCGGTACACATCCCGTACACATCCCGTGCATACGCGGAGTCAGAATTCGGGTGCTGCGGCTGCATTGCAAACTCCCGCTCATGGCGCGCAAGAGGCTTGACTTCACCCCCCTCCAGATATGAGTGTTGATATCAACATAGATGGAGGACTCACCATGACCACGGCCAAATCGACGATCTGCCTCTGGTACGACAGTGATGCCGAGGGGGCGGCGAATTTCTACGCCAAGACCTTCCCCGACAGCTCAGTGGATGCGGTGCACAAGGCACCGGGCGACTTTCCGGGCGGCACGAAGGGGCAGGTGCTGACGGTGCAGTTCACGGTGCTGGGCATTCCCTGCATCGGGCTGAACGGCGGGCCGGTCTTTACCCATTCGGAAGCGTTCTCGTTTCAGGTGGCGACGGACGACCAGGCGGAAACGGACCGCTACTGGGAGGCCATCGTGGGCAATGGCGGGCAGGAGAGCGCCTGCGGCTGGTGCAAGGACCGCTGGGGCCTGAACTGGCAGATCACGCCACGGGTGCTGACCGATGCCATGGCCGCGGGCGGCGCGGTGGCGGAGCGGGCCTTTGCGGCGATGATGGAGATGGGAAAGATCGACGTTGCGAAGATCGAGGCGGCGGTGAAGGGGTAGCGGGCGATGCGCGGCCCGGACCTATCCGCCCGAGCGATCGAGGCGGCCGGCAAACTCGGCCAGAAGGCTGTTGAAGCGGGCGGGCTCCTCCCAGAAGGGCGCGTGGCCGGAGGCTTCGAAGACATGGGGCTCGGCATGGGCGAATTCGGCGGCGCATTCCTCGAAGATCGGGCGCGGCATGACCCGTTCATGGGCGCCCCAGACCACGAGGCAGGGGTGTGCCGTGGCACGGGCGGCCGGGCGATAATCGGCGTGGCGCTGGCGCGAGGCGGCGCGAATCCCGGGCGGGCACATCATGTTGAAGCCCATCATCAGGGCGAAATCCTCGGGCGTGGGCTGCTGGTGGAAGCAGGCGTGGAGGAAGGCCTCGGTGGCGGTGAGGTTCTCGCCCAGGTCGGGCGAGAGCATGCCCCTGGCCACGACGGCGGAATCGCCGGCGCGCAGGGCGCGGGCCTCTTCGGGGATGAACTTGCCCGAGGTCGGCCCGGTGCCGATCATCGCGGTGCCGCTCAAGGCCGCATCGCCGTGCAGCGCGAGGTAGTCGCAGAGCGCCTTGCCGCCCATCGACCAGCCGAGCAACAGCGGGCGGGTGAGGCCGAGGCTGTCGATCACCGCCGCGATGTCGCCGCCCCATGGCTCGGAGCCCTCGTAGGCCGCCGCATCGGTCGGCTTGCCCGAGGCGCCGTGCCCGCGCAGATCGAATCCCACCATGCGGAACCGCGACAGCTCGGGCGCGGCGAACTGGCGGGCGAAGGAGAGGTGCGACTGCGACCAGCCATGCACGAAGAGGAGCGGCGGCCCGTCGGGGGCGCCATACTCCGACACGGCGAGTTCGATGCCGCCGTGTCCGGCGATGCGATGGCTGGCGAAAGGGGCTGGAAGGGTGGTCATGCGGCGCATTTGTCAGCAGATGCATGACGGGCGCAAGAATTTTTCCGCAGGGCTCTGGACGGAGCGGTTCACTTTGCTAGGTATGCCGCAACGCCGCGGTGCAGAAACTGCGCGGACTGCACTCTGAAAGGATACGTGATGCCAAAGGCCGAGGGACTTTTCCGCTCTGCGCTCATACTCGGGCTGATGTCGATGGTCGGCCCCTTCGCGATCGACATGTACCTGCCGGCAATGCCCGATATCGGCGCCGCGCTCGGGGTCAGCGAAGCGGCGATGGGGGCCACGATCATTGGCTATTTCATCGCTTTCGGCCTTGCGCAGCTGGTCTATGGCCCCTGGGCGGACCAGGCCGGGCGGCGGATGCCGGTGTATTTCGGCCTCGGGGTGTTTGCGATCGGCTCGGTGGGCGCGGCGATGGCGGGAAGCCTTGAGGCGCTGGTGGTCTGGCGCTTCGTGCAGGGGCTCGGCGGGGCGGCCGTGATGGTGGTGCCGCGCGCGATCATCCGCGATCTGCACACCGGCCCGGAAGCCACGCGGATGATGGCGCTGATCATGCTGGTGATCTCGGTATCGCCCATGCTGGCGCCTCTGGCGGGCTCGGGCGTGGCCGCCCTCGCGGGCTGGCGCGCGATCTTCTGGGTGCTGGCCGTGGCCGCCCTGGCCTGCGTGACGCTGATGCATTTTGCCCTGCCCGAAACGCTTCCGCCCGAGCGCCGGGTGAAGGTGAACGTGGCCGCCCTGACCCGCGTGGCGGGCATGCTGGTGCGCGATGGCAAGTTCATGGGGCTGACCTTTGTGGGCGGGCTCGGGATGGCGAGCTTCTTCGTGTTCATCTCGCTGGCGCCCTATGTGTATACTCAGGAGTTCGGCCTCAGCCCGACCGGTTTTTCGCTGGCATTTGCCGTAAATGCCGCCGGTTTCTTCGGCGCCAGCCAGGCCGCCGGCCCGCTGGCCGACCGGCTCGGGCTGACCCGGGTGGTGCTGGCCGGGGCGAGTGGCTTTGGCCTTGCGACGGCGGCGCTCTTCGCGGTGGTGGCGAGCGGGGGCGGCAGCCTCGTGGTGGTGATGGCGGGGCTGTTCATCGGCAACGCCTTCCTCGGCCTCGTGATCCCGACGACCATGGTGATGGCGCTGGACGATCATGGCGACAACGCCGGCATGGCCTCGAGCCTCGGGGGCACCCTGCAGATGGTGGCCGGCGGCGTGGCGGTGGCGATTGCCGGGCCGTTCCACGACGGCACCGCGGTGCCGATGGTGGGCGCGATCGCGGCTTGCGGCCTGTCGGCGGCGGCGCTGGCATGGGTGGTTCTGGCGCGGGTGCGCCAGACCGCCTGAGCCAAGGTTTTCCGGGTCGGGTTAAACCTATTTTAGCACCCTTGGGGCATTTCCGGGTTTGAGTGCCGGTCTCCTGTTGTCGTCGGGGCCGCACCTTGAGCACCTGGAGACTATGGATGCCCCTGCGGATGCCCCTGCTGCACAGCCTGAAACTGCGGATCAAACTGCCGCTTCTGATTTCTCTCATCGTGGTTCTCACGGTCGTCGGCTTTTTGGGCCTGCTGGCCTGGCAGGGCTGGCGAAACGCGGAGGAGGCGGCGCTGGCCCGGCTGGAGCGCACCCTGCAGGAGGATCGGCAGGCGGTCGAGGGCTGGGTCGAGCAGATCCGCTCGGACCTGGTGGTGAATGCGGCGGAGGCCACGGTGCTGTCGGCGCTGCAGAAGTTCACCGGCGCCTACAGCGCGATGGGTGCGGGGGTGACGGCCGAGCTGCAGCGCCACTATATCGAGGAAAACCCGCATCCACTGGGGGAGAAACACAGGTACGACTTCGCCCGCGACGGCTCGGGCTACTCGATCGCGCACAAGCGGTTTCATGGCTATTTCCGCGCCCAGCAGCAGACCCGCGGCTATTACGACATTTTCCTCTTCGATCCCTATGGAAACCTGATCTACACGGTGTTCAAGGAGCTGGATTTTGCCACCAACCTGATGGACGGGCCCTGGGCGCAGAGCGGGCTGGGCGAGGCGTTTCGCGGGGCGGTGGCGCGGGCGGGGTCCGACGATCCGGTCGTGTTTGTGGATTTTGCCCCCTACGGGCCCTCTCACGGGGCGGCGGCAGGCTTCGCCGGCATCGCCATCACCGATGAGGGCGGCACCCTGCGCGGCGTTCTGGCGGTGCAGATGCCCACCGACCAGATCGCGCCGCTGCTGGACAATGTCTCAAAGGGCAACGAGGGGGTGAAGGCGCTTGTCATCGGCCCCGATGGGATGCCGCGCAACCGGGTCGGCGAGGCCGGGCTGGAGCCGGTGGAGACCGAGGGGCTGACCCGGGCGCTGGCGGGCGAGCGCGGGCATCTGCAGGGCGTGCTTTCGGACGGGGCAGAGGGGCTTTCAGTCTACGGGCCGGTGAACCTCGGGGCCTTCACCTGGGCGATCTCGGTGGAAATGACCAATGCGCAGGCCTTCGGGGCGATCAACCGGCTCATCACCCATAGCGCCATCGGCGGCGGCGCGCTGCTGGTGGTGTCGACGCTGCTCGGATTCGCCCTGTCGCGCGGCATCGTCCGCCCGGTCAACGGTATGCGACAGGGGCTCGAGGAACTGGCGCGGGGCAGCTACGACCACCCGATCGCCGGGCGCAGCCGCGGCGACGAGCTGGGCGAGATGGCCGGCAGCGCCGAGAAGCTGCGCGAAACCCTGCAGGCGGCCCGCGCCGCCGAGCAGGACAACATCTTCCGCGGTGCAGGATTTCAGGCCAGTTCGGCCCCGATGCTTATGCTCGACAGCGACATGAAGGTCTCCTACGCCAATGCGGCGGCGGCCGAGTTCTTCGACGCGCATGGCGAGATCTACGCCGCGAGCGGGCTCCACGATGGCGCGGGCGCGCTGACCGGGCAGGGGATCGACCGGCTGATGCCCAACCCTGACACCCTGCGCAGGGCGCTTGAAACCCCCGAAGAGCTGCCCCGCACGCTGTTCTTCCGCCTCGGCGACACCCGGTTCTCGATGCGGGTCGGGGCGGTGGCCGATGAGGCCGGGCGCAGCATCGGCACGGTGGTCGAACTGGCCAATGCGACCCGCGACTTCATGGACCGCGCCCTGATGGGCACGATCGACAAGTTCCTCGCCACCATCAAGATGGACCGCGAGGCGAAGGTCTTCGAGGTCAATGACACCATGGCCGAAGTGCTGGGCTGCCCTGCCGCGGCGCTGACGGGCAAGGCGGCGGTTGAGGTGTTCGAGTTCGATGGCGCGCTTGCCGGCGAACGCGGCGAGGTGCTCGACCGGCTGAAAGCCGGGGAAAACGTCTTCGGCCTGTTCCGCCTGCGCGGGGCCGAAGGCAGCCCCCGCTGGCTGCAAGGCGGGTTCTCTCCGGTTCTGGATACCGACGGCCAGCCCGCCATGTTCCTCTTCATGGGCTCCGACATCACCGAAGACCGCGAAAAGCTCGTCTCCGCCGAGCAGGAGCAGCAGCGCGTGGCCAAGGCGCAGGCGCAGGTGGTCGACGGCCTGCGCGTGGGGCTCACGGCACTGGCCGAGGGCGATCTGACACGGCTGCTGGAGGAGGAATTTGCCGAGGAATACGAGGAGCTTCGCCTGAATTTCAACGAGGCGGCCGGCAAGCTCCGCGAGGCGATTGCCATGGTGATGGAGAACGCCGGGGTCATCCACCGCGAGGTGGGCGAGATCGCCTCTTCTGCCGACGACCTGTCACGCCGCACCGAACGCCAGGCCACCACGCTGGAAGAGACCGCCGCGGCGCTTGACGAGTTGACCTCCAGCGTGCGCTCCGCCTCCGAAGGGGCGGACCGGGCCAACACCATGGTGAGCGAAGCGCGGGGCAACGCCGAACAGGGCGGCCAGGTGGTGAGCGAAGCGGTGGCCGCGATGGGCCAGATTTCGCAGAGCTCCGACCAGATCTCGAAGATCATCAGCGTGATCGAGGACATTGCCTTCCAGACCAACCTGCTGGCGCTGAACGCCGGCGTCGAGGCGGCGCGGGCGGGCGAAGCCGGGCGCGGATTCGCGGTGGTCGCCTCCGAGGTGCGGGCGCTGGCCCAACGCAGCTCGGATGCGGCGCGCGAGATCTCGGGGCTGATCTCCTCCTCGGGCGATCACGTGCGGCGCGGGGTCGATCTGGTTGGCCAGACCGGCGTCGCCCTCAGCGAGATCGTCACCAGCGTGACCAACATTGCCGGCCATGTCTCGGAAATCGCCCGCTCTGCGAAGGAGCAGGCCAGTGGGCTCGACGAGATCAACACGGCGATGAATCAGCTCGACCATGTGACCCAGCAAAATGCGGCGATGTTCGAAGAGACCAATGCCGCCAGCCAGTCGCTCACCTCCGAGGCCGATACGCTGAAGAGCACGATGAGCCGTTTCCGCATCGGGGACGTGGTCGCCAACACCGCCACCGCGCCGGGCGATGCAATGCCGGCCCCGGCAGCGGTGGCCGCCTCCAAGGCGGCTCCGGCGGCCAAGCCTGCCGAAGCCCCGGCCCCCGAGCCGACCTTCCGCAGTGGCCGCAACCCCGCGCCCGCGACCCAGGGCAATACGGCCCTCGCGGTGAACCCGGCCGATGAAGACTGGGAAGAGTTCTGAGCCCGCCGGAAGAGCCCCGGAGCCCGCGCGTGCCCGGGGTGGCCGAAAAGAGGCGGGTGGTGATCGTGGATGACAGTGCCACCATGCGCGCCATGCTCGCCCGGCTGCTGGTGGAAGACGGGCGCTTCGACGTGGCCGGCGTGGCCGGAGATCCCTTCGAGGCGCGCGCGGTCATCAAGGCCACCCGGCCTCATGTCATAACCCTGGATGTCGAGATGCCGCGCATGGATGGGCTGAGCTTTCTGGAAAAAATCGTGTCCTTGCGGCCGCTTCCGGTGGTGATGCTCTCGTCGGGCATCGGCCCCGGGAGCGACATCACGGTCGAGGCGCTGGCGCTCGGCGCGATCGACTGCCTCGGCAAGCAGGGGCTCGATCGCCCCGATCGGGCCGCGGATGCGGCAGACCGGATCTACGAAGCCTCCCTCGCGAGGGTCGAGCCGCGCGCGTCACGCCCGGTCGCGGAAGAACACAGCCGGTTTCACTGGAACGGGCGGATCGTGCTGATCGGTTCCTCCACTGGCGGGGTTGAAGCGCTGGAGCGGGTTCTCGGGGCCATGCCACCGAACGCGCCCCCGATCGTGATCGTCCAGCATATGCCGCCCCAGTTCATGGAGAGCCTCGCACATCGCTTCTCCGGTCTCATTGCCCCGAGGGTCACCCTGGCCCGCAACGGGCTGCCGCTTATCCAGGGGATGGTCGTCTTCGCGCCCGGCGGGTCGCATCATCTGGAGCTTCAACCGGCATCGTCCTCACGCGAACTGCCGCTCTGCCGGCTGGTCGAAGGGCCGCCGGTCTCGGGACACCGGCCCTCGGTCGACCGGCTGTTCCACTCGCTCGAGGCGCTCGCCCCGCGCCTGCTGGCCGTTCTGCTCACCGGTATGGGCCGGGACGGGGCCGAGGGGATGCTGGCGCTGCGCGCGGCGGGCGCCCGGACCGTGGCGCAGAGCCGCGAAAGCAGCACGGTCTGGGGCATGCCTCGGGTGGCCTGGGAGACCGGCGCGGCCGAGGAACAGGTGCCGCTTGGCAGTATAGGTGGCCGGATCCTCGAGATCTGCGGCCGCAGCAGGGAGGGTGTGCAATGATCGGGAACGGGGCGACGGTGCATGTGGCGCAGGGGGAGTTCGGCGTGTCCGGCGACCCCGAGACGCTGCTGACCACGATTCTGGGCAGCTGCGTTTCGGTCTGCCTCTGGGACAGCGAGACGCGGTTGGGCGGGATGAACCACATCCTGCTGCCGGGCGGTGGCACAGATCTCTACGAAGCAGCCGCCGGGGCGAACGCGATGGAGCTGCTGATCAACGGCATGCTGAAGGCGGGCGCGCGGCGCAGCAAGCTGGAGGCCAAGCTCTTTGGTGGTGCGCGCATGATTAAGGCCAGCTCGGACATCGGGGCCCGGAACGGGGCGTTCGTGCTGGAGTTTCTGGAGCGCGAGAATATCCCGGTTTCCGGCCAGTCCCTGGGTGGCACGCAGGGCCGCCGGGTGCAGTTCTGGCCGGAGAGTGGACGGGCGCGCCAGATGCTGATCTCGAAGTTCGAGGAGCCTATCACCCCGGTGAAGGCTCCGGCCCCCGCTGCGGTAGAGGATGATCTTGAGTTGTTCTGATCCGGCGCGGGCGGAGGCTGACTTGTCCCGGCATGGAAGACCATGCCGGGAGAGGGCCGATCAGGAATCTGACGGCAATTATTGTGTAAAGAGCGGTCGTGTCGCCCACGCCGGCGAAGCCTGAACGCACTGTGTTTTGCGGACGGAGGCTTCAGAAAAAGTCGACTTCTCCGGTGGGCTTTTCCTGCTGCAGGGCCGCCTCGCCGCCTTGGAGCAGGGCGATACGGCAGCTTTCGAGGCGCAGGAGGTCGGCGAGGGCGACGATGTCGATGTGGTCCTGGCGAACTGCGGCGTCAGAAGCCAGGTGTGCGGCGGCGCGAAGGTCGTCGAGGGTCTGGTGAATAAGGTCGAGGCCCTGCAGTTCGCGCAGTTGCGCACGGGTCGGGTGGCCGGCCTGGGTGAGGAAGGCGCCAAGGTCGTCCTGCATCTGCGCGGTGCGGCTGGCGAGGCCATCGAGGGTTTCGGCGAGGCGCGACAGGAGAGCCGAGATCGGGAGGTCGGTGGCGACGGGCATGGTGGCTGTGTCGGGGGAGGCGGTGGCATTCACAGGCGGCCCACCACGGCTTCCATGCAGGCGTGCAGGTCTTTGGGCTCAAAGGGTTTCTTGATGAAGTTGTTCATCCCGAGGGCGCGGCCGGTGTCGATTACCTGCTTGTCGGCCTTGCCGGTGATCAGGATGAAGCCGATGCCCTTGAGCTTGGCGTGGGTGCGCAGGGCCTTCAGCAGATGCAGCCCGTCCATGCCCGGCATGTTGTAGTCGGAGATCACCAGATGCGCCGGCTTCTTTTCGAGTTCGGCCATGGCGGCGTTTCCGTCGGCGGTGTAGCGCACATTGGTCACGCCCATTGCATCGAGCGCCTGAAGGATCAGGCCGCGGCTGGTGGACATGTCATCGACCACCATGACGTGGAGTTTTTCGCGGAGGGACATCGGGTTACTCCTGATGGGTGCCGGGGGGCGGCGTGACTCGGGCCTTCGGGGAGGGGTCGAAGGCGAATGTTGTTTGCGCGACCTGGTGGAACGGCGCGTTGGCGGCGGCGTCGATACGCTCGGAGTGGCCGAGGTAGAGCATGGCGCCGGGAGCGCAGACGCCTGCGAAGCGGGACACCAGCTGGTTTTGCGTGGGCTGGTCGAAGTAGATCATCACGTTGCGGCAGAAAATGGCATCGAACTGTCCCTTCATCGGCCAGTCGCCCATGAGATTGAGGTGGCGGAAGGCGATGAGGGCGCGGAGGGGTTCGGCAATGGTCACATCGCCACCCTCGGCGGGGCGCAGGAACCTTTGATAGCCGCGCGACTCCAGCGGGGCGACCAGTTCGGAGGAATAGGTGGCGGCGCGGGCGGCGGCGAGGATCTGGTGGTCGATGTCGGTGGCCAGGATGCGGAGATCGTGGCGGGCGGCCTCGGGGAAGTGCTCGAGCACCACCATGGCAAGGCTGTAGGCCTCCTGGCCGGAAGAGCAGGCCGATGACCAGAGGCGGACGCGGCCCCCGGCGCGGGCGCGCTCGGCGAGCCCCGGCAGCAGCTCGCTGGCGAAATGCTCGAAGTGGTGGCTTTCGCGGAAGAAGCTGGTGACATTGGTGGTCAGCGCCGAGATCAGATGCTCGCGCTCACCGCCCGACCCGGGGCTCTGCACCAGGGCGATGTAGTCATCGACGCTGGCGAGCTTCAGGGCGCGGAGCCGCTTGCCGATGCGCGAGAAGACCATGGCGGATTTTTCCGGCACGATGTGCAGCCCGGCGGCCTCGCGGGCCATGCGCGCGATCGCCTCGAACTGCGCCTGCTTCTGCGGCGACATCGGCGCAGAGGACATGGCGGCGGCAGCGAGCTTGGGCGGCGCGGCAGGGGATATGGCCTGGGCCGTGTTCACGCGGCCTCGGCATCGACATTGGGCAGAACGGCGGCGAGGTCGAGCACCCGCAGCATGCGTTCTTCGTGGATGGTGAGGGCGCGGACGCATTTGAGCGAGCCGTCCGACGACATGTCGGGCGGGGCCTGAAGCTCGGCCTCCGAGACGGCGAAGATGTCGGAGACGGCATCGACCAGCAGGCCGACGGTGTCATCGCCCGATTGGACCACGACGATGACGTTGCGGTCGTTCTTTTCGCCCGCGGCGATGCCGAGGCGCTTGGCGAGGTCGATGATGGGCAGCACCGTGCCGCGCAGGTTGATGACGCCGCGCACGTAGGGCGGGGCATGGGGCAGGGGAGTGGCCTCTGTCCAGCTGCGGATCTCGCGGACCGAGATGATGTCGATCGAATACTCCTGGGTGCCGACGTGGAAGCTGAGAAGCTCCTGGCGGGTGGGGTCGTGGGCGGTTTCTTCACTGGGGGATGTCATGGCATTATCCTGCGAGGTCAAAGGTTTGCAAGCTGCGCGAACTGCCGGCAGAGGCGATCAGATCGGCCGGGTCTAGGATGAGGGCAATGCGGCCATTGCCGAGGATGGTGGCCGCGGCGATCCCGGGGATGCGGCCATAGCTCTCTTGCAGCCCCTTGATGACCACCTGCCGCTGTTCGACGATCCGGTCGACCACGAGGGCGGAGCGGGTGTTGTCCTCCATGGTGATGAGCAGGACCGAGGAGCCCTCGTAGCTTTCGAGGGCGGGGCGGAAGCCGAGCTGCACGGCCATGTCGAGGATGGGCACGAACTCTTCGCGGATGCGCACGAGCTTCGTGCCCGCGCCGAGTTGCTCCATGTCGGCGGCCTGAAGGGTGAGGGTTTCGGAGATGGAGCCCAGCGGCACCACGAGGATTTCGCCGCCCGCCTCCACGACCATGCCGTCGAGCACGGCGAGGGTGAGGGGCAAAGAGATGGAGAAGGTGGTGCCCACGCCCGGCTCGGAGGTGATGGTGACGCGGCCACCGAGGGCCTGGATGGAGGAGCGCACGACGTCCATGCCCACGCCACGCCCGGAGAGGTCGGAGACCTCCTTGGCGGTGGAAAAGCCGGGGAGAAACAGGAGGTTGTCGATTTCCTGATCCTGCATCGGCACGCCGGGCGGGATAAGGCCCTTCTCCTCGGCCTTGGCACGGACCACTTCGCGGTTGATGCCGCCCCCGTCGTCCTTGATTTCCAGCACCACGCGGCCGGATTTGTGGGCGGCGGTCAGGGTGACGACGCCTTCCGAGGGTTTGCCGGCCTTGAGGCGGCCCTCGGTGGTTTCGAGCCCGTGATCGACGGCGTTGCGCACCATGTGGGTGAGCGGATCGGCGAGGCGTTCGATCACGGTCTTGTCGATCTCGGTGGCCTCGCCATCGGTGACGAAGCGGACCGATTTGCCGACCATGGAGGAGCTTTCGCGCACGATCCGGCTCATCCGCTGGAACAGGGATTTGACCGGCTGGGCACGGATCATCATCACGCTTTCCTGGATGTCGCGGGTGAGCTGGAGAAACTCTTCGAGCCCGGAAGACACGGTGGAATTGGCCGGGATGCCGGCTTCGACGACGCTCTGGGAGAGCATGGCCTGGTTGATGACCAGCTCGCCGACGAGGTTGACCAGCCGCTCGATCCGGTCGAGGTCGACGCGGACGGTGGCCTTGGGGCCGGCGGCGGCCTGTTTGCTATCCTTGCCTGCGCCGGCGGTGGGCGCGGGTTTGGGGGGCGTGGGTTGGGGGGCCGCGCTCACTGGCTCGGGCTCCGGGTCTGGCTCGTCGTCCTCGGCGGTGGCGGGGGCCGGATCGGGGGTGGGGCCGTCGCCATCGTCGGCGGTGCCGGGAATGACGATGCTGTCGAGGTCGGGCAGGCCGGGGGCGGCATTGCCGCGCGCCTTGATCGTGAGCTCGCAGAGGCCGTCGACGAATTCGAAGACCTCGGCCACCTCTTCCTCGCGGGCGGGGGTGGTGAGCTCGATGTGCCAGCCGATGGCGCCCTCTTCGGGGTGCAGGTTCTCGAGGGCGGGGAGCTTGGAGAGGTCACAGGTGGTGGTCATCTCGCCCAGATCCTGCAGGGCGGCGAGGAGGTGGCGGGGTTCGTTGCCGGAGGCGAAGAGCTCGGCGTTGGGGTGGAAGGAGATGGCGAAGCCCGGGGGCGAGTCATCTGCCGCATCGCTGCTTTCGCCGTCGTCATCTCCGAGGGGGTCGAGCGAGAGGGTCATCGGGGCGAAGTCGATCTCTTCCTCGACCTCCTCCTCGATCACGCCGCCGACCAGCGCCTCGAGGTCGCCCAGAACGGCCTCGGTGGTGGTGGTGTCGAGGGTTTCGCCATCGCGGGAGGCGCGGACGATGTCGTAGAGGATGTCGGCGCCGCGGAAGAACAGGGCGATGGTGTCGCGGGTGGGATCGAGCCGGCCATTGCGGATTTCGTCCATGACGGTCTCGAAGCGGTGGGCGAAACGCACCAGCTCCTCGAGCCCGAAGGCCCCGGCGCCGCCCTTGATCGAGTGCACGGCGCGGAAGCAGACGTTGATGGTTTCGCTGTCGGTATCGCCATCGTCCATCGCTGTCAGCCCGTCCTGCAGGCTTTCGAGCAGCTCCTCGCATTCGATGAAGAAGCTGGCGCGGATTTCGGCCATCGGATCTGTTTCGGGCATCAGGCGGCTCCTTTTCCGGCGACCATGTTGATGGCCTTGACCAGCTTGACCGGATCGAAGGGTTTGACGATCCAGCCGGTTGCGCCGGAGGCGCGGGCGCGGGCCTTGAGTTCGGCGGCACTTTCGGTGGAGAGCACGAGGATGGGCACGGCGCTGTGGGCGGATTTGGCGCGCACGGCGTCGATGAAGCCGAAACCGTCCATCCGGGGCATGTTGATGTCGGTGATGATCGCGTCGGGCGGGGTGCCGTCCTGTGCCATCTCTTCGAGCACCTCCAGCCCGTGAACGCCGTCTTCGGCGACCTCGGGCGCAAAGCCGGCCTGGGCGAGGGCGAGCTTGAGCATGTCGCGGATGGTGCGGCTGTCATCCACCGCGAGGATCTTGAGGCTCATTCGGCTGGCTCCTTGCTGCAAAGATCGCCGGGGGAGAGGCCGAAGAGCGCAAGCTGGGCCTCGCACTCCTGCGACAAGGAATCGACCGACAGCTCGGCCCCCGCCTCGCGCCAGCTTTTCGCGGCGGCGAGCAGCACCTGGAGGCCGGGTGTGCCGATGCTTTCACAGCTGCTGGCGTCGATCACCACGGGGCTGCCGGCATGGCCGAGCAGCGCCTCGCGCAGGGGGGCGGCGGCGGGCAGGTCGAGCCGCTCGGGCAGGGGCACGCGCTGGCTGGCTTCGCTCATCGGGCAGGCCCCCGCATCGGCGGGGCGAAGGGCACAAGCATGAAACGACTCCTTCATCCGGTCGGTTGGATGAGGAAGAGATGCCCCAGAGGTCTTAAGATTAACTTACACGCCGTGAGGAAATCGCACGCCGCCGCAAGGAAAGCGTCATTGCCTCGGGGCCACCCCGCAGGAGACGGGGGATCAGGCGGTGCGGCGCTCGTGCAGGTGGTTGGCGCAGCCGATCAGGGGGGCGCGGTCATCGCGCACCAGCGTGACGGGAAAATCCTCCATGAACCCGGCAAAGCGGCCCTTGTCGCGGAACCCGGCGGCGAAGGTGCCGGTCTTCAGCAGCGCGCCAAGCCCGGTGGCGACGCCGCCGACGAGGTAGATGCCGCCGAAGGGCAGATGCTCGAGCGCGAGGTTGCCCGTCACGGTGCCCAGAAAGCGCAGGAAGGTCTGCACCGCGGCCCCGGCCTGCGGGCTGCGGCCTGCCTCGGCCGCGGCGATGATCTCGCTGCCGCGCAGCTCGGGCGCGGCTCCGGTTTCGGCGCAGTGCCAGCGATAGACGTTCTCCAGACCGCGACCCGACAGCACCTCTTCGACCGCCGGAAAGCCGTGGCTGTCATCAACGTAATGGCTCAGGCGCAGGTCGGCCTCGGTGCGGATCGGCAGGTTGACGTGGCCGCTCTCGGAGGCGGGCACGAGGCGGCCGGTGGGGGTGGAATGGACCGGCACGGCGTTGAAGCCGGTGCCGACATTGACCACGAGGCCGGTGGCCCCGGGCGCGGGGGGCGCGGCGGCGGGGAGGATGGTTTCGAGCCCTTCGGGTGCGAGGCGGCCGATGGCGTGGCCGGGGGCCTGGAGATCGTTGAGCAGGGCGACCTCGTCGGTGCCCGCGGCCCGCGCGATGGTGGGAATGTCGAGCACCCAGTCGATATTGGTCAGCTCGGCCACGCCATCGACCACGGGCCCGGCCGCCGCCACGCAGGCCCCCGAGATCTGCGGCGTGCCGACCCGGGGCAGGTAGCCCGCGACCACGGCCTCGAAATCGGCGAACTCGGCATTGCGGAACCGCATGATCGAGCCTGCATCGAGCTCGGGGCCATGGGCCAGCGCGAGCCGGGTGTTGGTGCCGCCGATATCGGCGATCAAGGCGGTGTGGGTCATCCTTGGGGGCTCCTGAGCGCGGCCTTCAGGGCCTCATAGGAGGCTTTGGGGGTGCGCTCAAGGCTGTCGTAATCGACATGGACCAGCCCGAAGCGCGGGCCGTAGCCCAGAGACCATTCGTAATTGTCCATCAGCGACCAGATATAATAGCCCTTCACCGGCACGCCCTCGGCCAGCGCCTGTTTGACCGCCGCGAGGTGCGCGTCGAGATAGGCGATGCGGGTATCGTCGGGGACGCCGGGCATATCGGGCCAGGCCATGCCGTTCTCGGTGACATAGAGCGGCAGGTCGCCGGTGTAGTTGGCGGCGGTATCCTTGAGGAAGTGCAGCAGGCCCTCGGGGTAGATCTCCCAACCGACCTGGGTTTTGGGCAGGTCGCCCGCGCCCTCGATGTAATGGGGCCAGGGCGCCTGCGGGTCGGGGGAGATGAGCTTGCGGGTGTAGTAATTCAGGCCGCACCAGTCGAGCGGGGCGGTGATCGTGGAAAAATCGTGCTGCCAGCCCTCGGGCATGTGGGGGCCGAGGCCCTCGAGCACATCGGCGGGGTATTCGCCCTTGAAGATGCCCGAGCGGAACCAGCGGTTGTAGATGCCGTCATAGCGCCGGGCGGCGGCCTCGGCCTCGGGGCTCTCGTCGGCGGGCTGGGCATATTCGAAGTTGAAGACGGCGCCGAGGTTGCCCATGCCGAGGCTGCGCATGGCCCCGATCGCCTCGCCATGGGCAAGGCAGACGTGGTGCATGGCGCGGGCGGTGGCGCGGATGTCGCGCAGGCCGGGGGCGTGGAGCCCCATGAAATGGGAGAGCCAACCGACGCACCATGGCTCGTTGATCGGCGCGGCGGACCAGATGCGGTCTCCGAGGCGGGCCATGACGGTATAGGTGTAATCGGCAAACCAACGGGCGATGTCGCGGTTGCGCCAGCCGCCCTTGTCGAGCAGGGGCGAGGGCAGTTCCCAGTGGTAGAGCGTGGCGGCGGGCTTGAGGCCGCGTTCGAGCATGCCATCGACGAGGCGGTCGTAGAAGTCGAGCCCCTCGGGGTTGGCGGGACCGGTGCCCTCGGGCATGACGCGCGCCCAGGACAGGCTGAAGCGGTAGACGTCGAGCCCGGCATCGGCAATCAGATCAAGGTCTTGCGGCCAGCGGTTGAAGTGATCGCAGGCGGTTTGCCCGTGCTCGGCATGGGCCACGTTGCCGGGCGTGGCGGCGAAATCATCCCATTGGGTGCGGCCTGCGCCGCCCATGCCGTGGCCCTCGATCTGATAGGCCGAGGTGGCGGTGCCAAAGAGGAAACCTTCGGGAAAGTCGGCGCGGCTGTGGCGGAGCATGGGGCGAAATCCTGATGGGGCGCGGGGTTGGGGGCATGTATCTTAAAAGAAGGGCGGGCGAGTCCAGGGGCGGGCGCGGTTCAGGGCGCGGGGCCGGTGGAGAGGCCGAGGGTGAGGTCGGCCTCCAGCAGGTGCTGGCGGGGGCCGTTGTCGGGGGCCTCGATCAGGCCGAGCAGCATTTCGGCGGTGATCCGGCCCGCCTCGCGCACTGAGCTGCGGGTGGCCGTGAAAACAGGCACTTCGCCGCCGTTCTTGAAGTAGCCGAGATCGTCGTCATGGGTGATGATCGACACGTCGCGCCCCATCACCATGCCGCGCGCCTCGATCGCCCGGCGCACGCCCATGGCGGTGATGAGCGAGGAGACGAGGAAGGCGGTGGGCGGTTCGGGCAGGGAGAGCATGGTGCTGGCGGCCTCGTAGCCGTAGCTCTCGGTCATTTCCTCGGCGCGGTGGAGGGCCGGGAGGAAGGGCAGGCTGCGGGCGGCGAGCGCGGCCTCGAAGCCCTCGCGGCGGCGGATCGCGAAATCCATGGTTTCGAGCCCGTTCAGCAGGGCGATGCGGCGGTGGCCGAGGTCGGCGAGGTGGAGGGTGGCGCGCTCGAAGGCGCGGCGGTTGTTCACGTCGACCCAGGAGTAGTCGGACTCGTCGACGGGCACGCGGCCATGGACCACGAAGGGCAGGCCGACCTCCTTGAGCAGGGCGATGCGCGGGTCGCCGGCGCGCGGGCCGTGGATCACCGCGCCATCGACGGAGTTGCGCTGGGCCATGGAGCGGTAGGCGGTGCCTTCGGCATCGTCGGGGACGACGGTGAGCATCATGTCGTAGCCGGCGCGGGCATAGATCTCGCCGGCGCCGCCGATGAAGTCGCCGAAGACCGGGTTCATCATTTCGTGGCGGGTGGAGATGGGGATGACGTGGCCGATCGCCATGGCGCGGCCGGTGGCGAGGCTCTGGGCGCGGGTGTTGGGGCGATAGTTGTGCTGCGTTGCAGCGGCGAGCACGCGCTTGCGGGTGGCCTCCGCAACCTCGGGATAGCCGTTCAGCGCACGGCTCACCGTGGTTTGCGACAGACCGAGATTCGCGGCGAGCTGCTTCAGGTTCATTGTGCCAGCACCCTCCCAAAGCGCTTTCAACTTGAGGAGACACTAGCGGGGAAGGGCGGGGTCGTCAAAGCATTGCAGTTGCAGCGTGAAATTGCTGCGACTGCGAAAAACACGATTAAAACAGGCAGGTAGAATGAGGCTTGGTTGACCTGTGGGCTGGGATCGGTCATGGTGGTGCTGTCCAAAGCGCTTTGAGAAGCCCCGAGTCGGAACGGGATTTGTGACCAAGGCGGGGGAGAGACGACAGCGCCGGGCAGAGCCCGCGCTTTACAACCGGGAGGATACCTTCATGAGACATTCCATCAAGACGAGCTGCGCCGTGCTGGCGCTGATGAGCGCTCCGGCGCTTGCCGAGCAGATCACCGTGGCGGGCCCGTGGATCGGCGCCGACGAGGATCATGTGCAGGCGGTGCTGGCGGCCTTTGCCGAGGCCTCGGGCCATGACGTGCGCTACACCGGCTCCGACAGCTTCGAACAGCAGATCGTGATCGACGCCGAGGCCGGATCGGCCCCCAACGTGGCGGTGTTTCCGCAGCCCGGGCTTGCCGCCGTCATGGCCGAGCGCGGCTTCCTGACGCCGCTGGCCGAGGGCACCGGCGACTGGGTGAAGGAAAACTATACCGCCGGGCAGAGCTGGGTCGATCTGGGCACCTATGCCGGGCCGGATGGCAGCGATGCGCTCTACGGCTTTTTCTACAAGGTCGATGTGAAGAGCCTTGTCTGGTACATCCCGGAGAACTTCGAGGATGCGGGCTACGAGGTGCCGGAGACGCTGGAAGACCTGAAGGCTCTGAGCGCACAGATCGTGGAAGACGGCGAGACGCCGTGGTGCATCGGGCTCGGCTCGGGCGGCGCCACGGGCTGGCCGGCGACGGACTGGGTGGAGGACATGATGCTGCGCACCCAGGCGCCTGACGTCTACGACAAGTGGGTGAGCAACGAGATCCCCTTCACCGATCCGGCCGTGGTGGGCGCGATCGAGGCCTTCGGCGAGTTCGCGCTGAACGACGACTGGGTTGCGGGCGGCGCGGGCGCGGTGGCGACCACCGACTTCCGCGAAAGCCCCAAGGGCCTCTTTGACGCCCCGCCCAAGTGCTACATGCACCACCAGGCCAGCTTCATCCCCAGCTTCTTCCCGGAAGGCTCGGTTGTGGGCGAGGACGTGGACTTCTTTTACTTCCCGGCCTCGGGCGAGGGCGACCTCGGCCAGCCGGTGCTGGGCGCGGGCACGCTCTGGGCGATCACCAACGACAGCCCGGCGGCACATGAGCTGATCGAGTTCCTGAAGACCCCGGAAGCGCATGAGATCTGGATGGCGCGCAAGGGCTTCCTGACGCCGCACAAGGGGGTGAACCCCGATGCCTTCGGTGATCCGACCCTGAAGAAGATGAACGAGATCCTTCTGGGCGCGACCACCTTCCGCTTCGACGCCTCCGACCTGATGCCGGGCGCCGTCGGCGCGGGCAGCTTCTGGACCGGGATGGTCGATTATGTCGGCGGCAAGGACGTTGCCACCGTGACCGAAGAGATCCAGCAGAGCTGGGACGCGGTGAAGTGATGAGCGCCGCCGCCCCGGACGCGGGTTCGGGGCGGCGCGCGACAGGTGGGGCACAGCCCACGGGCGGGACACGCGACGTGACCGCGACGACGGTGGGCTGAGGTGCCCACTCTGCGGGTGGCCGCACAGGGCCGCCCGGACACGGCAACCGGGGAGGGGCGCCATGCATCCGGCATTACAAGGGCTTATCACCATCATCGTCGGGGTCGGCGGTTGCGTGGGCTACTTCTGGGCCTCCAACCTGTTTCTCGACAAGGTGCTCTATCCGCCGCGCGGCCCCCATGCGGGGCGCAACATCAACCGTGCCAACCTGATCCGGCCATGGCTGTTTCTGGCGCCCGCGGTCATCGCGCTGGGGCTCTACCTTGCCTATCCGGTGGTCGAGACGCTGCGGCTTTCACTTACCAACCGGGTGCCGGGCGGGGGCTATGAATGGGCCGGGGCCTCGAACTACGTGCAGATGTGGAACGATCCCAAGTTCATGGAGGCGCTGCTGAACAACATGCTCTGGCTGATCGTGGTGCCTGCGCTCTCCACCGCCTTCGGCCTGCTGGCCGCGCAGCTCACCGACCGGATCAAATGGGGCGCGGTGGCCAAGTCGATCATCTTCATGCCGATGGCGATCAGCTTCGTCGGGGCGGCGGTGATCTGGAAGCTGGTTTACGACTACCGCGCCTCGGGCGAGGAGCAGATCGGGGTGCTGAATGCCATCGTGGTGAGCCTCGGCGGCGAGCCGACGGCCTGGCTGACGGTGCCGTTCTGGAACAACTTCTTCCTCATGGCGGTGCTGATCTGGATCCAGACCGGCTTTGCCATGGTGATCCTCTCCGCCGCCCTGCGCGGCATCCCGGAGGAAACCGTGGAGGCGGCGATCGTGGACGGGGCCAACCCCTTCCAGATCTTCTTCAAGATCAAGGTGCCGCAGATCATGGGCACCATCGTGGTGGTCTGGACCACCATCACCATCGTCGTGCTGAAGATCTTCGACATCGTCTTTGCCATGACCAACGGCCAATGGGAGACGCAGGTTCTGGCCAACTACATGTATGACAAGCTTTTCCGCGCCAACGATTGGGGCGTCGGCTCGGCGGCGGCGATGGTGATCATGCTGCTGGTGACGCCGATCCTCGTGTGGAACGTCTACAACGCCCGCAAGGAGATGCGCTGACATGGACAACATTGCTGGCAAGAAATCTTCGTTGAGCTGGGCGGTGAACATCTCGGTGGTGCTGCTGGTGCTGCTCTGGATCTTTCCGACGGTCGGGCTCTTCGTGTCGTCCTTCCGCACCGCCGACCAGATCAGCGCGACCGGCTGGTGGAAGGCGCTGTTTCCGACCGAGCAGGTGGTACAGCTGCGCACCGATGACCCCGACGAGCTGCGGGTGGCCGAGGGTGCGGGCTTTGTGGTGACGGGCAACCTCTTTGGCGAGGAGGGCGGCGAGATTTCGGCGTTCGGCGTGTCGTCGCGCGATGTGGGGGCCTTCGGGCCCGGCGAGACGGCCGACATGGGCGATGGCGAGAGCATGACGGTGGAGGAAGACGGCAGCTACACATGGCGCGGCAGCGACGAGCAGATCAGCGGGCGGGGGCAGCGGGTGTTTGTGACCACCACCACGCCGCCGGAGTTCACCACGGCGAACTACGAGCGCGTGCTGTTTTCGGGCGACCGCACCGACAGCATGGCCAAGGCCTTCTTCAACACGCTGACGGTGACGATCCCGGCCACCATCATCCCGATCCTGGTGGCGGCCTTCGCGGCCTATGCGCTGGCGTGGATGGAGTTTCCGGGGCGGGCGCTGCTGATTGCGGCCATCGTGGCGCTGCTGGTGGTGCCGCTGCAACTGGCGCTGATCCCGCTGCTGAAGTTCCACAACGAGATCGGGATCGGGAAGGGCTATATCGGGGTCTGGCTGGCGCATACCGGCTTCGGGCTGCCGTTGGCGATCTACCTCCTGCGCAACTACATGGTCGGGCTGCCACGCGACATCATCGAGAATGCCAAGGTGGACGGGGCGACGGACTTCCAGATCTTCACCCGGATCGTGCTGCCGCTGTCCTTTCCGGCGCTGGCCAGCTTCGCCATCTTCCAGTTTCTCTGGACATGGAACGACCTGCTGGTGGCGCTGGTCTTCCTGATCGACAGCTCGGGCGACACCACGGTGATGACCCGGCAGATCGTCGAACTCCTCGGCACCCGGGGCGGCAACTGGGAGATTCTGGCCACGGCGGCCTTTGTCTCCATCTCGGTGCCGCTTCTGGTGTTTTTCGCAATGCAACGATACCTCGTGCGCGGCCTCTTGGCCGGCTCGGTGAAGTGAGAAAAGAATGAACGATATGAGCAACGTGCAGGCCGCAATTGCAGCTCGTGTGGAGAATCCCGACTGGTGGCGCGGGGCGGTGATCTATCAGGTCTATCCGCGCAGCTTTCAGGACAGTTCGGGTGACGGGGTGGGCGACCTTGCGGGCATTGCCTCGCGGCTCGACCATATTGCCTCGCTCGGGGTCGATGCGGTCTGGATCAGCCCGTTCTTCAAGAGCCCGATGAAGGATTTCGGTTACGATGTGAGCGATTACCGCGAGGTCGATCCGATGTTCGGCAGCCTCGCGGATTTCGACGCGCTGATTGCGCGGGCGCATGAGCTGGGGTTGAAGGTGCTGATTGATCTGGTGCTTTCGCATACCTCGGATCAGCATGCGTGGTTCAAGGAGAGCCGGAAGGATCATGCCAACCCCAAGGCGGATTGGTATGTTTGGGCCGATGCCAAGCCGACCGGGGCGCCGCCGAACAATTGGCTGTCGATCTTCGGCGGGAGTGCGTGGCAGTGGGATGGCGGGCGGATGCAGTATTATCTGCACAACTTCCTGACCTCGCAGCCGGACCTCAACTTTCATTGCCCCGCGGTGCAGGACGAGCTGCTGCGGGTGGCGGAGTTCTGGCTTGATCGCGGGGTCGACGGCTTTCGGCTCGATACCATCAACTTCTACGTTCACGACGCCGAGCTGCGCGACAACCCGGCGCTCGATCCGGCGCTGCGAAATGATCAGACGGCGCCTGCGGTGAACCCCTACAACTGGCAGGAGCACCTGTACGACAAGTCGCGGCCCGAGAACCTGGCCTTCCTGAAGCGGCTGCGGGCGGTGATGAAGCCCTATGGCGCGGCGGCCGTGGGCGAGGTGGGGGATGCCCAGCTTGGGCTGGAGATATTGGGCCAGTACACGGCGGGCGATGACATGATGAACATGTGTTACGCCTTCGAGCTGCTGGCCAAGGACAAGCCGACCGCCGGATATGTGGCCGAGACCATGCACCGCGTCGAGCGGGTGGCGGCGGATGGCTGGGCCTGCTGGGCGTTTTCCAACCATGACGTGCCGCGCCACATCAGCCGCTGGGGTCTGAGCGAGACCGCCGCGCGCGCCTATGTGGTGCTGATGATGTGCCTGCGCGGCTCGGCCTGCCTGTATCAGGGCGAGGAGCTGGGGCTGCCCGAGGCCGAGGTGAGTTTTGAGGACTTGCAGGACCCCTATGGCATCGAGTTCTGGCCCGAGTTCAAGGGCCGCGACGGCTGCCGCACGCCGATGGTCTGGGATGCGGGGGTGCATGGCGGGTTTTCGCACGGCAACGAGGCGCGGCCATGGTTGCCGGTGGCGCCCGAGCACCTGCCGCGGGCGGTGGAGGAGCAGGAGGGCGACAGCGCCTCGATGCTGGCCCATTACCGCCGGGCGGTGGCGCTGAGAAAGGCCCATGGGGTGCTGCGCGGCGGGGCGCAGGAGATCGCGGCGCAGGGCGACCTGCTGGTGATCCGCCGGACCGGGCAGGGCCGGGAGGTGCTGGCGCTGTTCAACCTCGCGGAGGGCCCCGTATCGCACGAGGTGGGCGCGGGATGGACGGCGCTGGAGGAGGCTGCCGCACTGGGCGCCGCGCCGCTTGAAGGAGAACGCGTCACGCTGGGGGCCTGGGGCTTTGCCCTGCTGGGTCGCTGAACGAATACCAGGGAGGAGACCGCCATGGCGGAACTGAAACTGACGGATGTGGCCAAGACCTATGGCGGCACGGTGAACGTGCTGAACGACATCAACCTCGATATCGAGACCGGTGAGCTGATCGTGTTCGTCGGGCCTTCGGGCTGCGGCAAGTCCACGCTGCTGCGGATGATCGCGGGTCTCGAGAAGATCACCGGCGGCACGCTGGAGATCGACGGGCAGGTGGTGAACGATGTGCCGCCTTCCGAGCGCGGCATCGCCATGGTGTTCCAGAGCTACGCGCTCTACCCGCATATGACGGTGCGCGAGAACATGAGCTTTGCGCTCAAGCTGGCCAAGAAGAGCAAGGAAGAGATCGACGCGGCGGTGGATGCGGCGGCGACCAAGCTGCAACTCACCGAATATCTCGACCGGCTGCCCAAGGCGCTCAGTGGCGGGCAGCGGCAGCGGGTGGCGATCGGGCGCAGTATCGTACGCGACCCGAAGGTCTACCTCTTCGACGAGCCGCTCTCGAACCTCGATGCCGCCCTGCGGGTGGCGACCCGGATCGAGATTGCCCAGCTCAAGGAGCAGATGCCCGAGAGCACGATGGTCTATGTGACCCACGACCAGGTGGAGGCGATGACGCTGGCCAGCCGGATCGTGGTGCTGGCCAACAAGGGGATCGCGCAGGTCGGCACGCCGCTGGAGCTGTACGAGACCCCGCGAAACGAGTTTGTCGCCCAGTTCATCGGCTCCCCGGCGATGAACCTCATCCCCGGCAAGGTGGTGGAGACCGGCGCGGTGACGGCGGTGGAGTTGCAGAGCGGCGTGGTGGCCCATTCGGCGGTGCCGACCGAGGCGGGAGACATGGGGGCCGAGGTGAACATCGGCATCCGCCCGGAAGACCTGCGGCAGGGGAGCGATGCGGATTGCTGCTTCAAGGGCGTGGTGGAATACACTGAAAACCTTGGAGAAGTGACGCTGCTCTACTTCGAGCCGCAGCATGGCCACGGGCAGGTGATCGCCAAGCTGCCGGGCGTGCACCGCGACATGCGGGGCGGCGAGGTGGTGCTGGCGGCGGACCCGGCGAAGGTGCATCTGTTCATCGGCGGCCAGTCGCTGCTCTACCGCTGAGGGGCAGGGCGCCGAACAGTCCCAGAGCGAGGCGTGAGCGGGCCGCGACGGGCGGGCTCCGGTACTGCGGCGCGGTGCCCTCGGGTCAGGGTGCCGTGGCACGGGGCCGTTAACCCCAATCGTTTCAGGCCCCACGCGCTTTAGGCATTGTCTTTCAACACGCCCCTCCGTTATGGTCGATCCACGGACGGTCCGGGGCGGGTGCCCTGAGATGGTCCGGAGCGATTTCCCTGGCAGGGACGTGCAGATGCGGAGCCAACAAGCGCCGCCGCGATGCGTCCGCCAGAGTTAACCGGCCCCGAGAGATCAAACTTGAGGGGCCACTTGGCCCGGCTCGCACCACGCAGGCCACGGCCCCCCCAAACGGGCGCGACCGCCGCAAGGCCGGGACGCGTCGGAGACAAACCGCGATGCAACGCGTGAGGACAGACGAGCAGGCAAGGGAAGCTGCAACAGCACGCGCCCTGCCACGCATGTCCCGCGCATTCGCCCTATCCAGACACGGCCTTTCCAGTTCCCGCCCGCCAGGGCGTGGGGCAAGAACGCCGTGCAACGAGTTAATATGGCTAAGAAAATGCTTATCGACGCCACCCACGCCGAGGAAACTCGGGTTGTGGTGGTCGACGGAAACAAGGTTGAGGAATTCGACTTTGAGACTGTCAACAAACGCCAGCTAGCCGGCAACATCTACCTCGCCAAAGTGACCCGCGTGGAGCCCTCGCTTCAGGCGGCTTTTGTGGATTATGGCGGCAACCGCCACGGCTTCCTCGCGTTCTCGGAAATTCATCCCGACTACTACCAGATCCCGGTGGCCGACCGTCAGGCGCTGCTGGAGGAAGAGCGGGCCTATGCCGAGGCACAGGCCGCCGAGGAGGAGGCGCCCAAGAAGTCGCGCCGCCGCCGGTCGCGCTCGAAGAAGTCCGACAGCAACGATGCCGTCGCCACCAAGGATGTGGATGGCGAGATTGGCGGCATGGACGTGGTCGACCTCGGTGAGGAAGAGACCGACGACACGCTGGTGAACGAAGAGGGCGCCGAGGGCGAGACCCGGGCCGACGCCGGTGCCGAGAGCGCCAGCGACGCCGCCGACAGCGATCAGGCCGACGACGACCAGAGCGACGACGATCAGGACGATCACGGCGAGGACGACGACGAGACCACGGCCGCCGACAAGGATGAAGACATCGAGTCGGTTGCCGAAGAGGACGTGCACGAAGAGATCCGCCAGCCGCGCAAGCCCCGGCCCAAGCGCTACAAGATCCAGGAAGTGGTGAAGGTTCGCCAGATCCTTCTGGTACAGGTCGTAAAGGAAGAGCGCGGCAACAAGGGTGCCGCGCTGACCACCTATCTCTCGCTCGCCGGTCGCTACTGCGTGCTGATGCCCAACACCGCCCGTGGTGGTGGCATCTCCCGCAAGATCACCAATGCTGCCGACCGCAAGAAGCTCAAGGAAATCGCCTCGGAGATCGAGGTGCCCCAGGGCGCGGGCCTGATCGTGCGCACGGCGGGTGCCAAGCGCACCAAGACCGAGATCAAGCGCGACTACGAGTATCTCAAGCGGCTGTGGGAGCAGATCCGCGAGCTGACCCTGAAATCGGTCGCCCCGGCGCCGATCTACGAAGAGGGCAACCTCATCAAGCGGTCGATCCGCGATCTCTATTCCAAGGAGATCGACGAGGTCTGGGTGGAAGGCGAGGCGGGTTACCGCACTGCCAAGGACTTCATGAAGATGATCATGCCGTCCCACTCCAAGAACGTGAAGCAATACAGCGAGGGGCTGCCGCTCTTTGCCCGCTACCAGGTGGAAAGCTACCTGGCGGCGATGTTCAACCCGACGGTTCAGCTGAAGTCGGGCGGTTACATCGTGATCGGCGTGACCGAGGCGCTTGTGGCCATTGACGTGAACTCGGGCCGGGCCACCAAGGAAGGCTCGATCGAGGAGACCGCGCTGAAGACCAACCTGGAGGCCGCCGAGGAGGTGGCCCGCCAGCTGCGCCTGCGCGACCTTGCCGGCCTCATCGTGATCGACTTCATCGACATGGAGGAACGGCGCAACAACAACGCCGTGGAGAAGCGCTTCAAGGACAAGCTGAAGACCGACCGGGCCCGCATTCAGGTGGGCCGGATCTCGGGCTTCGGTCTGATGGAGATGTCGCGCCAGCGGCTGCGTCCGGGGATGCTGGAAGCCACGACCCAGCCGTGCCCCTCGTGCCATGGCACCGGGCTGCTGCGCTCGGATGACAGCATCGGTCTCGCCATCCTGCGCCAGATCGAGGAAGAGGGCACCAAGGGCAAGAACCGCGAGGTTCTGCTGAAGGCGCCCGTGGGGATCATCAACTTCCTGATGAACCAGAAGCGCGAGCATGTGGCCAGCATCGAGGCGCGCTATGGCCTGTCGGTGCGGCTGGAGGCGGATGCGCATCTGATTTCGCCCGACTTCTCGCTGGAGAAGTTCAAGACCGCGACCCGGAGCATCGCCGAGGTGACGGCCCCGGTGATCTCGATCGACACCACCGATCTGCCCGACCTCGACGAGGAAGAGGAAGATCAGGCCGAGGCCGAGGTGGAGACCACCGAGGCCGAAGGCAGCGAGGACAAGCCCAAGCGCAAGCGCCGTCGGCGTCGTCGGCGTCGCGGTGGCGGCGGTGAGAACGGTGGCGAGGAGAACGGCGCGGAGAGCCAGAACGGCGAGGCGCAGGCTGCCGAGGGCGAGAGCGCCGAGGCAGGCGAGAGCGCAGAGGCCCCGGCCGAAGCCCAGCCCGAGACTGCTGGCGAGGCCCCGGCCGAAGCTGCTGGCGAGGAGAAGGGCGAAGAGACTGGCGAGGAGAAGCCCAAGCGCACCCGTCGCCGTCGCTCGCGCAAGAAGCCCGAGGATGCGCCGGCTGAAGCTGCAACTGCTGACGCCTCAGGTGCAGAGGCCGCGCCCGAGGCCCCTGCCGAAGCGGCAGCCCCGACGGAGGAGGCTCCGGCAGAGGAGGCCCCCGCAGAGGCGCCCGCAGCCGAGGAGAAGCCCAAGCGCCGCCGCACCCGCAAGAAGGTGGTGGCCGAAGAGGCACCTGCCGAGGCTGCGCCGGAAGTGGCCTCCGAGGTTGCCCCCGAGGCCGAAGCCGAGGTTGTGCCCGCCCCCGAACCGGAGGCCGCACCCGAACCTGCCGCCGAGGAGCCGGTGCTGGAAACCGCCGAGGCCGAGGCCAGCGACGAGCCGTCCAAGCCCAAGCGCAAGGGCTGGTGGTCGCTCGGTCGCTGAGGCGACAGGGGTTTGAAAATGAAGGGGGCGTGCCTGCCGGGCGCGCCCCTATTTCTTTTGCAGGTGCCAGATCATGCCGGTGGCGGTTTCTTCCTGCGACAGAAGGCTGTGCCCGGATTCGGCGCAGAAGTGGGGCATGTCGATCAGGGCGGCGGGATCATCGGTTTCGACCCGGAGCACCTCGCCCGAGGCCAGCGCCCGGAGCCGCCTGGCGGTTTTCAGCACCGGGAGCGGGCAGAGCAGGCCGGTGGCGTCGAGGGCGGCGTGGTGGGTCATGGGGCAGGGGTAGCGGATGGTCGTGCCGGGCGGAAGGGGGCTTTTGGCCGCTTTGGCGTGGAGCGTGCGGCGGCGGTGCGCAGCGGGGGGCCAGCCCCCCGCACCCCCCGGAGATATTTGCAGCAAGAAAATGAACAGGGGGGCGCGGTGATGCGCCACGGGCTTGTGAGGGGCTGGGGGCTTCCGGCTTTGCGGCCGGGGGCTTAAAGGGGAAGGCATGTTTGGCATCGACATCATGGACGCCGCGCTTTTGCCGGCCATCTTCATCGCCGTCGTGGGCGGCCTGATCTCCTTCATCAGCCCCTGCGTGCTGCCCATCGTGCCGCCCTACCTTGCCTATATGGGCGGGATCTCGATGGACGAGATGGAGGGCCAGGGCGCGCGGGGCGGGCGCCGGCGGGTGCTGGTGGCGGCGGGGTTCTTCGTGCTCGGCCTGTCGACCGTGTTCCTGCTGCTGGGGGCGGCGGCCTCGGCCATGGGCGGGCTGTTCCTGCAGAACCGCGAGTGGTTCACCATGGCGGCGGGGCTGGTGATCATGGTGTTCGGGGCGCATTTTCTGGGCATCTTCACCCTGCCGTTCCTGAACCGGGAGGCGCGGATCGACGCGGGCGACCGGGGCGGGTCGGCGCTGGGGGCCTATGTGCTGGGGCTGGCCTTTGCCTTTGGCTGGACGCCCTGCCTTGGCCCGATCCTCGGGGCGATCCTGTCGATGGCGGCGATGGAGGGCGATGTGGCCCGGGGCGCGCTGCTGCTGGCGGTCTATGCCTTGGGACTGGGCCTGCCGTTCATCGCGGTGGCGGCCTTTTTCCCGCGGCTGAAGGGGCTGATGGGCTGGATGAAGCGGCATATGGGCCAGATCGAGCGGATCATGGGGCTGCTGCTCTGGACGGTCGGGCTGCTGATGCTCACCGGCGCCTTCTCGGATTTCTCCTACTGGCTGCTCGAGATCTTCCCGGCGCTGGCGACCGTGGGGTGAGAGGCCCGGTGCTGAGGCTCGATCATCTGACGGTCATTGCACCAAGCCTTGCGGAGGGGCTGGCCCATGTGCAGGGCTGCCTCGGCCTCTCCGTGCCAGAGCGCGGCCGGCACCTCTACATGGGCACCCACAATCACCGGATGCAGCTTGGGCAGGGCGTCTATCTCGAGATCGTGGCGGTCGACCCGGACGGCCTCCCGCCGGGGCGGCCCCGGTGGTTTGGCCTCGACGACGCGGCACAGGTCGCGGCGAATTGGGCGGCGGGCCGTCGGCTGCGCGGCTGGGTGGCCAATTGCGCCGATATCCCCCGCGTCCTCGCGCAGCACGGCGAGATCTTCGGCGCCTGCGCGGGCCTGCCCTTCGAGGCACCCGAGTTCGGCTTCACCCTGCGCGACGACGGGCGCCTGCCGCTTGACGGCGCCGCGCCCTCGCTCATCGACCACCGCGGCGATACGGCCTACATCGCTGCGCTGCCCGATCTCGGGGCGCGACTGACCCGATGGGAGCTGCACCACCCCGATCCTGCGCGCATCGAAGCCCTGTTTGCGGAACTGGAGCTCGACCGCCCGCCGCGGCTGGTGCCGGGCCCCGAAACGCGCTTTCGCGCCGAGATCGACACGCCGGCGGGACCGCGGGTGCTGAGCTGAGGCCGCACCCTCCCAATTTCCGCCAAAATCCCTTGCTAAGAGCGCCGGAACGGCAAGGATGAGAGCCATGGCAAACGAGCAGGCAGTGCAGGACGTGAGGCGCCGCCGGGTGATCTATATCCCCGGCTACGACCCGTTTCATCCGCGCCGCTACCGCGAACTCTACCGCAAGGAAAGCGCCGAGCAGGGGGCGATTTCGGGCTACGAGATGCGCCAGAGCGCCCTGAAGGGGCAGGGGCCCTTTGCCTGGAGTGTCGAGAGCGTGGTGGAGGGGGTCGAGACGGAGGCGCAGATCGAGGTGCTGCTCTGGTCGGATATCGTGAAGGCCTCGATGAACCCCTCGATCCCGGCGACCTATGCCATGCTGGTGCGCACGGCATGGACCTATATCGCCTCGGGGGCGCTGTTTCGGCTGATGCGGCTCAGGAAGGGGCCGGTGATTGCGGCGCTCTACCCGATCGTCTTTCTGCTCGGGCAGCTGGTGCTGGCGCTGGCGCTTGGCTACGGCGCGGCGCGGCTGGGGGCCTGGGCGCTGTTGCAGCTGCCGGTGAAGGTGCATCTGGGCACGACGGGCACCATGCTGGGGCTGATCCTCTTTGCGGCGGTCACATGGGGTGTGCTCGGCTGGTTTCGCAAGCGGGACAACCGGTTTTTTGCCTATTACCTCATGCATGATTACAGCTATTCGGCCCGCCACAAGGGCGCGAACCCGCCCGAGCTGGAGGAACGGATGGCCGCGTTTCGGGCCCGGATCGAGGAGGCGCTGGCGAGCGATGTGGACGAGGTGCTGGTGGTGGGCCATTCCTCGGGCGCGCATATCGGCGTGTCGGTGCTGGCGGACCTGATGCGCGGCGGGTGGCGCCGGGGCGAGGGGCCGCGGCTGGGCTTTCTGACGCTGGGGCATGTGGTGCCGATGGTGAGCTTTCTGCCGAAGGCCGACAGGCTCAGGGCCGATCTGCACGACCTGTGCCAATGGGACCAGATTACATGGGTCGACGTGACCGCGCCGGGCGATGGCTGCGCCTTTGCGCTCTGCGATCCGGTGGCGGTGACGGGGGTTGCGCCGGAGAGTGGCAAACGCTGGCCGCTGGTGTTTTCGGCCGCCTTCACCCAGACCCTCAGCCCGGAGCGGTGGAAGGCGATCAAGCGGCGGTTCTTCCGGCTGCATTTTCAGTATCTCTGCGCCTTCGACCGGCCCGGGGACTACGACTACTTTCTCATCACCGCTGGCCCGCTTTCGCTGGCGACGCGCTACGCCGAGCGGCTGCCGTCGAAGAGCCGGATCGAGACGCCCGCCTCGCGCTATACCTCGCGGGCGGCATGAGCTGCTGCGCGGCGCAGGTCATCCTCGGGCTTGACCCGAGGATCTCCACCGGCAAGAGATCCCCGGGTCGAGCCCGAGGATGACAGCTCAATGACCTGCCCGCATCTGCCGCCCAAGCCGCCCTCGCGCCCCGAGAAGACCTCGCTGCGCAACTATCTGCGGCTGTTCCGGGCCGATATCCTCTCGGCCCAGCCGGCCAAGCTCTACCGGGCCTGGATGGCGGAGTTTCGCACGCCGTTCTTTCGCAGCTACCTGGTGAACGAGCCGGCGCTGGTGGACCTTGTGCTGAAGGAGCGGCCTGACGACTTTCCGAAGTCCGACAGGGTGCGCGAGGGGCTGGCGCCGCTGCTGGGGAACTCGGTGTTCGTGACCAATGGCGAGACCTGGAAGCGGCAGCGGCGGATCATCGACCCGGCCTTCGAAGGCGGGCGGCTGCGCGAGACCTTTCCGGCGATGCTGGCGGCGGCGCGGGCCTGCGTGGCGCGGATGGAGGCGCGCGAGGGGGTGACGGAGGTGGAGGAGGAGACCAGCCACGCGGCGGCGGATGTGATCTTTCGGACGCTGTTCTCGATCCCGATCGAGCATGAGATCGCCTCGCGGGTGTTCTCGGAGTTTCGGGCCTATCAGCGGGCCCAGCCGATCCTGAACCTTGCCGCCTTCCTGCCGCTGCCGCGCTGGTTTCCGCGGTTTCATGCCCGCGAGGTGAAGCGCACCGCCGCCTCGATCCGGGCGCTGATCACCGAGCTGACGGCGGCGCGGGCGGGGGAGATTGCGGCGGGGGATGCGCCCGATGACCTGGCCACCAAGATCATGACCACCGCCGACCCGCAGACCGGCGCGCGGTTCGACACCGAGGAGATGGTGGACCAGGTGGCGATCTTCTTTCTTGCCGGGCATGAAACCTCGGCCTCGGCGCTGGCCTGGGCGCTCTATCTGCTGGCGGCCTTTCCGGAGGTGCAGGAGCGGGCGGCGGCGGAGGCGGCTGGCCTGCCGGAAAATCCATCGTTTTCAGATATCTCGGGCTGCAAGTTCATCCGCGATGTGTTCCGCGAGGCGTTACGGCTCTATCCGCCGGTGCCGATGATGGTGCGGCAGAACGTGAAGACCGAGACCTTCCGTAATCGGACGGTAAAACCGGGGGCGCAGATCGTGCTGTCGCCCTGGCATCAGCAGCGCCATGAGCGGCTGTGGAGCGATCCGGACGGGTTTGACCCGGATCGGTGGAGCACCGAGGAGGGGCGGCGCTGCGGGCGGGAGGCCTACATGCCGTTCTCGGCCGGGGCGCGGGTGTGCACCGGGGCGGGGTTTGCGATGGTGGAGGGGCCGCTCATTCTGGCGATGCTGCTGCGGCGGCTGCGGTTTGCAACGGTGGAGGGTCGGGTGCCGCGGCCGGTGGCGCATCTGACGGTGCGGGCGGCGGAGGGGATTCATCTGGAGATTTCGCGGCGCTAGCGGCGGCTCACTTCTGCCCGATGTAATGGCCGAGCACGAAGACGCGGATGGCGGAGGCCAGGCCGCGCTCTACCCCGCGATCTGCATCAATTGCGGCAGCCAGTGCGTTGATCGGAATATCTTTTTCCTGCGCGATCTCCCGGAAGGCGGCCCAGAACTCGGGTTCGAGGGACACCGAGGTTCGGTGTCCGGCCAATGTGAGGGAGTGCTTTTCGGGACGGGCCATGGGCGCGCCTAGGAGGCTCTTGCGCGCTCGCTCAGGCCGGGGCGGACCCGGGGGCCGTAGGTTTCCATCTCGTGCTCCAGCTCGGGCAGAACGGCCATGATCTCGGACCAGAGGCCGGCCTCGGAGGCGGTGGGGCGCAGGTTGCCGGGGTGGAAGCTTTCCATCTCCAGCCCTTCGACCACCATGACGCCATGCCGCTCCAGCAGGATCTGGACGTAGGTGATGCCGTTGCGCGGGATCGACTTGCAGAAGCCGGCGCGGCGGGTCAGCGCCGTGGCCGAGACCAGCCGCTCGTCGGCGGGGTCGGAATTGGAGCGCATCAGCAGCCCGGCATTGGGAGACAGTTCGAGGTCGTGGCGCGGGTAGGTGCCGTCGATGCTGCCGGCCTTGATCCGCACCGGGCAAAGCGCGGGGCTCTGCGACAGCTGCTCGCGGGTCACGCGGGTGAGTCCGATCCATTTGACCCGCAGCGCGCCGAGATCCTTGGTGTCGACCACGTCTCCGACCCGGATCTGACCGGCGGGCACGGCGCCCGAGGGGGTCAGGACGCGGGCATTGGCGGATACGGCGCTTTCGAGCCAGGTGCCCGGCTCGGGGAGGCGCGAGAAGCTCTTGAGCTTGGGCTTGAGGGCCTTGGTCAGCTTGCGGGCGTTGGGCAGCAGTTGTGCCAGCCCGGGGGCCACGTAGGCCTTTGAAAACATGCCGGTTCCAGCAACCGTATGCGCGGTGAACTCTTCGATGTCGGCTTGCAAATCGGCACGCGTCAGCCGCTGTGCCTGTGCCAGGTTCGGTCCCATTCCTGTCTCCGTCCCGCAGGATGTTTCCCGCGTCTGCCTCTAAAGTATTGCCCGCTTTTGCGGATCTCGGGGCCAAGGTCGGGCCGAAATGTGGCGGGAATGTGGCGGGGTTTGAGGCGGAGGTGTCACACGACATCTCTGTGGCAAATTTGCCGGTGAAATCCGGTCAGTCTGCCGTCGCGCCGAAAAAGGCGCGGATGCGCGGGCCGATCCAGGCCCAGAGCGAGGGGGCGCCGCGCTCCATCGGCGGTTTCAGCCGGGCCTCGACCTTGGCGTAATCCACGCCGTAGGGCACCCAGCTTGCGCCGCCGTTGGCGAGGTTGAGCACCGGGGGCTGGAAGCGGTCGAGTGCCTTGGCGAAGCGGGCATCCGGGGTGCGGGCCTCTTCGAACTCGTCCCAGAGGGCGCGCAGCTCGGCGCCCTGGCCGGGCGGGAGCATGCCGAAGATCCGGTCGGCTGCGGCGGCCTCGGCGGCCTCGATCGCGCCCTGGTCCAGCCCGGCCTCGAAGATCGGAGCATCGCCGGCGTCGATCTCGACGAGGTCGTGGATCAGCGCCATGCGGATCACCCGGTCGATGCTGACCCCCTCGGGGGCCTCATCGGCCAACACCAGCGCAAAGAGCGCGAGGTGCCAGGAATGTTCGCCCGAGTTCTCGTGCCGCGAGCCATCGGCCAGCTTGGAGGCGCGCTCGACGGAGCGCAGCTTGCAGGCCTCGGTCAGAAAGGCGATGCGGGCATCGAGCGGTGACACTAGTGGCCGTCATCCATGAGCTTGGGGCCGGTGTCCTTTTCGAGGTAGCCCTGCTCGATCTGCTTGGTCAGGAAGGCGCGGGCCCGCCGCTCCGCAAGGCGCACGCGGATCGAGGTCATGAAGGTCTCTTCCATGGTGGTCGAGGAGGTGCCCAGCTTCTTGGCCACGGCCCTGATCACCTCGTCCTCGTCGCCCAGCCGGGCGGCATTGGCGATGGTGTCCTTTGCCAGTTCATCCGCGAGATCTTCCAAAACGCCCATGGCTGCTCTCCTGCTCGGCTCTGCCTGCCTGCATTTGCTTGAAATCCACCCCCGAGTTCAACCCCGCTTTGCAGATCGACCCGAGGAGGTGAGCATTTGCCCGGCGTCAGATCACCTTCTCATCGGCACGGATGTGTCTCAGATTGGTCGTATTCCGGGTGTCTTCTCCGGGTCCGACGTGCAGATCGGGGGCATGGTGCGCGCAAATGCGCGCTCTGGCCCGAGCCGCGCGCTCGCACCATAAGAGGCGGCTGCACCAAAGCGGCCCCGGCGAAGGAGAGAGCAGAATGAAAAATCACGCTTTGACGGCGGCCTGTTTTGCGCTGTGGTGTTGTGCGATCTCGCTGGCATTCGGGCTTTTGGAGCTGTGCCTGCTGCTCTTCATGAACCAGGGCCTGCCGGCTGCCGGGCTGCTGGCTGCCGGGGTTGCGGGCTATGCTGCCGGGCGTAACCATGGGCGACGCACCGAGGCCACCCCGGCAGGGCTGCCGCTTGTGGTACATCTCGCGGTGATGGCGGCGGTGCTGATGGGGCTGACCTATGGCCAGCCCTTGCTGCTGAGTGCGATCTTCGGAGACGCTGCGCCTCTCACGCCGCTGATGCAGGTGCCGGCAGAGGTGCGCTTCGGGCTGACCCTTGCCGGGCTCTGCCTGACGCTGGCCACCTTCCGCGCTGGCGCGCGGCATTGGCTGGAGCGTGAAAACCAGGCGGGCCGTCAGCCCGCCTGAGCGCCTCAGCGCGTGGTTTCGGTGAGGCGGCGGCGCACGTAGGTGTCGACCTCGCCCAGCATCTCTTCCATGTAGGGATCTTCGAAGAAGTGGCCCGCACCCTCGACCTCGGTATGGGTGACGGTGATGCCCTTCTGCTCGTGCAGCTTGTCGACCAGCGCGTGGGTGTCCTTGGGCGGCGCGACGCGGTCGGAGGTGCCGTTGAGGATCAGGCCCGAGCTGGGGCAGGGCGCGAGGAAGGAAAAGTCGTACATGTTGGCGGGCGGCGAGACGCTGACGAAGCCGGTGATCTCGGGGCGGCGCATCAGCAGCTGCATCCCGATCCAGGCGCCGAAGGAAAAGCCCGCGACCCAGCAATGCTTGGCGTTGGTGTTCATCGACTGGAGGTAGTCGAGCGCCGAGGCGGCATCGGAAAGCTCGCCGATCCCCTGGTCGTATTCGCCCTGGCTCCGGCCCACGCCGCGGAAGTTGAACCGCAGCACGGTGAAGCCCATCTTGTGGAAGGTGTAGTGCAGGTTATAGACAACCCGGTTGTTCATCGTCCCGCCGAATTGCGGGTGCGGGTGCAGGATGATCGCGATGGGTGCGTCTTTCACGCCTTGTTGGGGGTGATACCTGCCTTCGAGCCGACCCTCGGGGCCGGGAAAAATCACTTCGGGCATACCTGACCTTTTTTGTCCTCTTTTATGTCCCGGGGGCAGTTGACGCGGTAGCGGGCGCAATCTAGAATTATTCTAAATCGGCGCGACCCACCCGGAGGGGTGCGATGGAGGTAATTGTCATTGCCTCCCTCGTCAATGCAATTTGGCCGTATGTTTGGCGCTCATCCGAGAGGAACGGACCCATGAAGCTCTCGACCAAAGGACGTTACGCGATGGTGGCGCTGGCCGATCTGGCGCTGGCGCAATCGGGAGAGAAGAGCACGCTGGTCTCGCTGGCGGCAATCTCCAAGCGCCAGAGCATCTCGTTGCCCTACCTCGAACAGCTCTTCGTCAAGCTCCGCCAGGGCGGGCTGGTGGAGAGCGTGCGCGGGCCGGGTGGCGGCTACCGGCTGGCGCGCTGCCCCGGCGAGATCCGGGTGTCGGAGGTGCTGGAGGCGGTCGACGAGACGGTGAGCGCGCTGCACACCGGGGCAGGGGCCAAGGGCGCCGTTTCGGGGAGCCGGGCGCAGAGCATGGTCAACCGGGTCTGGGAGGGGCTTTCGGCGCAGGTCTACGTGTTCCTGCACTCCGCCACGCTGGCCTCGGTGATCGAGAACGGCATGACCCCGTGCCCGGCGGTGCCCAACCTCTTCGAGATCGTCGATGAACCGGCGGAGGGGGCGCAGGCTTGAGCCGGGTCTACCTCGATTACAACGCCACGGCGCCGCTGCTGCCCGAGGCCCGCGCCGCGATGCTCTCGGCGATGGAGCTGTGCGGCAACCCCTCCTCGGTCCATGCCGAGGGGCGGGCGGCCAAGGCGGCGGTGGAGCGGGCGCGCGCGCAGGTGGCCGCCGGCGTGGGCTGCAAGCCGCAGGAGGTCGTGTTTACCGGCGGGGCCACCGAGGCGGCGCAGGTGTTGTCCGCTGGCGCTGTGGTGGAGCCGACGGCCCATGACGCGCTTTGGGCCCATCACGCCGGGGAGGGCCGGATCTATGCCATGGGGCTCGCCAACAGCGAGACCGGGGTGATCCTGCCGGTGCCACAGGAACGCCCCTGCGAGCTGTTGTTGCTCGATGTCACGCAGGTGGTCGGCCGCATTCCCTTTGCCTTCGGCTGGTCGGGGGCGGATCTTGCGATCCTGTCGGCCCACAAGTTGGGCGGCCCGAAGGGCGTGGGGGCGTTGATCGTGCGCGAGGGTCTTGATATTGCGCCGCTGCTCAAGGGCGGCGGGCAGGAGATGGGCCGGCGCTCGGGCACCGAGAACGTGATTGGAATTGCCGGTTTCGGCGCTGCCGTGGAGGCCGCGCAGAAGCGGCTGGAAGCCGGAGTGTGGGCGCAGGTGGCAGAGAGGCGCGACATCTTGGAAGCCCGGGTGGCAGAAGCCGCGCCGGGGGCCATATTCATAGGGCAGGAGGCCGAGCGCCTGCCGGGCACCGCCTGCTTTGCCGCGCCGGGTTGGAAGGGCGAAACCCAGGTGATGGCGATGGACCTTGCCGGGTTTGCCATTTCCGCCGGATCTGCCTGCTCCTCGGGCAAGGTGAAGGAAAGCCGGGTGCTGCGGGCCATGGGCCATGGCGAAGAGATCGCCCGCTCGGCCATTCGCGTGTCGCTGGGGCCGGACACGAGTGAAGAAGATATCGCCCGCTTCGCCGAAGCCTGGGCTGCGCAATACAAGAGACACCAAGCGAGGGTTGCGTGAAGAACGCGCCCCAAGCTGTTGATAAGGAAAGACGATGAACGATCTTGACGTAAAAGAAGGCGTCGATGCCGAGACCGTGGAAGCCGTGAAGGCCATGGGGGCCTACAAATACGGCTGGAACACCGACATCGAGATGGATTTCGCGCCCATGGGGCTGAACGAGGAGATCGTTCGGCTGATCTCGGCCAACAACGGCGAGCCCGAGTGGATGACCGACTGGCGCCTCGAGGCCTACCGCCGCTGGTTGCAGATGGAAGAGCCCGATTGGGCGATGGTCGACTACCCCGAGATCAACTTCCAGAACCAGTATTACTACGCCAAACCCAAGTCGATGATGGAGAAGCCCAAGTCGCTGGACGAGGTCGACCCGGCCCTTCTGGAGACCTATGCCAAGCTGGGTATCCCGCTGAAGGAACAGATGATTCTGGCCGGCGTCGAGGGCGCCGAGGCTGCGCCCGCAGAAGGCCGCAAGGTGGCCGTCGATGCGGTGTTCGATTCCGTCAGCGTCGGCACCACCTTCAAGGCGGAACTGGCCAGCAAGGGCGTGATCTTCTGCTCGATTTCCGAGGCGATCAAGGAGCACCCCGAGCTGGTGAAGAAGTACCTCGGCTCGGTCGTGCCGCAGGGCGACAACTTCTATGCCTGCCTGAACTCGGCGGTCTTCTCTGACGGTTCCTTCGTCTACGTGCCGCCCGGCGTGCGCTGCCCGATGGAGCTTTCGACCTATTTCCGCATCAACGCCGAGAACACCGGACAGTTCGAGCGCACGCTGATCATCTGCGACAGCAACGCCTACGTGTCCTACCTCGAAGGCTGCACCGCGCCGCAGCGCGACACCTCGCAGCTCCACGCCGCCGTGGTCGAGATCGTGGTGATGGACGACGCAGAGGTGAAGTATTCCACCGTGCAGAACTGGTTCCCGGGCGACGAGAACGGCAAGGGCGGGATCTACAACTTCGTCACCAAGCGCGCCGATTGCCGCGGTGATCGGGCCAAGGTGATGTGGACGCAGGTGGAAACCGGCTCTGCCGTGACCTGGAAGTATCCGAGCTGCATCCTGCGCGGCGAGGAGAGCCAGGGCGAGTTCTATTCCATCGCCATCACCAACAACATGCAGCAGGCCGACACCGGCACCAAGATGATCCACCTCGGCAAGAACACCCGCTCG
Source organism: Oceanicola sp. 502str15 (assembly GCF_024105635.1). NCBI lineage: Bacteria > Pseudomonadati > Pseudomonadota > Alphaproteobacteria > Rhodobacterales > Roseobacteraceae > Oceanicola > Oceanicola sp. 502str15. The sequence continues at coordinate 908,329 of NZ_WYDQ01000001.1, forward strand.
CGGATCGTCTCGAAAGGCATCAGCGCCGGCAAGGCGCAGAACACCTATCGCGGCCTCGTTTCGATGCACCCGAAGGCGAAGAACTCGCGCAACTACACCCAGTGCGACAGCCTTCTGATCGGCTCCGACTGCGGGGCGCACACGGTGCCCTACATCGAGGTGAAGAACAATTCTTCCCGCGTGGAGCACGAGGCCACCACCTCCAAGGTCGACGACGACCAGCTCTTCTACTGCCGCCAGCGCGGCATGGACGAGGAGGAGGCCGTGGCGCTTGTGGTCAACGGCTTCTGCAAGGAGGTGCTTCAGGCCCTGCCGATGGAATTTGCCATGGAAGCTCAACAGCTTGTGGCGATCTCGCTCGAAGGTTCGGTTGGTTAAGGCGGCCCGGCGCGAAACCCGCTAACCGGCCGTTGATCTCATAGGCATGAGGGCTGCGATGACAGACGAGGAAACCGAGAACACGCCCGAGACTGGCGTGCTGCAGGAAGAGACCGAAACCACCCGCCGGATCAACGCGCTGCGGGCGGGGGATGAGCTGCATCCTGCGGTTGTGGCGGCGCTCGGCAACGGCGTGCGCTTTGTCAGCCCGCGCCAGGCGCGGGTGGTGCTCTCGCACCGCTATGGGAAGCCGGTGATCTTCACTGTCGACAACCGCGAGGACCGGATCCACAAGAACCACCTCAAGGGCCGGTTTTACGAACAGCAGCAGCTTGAAACCATCGCCAGCCACTTCCCGGAGGGAGGCACCTTCATGGATGTGGGCGCGAATGTGGGCAATCACACGCTCTACATGGCCCTGATGGCTGGCGCGGCCCGGGTGCTGCCGGTGGAGCCCAACCCCAAGGCGATCAACTTGCTGGTCGCCAATGTCATGTACAACGGCCTCTTTGACAGGGTTGACCTCTCGACCCTGGGCTACGGGCTCGATGCCGAGGCGGGCGAGGGGCTGGCCATTCACAGCCCGCGCAACAATCTCGGCTGGGTCAAGCTGAAGCCGGTCGAGGAGGCCAAGGGCGATGCCACGGCCGTGCCCACCCGCACCGGTGACAGCCTGGTGGGGGACACGCATGTCGATTTCATCAAGATTGACGTGGAGGGCATGGAAGTGGGCGCGCTGAAGGGGCTCGAGGGCACCATCACCCGTAGCAAGCCGCATCTCTTCATCGAGTTGGAGCATGTCAACAAGGAGGCTGCTTGGGAGATGCTGGAAGCCTGGGGCTACGAGACGGTCCATGATTTCGAGGCCAACAAGACCAACCAGAACATTCTGCTGAAACCCAAGAGCTGAGGAGCGGTCCGATGATTATCAGCACCAACTCCTTCGTCGAGGGCCAGCAGGTCGGCGGCCGCAAGGCCATCGCTACCGGCTGGGCGATCGGAACCGAGCCGACGGGGGCAGCCCCCGGCACCGTCTTCGGGCCGGAAAGCGCCTGAGCGATGCGCGATTTCTCCCGATCCACCGCCCGTCAGAGGCGTTTACCATGCCCGCGTTTTGCGCCGGGTCTACCCAACTCTTGCCCCAATCAGGTGGTTAATTCTTCTTTAACGCGAAGGATGAAGGCAGAGGCACCGAGCACCCGTGGCGAATTTGGACACGTTCAACGACCGGATCACCCGGATCAACAAGGGCAGCCAGTGGGCGCCCGAGGGGGTCGTGCATACGCCGGTGCAGAAGGCGCGTCGCAAGGGGCGGAATGGGCCGATCGCGCGGATGTTCCACACGATTTCGCTGCCGATGGCCTTCGCGCTGGGGCTTCTGGCCATGGCCGTGGCCCGCTATGCGCGGATGGCGGTGAGCGGCCTGCCCGAGGGCGGGCAGGTGCTGACCAGCACGCTCGCGCTGGACGCGGTGCTGGGCGTGGTGCTGGCCTTCATACTCTGCCAGATCGTGCAGATGCGCTCGATCTCGCAGGTTGCGGTGGCCGTCATCGGCACCGGGGCCGGGGCGCTGACCATGCATATGGTGGTGCATCGCGCGCCCGAAATCTTCGCCCAGTTCTTCGGCCCGGCCTGGGTGAACGCGGTGCTCAGCACGACCGAACCCAACATGGTGCTCTACGGGCACCTGCTGCAACGGCTTCCTGTCTAGGGAAGGGCGCGCGGCATGTCTCAGCAGGATTTCCAGCAACGCCTTGCCCGGCTGAACACGCAGCCGGAACCTGCGGCCGCACCGATGGCCCGGGCGTCCGCGCCGAGCGCGCCCGCGCGCAGGCCCCGCGAACCGGGGCCGTTGGATGTGGCGCTGGGGCTGCTGGTGGGCGTGGTGGCCAACCTGATTGCCTCGATCGTGGAGTTCCATCTCTGGCTCGGCGGCGACGCCATGGCCTACATCACCGGCGAGGGCTCCTTCATCGGCTCGGTCGCGGTGTTTGCGGCGGCCTACCTGCTGATCACCACCTTCTCGGTGAAGGGCTTTCCGGGCATGGGCGGCGTGGTGGCCGGGGTCTTCGGCATGGGGCTGCTGGAAAGCTTCCTGCCCGAGGTCGCGCCGGGGCTCGCAACAGCTCTGTTCAACGATCAATATGTCTCGCTGATCCTCGCGGGCTACGACCTCTCGTTCTTCTGACCGGGGCAACTGCCCGGTTTCTCACGCACCCGGCGCCCAATGGGGCTGTCGGGCCATTCGGTATGCAAAGGTAGAAAAATGCTCGAAATCAAAAACCTGCACGTCAAACTTGAAGAAGAGGACAAGCAGATCCTCAAGGGTGTCGACCTCACGGTCGAAACCGGCAAGGTCCATGCCATCATGGGGCCGAACGGCTCGGGCAAGTCCACGCTTTCCTATGTGCTCTCGGGCCGCGCGGGCTATGAGGTCACCGATGGGTCCGCCGTGATGGAGGGCGCCGACCTGCTGGAGATGGAAACCGAAGAGCGCGCCGCAGCCGGGCTTTTCCTTGCGTTCCAGTATCCGGTCGAAATTCCGGGCGTCAGCAACATGACCTTCCTGCGCACTGCCGTAAACGCGCAGCGCAAGGCGCGGGGCGAGGAGGAGATGAGCGCGACCGATTTCCTCAAGGAGGTCCGCGCCAAGGCCAAGAGCCTTCAGATCGACGCCGAGATGCTGAAGCGCCCGGTGAACATGGGTTTCTCGGGGGGTGAGAAGAAGCGCAACGAGATCCTCCAGATGGCGATGCTGGAGCCGAAGATGTGCATCCTCGACGAGACCGACTCGGGGCTGGACGTGGACGCGATGAAGCTGGTGGCCGATGGGGTGAACGCGCTGCGTTCCGAGGGCCGCAGCTTTCTGGTGATCACCCACTACCAGCGCCTGCTCGATCACATCAAACCCGACGTGGTGCACATCATGGCCGATGGCCGCATCGTCAAGACCGGCGGCCCCGAGCTGGCGCTCGAGGTCGAGCACAACGGCTATGCCGACATTCTGGCGGAGATGGCCTGATGGCAGCGCAATCCCGCAAGGAAGTGATGGCCGCCGACCGCCGCGCCCAGGCCGAGGCCCGGCTGGCCGCAACGCCCATGCCCGCCGCATCCGGGTGGTCTGCCGAGCTGCGCCAGGCGGCGCTGAGCCGGGTGATCGACCTCGGCCTGCCGCACCGGCGCGACGAGTACTGGAAGTTCACCGACCCGACCAGCCTGAGCCAGCCCGAGCCGGCGGAGGCCGCCACCTTCGATCCGCAGGAGACGCTGATCTTCGGCGGCGTCGAGCGGTTGCACCTGACCTTCGTGGATGGCGTCTTCGACGCCGGGGCGAGTGACAGCCTTGAGGGGGAAGGGCTTGAGATCGCCCGTCTTTCCGAGGCCGAAAAGGCCGATATCCACTGGGCGCAGCACCTCTACGGCACGCTGGAAACCCGTGGCCAGTGCCCGGTTGCCCGCCCGCTCGCGGCGCTCAACACCGCGCTGGCCAGCGACGGCATCCTGATCCGTGCCACCGGCAAGGTGTCGAAGCCGGTGCACATCACCTACCTGCACCAGAAGACCGACTCCGACGTGATCCTGCATCACGTGGTGAAGGTCGAGAAGGGCGCCGAGCTGACCCTGCTCGAGAACGGCCCCGCCGCGTCCCGGCTGAACAAGGTGCTCGAGGTCGACGTGGCCGATACCGGCGCCTTCCACCACATCCGCGCCCAAGGCCGCGACCACGAGCGCCGCGCCGCCTCGCATATCTTTGCCCGGCTGGGGCAGGAGAGCGTGTTCAAGAGCTTCACCCTCACGGTGAACGGGGTGCTCACGCGCAACGAGTCGGTGATCGAGTTCACCGGCGACGATGCGGTGGCCCATATCGCCGGGGCCTGCCTTGGCGATGGCGACTTTCACCACGACGATACGGTCTTCGTGACCCATGACGCGGTGAACTGCGAAAGCCGGCAGGTCTTCAAGAAGGTGCTGCGCAACGGCGCCAAGGGCGTGTTCCAGGGCAAGATCCTGGTGAAGGAGGGCGCGCAGAAGACCGATGGCTACCAGATCAGCCAGTCGCTTCTGCTCGACGACAACAGCCAGTTTCTCGCCAAGCCCGAACTCGAGATCTACGCCGACGATGTTGCCTGTTCCCATGGCTCCACCACCGGCGCGATCGACGAGGATGCGCTGTTCTACTTTCTCTCCCGCGGCATTCCGCGCTCCGAGGCGCAGAGCCTTCTGGTGCTGGCCTTCGTGGCCGAGGCCATCGAAGAGATCGAGAACAAGGATCTTGCCGGGGAGCTGACCGAGCGTCTTGCCGGCTGGCTCCAGCGGCATCGCGGCTGAGAGGGCAGGGCGCGTGGCTGTCACCACCAACATGCTGGCCAGCTGGCGTGCGCCGCGCGTCACGCTGCGCCGGATGCTTGCGGCCGGCACCCGCGAAGACAGGGCGCTGATCCTGCTGATGGCGGGCTGCCTCGTGATCTTCATCGCGCAGTGGCCGCGACTTGCCCGCGATGCCGAGTTGCAGACCCTCGGCGCGGAGGCCGAACAGCCGCTGCAGATGCTGATCGGCGGCACCCTGCTGGCCTGGCTCTTCATCATGCCCATCGTGTTCTACCTGCTGGCCCTGCTGTCGCATCTCGCGCTCAAGCCCTTCGGCGGGCGCGGCAGCGGCTATGGCGCAAGGCTGGCGCTGTTCTGGACGGTGCTGGTGGTGTCGCCGCTGATGCTGCTCTACGGGCTGACCCGGGGGTTCATCGGCGATGGGCCGGAGGCAACGCTGGTGGGGGCCGTGGTGGTCATCGGGTTTTTCGTGCATTGGGGGCTGTGCCTCGTGGAGGCCGAGTTTGGCCCCGAAGCCGGAAAGGCGACCCCATGAGCTCCAACCTACTGACCCTGATGCAGCTCACCGCCCGCCGCCCGCGCGAGGCGATGGCGCATGTGCAATCGCTCCAGCTGACCTCGGCGGTGGCCTGGCAGGTCTTTGCGCTGGTGCTGGTGATCGAGCTGATCTTCGCCCATCTGCTCGGCCTCATGCTCGGCCCGGTCGATGTGCCCGCCGATGGGGCGCTGGCCCCGGCGCTGGCCCTCAGCCCGATGCTGCTGGGCGCGATCCAGGGCTGCCTGCTGGTGCTGATGGTCTTCGGCCTGCACTGGGTCGGGCGCGCCTTCGGCGGCACCGGGCGGCTGGAAGACGCGATCCTGCTGATGGCGCTGCTCCAGTTTGCGCTGATCGTGCTTCAGGCCGTCGAGATCCTGCTGATCCTCATCTTCCCCGGCCTCGCCGCCGGGGTGATGCTGTTCAACGTCTTCGTCTTCTTCTACCTGCTGACCAGCTTCACCACGCAGTTGCACGGCTTCACCAAGCCGCCGCTGGTGTTTCTGGGCATCATCCTCACCATGATCGGGGGCATCATCGGCCTGTCGATCATTCTCACCATCATCGGTGTCACCATCCCCGGAACCCCGCCCAATGTATGACGTCTCCGCCATCCGCGCCGACTTTCCGATCCTCGCCCGCGAGGTGAACGGCAAGCCGCTGACATACCTCGACAACGGCGCATCGGCGCAGAAGCCGCGGGCGGTGATCGAGGCGATCACCCGGGCCTACGAGATGGAATACGCCAATGTGCACCGCGGGTTGCACTACCTCTCCAACCTCGCGACCGACAACTACGAGGCGGTGCGCGGCAAGATCGCCCGCTTTCTCGGCGCGGGTGACGAGCAGGAGATCGTGTTCAACACCGGCACCACCGAGGGCATCAACCTGGTCAGCTACGGCTGGGCCGCGCCGCGCCTTGAAGCGGGCGACGAGATCGTGCTGTCGGTGATGGAACACCACGCCAATATCGTGCCTTGGCACTTCCTGCGCGAGCGGCAAGGCGTGGTGCTGAAGTGGGTCGAGCCCGAGGCCGACGGCAGCCTGCCGTCGCAGAAGGTGATCGACGCGATCGGCCCGCGCACGAAGCTCGTGGCCATCACCCACATGTCCAACGTGCTCGGCACGGTGGTGGACGTGGCCGCGATCTGCAAGGCGGCGCGCGACAAGGGCGTGGCTACGCTGGTCGACGGCTCGCAGGCGGCGGTGCACATGCCCGTCAACGTCGACGAGATCGGCGCCGATTTCTACGCCATCACCGGCCACAAGCTCTATGGCCCCTCCGGCTCCGGCGCGATCCACATCCGCAAGGAGCGGATGGCCGAGATGCGCCCCTTCATGGGGGGCGGCGACATGATCCGCGAGGTGGGCCGCGAGGCGGTCAGCTACACCGACCCGCCGATGAAGTTCGAGGCCGGCACGCCGGGCATCGTGTCCACCATCGGGCTCGGCGCCGCGCTCGACTACATGATGGGCCTTGGCATGGAGAACATCGCCGCCCACGAGGCCAGCCTCCGCGACTACGCCCGCGCCAAGCTCTTCGGCCTGAACTGGCTCAACGTGCAGGGCGACGCGCCGGGCAAGGGTGCGATCTTTTCCTTCACCATCGAAGGTGCGGGCCATGCGCATGACATCTCGACCGTGCTCGACAAGCGCGGCGTCGCCGTGCGCGCCGGCCACCATTGCGCCCAGCCGCTGATGGAGCACCTCGGCGTCACCGCCACCTGCCGCGCCTCCTTCGGGCTCTACAACACCGAGGAAGAGGTCGACCGGCTGGTTTCGGCGCTGGAGCTCTGCCACGAGCTCTTCGCCTGACGGCGAGGGGCGCGCGGGGCCGGAAAACGCCTCGCCAATCCCCGTCACCGCGCCGCTTGCAGCCCTCCGCCACCCGGTCAGGCCTGCCGTCAAATTCCCGATTGCGAGGCCGGGGCAGGGCCGCTATACGGACGCCTGCGTGGACCCATAGCTCAGCTGGATAGAGCGCTGCCCTCCGAAGGCAGAGGCCAGAGGTTCGAATCCTCTTGGGTCCGCCATAGATTTCCCTGCTCCGAACGCCCCCGAAATCTGCCCTGCGGCGGGCCGTTGAGGTTGACGTTGGGTCCGCTATCGGTGCTTAATCGAACTGGTTGCGATGTTCAGTATGTCAAATAACACTTTTTATTGAAAAGATCTTTCCGGCTGAACGCTGGTTTGGCCGTGCCGGGCGGGGATGATCCTGGCACCTGGAAGCGGGAATGGGCGCCGAGATTACCGGTGCCGGAGGGGATGCGCAGATGCGCAATGATATGAGTGGCGACAGCGGCGGTTCGCGACGGTGGTCGTGGGGCCTTGCCGTGGGGGCCTTGGCGCTTGCTGCCTTGCAGGCGTCTCAGGCGGTTGCGGCCGAGCAGACATTCACCGACTGGCGCGTCGATTGCCCGGGCGAGGGGCGGGCCTGCACGGCCTCGATCACCAGCTTTGCCGAAGACCGCACGTGGCTCTCGACGCTGCGGGTCCAGCCGGGGCAGGCGGCGGGAGAGCTGCCGGTCCAGATCCTCGTGCCCCCGGGCGTGCACCTTGCCTCGGGCCTCTTCGTGGCGGTGCCGGGCCAGAAGATCGCCGAGGCCACCTATCTCACCTGCACCAATCAGGCCTGCGACGCCCGCGTCAGCATTTCCGAGCGACAGTTGACCAGCTGGAAGCGTGCCCGTGCCGCGCGGCTGCGCTATCGCCCGTCGTCCACCGCGCCGCCGATCGAATATGAGGTATCGCTGATGGGGCTGACGGCGGCCCTCGGCGCTGCGGCGGAGGGCGTGGAATGAAGCAGCTGTTCGCCGCCCTGATCCTCGCCTTCACCCTGTTTGCGGGACAGCCCGCCCAGGCACAGACCTTCGAGATCAAGGGCGTTGCCGTAGAGGCCTCGGCCTATCTCCACCCCGACGTGATCGCCGATGTCACCGGCAAGTACATCCGCCGCCCGATCACCTTCGCCGACCTTCAGCAGATGCTGGCCGAGATCAACGGCCTCTACAACGCCGCCGGGGTGCCCACCGCCCAGGCGATCCTGCCGCCCCAGGAGGTGCGCGACGGGATCCTCAAGGTGTCGCTGATCGAGGCCGAGATCGAGGATGTCGAGTTTGTCGGGCTCAGCAACACCTCCGAGCGGTTCCTGCGGCGCAACATCTCGCTGCCCTCGGGCGAGAAGCCCGATTTCGACCGGATCGAGCGTGATCTTCAGGTCTTCGACATCGCCCATGACATCTCGCCCCAGCTCAGCTTCGGGCCGGGCCGGGAGGTTGGCACCACCCGGGCCATCGTTACCGCAGACGAGCCCAAGCGCTTTGCGATCACCGCCTCGGTCGACAATTTCGGCCGCCCCGAAACCGGCGAGGCGCGGGCCACGGTCTTCGGGCGCTGGTCCTCGGTGACGGGCGTGCGCGATACGCTGTCGTTCCAGATCCAGGCCTCGCAGGGGGCCAAGTCTTCGTCGCTGGGCTATTCCCGCCCGGTCGGGCCCGGGGGCGGGCGCGTGGTGGCGACGCTGAGCTTTTCGCAATCCTCGATCATCGGCGGCGAGTTCACCCCGGTCAGCATCGTGTCGGATTCGCTGGGCGGCAGCCTGTCGTACCGGCGCCCGGCCTGGGTGCGGCCCGACCGCTACTGGCTGTTCGAGGGCGGCGTGACCTTCGACAGCACCGAATCCACCATCGACGGGCTGACCTTTGCCGATGTGCAGCTCTGGGATGTCTTCATGACGGCCCGCTACAATCGGCGCTTCGACAAGTCGACCCTCGGCTTCAGCGCCGGGCTGCGGATCGGCCAGGCCGATGCGCTTGGCACCTCGCAGACCGAGGGCGACTACTGGCTGATCTATGGCGAGGGCACCTATGCCGGCCCGATCAACGACCGGCTGATGTTCAACGGGGCGCTGCGCTACCAATATGCCCATGGCGAGAACCTCCCGGTGGCCCGCCTCTTCACCGTGGGTGGCGTGGGCACCGTGCGCGGCTATCCCAACGACATCCGCGCCGGGGACTCCGGTGTGCTGGTGAACCTCCAGGTCTCCTCACGCAAGCCCTACACCCCGCGCAACATGCCCAAGTGGAAGATCAGCCCCTTCGCCTTCGTCGACGCCGCGCTGATCGTGCCATTCCGCCCCGATGGCGGGATCGACGGCGAGCAGGACGTGCTGGCCTCGATCGGCGGCGGCGCCTCGATCCAGATCGGCAAGGCCAATGTGCTGGCCATGGTCGGGGTGCCGATGAAGAACACCCTCGGCTTCGACCAGGCCGGGCAACCGAAATTCTATCTTGGCCTCGACTACAATTTCTGAGGCCACCAAAGGACGTGAACGAAGTGGATGAGCCTATGAAACCGATTGCCAACCTTGCCGCAGCCCTTGCGATGGCGCTCTGTGCCAGCTCGGCACCGGCACTGGCGCAGGAGGCCACCGAGCCCGCCGCCGAGCCGAGCGAGGATGTGGGCAACAACACCGCCTTCGGCGACTGGATCGTGAGCTGCGAGGCCGTGACCATCAAGAAGACGGCCTGCAGCCTCGTGCAGGAGCAGCGCCTGAAGGAGAGCGGGCAGCTCGTGGCCCGCTTCGTCGCGCTGCCGGTGTCCGACGGGGCCATTCTGCTCGCGCAGGTGCCGATGGGTGTCTACCTGCCCGGCGGCGCGGTCTACCGCTTTGCCGGCAATGACGCGCAGGAGCAGCGCGAGATGATCTGGCAACGCTGCGCCGAGAACGTCTGCGAGGCCGCCGCGCCGCTCAGCGAGGAGGAGCTGGCGGTGTTTGCCGAGGAAGAGGCGCTGCTGTTCGGGTTCCGGCCCACGGCAGAGAGCGAGCCGGTGGTGCTGCGGGTCGATATCTCGCGCTTCGCCGAGGCGGTGCAGAAGTTGCGCGACAGCGCAAGTTGAACACTTCGGGCGCGGCGGAGGTCGTTGCGCCCGGAACGGAATTAAAGGGGCGGTAGCCATGACCAGCCACGACAAGCGGACCAGCAGACCCAGCACAGCGGCGGCGCCGACTGCGCACAAGCGCTGGCCGTTCCCGCGCCGCACCATTGCCGGGCTGCTCGGCTCGGTCTCGATGGTGGCGATGCAGGTGCTCCCGGCGACGGGGCAGGTCGTGGCGGTGGCGGGCAGCGGCACCTCGGTGTCCGCCCCCTCCGGTGCCGTCACCGTCGAAACCAGCAACGTGCGCGGCTCCACCGCCTACAACCAGTTCGAATCCTTCAACGTCAACGACACGACCACGGTGGACCTGTTCCAGCCGGTCAATTCGACCGCGCTGGTCAACATCATCCGCAGTGGCGGCCCCTCGCAGATCGACGGCATAGTGAATGCGCGGGTCGGCATTCCGGGGGCCAGCGTGATCGGCGGCAATGTCTATTTCGTCAACGCCGACGGCTTCGTGGTGTCGAGCAGCGGTGTCATCAACGCCGGAAACCTGACCCTGACCACGCCCACCAGCGGCTTCGTCGATGACCTCACAGCCGAGGCCAACGGCGGCTCGGTGCTGGGCAACCCGACACAGACGCTCTTTGCCGGGGGCGAGCCGCTGAACGCGGCCTCCGAGATCCAGATGCTGGGCGAGATCAACGCCACCCGGCTCGACATGCGCGCGGGCCTGCGGATGATCGTGGACGGGCGCATCACGGTGCGCAGCAACACGTCCACCGGGCGGATCGACCCGGCCGTCAACGTCGAGGGCGTGCCCACGGCGGGCGGCGTGCAGATCGGCGCGGGCGGGGTGATCCGGCTGGTGTCGGGCGGGGCGATGCAGGTGCGCGGCCAGGTCAGCGCCAAGGCCGATACCGCGGGGACTTTTCCCCATGGCGGGCTGATCGAGGGCATTGCCGATGGCGACATGACCCTTGGCGCCAGCATCGACGTGAGCAATGGCGCGGGCGACGCGGGCTCGGTGATGATGTTCACCCGTGGCTCCGCGGTAATGGAGGCGGCACTCGATGTCACCGCCAGCTCCAGTGCCGGTTCGGGCGGCTTCTTTGCCCTGCGGGCCGTCGGCGACGTGACCGACGCCCAGGGCAACATCGACACCGGGGCAGGCGGCGAGAGCTTCCTGCTCGGCGAGAACGTGACCGTCTCCGGCGATCTGACGACGGGGGGCGGCTCGATCGGCATTCGCGGCCTGACCAAGGTGACAGTCGATACCGGCGCGGGCATTTCCACCCGTGGCCCCGGTGCGGCCGATGCCTTCACCGGCGCCCCCTCCACCGCTGCGGCGGGCGATCTGGTGATCTCCTCCCGCGAGATCGACGTGAAATCCGGCGCCACCCTGCGCGCCGACAGCGCCAGCGCCGACGGCGGCGGTTTCGTGGGCCTCATGGCGCGCAACACCAACACTGGCATCGCCTGGGCGATCAACCCCGAGTCCGAGGTGGCCAAGGTCACCATCAGCAGCGCCAGCATCATCGGCGGCACCGTTGTTGTGAGCGCGGTGGCCAAGGCCTCCAACAGCCTCGGCGCGATCGACGAGGCGGTCGAGGCGACGCAGGTGGAGGAGCTGGAAGGCGCCACCACAGAGGCGCAGTTCGAGCAGATGCTCGACGACACGCTGCTCACCGTCACCCAGGTCTTCGAGCGCGGCATCACCACCGTGAACGGTCTCGTGCCGGTGCAGGTGCAGGTGCTGAGTGCCGATGCCAGGGTGTCGATCACCGACAGCGAGATCACCGCCAACGGCAACTGGGACCCGATCAGCGCCAGCGTGCAGAACGAGACCCCGGAATATGCCGAAAACGGCTATCTCCAGAGCGATGGCCTGCGCGAAGACGAATACGAGTTTCTGGCCGCGAGCAGCTGGTTCGACGCGCTGCTGGGCGACAACGCCTACCAGATGCGCATCTCGCTCCCCACCGTCTTCGACGGCGCCAGCGACAGCCTCGTGATCCACAGCCACGCCGAAACGGCGCTGAACATCTCGCCGCTGGCCTACGGGCTCGGCGTTGCCGTGGCCTCGACCGACACCAAGTCGCAGGTCGACATCACCAGCAGCGCTCTCACCACCGATGCCGGCAACGTCCGGCTCGGGGCGACGGCCACCGAGAACCACACCGTCAACATCGCGGCCAAGAAAATCGCCAATGGCGCCGCGGCCGTGGCGGTGACGGTGCGCAATCTCGCCAACCAGCTCGTGGTCGATGGCGGCTCGATCGACAGCGCCGGGCGGCTCGACGCCGGGGCCTTCACCGGGCGCACCCTCTCGACCAGCACCGTGGCCAACTCCGGCGCCGAGGGGCGGCTGGCGGTGGCCGTGGTGGTCGATATCTCGCAGGGGCTGACCGAGGCCGCGCTCGGCGGCACCATCGTCACCGGCGATGCGGTCGATCTCGATGCCGAGACCCTGTTCTTCGACGTCACCCACAATACCAGCGCCACCATGGGCCTTGCCAATGTGCAGCGCGCCATCGCCAACCACCGCAACAGCAACAACAGCGTCACCAGCTTTACCAACGCGCTGCGAAACAGCTCCTCCGGCAGCACCCCCGACCCCAACCGCGCGGCGCATTTCGGTCTTGGCGTGGCGGTCAACGTGCAGCTGAGCGAAGACACCACCCGCGCGACCCTCGGCGGCAGCTACCACGATTTCGACGATCACTCGGTGATGCTCGATCTCGACCCCACCAGCGTGACCGCCACCGGCAGCGCGGTGACGGTGAACTCGGCCTACCGCTTTGCCGATCGTGGCTCGGAAGGGGGCGGTGGCTTTACCCGTTCGACCTCCGCCGCCTTCGGCAAGCTGACCCGCGCGCTTCAGTACATGGTGGAGCGCCACAACGCGGCCAATCCGAACAACAGGGTAACCGAAGACGAGCTGCTCGGGCGCTTCTCCAATGCGCTCATGCTGAACGTTTCGGTGTCCTCCATGGTGGGCAACACCATTGCCGAGATCGGGGCCAATGCCACGATCAACGCCGGCTCGCTCGACGTCAACGCGCTCACCCGCTACCCCAACACCAACCCGGTGCAGTCGCTCATCAACCAGTGGGACACCTATGTCGATCAGGTGACGAACTATTCCCCGGTCTCCGATGCAGGCGCCCCCAACCCGCCCGAGCCCGCCGCACCGCCCGCGCCCGACCTCGCCGGCTTCATCGACATCGTGAACCCGCTCACCTACCTGACGACCGACAGCAAGGCCAAGGGCGAGGCGCCGGTGGCCGGCGACAGGGTGGTTGTGCCGGGCGAAGAGCAGCAGCTCGCCATCGGCCTGACGCTCACCTATTTCAACACCGACAACACCACCGAGGCGGTGATCCGCGACGGGGCGCAGGTGACGCTTGCGAGTGAGGCCAGCGTGACGGCGCTGCAGGAATCGCTGTTCCTGCATGTCACCAACCTGCCCAAGAAGAACCCGCTCGGCGGTTCGGCCAAGGTGAACGACTCCATCGGCGGCGGCATCCACTTCGGGCGCACCGTCAGCGATGTGAGCGCCGTGGTAGAATCCGGCGCCGCCGTCACCGTCACCGCGGGCGATCTCGACGTGACCGCCACCAACAGCAACATCGTCGCCAGCCTCGCCTATTCGGGCGGGCAGGGGGCCGACGTGGCGGTGAACGCATCCGTCGCGGCGCAGATCAACGAGGCAGATACCCTGGCCCGCATCGGCGAGGCCGCCACCATCAGCGCCGAAGACGTGCGCGTCACGGCCACGGACGACTCCGTCACATGGTCGAGCGCCGGGGCGATCACCGGCTCCGAGAACGTGGGCGTGGGCGCCTCGGGGGTGTTCAACTTCAACCGGCGCAACGTCTGGGCCGGGATCGGCCCGGCGGATCGCACGGCAACGCTCGCCGACGCCTCGCTCACCGTGATCGACGCCGCCACCCTCACCGTGCTGGCCGAGAACAATGCCATCGACATCGCCGTTGGCGTCGCGGGCACCAAGGTTGTGGGCAAGCCCGACCCCGAGCCCGAGCAGACCCCGCCGCCGAACGACGACGAGGATGACATGATCATCCCGAGCTGGCTGTTCGACGAAGACGAGAACGACGCCGCCACGGCGCAGCAGGACGTGAGCACGCCCCCCGACCAGGAGGGCAGCCAGCAGAAATCGGGCTGGGCCGTCTCCGGCGCGGCGGTGCTGAACCTGACGCTCGACAGCCAGACCTCCGCCGAGATCCTGACCAAGAACGAAATCACCCTGACCGGCGCCCTCGACGTGACCGCCCGCAGCAATGCGGTGAGCGTCAATGTCGGCGGGGCCGTTTCGGCCGGGCTCGGCTCGGGCAAGGACACCAACGCCCTCGCCGGGGCCTTTGCCATCCATGTCGAAGACCGCGAGCTGCGCAGCCGCATCGTGGGGGCCGAGATCAACGCCGGCGATGTCACGGTGAAGGCCGAAGACCTTGCCACCGTGGTCAATATCGCCGTTGGCGGGGCAGGGACGTCGCGCGGCGATATCGCCCTTGCCGGATCGGTGGCCTGGGCTCAGATCGGGGGCGAAACCACGGCCGAGCTGCTCGATGTCGAGCTGACCTCGGCCTCGCTCACGCTCGATGCCGACGACACCTCCACCACGGTCAGCGTCGGCGGCGCGGTGGGCGTGAACATGGATGCCACGCAGGGCTACGGCGTGGGCGTCGGCGTTGCGGTGAACAACATCAACCGAAGCGCGCTGGCCAAGGTCAGCGGCGCGGGCTCCGTCACCACCGGGGCGCTCAGCCTCACCGCCGACAGCACCCAGTCGATCTATGCCTTCGCCACCTCGGCGGGCGTCGGCAAGACCGGGCTTGCGGGCTCGATCTCGGTCAACACCATCACCGGCGGGGCCGATGCGCAGGTGCTCGGCACGGCGGGGGCCAACTTCGGCGTCAGCGCCGACAGCGTGCTGGTGGATGCGGGCGAGACCAACACCATCTTCGCCCTCGGCGGCGCGCTCGCGGGCGGGCGCAGCACCGCCGTTGGCGCGGCGATCACCGTCAACGTGGTGACGGCGGGCACCGAGGCCCGGCTCGATCATGCCATCGTCACCGGCAACACCGGCGACCTCGGCACCGTGGTCCTCGACAGCGACAGCGCCAGCACGATCACCACCATCGCGGTGGCCGGGGCGGCCGCGATCGACGGCAATGCCGCAGGCGTGGGCCTGTCGGTCAACGAGATCACCGCCGGAACGCTGGCCTCGCTCGAAGGCTCCAGCGTCACGGATGCCGCCTCGATCCTTGCCACCGCAGATGGCGGGCGCACGATCCGCAGCCTCGGCGGCGGGGCGGCGGTGTCGGGGCGCGGCGCGGCGGGGGTTGCGGCCACCGTCAACCTGCTGCTCGCCAACGACACCAAGGTCGTGCTCGATTCCGCCACCCTCTCGACCCGCGACGACGGGGCGCTCACCGCCACCGCCACGGCAACGGGCGAGATCGCCACCGCGGCGGTCGGCATTTCCGCCTCGCAGGACACCTCCATCGGCGGGGCCGTCACCGTGAACGTGACCACCGGGCAAACCGGCGTCTCGGCCACCGGGGCCGCGCTCACCGCAGCGGGCGCGCTCGCGCTCACCGCCACCGACAGCGCCACCATCTCCAGCCTCGCGGGCGGGGCGGCGATTTCGGCCGGGGGCAATGGCGTCGGCGGGGCCGTCGCGGCCAACTTCATCGCGCATGATACCAACGTGCTGGCCAATGGCAGCAGCCTCTCGGGCGAGGGCGTGACCCTCTCCGCCAGCAACACCGCGCTGCTGCAAAGCATGGCGGTCGGCCTCGCGGGGGGCAGCTCCAACGCCTTTGCCGGCTCCATCGCCATCGGCGACATCGGCAACACCACCCGCGCCCAGGCGGCGGGCGGCACGCTCACCGGCGGCAGCGGCGCCGTGGCCATCAGCGCCACCCGCACCGGCGATATCGACATCCTGTCGGGCAGCGCCGCCATCGGCGGCTCCAACGCGGTGGGCGCGGCGCTCACCATTGCCACGCTGCATGGCGGCGTCACCGCCGACCTCATCACCAGCGGCACCGTCACCGGTACCTCGCTCGACGTGACCGCCTCCAAGACCGGCACCATCGACGCGCTCGCCGTGGCGGGCGCGGTGGGCGCGGGCGGGGCAGGCGGCGCGGGCTCGCTGGTCTACACCCAGATCGGCCGCCCCGGCGCGATCGCTCCCTCGGTCGACCCGCTGCCCGGCGGCGATCCGGGCGAAGATCCCCTCGGCGACGGCCAGCAGGCCGTGGTCGATGCCCGCGACGAGGCCATCACCGACCTCGCCGACACGCTCACCGGCTCCACCTCCGTCACCTCGGGCGACCTCGCCCTTGCGCTCGACACCGATGACGTGGTGCGCGCCCGCGTCGAGCTGACCGGGGCCACCCCCTCGCTGCCCGCGCTCACCCTCACCACCATCGACACCGCCGAAACCCGCTCGCTTGCCGGTGCGGTCGGCGTTGGCGTGTCGTCGGCGGGCTTCGGTGCCGGGATCTCGGTCAACCTGCTCTTCGGCAAGGCCGAGGCCGAGCTGATCCTGCCCGCAGGCGAGATCACCACCATCGACGGCGCCGTGAACCTCGGCGTCACCCAGACCGGCGCGGTCTCGACGGCTGGCGTTGCCGCAGGCGGCGGCGGCTCGGTCGGCGGGGCCGGCTCGATCACCGTCAACGTGATGAACCGCCAGGCCTCCGCCCGGATCGCCGGGGCCTCCGCCGACGCGGACACAGCCCTCGTGACCGAGGGCAACGACGTGGCGCTCACCGTGACGCAGGGCGGCACGATCTCCTCGCTTGCAGGTTCGGTCGGCATAGGGGCCAACGCGGGCTTCGGCGGGGCCATCGCCGTCAACGTCATGTCCGACGACGGGGCGGCCACCATCGAAGACACCATCGTCTCCACCGCCGACAGCACCGCCGATATCACCTCGCCGCTCTCCGGGGCCGGCACGCTCTCGATCTCCGCCGACCAGACCATGACCCTCGAAACCCTCGCCGTCGCCGTTGCAGGCAGCGGCACCGGCGGCTCCTTTGCCGGCTCCATCGGGGTGAACATCGCAGATGGCGAGGTGTCTTCCACCCTGCGCCGCGCCACCGCGCGGGCCTCTGCCGTCACGGTCGAGGCCAGCGCCACGCCCACGCTCACCGGCATTGCCGGGGCGATCTCGGGCAGCGCCACGGTGGCCGCCGGGGTGGGCATCGTCACCAATGTCACCCGCCAGACCGTGCGGGCCGATGTCGACAGCTCCACCGTCCGCGCCATCGGCGCCGTGCAGGTGCTGGCCACCTCCACCGGCCACCTTTCGGGTAACGCGGTTTCGGGCGCGGCCTCGGGCACCGCCGCCGTCACCGGCTCGGGCATCGGCAACTCCGCCGAGAACACCGTCGAGGCGCTGGTGCGCGACACCGATACCGTCGCCTCCGGCCTCGACATCGGCAGCGACATCGCCACCTCCGGCTCGGTGCTGGTTGCGGCCAAGGGCAGCAACACCATCGCGCTGCTCGCGGGCACCGACGAAACGCCCGGGATCTCGGTCACCTTCGCCGGTGGCGGGGTGGCGGGCGTTGGCGCGTCGGTGACGGTCAACACACTGGCAAACAACGTGAAATCCGCCATCGAGGGCAATACCTCGGTGATCGGTCTCGGCTATACCGGCGTCGCGCATGACGGCGGGTTCCACTATGGCGTGACGGTCGCCGCCGATGCCGACAGCACGATCGACATGGTCACGGCCAATGGCGCGGTGGGCGGCGTGGCCGGTGTGGCGGCGCTGTTCAGCTTCAACCTGATCGACGACAGCGCCCGCGTGGTGATCGGCGAAACCGGCAACGGCACGCTGGTGCAGATCAACCCCGACGCCACCGGCCTCGCGGCCGAGATCGGCGTCGAAACCGCAGCCCCGCCGCAGGACACCCGGCTGCTGGCTTCCACCTCCGGCGAGGTCACCGCCGTGGTCGCCAACGTCGCCATCGGCGGCAAGGCGGGCGTGGGCGCGGGCTCCGGCAACACGCTGGCCACCAGCCTTGCCGAAGTGTCGGTGTCGGATGCGCTCATCGAAGCGCGCGACGACATCATCCTCGACAGCTCCGCCACGACCAACCTCGAGACCGTCACCCTCGGCCTCGCGGGCGGCTTCGTCGGCGTCTCGGCCAATGCCTCGGTCAACCGCATCGGGGCGCAGTCGCTTGTGACCCTCGATGGTGCGACACTGGAGGCGGGCGACGACCTGCGCATCGAAACCCTCGTCGACAGCGACAGCTTTGGCCTCACCGGCGCGGCGGCGGGCGGGGCGGTCGGCGCCTCCGGCGGCATCCAGGTCACGCTGTTCGACTCCACCTCCCGCGTCTCGGTGGGCGAGGGCGACAGCACCCGCACCGGCGGGCTCTCCTCGGGCGGCGCGATGGTGCTCGAGGCCGAATCCGACCTCACCGCCGATGGCAATGCCGTGTCGGGCGCCGTTGGTGGCGCGGCCCTTGCGCTGGCCGCCAACATCTCGCTGATCGAGGCCGAAACCGCCGTGAGCATCGGCGCCGACCAGGCCCTGACCTCGCAGGGCGCCATGACCCTGCGGGCCAAGGACACCGCGCTCATCACCTCGCTGGCCGGCTCGCTCGGCGGCGGGGCGCTCGGCGTCGGGGCCTCGCTCGATTACGTCAACTTCGCCGGCACCACCCGGGTGTCGATCGGGGAGGGCGCTCTGCTCGACGCAGACCCGGCAGCCGCCGGCCTCGCCAACCCGCTCGGCTCCACCCGGAACCTCACCATCGAGGCGCTCTCGCAGCGCGATGTCGACAGTGCGGTTGCCGCCATCGGCGCGGGCGGCATCTCCTTCTCCGGGGCGGTTTCCATCCTAGAGATGGGCGCCCTGGCGCAGGACGAGGAAGACGACAAGCGCGGCGAGTTCCTCGCCAACGCCCAGACCGAGCTGGATGCCGAGCAGGACGGCGACAGCGGCAAGACCGGCCACGAGAAGAAGAACACCTCCGGCCACCTCGTCACCCTCGCGGGCGGCGAGAGCAGCCAGAGCCGGATCGTCGCGTCCCGCCAGTCGATCGACCTGGTCGGCGCGCCGGGCGAGGACGTGGTGCAGGTGAGCGTGGCCGACAATGCCCAGCTCCTGAGCCGCGGCTCCATCGACATCGAGGCCTCCGCCACCACGGCGGCCAAGCAGGTCGCGGGCGGCGGCTCGGTCAGCCTCTTCGGCGGCGCCACCAGCGGCATCGCCGTGGCCAACCTCGCGACCGGCGCCACCGTGGAGATCGGCGAGAACACCCGCATCGCCGCCGACGGGCGCATCAGCCTGATGGCCAACAACGGCGAGATCACCGGGCGCGACATCATCGACAGCAAGGCCGCCACCCTGGCCGCCTCCGCCGGCTACAGCGCCGGGGTCGGCGTGTCGGTGGCCACGCTCTCGGGCCGCTCCGCCGTGTCGGTCGGCCAGGGCTCCGACATCACCGGCCTGACCCGCACCCGTGCCTCTCTCGTCGACCTCTCTGCCGATCGCAGCGGCACCGTCAGCACCAACACCTTCAACCTTTCGGTCTCTGCCGTGGGCGGCGTCGGCGTGGCGGTCTCCCATGCCAGCAACACCGGCGTTTCGGCCATCGAGCTGGGCACCGGGTCCGGCTCCGGCGATCTGCGCGTGCGCGCCCAAACCGTCGATGTGGCCACCTCCGACGCCTCCCGCGTGAGCGCGACGGGCGAGGGCAGCTCGGGCGGGATCGCCGCCGGGGTCAACTCGGTCATCATCACTGCCGACGGCGACAGCAGCGGACTTCTGACCGCGGTCAATACCGATATCGTCGGCGGCACCGTCACGCTGGCCAACGAAAGCTCCGCCTCCGCCTATGCCGAGGCGCGCGGCATCGCCATCGGCGCGGTCGCCATCGGGGCCGGGGTCGCGACCGCCAACATGGGCTTCACCCTCGACACCGACGTGAATGCCGAGATCGACGCCACCACCGTGACTCTGCGCACCCGGATCTCCAAGGGCACCTACGATCACGCCGTCGCCGTTGCCGCCTCCACCTCGGGTGGCCTGCTCGCGGGCAACGGGGCCGTGGCCTCGGCCTTTGCCCATTACGATGTGAGCGCGGCCTATTCCGGCACCTACACCGCCGGAAACACCCTGCGGATCGAGACCGGCGCCTCCGAGGTCACCACCAACGCCCACAGCACCGGCCGCGCCGGTGGCGCGGTGGCCATCGGCCTGACCATCGCCAAGGCCGGGCAGGATGCCTCCGCCGATGCCGCCGACCGGCTCGCCAGCGTGGCGGCCACGATCAACAACGCCACCCTCGGCGGCGATCAGGTGATCATCGACACCACCAACGCCCCCGACGCCTCGGCCTCCTCCGACTCCGGCTCGGGCGGCCTGGTCTCAGGCTCGGGCGCCGAAACCTACGTGACCCTCGACACCTCCACCAGCACCACGCTGGGCGACACCGGCACCGTGCGCGTCGAGGCCGATACGGTCCGCATTTCCACCGGCCAGTCGGCCGCGCTCGGCGGCAAGGTCAACACCGTCAGCGCCGCCGCCGTGGGCAAATCAGGCGCGCTTGCCGACACCGACTCGACCTCTGCGGTCACAACCCGCATCGGCGGCAATACCCGGATCGAGGCGGCCAACATCCAGCTTTCGGCCACCACCGCCGTCGATCGCCCGGAAGACGGGTTCAACATCACCTCCGGTTCCGGCGGCGCGCTGGATATCCCGGCGATGAAGAGCACCGTCAACGTCAGCGCCACCACCGACATGGCCATCGACAGCAACGCCCGCCTGACCCAGACCCTCGGGCAGGGCGGCAACCAGGTCTTCAACATCGGCACCTTCACCGACATGTCGCTGACCGACCGCCAGAAGCTCGATGCCGGTGGCGCCATCGCCATTCCGATCGGCAACAGCCGGGTCACGGTGGATCGCAACGATGCCACCGTCACCATCGGGGCGGCCACGATCACCAGCCTCGGCGACGTCACGATCTACTCCGGCGGCGATGCGGCGCTGAAGGCCGAGGTCGACAGCACGTCCTACGGCTTTGCCGGGGCGGCCACCGGCCAGTCCTACGCCACCTACAACGCCGACAACCGCGTGAAGGTCGGCAACGGGGCGAAGATCGAGGCGCTGAACGACATCCGCATCCAGGCCGGCTACAGCGCCGGGCAGGCGCAGTCGATCAACGTCGATGCCGAGACCCGGGTGTTCAACAAGACGGCGGTTCCGATCCCGACCGACCCGGTGGCCGATGCCGCGGCCCACACCACCTCCATCGTCGATATCCAGCTCGGCTCGGAGGTGGTCGCGGTGCGCGATGTCTACCTGCTGGCCGAAGAGGGCAGCCACACCGTGGTCGGCTACGGGCGCGGCAAGGATCTCTACCGCGAGGCGCTGGCCGAGGTCGGATCCGCGATCAGCGAGGCCTTCGGCGGCGAACCCGTCAGCCTCGATATCGAGAGCGGCAGCTCCACCAGCACTTCCAACGACGGCATCCTCGTCAACGGCTACGTCCGCGCCGGGTCGCGCAACCGCCAGATCCTGATCCTCGACGAGAACAACGAGCTTGCCAACGCCTCCACCGGCGACGGCTACACCGACGAGATGGCCGAGGGCATCACCTACACCGTCCGCGAGAACGTGCTGCTCACCAGCGAGATCCAGAGCCGGATCACCCTGCTGAACAACCTCATCGCTGACCCGACGCTCAGCCGGGATGCCGCCGCCGTCGCCGCCTGGACCGCCGAGCGCGACCAGCTCGCAGCCCGCGCCGCCACCCTGAGCGGCACGGCCGATTTCATCGACCTCGACGATATCATCGCCTCGGAAGGCAACATCATCCTGCGGGCCGATTACGTCCACGGCGAGAACTTCACCGGCACGCTGGATGCGCCGGGCGATGCGCGGATCATCGTCTATGCCGACAGCGATGCCTTCATCAACACCTCCAGCATGATCATCCCCGAGAACGCGGGCGGGCGGATCACCTTCAACGACGTCAACGTCACCACCCCCGCCGACATCGCCGCGCTCTCCGACCCGCTGCGCCCGGGCCCGAGCCAATACACCATGATCTCGGGCGACCAGGCCGGCGAGCCGCTGATCGAGGTGGTCACCTATGGCACCGGCTCGATCGTGGTGAACGGCAGCATCTACAACCCCGACGGCATCGCCCGTTTCACCTCCAACGACGGCGACCTCGACGTGCGGGGCGACATCTCGGCCAAGACCGTCCAGCTCAGCGCCGGGCGCGACTTCATCCAGGGCTTCACCCTCGGCTTCACCGAGGTCGATGGCGACCCGCGCGAGATCTACGAAGACTACTTCGAGAAGGTCGAGGACATTACCCGCACGGCCATCTTCTCGGGCTACAGCCTCGATGTGAACGAAGGCGAGGACTTCTCGGTTACCGTTGGCACCATCACCTTCCCGCTCGGCACGCTGCCCGACTTCGAGATCGCCCCGCGCCGCGGCCAGATCCGCGCCGGTCGCAACGTGTACATCTCCGCCGACAAGCTCAACATCAACGGCCTGATCCAGGCCGGCACCGGCAGCTACAATGTCGACATCGGCGCAGGGCTCGATGCCGATATCGCCGCCATGGGCCCGCTCAGTGGCTCGGTGCTGCTCTACGATCCCGCCGAGCCGGTGAACGACCTCGTCGTGCGCAACGACAACATCACCAGCAACGTGAAGATCGAATACGATCCCTTCGGCACCGATGCCGACGGCAACGTGACCGGCAAGATCGTGATCTCGCCGATGGTGGTGCAGGGCGGCATCGTCGAGCTGACCGGCGAGATCTTCTCGACCGGCGGCGGCGAGATCCGCTCGCTCGACGGCTTCGGCAAGGTCAACGTCACCAGCGCCTCGGCCCTGCCGATCGAGCTGGGCCGGGTCGACCTCGGCGAGGTCGGCGACCTGGGGCAGGGGCTCGAGGGAGTGGTGCGCATCACCGACACCTCGCGCCGGACCTCCAACAACGATTTCCTGATCACCGAGTTCCGCCGCATCGGCACCCAGTTCCGGCAGCTCGACAACGAGACCTTCGACACGCTCTCGCTCGACTTCAACGGCGATGACGTGGAAGATGCCACCCGCATCCTGCCGACCCGCCTCGTCGGCTCCAGCACCGCCAACGGCGGGCGCAGCGGCACCTACCTGCCGACCCAGAACGTAGATCTCGTCATCAACCGCGCCGAGTCTGTCAGCCAGACCTCGACCAAGACCCAGACCACCTTCTACTTCTGGGCGCCGCTGTCGGACTCCATCAAGTCGCGGGCCGGCAAGGTCAGCACCAAGGAGCTGGCGCCCTCCGTCAGCCCCGGCCTCAACGGCACCTACCTCGCCGCGCGGGATCCTTCGGCGACCTACACCTACCGCTTCGAGGGCGACCGCTACGCCAATTCGAGCGTCGACCAGAACTTCAACACCGACGACAAGCGCTTCCTCGGCATCGGCGATGTGGTCACGACATGGGAGACGGTGCACACCGCCACCCATCTCTACACCCACCGCCTGAAGGCCGACTACGGCGTGAAGATCAGCTTCGACGGCGCCGACACCGGCGGGCTGACCGTGGTGAACAAGGGCGGCATCGCGCTGACCGGCGCCGTCAACAACAGCGTCGGCGACAGCACGATCACCTCGCAGCAGGGCTCCGTCGTCACCTCCGACGCCTCGGTGCAGCTCACGCTCGGCAACCTCGACGTCAACGCGCTCGGTGGCCGGATCGCCGGGCTCTCCACCGCCTTCCGGGTGGACCAGAGCGCCGGCTCCGTGCTCAACGCCATCGCCCGCGACAGCATCAGCATCCGCGAACTCGACGGCGACATGACCGTGGGCGAAATCCGCACCACCGACCGCACCTCCGCCACCGGCACCGGCGTGAACGGGCAGGTCAAGCTGCAGGCCGAGGGCACGATCCTGGCCGAGAACGCCAGCTCGCTCGTCACCGGCTCCTCCATCGAGCTGCGCTCCACCGATGGCGGGATCGGCTCCGCCGGGCAGTCGCTGCGCATCCACGAGGACGGTGCCTCGCTCACGGCGCGCGCACGCAACGACATCTACATCGAGGAAACCGTGGGCGACCTCGGGCTGCGCACGGTCACCTCCGACACCGCCAGTGTCGAGCTGACGGCAAATGCCGGCGCGATCCTCGATCGCAACGACATCGAGCTGCGCGACAGTCGCACCGAGGCGGAGTTGGCCGAGCTCTGGCTCACCGACCTCGAGCTGGACGATGCCGACGCCTCGCAGCGCCGCGCGGCGCAAACCAATGCTCTGAAGCTGGAGCGCGAGCGCAGCTATCAGGAATACTGGGCCGCGCGCACCGCCGATGGCGGCGCGGCGCAGAGCTTCAGCCTCGATGCCGCCACGGCCCAGGCGCTGCTCGACGGCGGCTGGACCCAGGGCCAGCTCGACGCCTACATCGCCGAACGCGAGGCGCTCTATACCGCGTGGAACGCCGAGACCGACTTCGACTCCAACTTCGAATACACGCTGACCCTTCAGGATCAGGCCGATGTGACCGAAGGCATCGAATGGTCCCTCGACGAGCTGAACGAATGGGTCCGCGCCGGGCTGATCCGCGGCACCGGCGACACCAACGTGCGGATCGAAGACGCCAACGTGACCGCCGCAGGCGACATCACCCTGATCGCGCGCGACGCCGTGGGCGAGCTGCTCCCCGACTTCGTTCTCGGAAGTGACCGCGCCGAGAACCTGCGCGTGCTCTCCACCGCCGAGCGGGCCGATGTGATCATCGACAACGCCGCCGGCACCGTCACCGTCAAGCAGGCCGAAGACGTGAACTTCGCCTTCACCCGCGTCGACGTGAACGGCCATGCCGAGGGCAACCTGCGGGTCAGCTCCGCCGGGCAGGACATCTTCCTCGCCGCCGAAACCGCGGTGTCGATCGCCGATGTCACCACCACGGCCGACATCTCCATCCGCACCGACGGCGCGATGACCGACAACCGCGATGGCACCGCCGCCATCACAGGCTCCGCCATCATCGTCGAGAGCGGCAACACCGCCTCCATCGGCACCGATGACAGCCCGCTCACCTTCAACATCCACGCGGGCGGCTCGCTCATCGCCCGCTCGGGCGTCGACGTGAACGTTCATGCCATCGGCAACATGCCGGTGCAGGAAATCTTCGCGGGCGGCAACGCCCGGGTCACGGCGGTCGGGGCGATCACCGACGACGCCGCCACCGGCGCCGTCCGCATCCGCGCCGCCGACCTGCTGCTGAGCGGCGGCTCGGTCGGCACCGAGGCCGCGCCCATGGTGATCGAGATCACCGACGCCGAGAACGGCGCGCTCAATCTCACCACCACCACCGGCGACGCCTGGCTTCGCGCGCAGGGCGACCTGCGGCTCACCAGCGCCTCCATCGCCGGGGGCGGGGCCCTCGAAACCACCGGCCTGCTGTCCCTGCTCGGGGCCGATACCATCAGCTTCGGCCCCTCCGCCACGCTGGCCCTCATCACCCCGAGCGGCATCGACGTGAGCGCCGCCACCGGCCTCGACCTGAGCGGCGGTACCGTCGACTTCACCACCGGCGGCCCTGTGGCCGGGGGCGACAAGCGCCTCGTCACCGCGCTCACCGCGCTCTCCATCACCGCCACCGGCGATGCGGCGACGCCGGTGTTCATCGACGAGCGCGACGGCCTCGCCATCACCAGCGTCACCCAGACCCACGAAGATGCCGATACCGACATCATCGCGGGCGGCAGCGTGTCCATCGGCACCGTCGAGAGCGCGGCCGAGTTCCGCCTCCGCGCCGAGGCCGTCACCGAGGGCCGGATCGCGGCCGAGCGCACCGAGCTGGTCTCCACCGGCGAGATCGGCGCCACCTCGCGGATCGACGTGACGACCGGCAGCCTCTTTGCCAGCACCACCGATGGCTCGATCACCCTCGGCCTGCGCGATCGCGCCACCGAGATCGAGCAGATCACCGCAGGCGGCAGCGGCGCCGTGGATCTCATCTCCACCGATGCCCCGCTCACTCTGCTGGCCGGGCCGGGCATCACCACCGAGGGCGGCGCGATCACTGCGGCGCTCACCAGCCTGGAGGCGCGCGCCAACATCCTGTCGAACGGCGGCGCGATCACCTTTGGAACCCTTGGAGACTTCACCCAGGCCGCCGGCACGCGGCTCGATGCGGGCAGCGGCACCATCGACGCCACAATCGGTGCCGACATGGAGGTGGCGCAGCTCGTCACCACCAACGGCACCGCCAATGCCCTCAGCCTCACGGTCGACGGCACGCTCTCGGTCACAACCGGTCAGGGCGCCACCCAGCTCGTGGCCAACACCGATGGCGCGCTCACGACGCTCCGCCTCGGGGCGCTCGCGCCGGTCGGGCCGAACGGGCTTCAGATCCAGCTCGCCGAGCTGGACGCCATCGTCACCAATGGCGACACCCACCTCAACGAGGTCGACGGCATCACCCTGCGCTCGGTCGAAGGCACCGACGGGCTGATCGACATCTTCACCGGCGGCGACACCATCGTGCAGCGCCTTGTCGGCGCCGCCGATGCGCCGCTGATCGTGTCCTCCTCCGGCGGCAGCATCCGCGGCGACGACGCGGTGCTCTCCGGCGGCGACCTGCGGCTCTTCGCCTTCGGCGGGGCGCTGGCGGGCACGGCGGGCGATACCTTCACCGCCGATACCGCCGCGGGCACCACGCTGCACCTGCTGGCCCGCCACGACCTGCGCTACACCGAAACCGCGGGCGACCTGCGGGTGGGCTTCGCGCTCTCCGACACCGGCGACCTCGCGCTCAAGGCGCCCACCGGCGCCATGGAGCTCGGCGTGCTCGGCGCGGCGGGCGACCTCGCGCTGGAGGCGCAGGATCGCCTCAGCGTCAACATCATCGGCCGCGCCACCGTGGACCTCGCCGATGAGGTTGCCCTGCAACTGGTCGAACCGAGCTATTACGGCCTGCGCGAGGCGCAATCGCCCGACACGCTGTCGCTCACCGCCTTCAACACCGGCAGCGAGGTCTTCGGCGGGCTGGTCAATGCCAAGCAGAGCATCGACCTGCTGGGCGACCACCTCGACGTGCACCTCTACGACGCCACCGCGCCCGACGGGCTCGACCTCTTCATCACCGATGCGGCGGGCGACTTCGCCGATACGGTCGATGTGCAGTCCATCGGCGACGGGCCGGTGCTGTTCATGTCGGACTACTTCGAAAACGTCCGCCCGCGCCTCGTGGACCGCGAGTTCTCCGATGGCTGGCTCACGCTGACCTACGGCCGCATCGGCACCGGCCAGCTCACCCACGCAGGCCCCGCGCTGATCGGGCAGGATGTCACCATCGACGGCGATGTCTGGTTCCGCCAGCGCAGCTTCGACATGCTGGCACAGGTGGAGTACGACGAACTCTCCATCGAGGCCGACGTGCAGGTGCTGGCGATCAACGAGGGCGCCATGACCTTCGGGATGAGCGACGAGATCGTGCTCGTCACCCACGATCCGACCTCGCCGCTCGACGGCTCCGGCGGCTCGGTTCTGGTGCTCAACCGCCGCCTCGGCGGGGTCGACCTCAACGGCGGCCAGGGCTTCGGCTTCGGGGTCGGGGTGGACACCGACATTCTGGCCTTCCCCTTCACCTTCAAGGGCACCCGCCCGGGCGTGACCTACCCCGAGAACCTGCGCCAGATCGACGAGCAGCACGACAGCGAGGGCTTCTACCTGCCGGGCTTCATCACCGGCAACGCGCCCGACGAGAACGGCGATGTCTGCATCGTGCGCTACAGCCAGGAACCCTGCCTTGAGCTGTCGCTGAACATCGAGGACTGAGCCGGGCCACCCCCGCGTTGCCGGGCGCTCCCCCCCCCGGGGAGGGCCCGGCCAGCGGCCCGGCATCTCCGCAGCCACCCCCGCAAAAACGCCGCCTTTATTCAGAGGTGAGTTGACCCGGCACCTGTTTGCGGGCTTAGATGGGCTTGCGAAGGGGGGCACCCGCGACTTGTCGCGTGTGGGTGTCCATGAGGCATGTTTTTGCAGGCGACCCTTTGCCACTTCCCCATGACCTGACCCCGGAAGCTTTCTTCCGCACCGATCTGCCCGATCCGTGGCAGCGTCCGTCGCGCACCCACGCCACACAGCCGCGTCGCCGCGAGGGCAGGGCAGGGCGCAGCTTTGCGGTGAACGCCCGCTTCCTCACCCGACCCGTCTCCGGCGTCGACCGGGTGGCGCGGGCGCTGCTGGTGGCGCTCTCCGAGCGCCCCGACATCGCCCGGCTGCGGCTGATCCACCCCGAGCGGCAGGCGGTCGATACCGGCTGGATCGAGGCGCTGGAGCCCGCGTTTCGGGCCAAGTTCACGCTCCACCCCTTCGGGCGGCGGCGCGGGCACCTCTGGGAGCAGGTCGATCTGCCCCGCGCGCGCGGCGGCGACACGCTGCTGTCGCTCTGCACCACCGGCCCGCTGGCGGTGGCCGACCAGCTGGTGCTGATCCACGACGCGCAGGTCTGGGACGCGCCGCAGAGCTACTCGCGCAGGTTTCGCCTCGCCTACCGCCTGCTGCTTCCGGCGCTGGCCCGGCGTGCCCGCAGGGTGGCAACGATCTCGTCGCATTCCGCCGCCCGGCTCGAGGCGCTCGGCGTGGTGCCCCGCGGCAAGCTGCGCGTGGTGCTGAACGGCGCCGACCACATGCGCCAGTTCACCGGCGACCCCACCGCCCTCGGGCGCTTCGGGCTCGAGCCGGGCCGCTACGTGCTCGCCGTCGGAAGCGCGGCGCCCCACAAGAACCTGGACCTGCTGCTGCGCGCCGCCGAGCAGGGGGCGGGCAAGGCGCCGCTGCTGGTGATCGCGGGCGCCCTCGGCAACCGGATCTACGGCAGGGTCTCGCTCGAAAGCGGCGCGCGGGTGAAGGTGCTCGGCCATGTCAGCGACGGCGAGCTGAAGGCGCTCTACCACGGGGCCATGGCGCTGGCCTTCCCCTCGCTCACCGAGGGCTTCGGCCTGCCGCCGCTCGAGGCCATGCTCTGCGGCTGCCCCGTGCTGGCCAGCACCGGCGGCGCACTGCCCGAAATCTGCGGCCCCGCCGCCACCCTGCTGGACCCGCAGGACGCCACCCAATGGTCCGAGGCGCTGCAACGCATCGCCACCGACGGCCCGCTGCGGATGAGCATGGGCCGCAAGGGGCGCGACCACGCCGCGCGCTACACCTGGGAACGCGCCGCCGCGCGGCTGCTGGAGGTCGCCCGATGAGCCCGCGCCCCCCCGCCGCCCCCCCGCCGGGTCACGAGATGGGCCGCCACGCGCTCATCATCCTCGCCATGCAGGTCGCCGGCACCGCGCTCTGGCTGCTCTACACCGTGCTCCTCGCCCGCACCCTGCCGACCGAGGCCTTCGCCGCCGCGCTCTATGTCCTCAACGTCGCGCTGGTGGCGGTGCTGGTCATCACCATGGGCCGCGACCAGATCCTGCTGCAAACCGCCGCCCGCGCCTGGGCGCGCGGGGCTCCGGGCGAGATCCGCAGCCAATTGGCCGCCAGCCGCCGCCAGATCGGCGCGGCCACGGCGCTTTTGCTGGCCGGGCTGCTGGCGGCCTGCGCCCTCGGCCTGCCCACCCACGCGACCCACAGCCTTCCGGTCGCCCTGCTGACCGGGCTGATCGCCGGGGCCTCCGCCCAGCTCGGGCTCGGGCGCACCTGCCTGCGGGCGGTCGGGCGGATCTGGCAGTCGCAGCTCGGGTTCTCGCTGGTCCGAACGCTGGTGCCGGTCTGCGGCGGCACTCTGGTGCTGGCGTTCGGGCAGGAAATGACGCTGGAAGCCGCGCTGCTGCTCTTCCTCGCCTCGCTGCTGCTGGCCCTCGCGCTCGAAGCCCTGTTCCTGCACCGCGCCCTCCGGACCGGGCCCGCCCCGCAACCCGCCCCCGATCCCGCCCCCGCGCCGCTCCGGTCGGGGCTGAGGCTCTGGCCCGGCGAGGTCGCCAATGCGGTGCTGATCCGCGCCGCCGGGCTGGTCGGCGCCCTCATGCTGGAGCCCGGTGCCGCCGCCCTGCTGCTGGCCGCCGAGCGCATCGCCGCGCTCGCCCGCTTTCCCATCGCCGCCGCCTCGCAGGCCTCTGCACCGATGATCGCGCAGGCCTTCGGGCAGGGCAGGGGCGCGGCACGCCGGACCCTCGCCCGCGCCAGCCTGCTGATGGCCGCCGGGGCGCTGCTGGGCACCGCCGGCACCGCGCTCCTCGCCCTGCCGGGGCTGCGCCTGCTCGGCGCCAGCTACGTCGCGGCGCTGCCGCTGGCCCTCGTGCTGACCTCCGCGAGCCTCTCCTTCGCCCTCTTCGGCCTTGCCCAATCGGCGCTGATCTGGAGCGGCCACCATCGCAGCTACAGCCGCATCAGCACGGTGATGGCAGCGCTCACCTGCCTTGCCATCGCGCTCGCCGCGGCGCGGGCCGGGGCACTCGGGGCCGCCCTGGCCTGGTCGGCGGGGCTCTGGCTCACCAATATTGCCTATACCCTCGCGCTGGCCCGCCACACCGGGCTGGCGACCGGCCTGCGCGCCGCCGCCCCGGTGCTGGCCCGCGCGCTCGGGCGGGCAGGGGCGGCCCACCGATGAAGATCTGTCTCGTGGCCCAAACCTTCGCCCCGCAGAAGGAAGGCGGCGCCGAAATCTCCAGCCGCCACACCGCCGAGAACCTGTCGCAGCGCCACGAGGTGGTTGTGCTCTCGCTCGGCCGGGCCGGGCAGGCGGGGGCCGCGCCCGGACCCTGCGCAAGCGGCGGGCCCTACCGGCTGCACCGGCTGCGCTATCGCAACAGCTACCTGCCCGAGGTCGGCAAGGCTCCTGCCGGGCGGCTCGCCCGCGCGCTCTGGCACCTGCGCAATGGCCTCGGGGCCATCGACCGCGCCGAGCTTGCGGCCTTTCTCACCGCCGAGCGCTTCGACCTGATCTATGCCCAGAACTCCGCCGCCCTTCAGCCCGCGCTCTACCGCGTGGCTAGGGAACTCGGCGTGCCGGTCTGCCAGCATCTGCGTGACTATGCGCTGCTCTGCCCGCGCACCAGCATGCACCGCACCGGCAAAAACTGCGCCACGCCCTGCCTGGGGTGCCGGGTGCTGACCGCCCGCAAGCGCCGCGCCGCCCGCTCGGTGGGCACCACCATCGCGGTCAGCGATTTCGTCCGCCGGCGCTTTGCGGGCAGCGGCGTCTTTGCGCAGGCCGAGGCCCATGTGCTGCACAACACCAACACCAACCGCGCCCTCCCCACCGTGCCCACCCGCAGGGCCGATTCGCCGCCCGGCTGCTTCACCTTCGGCTACCTCGGGGCGCTCTCGCCGGAAAAGGGGCTCGAGGTGCTGCTCGCCGCCTTCGCCGCCCTGCCTGCGCGTCTGCCGCCATGGGTCGCACCCCGGCTGCTGATCGGCGGGCAGGGGAGCGCGGGCTACGTCGCAGGGCTGAAAGCGCGCAGCGCGGCGGGCGCGGTCGAATGGCTCGGGCAGGTCGCGCCCGATGAGGTCTTCGGCCGCGCCGATGCCATGGTGGTGCCCTCGCTCTGGCACGAGCCGCAGAGCCGGGTGCTGATCGAGGCGGCGGTGCGCGGGCTGCCCACCCTTGCCGCAGGCACCGGCGGCACAACCGAGGTGGTGCGCGACCAGCGGCTCGGCTGGTGCTACGAGGCCGACCGCCCCGAAGCCCTCACCGCGCTCATGGCCCGCGCCGCCCGCAACGGCCCCGAGGCCTTTCGTGAAAGCCTCGCCACCGCCTTTCCCGGCCTCGTCGGCTTCAAGGGCACGGCAGAAGAGACCGGCTTCTACCCCGCGCTCGAAACCATTCTGCAAGCCGCCGCCGCGGCACAGGCACGCCCATGAGCCGCGCCCCCAGGCCCCCCTCCACCCTGCGCCGCGACCTGCTGGCCAACACCGGGCGCCACAGCCTTGCCGCCCTGCCGCTCGCCTGGCTGCAATCGCCTGGCTTTGCGGCGCTCACTTGCTGGCGCATGGCCCGCCGGCTCCAGCGCCACGGCCCGCCGGGGCGGCTGCTGGCGGCGCTGCTCTGGCGCTACGGGGTGGCGCGCCATGGCTGCTTCATCTCGCTCCACGCCAGCATCGGCCCCGGCCTGCGGTTGCCCCATCCGGTCGGGGTGGTGGTGGGCGAGGGGGCTCGAATCGGGGCCGGGGTGACGCTCTACCAGAACGTCACCCTCGGGCTGCGCCACGAGGCCCGCCCGGCCTATCCGACCCTCGATGCGGGCGCCTGCCTCTATGCCGGGGCCATGGTGCTGGGCGCGGTGACGGTCGGGGCGGGGGCGCGGATCGGCGCCGCAAGCCTCGTGCTCGAAGATGTCGCGCCCCACGCCACCTTCACCGGACGGCCCGCCGCACCGCCCCCGCCGCTTGCCCCCACGGCCCGCGAGGCGCGCCGATGAGCGCCCGCCCGATCCGCAGAACACTCGGCTTCCTGATCTCCTCGCTGCCGCTGTTCTCCTTCACCAACCTGCTGCCGATCTCGGTGCTCGGCGCGCCCTTCGCGCTCTACGCCGTCAACTCGCGCCGCGCCCTCAGCATCCTCACCCACATCTGGCCGCTGCCCCTGCTGATCGCGCTCACCACCCTCTCGACCCTGCTCTACGACCCCGCGAGCTTCGCCAGCTTCAGCTTCTACCGGCGCGACGGCAATTTCTTCGTGACCATGGCGGCGCTGGTCTCGGGCATCGTGATGGTGCAGGCCGGTTCGGCGCGAATGCTGCTGCGCCTGCTCACCGTGCTCTCGCTGCTGGCCTTCGCGGCGGGCTATCCTTTCGACAGCAACAAGCTCTCGGCCAACGCGCTGTTTCTCGCCCATAACGCGGCAGGCGGGTTCTATGCGGCCATCGCATTGATTTCGCTCTATGTCTTCCGTGGGCGCTGGCGGCTGATCCTGTTCTGCTCCCTCTGCCTCGCGGTCTTCCTGACCGGCTCGCGCGGCAGCATCCTCGCCCTCTTCACCACCTCATGCTTTGCCGCCCTCGGCACAGGACGCCGCCTGCGCTGGCTGGTCTTCCTCGGGCTGCTGGGGCTGACGCTGGCCACGGCGGTGGAAGGCCACATCAAGCATTACGAAACCACCCATGCCTTCTACAAGGTCGAGTATTCGCCCCGGGCGCAGCGCTACTTCCATGCCAATTACGAGGGCAGCGCGCTGCTCTGGGGCAACAGCGTCAACGTCTTCAACCGCTCCGCCATCCTCTGGCCCCGCGCCATCGACCTCTGGCTGCGCGCGCCGCTCCTCGGCGTGGGCTTTGGCGCCTACGACGACGAGCACGCCCCGCCCGAAGACCCGGCCATGATCCTGCCCGACCCGGTGAACCACAGCGATGCCCACGCCCACCACAGCTTTCTGAACGTGCTGGCCGAGCAGGGCGCCGTCGGGCTGCTGCTGGTGCTGCTGGCCTTCGCGCGGATCGACAGGCTGCTCAGCCGTTCCAGCGACCCGATCTGCCGGCTGGGGAGCTTGCTGATCATGCTGCTGCTGCTCATGTCGCTGACCGAACACCGCCTCTACACGCCCTCCAACGCCATCCCGGTGGTCTATGTCATCGCCTTCGCCCTGACCCGGCTCTACCACCGCGGCCAGATCCCGCGCCGCCTCCGGCCCGTCACCGCGCGCGCCGGTCCGCCCTCACCGCACGGTGGCCTAACGCGGTCTTGACCCTGCTCTTGCTAGCACTCACCCGAATGCAGCAACCCAGGATCAGCTAACATGACCGACAATTTCGCAGGCCACATGCGCAGCCTCACCACCCCGGCCGAGGTGCATTTTTCCATCACCCCCTCCGATGGCACCGACCTGCCGGTGGTGCCGCGCGCGCTCTATTGCAACATCGCGGGCACCGCGGTGCTGCGCGACCGCAACGGGCAGGAGGTGAGCTACGATCTCGCCGCCGGGCAGGTTCTGCCGTTCCGGGCGCACCGGGTGCTGGCCACCGGCACCACCGCCGGCCTGATCGGCTGGGAGTGAGCGCATGGACATCGGCGTTGGCGTTGGTCCGCTCCGCAGCGGGCGCAAGAGGTTCTGGCCCGGGGCGCTGTTTGAGGGCGGCGCGCTCGGGGCCTGGTTCGATGCCGCCGCCGCAGGCGGGCTCTGGCAGGACGATGCGGGCGCCCAGCCGGTGCTGGCGGCGGGGCAGGGGGTGGGCCGGGTGCGCGACGGCACCCTTCAGGGCCACGACGCCCTGCAAGCGAGCGCCGGCCAGCGCCCCACGCTCGGCCGCACCCCGGCCGGCGGGCGGCGCAACCTGCTGAACAACAGCCACAATTCGGGCAGCTGGCTCACCCTGCACGGCGGGGCGGGCAAGGCGCCGCTGCGCAATCACCTGCCCGCGCTGGCCGAAACCCCGCTGCCCGACGGGGCCAGCGGTGCCGAGGCCTCCCGGGGCTTCACCTGCACCGGGCTCACCTGGGCCGAGGGCGATCTCTGGGTAGGCAACTACGGGCTTGCCTCGCCCGGCGCTCCCGGTGCCGCGCCCTCGCTGGTCCGCCTTTCCCCCGATCTCGGCGCCGTCGCGGCCCAGATCCCCATTGCCGCCAACCCCCAGGGCCTCGCCTTCGACGGCACCTGGATCTACTACGCGGGCTCCGGCGCCAATGCCGGGGCGGGCAGCATCCGCCGGGTCGCGCCCGACGGCAGCGGCGACAGCCACGTGCACAGCCTCGTCGATGCCAACGCGCTGGCCCATGACGCCGGGCGCAACGGCTTCTGGACCTCACAGTTCCCCGGCTCCACCATCACGCTGCACAGCGCCGACGACTGGTCGGTGATCACCAGCTTCGACACCGGTGTGATGATCGACCACGCGGCGCTCGACCCCGCCACCGGCTGGCTGCTGATCTCGTCGGGCAACAACGATATCGAGGGGCGGATCGGCGTCTACAACCCGCACACCGGCAGCCTGCTCAAGCAATATGTCGTCATCGGCGGCTATGCGATCGAGGGGCTGGCGGTGCAGGGGGGCGAGATCACGGCGGCCTTCGACGGCTATTACCACCGCTCCGAAATCGCCAATGCGACCTACCACACCAACCGCCTCAGCCGGTTGCGGATCAAGCCCCGCGCCAACGGGCTGCCGGCCGACCTCTGGCGGCTGGACGGGGGCAACCTCGGCCATCCCAACGACTTTTCCTGCCTCCAGACAGATACGCCCGGCGCATCGCCGGCCAGCGTCACGGTCTCCATCGTCGCCGCCGCCTATGACGACAGCGCCCCGGTGTTGGCCCTGCGCCACCCCAGCCACGGCTACGCCTTTCCCGCGCTCGGCCCCAGCTGGCAGACCCACGCGCTGACTGCGGCGGGCACGCCCGCGCCCGCGCCGCTGCAACTGCTGGCCCGCGCCCCGGTCGAGGGTGGAAGCTCTTCGCCGGTGGTGTTCTTCTGGCTGGAGGGGGCGCAATACGAGGCCGGCACCACGGCAACGCCTTGCCAGCAGGTCAACGGCGCCTTCGACGTGACGGAAGCCGGGCAGCGCAGCCTTGCCTACTTCGGCCACGACCTCGCGGATGACGCCCTCAGCGCCACCCTGCCGGACCTCGGCAGCAATGCCACCGAGTTCTGGGCCAGCGCGGCCGCGGGCGTGGTGATCAATACCGGGCAGACCATCGGGGCAGGGGCGCGCACTCTGCCGCAGGAGGACCGGCTTTTTGCCTACGGCGTCATCGACCGTGCGCTCACCGGCGCAGAGACATCGGCGCTGACGGCCTGGCTCGAAACTGCGGCCGGGGTCTGAGCGCCATGGTCAGCGGCCTGGCAGCCCCCAGCGCCCGGATCGGGCGGGGCTGCCGGGCAACCGGCTTGAGCTGAACAGCCGCCTCCGCCCGTGCGGCAAAGGCGCTGAACTCGGCACAAAAGCGCTTCGCCCCGAAACCCGCGGCATGGGCCATGGCCTTCTCGGGCCGGAAATCGGGCAACCACGCCTCGGCGCGCTCGATGGCGGCAATCACCGCCTCCGGGCTCTGCTCCCGGAAGAACTGGCCGGTGACTCCCTCGATATTGGTTTCGCACAGGCCGCCCCGGGCAAATCCCACCACCGGGCGCCCGGCCGCCATCACCTCCAGCGGCGTGATCCCGAAGTCTTCGACCCCGGGATAGACAAGCCCGCGGCAGCGCGCCGAATGGTCCTTCAGCACCTCCGCCGACACCCGGCCCAGAAACTGCACATTCGCGCCCGCGCTGGCCTCCAGCCTCCGCCGCTGCGCCCCGTCGCCGATCACAATCAGCCTGCGCCCCGAGCGGGTGAAGGCCTCGATCGCCAGCTCCGGGCGCTTGTAGCTCACCAGCTCCCCGACCCAGAGCCAGTAATCCTCGGGCTGCGTGCCCGGAGCGGGCGCAAACCCCTCGAAGTCCACCGGCGGGTGGATCACCTCGGCCCTGCGGCCCCAGGCCTTCGAGATCCGGCGGGCGACATAGGCGGAATTGGCGGCAATCGCATCGACCCGCGCGGCGCAGGACATGTCCCAGCGCCGCAGCCTCGGGGCAAAGAGAGACATCGCAGCGCGGGCGGCGAGCCCGGAGTCGGCGCGGTAGATGTGGAACTGGTCCCAGATGTAGCGCATCGGCGAATGGCAGTAGCACAGGTGCAGCGCATCGGGCCGGGTCACGACCCCCTTGGCCGGGCCCGCCTCGGAGGAGATCACGAGGTCGAACTCCTCCATGTCCAGCGCTTCCAGCGCGCGCGGCATCAGCGGCAGGTAGCGCTGCGGATTGCGCCGCCCGCCGGGCAGGCGCGCAATGAAGGTCTCGCGCACCTCATGGCGTCGGATCGTGTCGCTCACGGCCTCCGGGTCATAGGCATGGGTCACGATGGTGGCCTCGGGGTGGAGCCGGCAGAGCTCCTCCAGAACCTTCTCGCCACCGCGCATCCCGGTGAGCCAATAGTGGACGATGGCAGTTTTCATGGTGAACAGACCCCAGCAATGATCCGACAAGCCGGTCAGGCAGCCCTGACGTTGGCTTCAGGGATATGCGAGAGGTGGGCTGCGAGTAAAGGAAAATAGGGTTAACGCACTGATAAAAATGGTTAAATTTTGGTTAACGGGGGCGGGCAAAGGTTAATGCTACCGGCCGTGCCAGCGCACCGGATGGAGCGCCGCACGCCGTGTCACGCCGCGCCGCGCACCCTTAGCCCGCGCAGCGAACCGCGCGGGGGCAAAGGCGGTAGCCGGGCCTGTGCCGGAAGGGTCAGGCGAGCGCGCGGGTGTCTTCCGGCAGGCCGCGGATGGTGTCGTGAAGCTCGCGGTAATCGGGCTTTTGCAACAGCTCCTGCGCCCGGTTCCGGTGCCACGCGAGGGCGGCCTCATGCAGACTGCGCAGCTCGGCATCCTTCAGCAGCTCCTCCACCGCGTCCCGCAAGCCGGGCAGGGCGGCAAAGCTCTCGTCCTTCACGTCGTTCTTGTTGAACCGGCGCCAGTATTTCAGCGCCTGCTCCAGGTCCAGCTCGTCTTCCGGCCGGCCCTTCATCGGGTTGGCCGAGCCGCGATCGCGCTGGACCAGGAAACCCTGGTAGGACCGGATCGTGTAATGCGCCACATCCACCAGATCGAAGCCCGACTCCGAGGCCAA
This sequence comes from Oceanicola sp. 502str15, assembly GCF_024105635.1. Taxonomy (NCBI): domain Bacteria; kingdom Pseudomonadati; phylum Pseudomonadota; class Alphaproteobacteria; order Rhodobacterales; family Roseobacteraceae; genus Oceanicola; species Oceanicola sp. 502str15. The sequence goes on from NZ_WYDQ01000001.1 coordinate 946,045, forward strand.
CATGCCCTTGAACGGCTCCGCAATCTGCTCGCGTGAAAGCCTGGTGCCGCTGCCGTTGACCCAGTTCACCCGGTCCAGATCGGCCTCTTCGATCGCCGGGGAGTTGTTGCTGAACTTCACCCAAGGAAAATCGCCGCGGGCAATGTACTTCACCGGGTTGCGGCTCCTTTCGCTGTCGCCCCGATAGGTGAAGGTCTCCGTCACCATCTTGTCGTCCGGCGCAATCTCGTCGACCCAGCCGCAGCCGAAGGTATGCAGCGACAGGGTGATGCAATGGGCATCGGGCACGGCGTTGAACAGGTCTTCGAGCCTGCCCTTGCCGGTGTTGACCCGCACGAATTCATCGGCATCGAGGTTCGTCACCCAGTCCGAGCGGCGCAGGCGGGTCATTTCGTTCACGTAGCGGGTCAGGGCGATGTGGTGGCGCGGCGCGGGCATCATGATCGAGGGGTTGGGCATGTGCCGCACCAGCCCCATCTCGTCCAGCCGCTCGAGGATCAGGTCGGTGCCATCGGTGCAATGATTGGTGAAAACCAGCATGTCATTGATCCCGATGGCCCGATTGTGGGCCACCCATTCCAGGATATAGGGGCCTTCGTTCTTCATCGGGGTAATCGAGGTCACGCGCATTTCACTCTGCTCCTGCTGTTCCATGGCCCTGTTGCGGCGGGTCTTGCGGACATTTCCATCAGCAGTTTAGCCGAGCCCGGAGCGCGGGGCCAACCGAAGTCGGCCCCGGGCCTCCGGCGCGGGGTGATCCGGGGCAGGGGCGCAACATCGCCCTGTCGGGCTGGCTAGCCGCCCAGCACCTCGGCGGCGATGGCAAAGCTCTTCATCCGGGCCGCATGGTCGTGGATCTGCCCGGTCAGGATCACCTCGTCGGGCGCGTAGCGGGCAATCAGGCGCTCCAGCGCCGCGCCCACCGTCGCCTTGCTGCCCACCGCGCTGACGCTCAGGGCCTGCTCGACCATGGCCAGCTCGGCGGGGCTGGCGATGGCGGTGATGTCGTCGACCGGGGCGGGCAGATAGCCCGGCTGGCCACGGCGCAGGTTCAGGAAAGCCTGCTGCATCGAGGTGCGCAGCCGTTCACCCTGTGCATCAGTGTCGGCGGCAAAGACATTGATCGCCAACATGAATTTCGGTTCAGGGTTCACCGCCGAGGGGCGGTAGCCGGCGCGGTAGGTGGCAATCGCGTCGTCCAGCGCGGCGGGGGCGAAATGCGAGGCAAAGGCATAGGGCAACCCGAGATGGGCGGCGAGCTGGGCGCCAAAGAGCGATGAGCCGAGCATCCAGATCGGCACATGGGTGCCGGCGCCGGGCACGGCGCGCACGCTCTGGCCTTCCTCGGCCTCGCCCAGAAAGCCCATCAGCTCCACCACGTCCTGCGGAAAGGTATCGCCGCCCGAGAGGCCGCGGCGCAGGGCGCGGGCGGTGGCCATGTCGGTGCCGGGCGCGCGGCCAAGGCCAAGGTCGATCCGGTCGGGATAGAGCGTGGCCAGCGTGCCGAAGGCCTCGGCCACCATCAGCGGCGCGTGGTTGGGCAGCATGATGCCGCCCGCGCCCACGCGGATCGTGCTGGTCGCGCCCGCCACGTGGCCGATCAGCACGGCGGTCGCGGCGCTGGCGATGCCGACCATGTTGTGATGCTCGGCCATCCAGTAGCGCCTGTAGCCCAACGCCTCGGCATGGCGGGCCAGCGCGGCGGTATTGGCCAGCGCCTCGGCCTGGGTGGCCCCCTGCGGAACAGGGGAGAGATCGAGCACGGAATAGGGAATCATGTCAGGGCTTTCTGTGGTGGTCCCGCGCATCTAGCGCCGCCCCCCGGGCTGGCAACCGCCCGCCTGCACCCGGCCCCCAAAACGAAAAACGCCCGGGCAGGCCCAGGCGCGTTTTCATCGGATGGTGAGGGGAAGCGCCGTCAGCCGCCCCAGCTGCGGACCACGCCGCAATCCATGTGCACGAAGTTGGAGCCGTGGTAGCGGCCCACGCCACCGGCGCGGCAGGCTTCGGCGGCCTTGGCCATCTGGTTCACCGAGCGCGACTTCAGCCGCAGGTCGGCGGCCTGGCCCTTCAGGTGCAGCGAGTTCTTGGCAACGCCGGAGGAGCGCGAGCGCAGCATGGCGTTGGTGGCCGGGCTGCGGTAGCCCGAAAGCAGCATGTAGGGTTCGTTCACATCCAGCAGGTTGTGGGCGGCGGCGATGATGTCGAGGGTGCGGATGTCGATCGCCTTCACCTCGTCGCGGCGCCAGTCCCGCATGAAGTAGTTCACTTCCTTGACCGAGTCCTTGATGTAGTCGCCTTCGATCCAGTAGATCGCGTCCATGCTTTCGCCGGTCCGGCCGTTGTACATCTTGAGGCGGCGAATATCTCCTGCGCCTCGAAGGAACCCGGCGGCCTTGGTATACGTTGGGGCTGCAACCAGTGCTGTTGCTGCAAACGCTCCCAGTACCCCGCGCCGCGAGAATTTCGGTGATCCTGTCTCCGTGGTCATGCCTGTCCCCGTGCCCCTGGCCGTCTTTTCGACGTACCGCGTTGTCATCTCATCCCCAGATGCAAGATTTTTATGCCACAAAGCGATTCTCCGGCCAAGGCGCAATTCTGTCGCGCTGCATATTCAGCACCCAATAGGCAGGAATTTGCTTAATATCTCGTTGATTGCGCCCAGAAAATGACCAGCCCGCGGCGCGGCTTTGGCGCAACAGATCCCGCGCCGCATTTTTGCCCCAATACACTGAACTGAAACAGTTATTTTACCAGGCACCGCGACATCCCCGCATCACGCCCTCCCGAACTGACTCAAAAGTGAGTCGACAATCATGGAAGCTGCCGGGAACCTTGGGTAATCCTGTTTCAACCAAGTGATTTACCCGAGGACGAGATGACTCTTACCCACCTGTTCAGCCCGGCCAGTTCTGTCTTCACAGGGGGCAATCCTGCGCCATCTCGGCTTGCAAGGGCCGGATTTGCGGCGCTTTTCCTCGGCTGCGCCAGCCTCGTGGCCCCGCCGCTGGCGGCACAGGACGTCACCTCGCAATTCCAGATCTCCGCCTTCAAGCAGGCCGTGGCCGAGGCCGCCTCGGTCGACGAGAGCATCGGTGCCTTCTACCGCAACCGCGACTACGCCCCGCTCTTCACCGGCGAATCCGACGGCCAGCGCCGCGGCGCCCTGCTGCGCGCGCTCGCCTCGGCCGACGATCACGGGCTGCCCTCGCTGCGCTACGACCCGGAAGAGCTGCGCGCCGCCTTCGCCGCCGCCGGCTCCACCCGCGAGCGCGGCAAGGTCGAGGTCATGGCCGCCCAGATGCTGGTGCAATTCTCCCGCGACCTGCAATCGGGCGCCACCGAGCCGCGCCGGATCGACAGCGGCATCGTCCGCGACATCCCCCGCCGCGCCCCCGAGGCGCTGCTGGCCGATTTCGCCTCGCAGGAGCCAATCACCTATTTCCGCACCCTCATGCCCCGCACGCCCGAATATGTGCGCCTGATGCGCGGCAAGCTCGAGCTCGAGAACCGCATCGCCCAGGGCGGCTGGGGGCCGCAGGTGCAGGTCAAGGCGCTGGAGCCGGGCCAGCAAGGGCCCGCCGTGGTCGCCCTGCGCAACCGCCTCATAGCCATGGGCTACCTCGGCCGCTCGGCCACGCAGACCTATGACGCCGCGATCACCCGCGCCGTGCAGACCTTCCAGATCGACCATGGCCTCAGCGCCGACGGCGTCGCCGGGCCGGGCACCATCGCCGCCCTCAACGTCTCGCCGGTCAAGCGGCTGGAGTCGGTCATCGTCGCCATGGAGCGCGAGCGCTGGCTGAACCGCCCGCGCGGCGCCCGCCACGTGCTGGTGAACATCCCCAGCTTCAAGGCCCAGATCATCGACAACGGCAAGGTCACCTTCGAAACCCGCTCGGTGGTGGGCAAGAACGTCCCCGACCAGCGCACGCCCGAGTTTTCCGACACCATGGAGCACATGGTGATCAACCCCACCTGGAACGTGCCGCGCTCGATCGCCACCAAGGAATATCTGCCGCTGTTCCAGCGCAACCCCAACGCCGCCGGCCACCTCAAGCTGATCGACCGGCGCGGCCGCGTCGTGCCGCGCGGCGCGGTGAACTTCCGGGCCTACAACGCCCGCAACTTCCCCTTCGCCATCAAGCAGCCGCCCTCGCGCAGCAACGCGCTCGGGCTGGTCAAGTTCATGTTCCCGAACAAGTACAACATCTACCTGCACGACACGCCCTCCAAGAGCCTGTTCAACCGCGATGTCCGCGCCTTCTCCCACGGCTGCATCCGGCTGGCCGACCCCTTCGACTTCGCCTACGCCCTGCTGGCGCGCCAGACCGACGACCCCAAGGGCACCTTCCAGTCGCTCCTGCGCACCGGGGCCGAAAGCATGGTCAAGCTCGACGTGCAGATCCCGGTTCACCTGATCTACCGCACCGCCTTTACCCAGGCCCGTGGCCACATGAACTACCGTGACGACATCTACGGCCGCGACGCCCGCATCTGGAACGCCATGGCCGAGATGGGGGTGAAGCTGCGCGGGGTCGAAAGCTGATCCCCGTGACCACCCTCACGATAGAAGACATCGCCATCGCCCTCGGAGCCCGCTTCGAGGGCGATGGTGCCTTTGCCGTCACCCACGCCGCCGAACCCGCCCGCGCCGGACCTGAGGCTCTCGCCCTTGCGATGGACCCGAAGTTCGCCGCCGGTCTCTCCGAGGGGCAGGCGCGCGCGGCCATGGTTTGGGAAGGCGCGGACTGGCAGGCAATGAACCTGACCGCGGTCATCTTCGCACCCCGCCCGCGCTACGCCATGGCCGGCCTCACCGCCATGCTCGACGCCGGGCCGCGCATCGCCCCCGGCATCCACCCCTCCGCGGTGATCGACCCCACCGCCCAGATCGGCGAAGGCGCCGCCATCGGCCCGCTTGCGGTGATCGGGGCAGGGGCCTCCATCGGCCCCAACGCCCGCATCGCCGCCCATGTCTCCATTGCCGAGGGCGCGCGCATCGGCCCCGACTGCCTGCTGCGCGAAGGCGTGCGCATCGGCCATTCCGTCACCATCGGCGCCCGCTTCATCGCCCAGCCCGGCGCGGTGGTCGGCGGCGACGGCTTTTCCTTCGTCACCCCCGAGGCCGGCGCGGTCGAGGCCGTGCGCAGCACGCTGGGCGAGCGCGGCGAGGCCCGCCAACAGGCCTATGCCCGCATCCACTCCCTCGGCGGCGTCACCATCGGCGACGATGTCGAACTCGGCGCAAATTCCTGCATCGACCAGGGCACCATCCATGCCACCGAGATCGGCTCGGGCACCAAGATCGACAACCTCGTGCAGGTCGGCCACAACGTCCGCACCGGGCGCGACTGCCTGCTCTGCGGCCAGGTCGGAATCGCCGGCTCCACCCGGCTCGGCGACCGCGTGGTGCTCGGCGGCCAGGCCGGCGTCACCGACCACCTCGACATCGGCGATGACGTGATCGCCGGCGCTGGCACCCTGCTGCGCACCAACCAGCCGAAGGGCCGGGTGATGCTGGGCAATCCGGCGATGGAAATGAAAGCCTCGATCGAAAGCTACAAGGGCCTACGCCGCCTTCCCAAGCTTCATAGAGACGTTACAGAGTTGAGAAAGAAGCTTTCCAAACCGGACTCGAGCACATAAATGAGCAACGTAGCGTAACAGACAGGTGGGCGGTATGTCGGACGCAGTCAAAGACAAGGTCATCCAGATCATCGCCGAGCAGGCGGTGCTGGAGCCCTCGGACGTGAAGATGGACAGCACCCTCGAAAGCCTCGGCATCGACAGCCTCGGGCTGGTCGAAAGCATCTTTGCCATCGAAGAGGCCTTCGACATCCAGGTTCCCTTCAACGCCAACGAGCCCTCCGAGAGCGATTTCGACATCTCCTCGGTCGCGGCCATCGTCGAGGCGGTTCAGGGGCTGGTGAAAGAACAGGCCTGACCGGCCTGGCAGAATTCTGAAAGGCAGGTCGATGACCCGATCCATGAAACGTGTCGTCATCACCGGCATGGGCACCATCAACGCGCTCGGCAAAAGCGTGCCCGAAACCCTCAAAGCCTTGGCCGAGGGCAAATGCGGCATCGCACCGATCAACGTGCGCGACGTCGAACGGCTCTCGGTGCAGATCGGCGGGCAGGTCCGCGACTTCGACCCCGAGGCCCATTTCAACCGCCAGCAGATCGCGCTCTACGACCGTTTCACCCAGTTCACCATGCTGGCCGCCAAGGAGGCGATGGCCCAGTCCGGGCTCGAGTTCCACGGGCTTCTGGCCGATGAGGCGGGGGCGATCTTCGGCACCGCCGGCGGCGGGGTGAACACCTGGGACGAGAACTACCGCACCGTCTACGAAGACGGAAAGAACCGCGTGCATCCCTTCGTCATCCCCAAGCTGATGAACAACGCCGCCACTTCCCACGTGTCGATGGAATACAACCTCAAGGGCCCGAGCTACTCGGTCGCCACCGCCTGCGCCTCCTCCAACCACGCCATGGGGCAGGCCTTCCACATGATCCGCTCCGGCGCCTCGCGCGCCATGGTCACGGGCGGGGCCGAGGCCATGCTCTCCTTCGGCGGGGTGAAGGCCTGGGAGGGGCTGCGGGTCATGTCCAAGGACGCCTGCCGCCCGTTCTCGCTGGGCCGCAACGGCATGGTGCAGGGCGAGGGGGCGGCGGTCTTCGTCTTCGAGGAGTATGAGCACGCCCGCGCCCGCGGTGCCGAGATCATCGCCGAGGTCGCAGGCTTCGCCATGAGTTCCGACGCCTCCGACATCGTCATGCCCTCCAAGCAAGGCGCAGCCCGCGCCGTGCGCGGCGCCATGCGCGACGGCGGCATCAACCCCGAGGAGGTCGGCTACATCAACGCCCACGGCACCGGCACGGCGGCCAACGACAAGACCGAATGCGCCGTGGTGGCCGATGTCTTCGGCTCCCACGCCGACAAGCTGATGATCTCCTCCACCAAGTCGATGCACGGCCACCTGATCGGCGGCACCGGCGCGGTCGAGCTTCTCGCCTGCATCATGGCGCTCCGCGACGGCATCATCGCCCCCACCATCGGCTACGAGGAGCCCGACCCCGAATGCGCGCTCGACGTGGTGCCCAACGAGGCCCGCGAGGCGCAGGTCGATACCGTCCTCTCCAACGCCTTCGCCTTTGGCGGGCTCAACGCCGTGCTGGCGCTGAAAAAGGTCTGACCGCCCCCAAACCCGCAGCGCCCCCGCTACCTCCGTAAAATTCAATTCAAATGCGCCCCTGACAAAGCGCGCCCCCTGTGCATTTTCTTGCTGCAAATATCTCCGGGGGGCGTGGGGGGCTGGCCCCCCACTCCGAGGCTTGCAAAGCACGCCACGCCCGCCAAACTCCCCCCATGCACCCGCGCAACGCCCCGCCCACCCCCAAGGCCCTCGCCGCCGTCCTGCGCGGCCCGGCCACGGCGCGCGAGCTGCTGATCTTCCGCCACCCGCAAACCGGCGACCAGCTCCCCAAGGGCACCCTCGAGCCGGGCGAGGCCCCCGAGGCCGCCGCCATCCGCGAGCTGCATGAGGAATCCGGCCTCTCCCTCACCGCGCCCCGCGCCATCGGCACATGGCACCGCCCCTGGGAGCCCGGCTATGCCGCCCCGCAGCTCTGGCACCTCTTCACCTTCGAGGCCCCGCCCGGCCTGCCCGAAACGTGGGATCACGCGGCAGAAGGCAGCCCCGCCGAGGCCGGGCTGATCTTCTCCTACCGCTGGGCCGCGCTCACCCCGGGGCTGGTGCAGGCCATGCGACCGCTCTTCGCCCCGGTGGTCCGGCGCATCCTCGAGGCTTGAAACGCAAAACGCCGCCCCGAAGGGCGGCGTCTGATCTTTTCGGCCTGTGGCCCGGCTCAGTTGGCCGCGGGCAGGGCCGCCTGAAGCGCGGTGAACCCGGCGGTGAACCCGGTCAGCGACACTTTCAGCCGCACCTTCTGGTCGGGCGCCCCGGCGGGCACCAGCGTCAGCGTGGCGGCATTGCCGGCCTTGAAGCCGTTCACATCCGCCGCCGTCATGCCGATCCGCGAGATGCAGCCGATCTGGGTGCAGAAGGTGTAGGGGTAGCGCTTGCCCTGCGAGCCATCGACCGAAAGCGTGATCTGCTCGGTCAGCAGCGTCTCCAGCGGGGTCACGATGTTGGCCCCGGCAATCGCCTGGCCACCGGGGGGCAGGGCGAAGAGGTTCATCTCGGCCACCGGGTTGTCGTTCTGGTCGTTCAGAAGCTGGTAAAGCTGGCACTGCTCGGGCTGGTCGCCATTGGCGGGCACGCAGCGCAGCTGCCAGTCGCCGTGGGTCTCCTTGGTGAAGAGCCCGCCGGCCGGCTGCTCTTCCTCGCCCTCGGGGGTGCCCATGGCGAGCCCGTCATCGGGCGAAGGGGTCTGGGATGCGCCCTCACCGGCGGCCTCGGCCTCCTCGGCGGCAGGCGCCTCGCCTGCGGGCGCCTCGGTGGCACCCTGTTCGGTGGTGGTCTCTTCGGTCGGGGTTTCCTCGGTGGCCGTCTCCTGCGCCCAAAGGGGCGTGGCGGCGATCATCAGCGCAAGAAAACTCGCTTTCGTCAGGTTCTGCATAGTCCTCAACAACCTTCTCGGGTTTTGAAATCGTGGAGCCGTCTAGCACAGGGCGCGGGGGATGTCAGGGAGAAATCCGGGACCACTGACGGGGCCGTGATCTGGCAGCGGGGCAGGGCGATGGGCAACTCGCTCAGGCGGGCAGGCACGGCGCGCGATCCCCCCGATCCGCCACCCGTCCGGGCACTGAAAAAGGGCCCCGAGAGGCCCTTTTGTGCGGGTCCGTTTTGATGGCCCGGACGACTGTTTTCAGCCGCTATATTTGGTTCTCCCTGCCGGACTGGCCGACTTGATGCCGGGACGCTATGGCAACTTGCCGCAGCCGTCAACCGCTAAAAGAACACCCCCCAAGAAATTGAACACGCTAAAAAAAATGCCGCGCCACAGGTGTGACGCGGCCAGTCTGACAGGGAGGAAGTCAATCCGGGCCAAGAGGACAGAGGCCCGAACAAGATGAATACTGGCAGACAAGGGTTAATACTTTATGTTGGGCCCGAAACTTATTTGGAGGGCCTCATGGGCGAGGGGATTTTCGTGGGCGGCGGCGGGGAAGACTACGCCACGCCACAGGAGCTGCTGCTGAACTATGCCAACCGCCACGGGCTGATCGCCGGGGCCACCGGCACCGGCAAGACGGTGACGCTTCAGATCCTCGCAGAGAGCTTCTCGGCCAATGGCGTTCCGGTCTTCATGGCCGACGTAAAGGGCGATCTCTCCGGCCTCGCCCGCTCCGGCTCCCCCGAGGCCAAGCTGCACGCCCCCTTCATGGAGCGCGCCGCAAAAATCGGCTTTGCCGACTACGCCTATTCCGCCTTTCCCGTCACCTTCTGGGATCTCTACGGCGAACAGGGCCACCCGGTGCGCACCACCGTCGCCGAGATGGGCCCGCTGCTGCTCTCCCGCCTGCTGGATCTCTCCGAGGCGCAGGAGGGCATCCTCAACATCGCCTTCCGCGTGGCCGACGAACAGGGCCTGCCGCTGCTCGACCTCAAGGATCTCCAGGCGCTGCTGGTCTGGGTCGGCGAAAACCGCTCCGAGCTGTCGCTGCGCTACGGCAATGTCTCCACCGCCTCCATCGGGGCGATCCAGCGCAGCCTGCTGGTGCTCGACAACCAGGGTGCCACCCGGTTCTTCGGCGAGCCCGCGCTCTCGCTCGACGATCTCTTTCTCACCGACGAGGCGGGCAGGGGCCGCGTCAACATCCTCGCCGCCGACCGCCTGATGGGCTCGCCCCAGCTCTACGCCACCTTCCTGCTCTGGATGCTCTCCGAACTCTTCGAGATGCTCCCCGAGGTGGGCGACCCCGACAAGCCCAAGCTGGTGTTCTTCTTCGACGAGGCCCACCTGCTTTTTGATGACGCCCCCAAGGCGCTGGTCGACAAGGTCGAGCAGGTGGCCCGCCTGATCCGCTCCAAGGGCGTGGGGGTGTATTTCTGCACCCAGAACCCGGCGGACGTGCCCGAGGATATCCTCGGCCAGCTCGGCAACCGGGTGCAGCACGCCCTGCGCGCCTTCACCGCCAAGGACCGCCGCGAGCTGAAACAGGCCGCCGAAACCTACCGCGACAACCCCCGCTTCTCGACCGAAGACGCGATCCGCGAGGTCGGCACCGGCGAGGCGGTGACCTCCTTCCTCATCCGCAAGGGCGCGCCGGGCGTGGTCGAGCGCACCCTGATCCGCCCGCCCTCCTCCCAGCTCGGCCCGATCACCGAGGCCGAGCGAAAGGCCCTCATCGCCACCTCTCCCGTCGCCGGCAAGTATGACGCCGCCATCGACCGCGACAGCGCCTACGAGATGCTGGCCAAGCGGGCCGCCGAGGCCGCCAGGGCCGCAGAGGCCGCCGAGGCCGAAGAGGAAGAGGCCCCGATGGCCGAACGCGAGTTCAAGGCCGGGCGGCGCTACTCCGGCAAGGGCGTGACCCGCTCCACCTCCAAACCCACCCGCTCCCGCTCCTCGCGCTCCGACAGCGTGGGCGAGGCCTTCGCCAAGAGCTTCGCCCGCCAGCTCGGCACCCGCAGCGGCAAGGCGCTGGTGCGCGGCATCTTCGGCACGCTGTTTTCGGGGCGGTAGGCGCGGGACATGTCCCCCAAGCCCCTGACGCGCCGTTCCAGAGTGGCGCCGCCCGATGCGCGCCGTAAGGCGCCGGGCAGCGCCGACCCGCCCCCCGGGGCGGCGCTTTGGTGAGGGGTGTGCTCACCATCGAGGAAGCACCCAAGCTGCGCCATAAAGTGCCACGAGCGAGCGTCAGCAGCGCCACCCCGCGGGTCGGCGCTGCCCGGCGCGCCCCGCGCTCTACGTCAGATAGCGGTTGAACCACTCCACCGTCCGCTCCCAGGCCAGCGTCGCGGCATCCTCGTCATACCGGGGTGTGGTGTCATTGTGGAATCCGTGGTTGGCCCCGGCATAGATATGCCCCTCATAGACCTTCCCGTTCTCCTTCAACGCCGCCTCGTACTCCGGCCAACCCGCGTTGATCCGCTCGTCCAGCTCGCCGTAGTGCAGCAGCAGCGGTGCCTGGATCTTCGGCACATCTTCCACCGCCGCCTGGCGGCCATAGAAGGGCACGCTCGCCCCCATCTCCGGATAGGCCACCGCCAGCGCATTGCACACGCCCCCGCCATAGCAGAAGCCCACGGCCCCCACCTTGCCGGTGGAGCCCTCATGCCCCATCAGATGCTCGAACCCGGCGAAGAAGTCGTTCATCAGCTTGGCCCCGTCGAGCCCGCGCTGCATTTCGCGCCCCTCGTCGTCATTGCCCGGATAGCCGCCCGCCGGGGTCAGCCCGTCCGGGCCCAGCGCCAGAAAGCCCGCCTTGGCCACGCGGCGCACCACGTCCTCGATATAGGGGTTCAGCCCCCGGTTCTCATGGATCACCAGCACCGCCGGGATCTTGCCCTCCACGCCCGCCGGGCGCGCCATCAGGCCGCGAATGGTGCCATGGCCCTCGGGGCTGTCGTATTCCACAACCTCGGTCTCGATCTCAGGATCGTCGGGCGCCACCTGCTGGGCCAGCGCGTAGTTTGGCTGCAAGGTCTCCAGCACGGCGGCGGCCGTCACACCGGCGGCCACGTATTTGCCGGCACCGGCGAGAAAGTCGCGCTTGGTCATCTTGCCATGCACGTAGCCGTCGTACATCTCGAGCAGCTTGGGGTGAAAATCGGCCGCCGTCATCCGGCGCGCTGGGGTCGGTTTGTTCATCAGGTGTCTCCCTGTCCACGAGGTTCCGTGTCATCCCGGCCGCAGGCTAGCATCGCCCCGGCGCGTCACCGCCTCACGTTCCCGTCATCGGGAACCCCGGCAGCCCCCCGCCCGTTGAGCAGTGGAAAGGAGGCCCGACATGTCCCCCGACAGCACAGAAGCCAACCTCTGGAAGATCGAAGAAACCTCGTGGACCAGCGGTGCCGATTTCGCCCGCTCCGTCACCCGTGACGATGCGGTCTTCGTGTTTCCCTACCCGGCAGGCATCCTCTCCGCCGAGGCCTCGCTCAAGGGGCTCGAAGGTGGCGAGCCCTGGCGCTCCGTCACCTTCCACGACCGCAGCTTCACCCGGCAGGGCCCTGTGGCGGTGCTGGCCTACAAGGCCGAAGCCGAGCGCAACGGCGAAACCCTCTACACCGCCCTCTGCGCCTCCACCTATGTCGACGATGGCGACGGCTGGCGCCTGATGAGCCACCAGCAAACCCCTGCCGCCATGGCCGAAGCCGGCGCCTGAGGCCAGTGAGTGAGGCCAGCCGCCCCGCACGGCAGGCCTCACGCCACACCCCTGCAATCGAAGATCACCCGAAGACCGCCCCCACCTGGGCCGCGGCAACCGGCCCCGCTGCGCCGTAGGGTGGGTGAAACCCACCACCCGACCAAGCGCGTAGGGTGGGTGAAACCCACCCCCCGACACACCCCGCCTATTCCGCCAGCATCGCCAGCGGACGCATCTTCAACCGGGTCAGCCGGTTGTCCTTACGCGCCACCACCTCGAAGCGGAACCCGTGGAACGAAAACACCTGCCCCACGGTCGGGATCGCCTGCGCCTCGTGAATGACCAGCCCGGCCACCGTGTTGGCCTCCTCGTCGGGCAGGTTCCAGTCGTTGGCGCGGTTCAGGTCGCGAATGGTCATCGAGCCGTCCACGATCCAGTCGCCCATGTCGGTGCGCCGCAGCGGGTGGTCCTCGTCGAGATCGAACTCGTCGGTGATCTCGCCCACGATCTCCTCGAGAATGTCCTCCAGCGTGATCAGCCCCTGCAAGGTGCCGTATTCGTCCACCACCAGCGCAAAATGCGTGTTGCGCCGCAGGAACTGGCGCATCTGGTCGTCCAGCGTGGTGGTCTCGGGCACGAAGTAGGGCTCCATCGCCACCTGCATCACGTCGATCACCGAAAGCGCCTCGGGCGCGCCGCCGCTGGCCAGCGCGGCGCGGTGGATGGCGCGCAGCAGGTCCTTGGCGTGGATCACGCCAACGATGTTCTCCTTGTCGTCCTTGAACAGCGGCAGGCGGGTGTGGCGGCTTTCGAGTGCCTGCGCCAGCACCTCGTCGGGGCTGGCATCCACGTCGATCATCTCGATCTGCGAGCGGTGCAGCATGATCTCCTCCACCGTCCGCTCCGCGAGGTCGAGCGCGCCCATCAGCCGGTCGCGGTCTTCCTTGTGCACCACGCCTTCCGAATGCCCAAGCGCCAGCGCCCCGGCAATTTCCTCATGCACCGAAAACATCTGCCCGTCCGGGTCGGTCTGCACCCCGAAGAGCCGCAGCAGCAGGCGCACCAGCGCCCGGATCGCCCCGACGATGGGCGCCAGCACCCGCACCAGCAGCCGGATCGGCTGGGCCACGCGGGCGGCGGCGGTCTCGGCATTGGTGATCGCATAGGTCTTGGGCAGCACCTCGGCAAAGATCAGCACCAGCAGCGTCATCACCAGCGTCGCCAGCGCCACCCCGCCATCGCCGAACACTCGGGTGAACAGGGCGGTCGCCAGCGAGGCCGCGAGGATGTTCACGAGGTTGTTGCCCAGAAGCACGGCGCCAATGAGCTTTTCATTGTCCTCCGTCACCTCCAGCGCCACCTCGGCGCCGCGCTCGCCCCGGTCGGCCTTCGAGCGGAGCTTGCCGCGCGAGGCGGCGGTCAGGGCGGTTTCGGAGCCGGAAAAGAAGGCGGAGCAGACCAGCAGCAGCAAAATGCCGCCGGAGGTCAGCCAGAATGCGGTGTCTAGCACTGAGGAGGCCGGGGTTGGGTCATGGTTGCACTGTTATGGGGCCGGGCGGGGGCAGCTTCAAGCGGCGCCAAAGAAAAACGGCGACCCCGAAGGGCCGCCGCCATGTCGTTGTCGAGGCGCTGGGGCTCAGAACCCGGCCTTGATCTTCTCGAACTCGGCAATCATCTGCTCGCGCAGCTTGTTGTCCATCGGCAGCTGGGCCAGCAGCGGGGTGCTGACCTCGCCAAGGCCCACTTCGTCGAGGGTCTCGCTCGGGATCTTGGCCATCTCCTCGGTGTTGGAGTTGCCGTAGCCCCATTCTTCCACGATGTATTCCACCGAGGAGGGCGAGAGCCAGGAGTTGATGAAGTCATGCGCCTTGTCTTCCGAGCCGGGGCCGTCGACCAGGTTCACGTAGCCGCAGAACCAGACCGAAGAGCCCTCTTCCGCCTCGCGCTGGAAGCCGATGTTGTAGCCATCGCCGCGCATCGAAGCCGGGGTCTCGCTCCAGGCCCAGGAAAACAGCACTTCGCCGGTGCTCATCAGCTGCGCCAGCTCGGCGCCGTCGGCCCAGTAGGCGCGCACGTTCGGATGCACCTCGCGCAGCCATGCGCTGGCGGCCTCGAAGTCTTCTTGCGTCGCCTTGGTCCAGTCGCTCACGCCGGTCGCCAGATAGGCCAGCGCATAGATGTCATCCACGTTGTCGGGCAGCGAGATGCGCCCCGCATACTGCGGGTCCTTGAACACCTGAAGCGTGGTGAGCTGATCGGCGCTCATCTCGTCGGCATTGTAGGCAATCGCGGTCGAGCCGTTGTCGGCGGGGATGAAATAGACCTGATCGCCATCGGTGAAGATCGGGTCGTTCTTGTACTGCTCGGCCACGGTCGCATAGCGCGGGATCTTGGAAATGTCCCAGGGCTCGATCAGCCCGGCCTGCCGCCACTTGTCCACCGACTGCGAGCAGGGGTGCGCCATGTCGGCCTTGAAGCCCGAGCGCAGCTTCTGGAAGGCCTCTTCCTCCTCACCGAAGAAGGTGAAGCTCGGGTTGTCGCCGTATTTCTCGATGTACTCGCCAAAGAAGCCCGGGTCCTCGAACCCCGACCAGTCGAAGATCAGCAGCTCGGAATCCGCTGCGCTGGCGGCCAGCGAAGTGGAAAGAAGAAACGCTGCAGCAGCAGAAAGATGTCGCGCCATGATGTGGTGGTCCTTTGGTTGGCGGTGTGATCACGGTTTGAAACGCTAGCCGCGCCGGGCCTTGCCTACAAGGGAAAATCTGACGAGGGGCCGCAGCAGGGCAGGGGGCGGCGGCGCGCTGATTGACAGAAGCGCAAGCCCCGGCAAAACTTGCACAAAATTGAGGAGACCTCGCAACATGATCGGTGTCGAATGGGTGCGGATGATGGCCCGCTACAATGCCTGGCAGAACGAGCAGATCATGGTCGCCGTCCGCCGCCTCCCGGCCCCCGAGATGACAGCCGACCGCGGCGCCTTCTTCGGGTCGATCCTCGGCACCCTCAATCACATCGTCTGGGGCGACATGCGCTGGATCTCGCGCTTCGACGGCGGCCCCGAGCCGCAGACCACCCTGAAGGAGAGCGCCAGCTACTTTCCCACCGCCGGGGCATGGGAGGCAGGGCGTTTCCAGCTCGACGGGCGCATCCGGGTCTGGGCCGCCGGCCTGCGCGAGATCGACCTCGTGGGCGACCTCAAATGGTACTCCAGCGATAATGACGCCGAGTACCGCAAGCCCGTCGGCGTCTGCGTCACCCAGATGTTCAATCACCAGACCCACCACCGCGGGCAGGTCCACGCCATGCTCACCTCCATCGGCGTCGATCCCGGCATCACAGACCTGCCGTTCCTGCCCGGAAGCTGAGCGATCCTGTTACCCCGTCACGCCTTCAATAGAGCGATGACCAACACGCCGCATGTCGTGATGAAATAGCCCGTGAGCTTACGCCACGGAATATGGAACCCTCTGAAATCGCTGGATAAATAACTCGGCACCTCTCCGCCGATGTGGTGCTGTTGCAACGCAACCCTCGAGCACGTTTTCGTGTCCCCATCGTGTGCTTATCCCCGGCCCGAACCCGCTTATCTCTCCCTCCATACCGCAGCCCCCCGGGTCGCGGACAAACCCTCTGAGAAGGATATGGAGACAATGAAAACACCCACCACATTTGCCGCCATCGCGCTCGGCACCATCGCGAGCTTTTCCGCAGGTGCGGCGCTGGCCCAAACCACCACCTTCGACAACCGCGGCGCGGCCGAAGACCGTCTGGAAGACCTGAACGAAGACATCACCGACGATTACGACCGTGACGTCGACGCCTTCGGCAACACCGGCCGCAAGCTCGGCTTCGACGGCTCCGTCGCCCTGCGCTCCACCGCCCAGTCGGGCAACACCGACAGCTTCGACGTCGGCCTCGGCGCCAACCTCGGCTGGTACGACGGTGTGAACGGCTTCGACTTCAACGTGGTCTACGACTACGGCGAGAGCAACGAGGTGAAGGACAAGGAGAGCCTGCTCTACGGCCTCGAGTACACCCGTGACTTCGGCGACAAGTGGTACGCCTACGCCCAGGTTCAGGGCAGCCAGGACGACTTCGCCTCCTACACGCGGGACACCTTCGCGGGCTTCGGCGTCGGCTACAAGGTCGTCGAAACGCCGACCACCGCCTGGTATGTGTCCGCAGGCCCCGGCTACCGCTGGGCCGAGCTGTCTGACGGCACCGAGATCGAAGAAGAAGCCGCCTCGATCGGCTCCAACTTCCAGACCAAGATCACCGAGACCGTTTTTCTCACCAACGACACCGATTTCATCTTTTCGGAGTCCGACAACGTGATCTACAACGACCTCGGCGTGAACGTGGCCATGAGCAACGCCCTGGCGCTGCGCACCTCGATCACGACCGAATACCACACCGATCCGCTGCCCGGTGACAAGAACACCGACAACACTTTCGGCGTGTCGCTGGTCTACAGCTTCAACTGATACGATTTCCCTCGTGATCAGAAGAAGAAGGCCCGTCCAGAAATGGGCGGGCCTTTTTCGTTGCGCCCCTGCGGCCCGCAATGCTCTGGTTCCCGTCCACAGGCATCCCGATTCCCGCCGCAGGTCCGAGGCTCCAGATGAACCGGAAAAACCCACCCGACCGCCCCGCCGAGACGGGAATCACCGCCGCCAATCCTCCTGTCTCGCAACAGACCATCGCACAGGTGCTCGAGTGCTATGCGCGGGGCTATTCCAGCCAGCAGGCCGCCGACAGCGCCGGTGTCGACCTCGCCACCGTCAACCGGATCCTCGGCGATGCCATCGACGCGCAGGACAGCTCGGACTGAGCCCCACCGGCACCCGCAAGCAGGTCACCCCGCCAGTTCGACCGCCCGACCATCGCGTGACGAGGTCTCGATGGCCTCGATCAACCGATGCGAAGCCAGCGCCTCCCGCCCCGTCACCAGCGGCGCGCGCCCCTCGCGGATCGCCGTGGAAAAATCCTCGATCACCCTCTGATGCCAATCGTGCTTGGCCACCTCTTCGGCGCCCAGCACCTCCTCGCGCCCGTCGCGCCAGCTCACCACCACCCCGTCGCGGCCAATCCGCAGCGAGCCCTGCTCGAAATGCAGCGAGATCGTCTCGCCGCGATTTGGGAACATCGCCGTGCTCGCCACGAAGGAGCCCACCGCGCCATTGGCAAAGCTCAGCCCGGCCACGGCCATATCCTCCGCCTCCATCCGGTGCAGCTTCGATGTGGCCGTCATGCCCTGAACGCGGACAACCGGGCCGGTCAGGCTCAGCGCCAGGTCGATGGAATGGATCACGTTGGTGATCATCACCCCGCCGCCGTCGCGGGCATAGGTGCCGCGCCCCAGCTCGTCGTAATAGCTCTGCGCGCGCCAGATCGGCACCGCAATCTCCACCACGCCCAGCGCGCCAAGGGCACCCCCAGCCACCAGCGCCGCCGCCGCCCGCGACGCGGCCCGCACCCGGTGCTGAAACACCACTCCCAGCGCCACCCCGGCCCCTTCGCAGATCTCCACCACCGCCTCGGCCTCGGCCAGCGTCCGCCCCAGCGGCTTCTCCAGCAGAATATGCTTGCCCGCCGCCGCCAGCGGCCCGATCAGCTCGGCCCTTACACTCGGCGGCGTGGCAATGATCACCATCCCGATCCCCGGGTCCGCGATCACCTCGCCGATGTCCGAGATGAACCGGGGCGCGTCGCCCTCGCAAAGCTCCGCGAGGTATCCCGCCCGCTCCGGATGGCGCGAGACCACCGCCTTCAGCGCCAGCCCCTCCGCCGCCGCCAGCGCCGCCACATGGGTCTTCGCGATCATCCCCGCGCCCACCAGCGCCACGCCCACTCCGTCTCCGGTCATCTCCGCCCTCCCGTCGTCTCCCGCGCCACCCTAGCCGCGCCTCCCATGCGAGGCCATATCGCGCTTGCCCATTGAGCCGCGCCTCCCATCGCGCTACATCCCCTCCACCAAGGGAGCCAAAGCGATGAAAGACCTCGACCAGACCATCCCCGCCCTCGTCACCGAGATGGGTGAGCGCGCCCGCGCCGCTGCTGCCGAACTGTCTTTCTCCCCGCCAGAAGCGCGCAACGCCGCCCTCAAGGCCGCCGGCGCGGCGCTTCTCGCCTCGCGCGCCGAGATCCTCGACGCCAATGCGCGTGACATGGACTACGGCCGCGAGAAGGGCCTGACCGATGCCATGATGGACCGCCTCATGCTCGACGAGGCCCGCATCCAGGGCATGGTCGATGGCCTCGCGGCCATCGCCGCCCAGCCCGACCCCCTCGGCGAGGTGATCGAAGAGTGGGACCGTCCCACCGGCCTGCACATCCGCAAGGTCCGCACCCCCCTCGGCGTCATCGGCGTGATCTACGAAAGCCGCCCCAACGTCACGGCGGATGCCGGCGCCCTCTGCCTCAAGTCCGGCAATGCGGTGATCCTGCGCGGCGGCTCCGAGAGCCACCACAGCGCCCGCGCCATCCACGCCGCCCTCCAAGCTGGGCTGCGCGAGGCCGGGCTGCCCGAGGATGCCATCCAGCTCATGCCCACCCGCGACCGCGAGGCCGTGGCCGAGATGCTGCGCGCCACCGCCTATATCGACGTGATCGTCCCCCGGGGCGGCAAGGGACTCGTCGGCCTCGTCCAGCGCGAAGCCCGCGTGCCGGTCTTTGCCCACCTCGAAGGCATCTGCCACGTCTACATCGACGCCGCCGCCGACGCCGAGAAGGCCATGAAGGTGGTGCTCAACGCCAAGACCCGCCGCACCGGCATCTGCGGCTCCGCCGAATGCCTGCTGGTGCACGCCAGCCAAACTGACCTCGGTCAGAAAATCGTCGACGCGCTGATGGAAGCGGGCGTGGAGGTCTACGCCCAAGGCCTCACCGGCACCCGCCCCGCCACCGAGGAGGACTTCGGCAAGGAGTTCCTCGACATGAAGATCGCAGCGAAAGTGGTGGACGACATCGACGCGGCCATCGCCCACATCCGCACCTACGGCTCGCAGCACACCGAGGCGATCCTCACCGAAGACCAAGCCGCCGCCGACCGCTTCTTCCAGCGCCTCGACAGCGCCATCCTGATGCACAACGCCTCCACGCAATTCGCCGACGGCGGCGAATTCGGCATGGGCGCCGAGATCGGCATCGCCACCGGCAAGATGCACGCCCGCGGCCCGGTCGGCGCGCGCGAGCTGACCAGCTTCAAGTATCTGGTGAAGGGCGACGGCACCACGCGCGCCTGACCCGTTCATTTTCTTGCTGCAAATATCTCCGGGGGGTGTGGGGGGCTGGCCCCCCACTTGAAGCCGCGGTGTGGGGGGCTGGCCCCCCACTTAAAGCCGTGGCGTGGGGGGCTGGCCCCCCACTGAACGGCGCAATCAAAACGCCGCCCTATCGGTCAAATCGCAACCACACCCCGCCTCAAAACCGCACCACCATCTCCCCCTCGCGCCGCTCGATCGCAATCTCCCGGCCCAGCACGCCAACCGCCATCGGCAACAGCAGAAACTGCACCATCGCCGGGTTCAGCCCCTCGGCCTCGCCACCCAGCGCCGCCCAGGCGCTCTCTTCGCCGCGCATCCGGGGCGCCAGCGCCGCCACCTCCCAGCCGCCCTCCAGCGGCTGCACCGTGATCATCCCGCCATAGGCCAGCTCGACCTCCAGACAGTTGATCGCCAGAAACACCGCACGCAGCTCCGCCCGCGCCACCGGCCCGGGCTCGGGCCAGTCCACCTGCACCCGCCCGCCGCCGAAATACTCCTTCAGCGTTCCGCCGATCTCCGCCGCGCTCACCCCCTGGCCGGCATCCGCCCGGCCAAAGGCAATGCGGAAGAACTTGATCCGCCCCTGCGCGTTGCGCACGCTCTCTTCCACCAGCCCCAGCTCCGGGCTGCCCTTCAGCCCCGACATCGCCAGCAGCTCCACCCCATTGCCGATTGCCCCCACCGGGCTTATCAGGTCATGGCAGATCCGCGACGCCACCCGCACCGCCAAGTCAAATCCATCCATCGTCGCATCCCCCATCTTCACCTCCCGGAGCACCCCATGCCCGCCGACCTCAATGCCATTCTCGAACCCGGAATGCTCGTCCGCCACCCCGGACAGCCCGATTGGGGGCTGGGGCAGGTGCAATCCAACATTGGCGGCCGGATCACCGTGAACTTCGAGCATGCGGGCAAGGTCACCATCGACGGCAAGAACGTTCTCCTCGAAATCATCTTCGATCCCTGACCTTCGCGGGTCATGGTTAACATGCCATTAATGCGCCGGCCGCGTCACTCACGCCCGGCGGGCGGCACGCCCGGGTTGCATGGGGCCTGCCTCCTGCCTAAAACCCATCCAACAGGGCGCAGGGCAGGGGTGAGACTGGCATAATGCAGGCCGATGCGCCGAAATTCGAAGTGCGGCTCGCCGCGGGCCAGGCCGATCTCGCCGCCGCCCAGCGCCTGCGCTACGAGGTCTTCGTCACCGAATTGGGCGGCGACGGCGAGATGGTCGACCATGACGCCCGCCTTGAGGCCGACCGCTACGATCCCCACTGCGACCATCTCCTCCTGATCGACCACGCCCAGCCCGCCGAGCTGCCCGCAGCCGGAGGGGGCGCGGTGGTCGGCGTCTACCGCCTGCTTCCCGGCGCGCGCGCAGCCGAAATCGGCGGCTTCTACACCGAAGGCGAATACGACCTCACCCCGCTCAAGACCTCCGGGCGCAGGCTGCTCGAACTCGGCCGTTCCTGCCTCGCGCCCCGCTACCGCGGTGGCATCGCCATGTATCACCTCTGGAGCGCGCTCTGGGATTATGTCGAGGCCCGCGAGATCGAAGTCCTCTTCGGCACCGCCTCCTTCCACGGCACCGACACCGCCGCCCTCGCCGCGCCGCTCTCCATGCTCCACCACAACCACCTCGCCCCCGAGGCCCTGCGCCCCACCGCGCTGCCGCCCCGGGCCCGCGACATGAACCTGCGCCCCGAGGCCGAGCTCGACCGCGCCGCCGCCATGCGCGAGGTGCCCGCGCTCATCAAGGCCTACCTGCGGCTCGGCGGATGGGTCGGGCAGGGGGCCTGGGTCGATGCGGCGTTCAACACCACCGACGTCTGCCTCGTGCTCGACGCGGCCCGGGTCAGCCCGCGCCAGGTGGCGATCTACCGGAAAGACCGTCCGCTTTGAGCGAGAAGCCCGCCGACAGCCCGCTCTGGCATGGCGACAGCCCGCTGCCGCCCGCGCCCCTCGGCCCGCTCGGCTGGGCGCGGGTGCTGCTGCGCGGCGCGCCGCTCGGGCTCATCACCTTCGGCTGCCTCGCCCTGCTGCTGCTCTGCCGCCTGATCGAGCGCCCGCTCTGCGGTCACGCCCGCCCGGTCACGCCCTTCATCACCCAGTTCGTCTGCAAATCCGCCTTCCTCTGCCTCGGCATGAAGCACCGCACCCTCGGCACCCCGATGGCTCATCGCGGCGCGATCGTCGCCAACCACGCAAGCTGGCTCGACATCTACGCCCTGAACGCCCCCCAGCGGATCTACTACGTCGCCAAGGCCGAGGTCGCCGGCTGGCCCGGCATCGGCTGGCTGGCCCGGGCCACCGGCACCGTCTTCATCCGCCGCGACCGGCGCGAGGCCAAGGCCCAGCAGGAGGTCTTCGAGGAGCGGCTGCGGATGAACCACCGCCTGCTGTTCTTCCCCGAGGGCACATCAACCGACGGCCTCCGGGTGCTGCCCTTCAAGCCGACGCTGTTCCAGGCCTTCTACAGCCACGACATGCCCGAGATCCTGCACATCCAGCCGGTCACGGTGGTCTACCACGCGCCCGAGGGCGAGGATCCGCGCTTCTACGGCTGGTGGGGCGACATGGATTTCGGCTCGGGCCTGCTGCGGGTGCTCGGGGCGCGGCGCAACGGCGCGGTCGACATCCTGTTTCACGCGCCGATCCCGGTCGCCGGGGCGGGGGGGCGCAAGGCGCTGGCGGCGGCCTGCGAGGCGGCGGTGCGCGAGGGGCTTCACGCCCGGCTCCCCGCGGCCGTCTGAGCCGCCCCGCGGTCAGGACGTGTGGTCAGGACATGTGGTCAGGACATGTGGTCAGGTCTAGTGGGCGGGGCACGCCGTCACGGCGCCGGGGAGCCCGATGGGTTAACCCGATCCGGTTGTGCAAAAATCGCGTATGCACGGGCTGTGTACGGGATGTGTACAGGTTGTGCCTGTGACATATTTGCGGTTAACGCCCTTCCTCCGAAGGGTTTCCGCAAAAACGCACAGATCAGCCGGCCCCGGCCAGAAGGCTCTTCAGCGCCGCCGCCGGATCGTCCTCGCCCCAGATCTCCGCGCCCACGCCAAAGAAATCCGTGACCCCCGCCAGCGCCGTCACCCGGCCCGCGCTGAGGCCGCCCTCGGCGACGACGGGCAACTCGATCATCTCGCTCCACCAGCCGAAAAGCTCATCTTCGGCCAGGGTGCCGTCGCCCAGCGAAGTCGTTGAAACCGGGCCGAAACTCACGTAATCCGCCCCCGCCTCACCGGCGCTCATCCCGTCATGGCGCGAGGCGCCGCAATAGGCCCCCACGATGGCATCCTCGCCCAGCGCCTTGCGCGCCGCCCGCACCGAGCGCGGCCCGTCGGTCAGGTGCACCCCGTCCAGGCCCAGCCGCTCCACCATCTGCACATGGCGCTCGATCACCAGCGCCACGTCCCGCGCATGGGCCACCTCGCGCAGCGCATCGGCGGCCTGGCTCACCTCGCGCTCCTCGCCGGAGGCCAGCGCCAGCCGGATGCAGGCCACGTCGACCGCATCAAGCACATTGCCCAAGATGCCGGGAAAGCTCGATAATTCCACCGCAGGCGGGGTGATGAGATAGATCTGGGGCGCGTCCCTGTCGTCGGCCATTTTCGGCTCCATTCTCGCGTGTTTCAGGCCCTATACCGGGGTTTTCGCGGCTTGGCTACTTCGGCGGAAGGCTCTGCACATAGCCCAGCGCCAGGGCCATCAGCCGATCGCGCGCCCCGTCGTCGGCCATGGCGCTCTCGTCGGCCCGCACGAAGCCGCCCATCCGGCGCCCGCCCATCTCCATGATCCGCGTGCCCGCCACCTCCAGCGCCGCCGCCTCCGCCGCCTTGCCGACCCGAAACATCGTGTCCGACCAACCGGATGCGCCGCAGAGCATATTGCCCCGCAGCAGAAAGCACAGGCCGCCGAACATGCGCTTCTCCGACACATCCGGCACCTCCGCCAGCGCGTCCCTGAGCTGCTGGGCGATCCCCTCGTCATAGGCCATGGCGCACCTCTCTACGCATTAAACCCCGGCACGAACGGCCCGCCACCCCTGTGGCGCTTGTGCCGCGTCCGCCTCCATCGTATCACCCGCGCCATATTGCGCGGCAAGGAAAGGTGCACAAAATCATGGATCCAGTCTTTGTGCTCGTGCGCCCGCAGATGGGCGAAAACATCGGGGCCGCGGCGCGTGCCATGTGGAACTTCGGGCTTGATCGCATGCGCATCGTCTCGCCCCGCGACGGCTGGCCCAACCCCCGCGCCTCCGCGCTCGCCAGCGGGGCAGGGCGGCTGCTCGACAACGCGGTGATCTGCGACAGCGTCGCCGAAGCGGTGGCCGATTGCCGCACCATCTACGCCACCACCGCCCGCCCGCGCGGGCTGACCAAGCCCGTGCTCACCCCCGAAGAAGCCATGACTGACGCCCGCCGCCGCGCCGCCGCCGGGCAGCGCGTGGCGGTGCTCTTCGGCCCCGAACGGGCCGGGCTGGAAAACGAGGATGTCGCCCGCGCCAGCTCGATCATCACGGTGCCGGTCAACCCCGAATTCTTCTCGCTCAACCTCGGGCAGGCCGTGCTCCTGATGGCTTATGAATATGGCCGCCACGCGCTTCCGCGCGGCGAGGAGGCCCCGGCCGAACCCGCCGCCGCGCTCGAGGTCGAAAAGCTCGGAGACCACTGGGAAGAGCGGCTCGAGGAGGCCGGGTTCTTCTTTCCGCCCGAGAAGGCCCCGGGGATGAAACTGGTGCTGCGCAACATGTGGCCCCGCCTCATGCTCACCCGCCCCGACGTGCAGCTCCTGCACGGCGCGCTGCGGCAATTGCTTCGCGGCAAGTCCGGCGGCGGGTCTTGAGGCCGACCGCCCCCCGCGCTACCTGAGAGCGCGGATGAGACGCCCCGTGAGGGCGGGCGCGAAAGAAGGATGACCATGGCCGGAAAACGCAGCATCTTCGAAGAGGTCGGGGAGGGCGAAAGCCCCCGTGCCGCCCCCCGCGAAACCGGACTGATCGACAAGGGCAGCCGCTCCGGCGCCCGCCTCGCGATCCGCAGCTGGCTGGTGCTTCTCTTCGCGCTGGTCGTGGTGATGATCCTCGTCGGCGGCCTCACCCGGCTCACCGACTCCGGCCTGTCGATCACCGAGTGGAACGTCGTCAAGGGCGCGATCCCGCCGCTCAACGAGGCCGACTGGACGCTGGCCTTCGACAAGTACAAGACGATCCCCGAATACGAGTTGCAGAACAAGGGGATGACCCTCGCCGAGTTCAAGCACATCTACTGGTGGGAATGGGGCCACCGCCAGCTTGGCCGCCTGATCGGGCTGGTCTGGGCGGTCGGCTATGCCTGGTTCCTGCTGCGCAACCAGATCCCCACCGGCTGGAAGGGCCGCCTGCTGATCCCCGGCGCGCTCGGTGGCGTGCAGGGCGCGATCGGCTGGTGGATGGTCCACTCCGGCCTCTCCGGCGAGATGACCGACGTGGCCTCCTACCGCCTCGCCACCCACCTCGGCCTCGCCTTCGCCATCCTTGGCCTGCTGGCGTGGTACATCCTGCTGCTCTCGCGCCCCGAACGCGACATCATGCAGGCCCGCCGCGCCCGCGAGCGCCGCCTGTTCGGCCTCGGCACCGGCTTCATGCATTTCGCCTTCCTGCAGATCCTCATCGGCGCACTGGTGGCGGGCATCGACGCCGGGCGCAACTACGTGGACTGGCCGCTGATGGCGGGGGGCTTCACGCCGCCCGACATGTGGCAGCTCGAGCCGCTCTGGCGCAATTTCTTCGAGAACGACGGCACCGTGCAGTTCATCCACCGCATGGTCGCCTACGCGCTCTTCGCCTTCGGCATCTTCGCCTGGGTACGCTCGCGCCGCTCGGCCTTTGCCGCCACCCGCCGCGCCTTCGACTGGGCGCTGGTGCTGCTCTTCGGCCAGGTGGTGCTCGGCATCGTCACCGTCATGCACTCCGCCCCCTGGCACATCGCCATCACCCATCAGGCGCTCGGCGTGGCGCTCTGGGTCACCATCATCCGCGCCCGCTTCATGGCGGGCTACCCCAAGGCCGGAACCCTCCGCGAAGGACTTTAGAACATGACCGCATTCACCGATCTGATGGCCCACACCCGCGAGACCGAGGCGCTCGGCCAGGTCATGGGCCGGCTCGGCTGGGACCAGGAAACCATGATGCCGCGCGGCTCCGCCGAGCAGCGCGGCGACGAGATGGCCGCGCTCTCCGGCGTGCTCCACGCCCGCCGGATCGACCCTCGGGTCGGCGACTGGCTCGCCACCGCACAGGCCCCCGATGCCGCCGGCGACGCCGCGCTCCGGCTGATCCGCCGCAGCTTCGAGCGCACCACCAAGCTGCCCGCCAGCCTCGCCGCTGCGCTGGCCAAGACCACCTCGATCGCCCAGGGCAAATGGGCCGAGGCGCGCAAGGCCCAGGATGTCGCCGCCTTCGTTCCGGTGCTCGACGAGGTGCTGAAGCTCAAGCGCGAGGAAGCCGCCGCGCTGGCCTCCGGAGGCGATCTCTACGACGCGCTGCTCGATGACTACGAGCCGGGTGCCAAGGCCGCCGATCTCGAGGCCATGTTCGGCGCGCTGCGCCCCCGCCTTGTCGCCCTGCGTGAAAAGATCCTCGCCTCGCCCCATCAGCCCGCCGCCCTCACCGGCAGCTTCCCCGAGGCCACCCAGCTTGCTCTGTCGCAAAAGCTGGCCGAGGCCTTCGGCTACGACTTCTCGCGCGGGCGGATCGACAAGGCCGTGCACCCCTTCAGTTCCGGCTCGGGCAACGATGTGCGCATCACCACCCGCGTCGACGAGGCCGATCCGTTCAACTGCTTCTATTCCACCATCCACGAGGTCGGCCACGCCTGCTACGAGCAGGGCATCGACCAGCGCTACCTGCTGACCCCGATGGGGCAGGGGGTGTCGATGGGCGTGCACGAAAGCCAAAGCCGCATCTACGAAAACCAGATGGGCCGCTCCAGCGCCTTCACCGGATGGCTCCATGCCCAGATGGAAGAGGCCTTCGGCCCGCTCGGCTGCGATGCCGAGGCCTTCTATGCCACCGTCAACAAGGTCAAGCCGGGCTACATCCGCACCGAGGCTGACGAGGTGCAATACAACCTCCACGTCCTGCTGCGCTTCGATCTCGAGCGCGATCTGGTGGCCGGAAAGCTGGAAGCGGCAGACCTCGAAGAAGCCTGGAATGCCCGCTTCGAGCGCGACTTCGGCTACCCGGTCGACAAGCCCTCCAACGGCTGCCTGCAAGATGTGCACTGGTCGGTCGGCCTCTTTGGCTACTTCCCGACCTATTCGCTCGGCAACGTCTACGCCGGCTGCCTGAACAAGGCCCTGCGCGATGCCGTGCCCGGCGTCGACGTGGCGCTCGCCTCGGGTGATGCCACCCCGGCCACGGCATGGCTGCGCGAGAACCTCCAGCAGCACGGCGGGCTGCGCACCCCCCGCGCCACAATCGCCCATGCCTGCGGCTTCGAGCCTTCAGAGGCACCGCTGCTCGATTATCTCGAAGAGAAGTTCAGCGCGATCTACAAGCTCTGAGGCGCCACGGCGCCGCGCCGGCCCGTGGCGGGCGCAGTCTTAAACGGGTTGTAAACCTTTTGGGGCAATCTCTTCCCAAGCAAAGGGGCAGGGCCGGTGAACGGCCCCGCCACCGGGATCGGCTCAGAAGAACGGGTTGTAGTTGAACATCCGGTCGCTGCGCTCCGCTCCGCCAAAGCGCCAGGTGGCGCCAATGGCGATCTCGCGGCCATCGTAGCGGTCCACCGGAGTGCCGAAGTCGTTCATCGTCCGGCCAAGGTTGGCGTAAAGGTCGAGACCGGGGACAACCTCGTAGCTGGCGCCGATCGAGGTGTATTCGAAGTAGCCAAAGCCGCCTTCGTAATTCACCCGCTGGTATCCGGCCCGCAGGTTCAGTGCTTCGGTCGCATCAAAGCGGCCGAAGATCTCGAACAGCCGCGCAGGCTCGATCTCGGAGTCGAAGCGCGCAATCCGTGCCTCCACCTCGGCCCGGCCAAAGCTGTGCAGCACCTCGAGGCCGTAGGTGAAATCATCGTCCTCATAGGTGTCATCGCCCAGCATCAGGCCAATCCGGGTCTGCTCGCTGAGGTCGTGATAGATGTGGAACATGAAGGAGTTGGCCGCGTCGGTCCTCAGCCAGTCCTGCGAATAGTCGGTGTTGACGGAGCGCCCGATGCCCAGCTGCACCCCCACCGGACCAAAGCTGTAGGCCACATCGGCCAGCCCGGTGACGAAGGTCAGGTCGATCCCGTCGCCCTCGTCGTACTTGTAGGTTTCGAGCGACAACCGCGCCCCTTCAAATCCTTGTGCAGCGACGCTGCTGCCAGCACACAACAGGGCCACGCATGTCGAAATTCTCCCGATCATCGGCCTGTTTCCTTCCCTTGGGTCATGAGCGGCGAAGCCTATGAACTTATTGAAGGAAAACAATGCGCCTGAGGTCAGGGAACAGATGTGTTGCGCTATTGCCAGTCCGGCGGGCGCTTGTCGATGAAGGCTTTGATCCCCTCGTCGGTGTCGCGCCAGAGCATGTTCTCGACCATCACCGCGCTGGCATGGGCATAGGCCTCGGGCGTGGTCATCGGGAGCTGGTCGTAGAACGCCCGCTTGCCGATCTTGACGGCCGCGCCGAGCTTGCTCGCCACGGTCTCGGCAAGGGCGCCCGTCTCGGCCTCAAGCTCCGCCTCGGGCACCACGCGGTTGACCAGCCCGACCTCGCGGGCGCGGGTCGCGTCGATGAACTCGCCGGTGGTGAGCATCTCGAAGGCCACCTTGGGGGGCACGTTGCGCGAGAGCGCCACCATCGGCGTGGAACAGAAAAGTCCGATGTTCACGCCGTTCACGCCAAACCGCGTGCCCTCCGCCGCCACCGCCATGTCGCAGCTTGCCACAAGCTGGCAGCCCGCCGCCGTGGCGATGCCATGGACCTGCGCAATCACCGGCTGGGGCAGGGTCTGCAACCCCATCATCACCGCCGAGCAGCGCGCGAAAAGATCCTCGAAATAGGCCCGGCCCTGGTCTTCCCCCTGCCGCCCCGCCTGCATTTCCTTCAGGTCGTGCCCGGCGCAAAACGCCTTGCCCGCCCCCCGCAGGATCACCGCCCGAATGGTGGTGTCGCCCTCCAGCGCGGCAATCTCCCCGGCCAGCGCGGCGAGCAGATCGTCGGAGAGCGCGTTCAACGCGCCCGGCCGGTTCAGCGTCAGTTCCGCAACGTTACTCCGGTCTCGCCGGGTCAGCACGGGCTCGCCCATCTTGCCAATCCTCCCTTGGCACGAAACTCTGGGCCCGAGTTGAGGGATGTGCAAGGGGAGGGGCCATGTTTGAGCAGACGGTAATGGACAAGGCGGCGCTGGAGCGCTTCATCGACACCGAATTCACCCAGGTCAAAGGGGATTTCGCGGTCGAGGAGATCATACCGGACGGGGTGGTGGTGCGGCTGCTGACGCAGGAAAAGCACCTGCGCCCGGGCGGCACCGTCTCGGGCCCCTCGATGTTCGGCCTCGTGGACGTGGGCATGTATTTCGCCGTGCTCTCGCGCATCGGCCCCGTAGCGCTGACGGTCACCACAAGCTGCGCCATCGACTTCATGCGCAAGCCCGAAGCCGGGCGCGACCTGATCTGCACCGCCCGCCTGCTGAAGCTGGGCCGCTCGCTGGCCGTGGGCGAATGCCACCTGCGCTCGGAAGGGCACGAGCAGGTGGTGGCGCGGGCCAGTCTGACCTACGCGATCCCCCCGAAGCGGCCCGAAAGCGTGGGGTAAAATAATACCTTTATCGCAAGCCTCTGAAATCGCGCAATAATCTGGCGCAAACCCCTCTTGACTGGCCGCGCGGATCACGTAGAACGGCGCAATCGAATGCCACAGCCGCGCCCTCTGCGCGGTGCAAGAGGAACGAGAGATGAAAACCTTCACTGCCACCCCGGCAGACATCGACAAGAAGTGGATCCTGATCGACGCCGAGGGCGTTGTTCTGGGCCGTCTTGCCTCGATCGTCGCCATGCGCCTTCGCGGCAAGCACAAAGCCACCTTCACCCCGTCGCAGGACATGGGTGACAACGTGATCATCGTCAACGCCGACAAGGTGCAGCTCACCGGCAACAAGCGTGAGAAGCCCAACTACTGGCACACCGGCCACCCGGGCGGCATCAAGTCCCGCACCACCGGCCAGATCCTCGAGGGTGCCCACCCCGAGCGTGTTGTCATGCAGGCCGTCAAGCGGATGCTGCCCGGCAACAAGCTGAGCCGCCAGCAGATGACCAACCTGCGCGTCTATGCTGGCGCCGAGCACCCCCACGAGGCCCAGAGCCCCGAAGTGCTGGACGTCAAATCCATGAACAAAAAGAACACGAGGGTCTAACCGATGGCCGACCAAGTGAATTCGCTCGAAGAGCTGGGCACCGTCGCCGAAGGCGCTGCTCCCGTGACCGAAGAGGTCATCAACCGCGAGCCCGTCCGTGACGAACTCGGCCGCGCCTATGCCACCGGCAAGCGGAAGGACGCGGTCGCCCGCGTCTGGATCAAGCCGGGCTCCGGCAAGGTCATCGTGAACGGCAAGGACCAGGACAAGTACTTTGCCCGTCCGGTGCTGCAACTCATCCTGCGCCAGCCCTTCCAGGTTGCCGGCGTCGAGGGCGAGTTCGACGTGATGGCCACCGTCAAGGGCGGCGGCCTCACCGGCCAGGCCGGCGCGGTCAAGCACGGTATCTCCAAGGCCCTGCAGCTCTATGAACCCTCGCTGCGTGGCGCGCTGAAAGCCGCCGGCTTCCTCACCCGCGACAGCCGCGTGGTCGAGCGGAAGAAGTACGGCAAGCCGAAGGCCCGCAAGAGCTTCCAGTTCTCCAAGCGTTAAGCTGCCGGAGTTCTGCAAAACGGATCGGGGCGACCTTCGCGGGTCGCCCTTTTTCTTTGGGATCGGCGGGGAAGAACTGCACTTCGTGATTTCACCCGACTATGCGCCCGTCGCCACGGTTGCCGGCGCGACGGCAAAGGCCGGCACAGCCTGGGGGCAGGAGCCGCTTGCAGAGGCGCCGGTGCACTTCGAGGGGATCATGCGGGCTTACACGAAAGCCGCGCGCGTCGAGGCAATGGCGGGCGGGTAGCGGCATCATTGTACCCTCCAGGCAGCCCGGAGCCGCGCGCTGCACTTTCGATCTGGTCGATGTCCGCAGGTTCCGACGTAGCGTTCTGTAACGGCACCTTGACAGGGCTGCAGTCCTGACCTATATCTATCAACGATCTCCTGGGGCGTGTTTCATTGGAAGCACGCCCCATTTGATTCTCTTCCTCCCTCCACAAGCTCCCCATTCGCCGCAGCGCCGCATTTCCCCTTGAGCGTGACTGTGTTTCGCATAACCTCATGCGAACCAAGGCAATCTCTCGGGGGACAGAAGATTGAGCGCAGGCCAAGGTCTGAGCGATGAAAAGAAGGGGCTGCTGCTGGTGGCTCCCCCGGCGCTCTATGCCATCCTGCTTCTGGCGGTGCCGCTCGGGGCGGTGGTGCTGCTGTCGTTCTGGAGCCAGGATTTTCTGACGCTCGACCGCACCTTCACCCTCAAGAACTACCGAGAAGCCTTTTCCGAGCCGCTCTACATGCTGCTGCTGGGCCGTTCGCTGCTGATTTCGGGGGCCGTCACCCTTGCAACCGTGGTTCTGGCCTTCCCGATCGCCTATTTCGTGTCGTTTCACGTGCGGCCCGAGCGCAAATCGCTCTGGATCTTCCTCATCACCATCCCGTTCTGGACCAGCTACCTGATCCGCGTGTTCCTGTGGAAAGTGATCCTCGGCTACAACGGCGTGCTCAACACCGCGCTACTCGGCCTCGGCTTCATCGACGAGCCGCTGACCTTCATCCTCTACAACGCCAACGCGGTGGTCATCACGCTCGCCCACGCCTTTGCCCCCTTCGCCATTCTGCCGATCTTCGTGGCGCTCGAAAAGATCGACCGCTCGCTGCTCGAAGCCTCCCGCGACCTCGGAGAGGGCACCCTGCGCACCTTCACCCGTGTCACCCTGCCGCTGGCCATGCCCGGTGTGGTGGCGGCGATCCTCATCGTCTTCATCCCCACCATTGGCGACTATGTGACCCCCGACCTTGTCGGCGGGCCGAACGGGCTGATGATTGCCAACATGATCCAGACCCAGTTTCTCAAGCTCAACAACGCCCCGATGGGGGCCGCGCTGGCGGTGATCGCGATGGTCTCGGTGACGGTGATCGCGCTGCTCATCACCCTCGTCACGCTCCGCTGGAGCAGGAGGGGCTCATGAGGGGGTGGATGGCAAAGAACGGCGGCTGGCTGGGCATCTATGCCGTGGTCTATCTGGTGTTTCTCTACGCGCCGATCTTCCTGCTGCCGATGTTTGCCTTCAATGACAGCACGGTCATCGCCTTCCCGCTGAAGGGGTTCACCACCGAGTGGTTTTCCGGCCTCGGCGGCGTTCCGGCGCTCACCGGCGCGGTGCAGACATCGCTTGTCATCGCGATCACCTCGGCGCTTCTGGCCACCGCGCTCGGCCTTTGCGCGGCGCGTGCCGGGGTGCGCTACCGCTTTCCGCTGAAGGGGCCGATCCTCGGCCTGATCATGGTGCCGCTGGTGCTGCCCGAGATCATCGTGGGCGTGTCGCTGCTGGTGGTCATCGTCTCGCTGCTCGGCCTGTCGCTCTCGTCCTGGACGGTGATCCTCGGCCACACGCTCATCTGCACCCCCTTCGCCGTGGCCATCCTCAATGCCTCCTACCAGTCGCTCGACACCTCGCTGGAAGAGGCCGCCATCGACCTTGGCGAAACCCCGGCCAGCACCTTCCGCCTCATCACCCTGCCGCTCATCATGCCCGGCATCATCGCCTCGCTGCTGATTTCCTTCACCATCTCGCTCGACGAGTTCATCATTGCCTTCTTTCTCACAGGGGCCGAGCCGACGCTGCCGGTCTACATCTGGTCGCAGCTGCGCTTTCCGCAAAAGCTGCCCATCGTCATGGCCCTCGGCACCATCCTCGTTGCGGCCTCCATCGTGATGCTGACCATCGCAGAAATCATGCGCCGCCGCGGGCTCAAGCGGGCGGGCAAGAAAGATACCGGAGGGTTCCTCTGACCATGAAGCCACTCATCACCCTGTCCGGCCTGCACAAGAGCTTTGGCGATGTCGAGGTGCTCAAGGGCATCGAGGCCGAGATCGGGGAGGGCGAGTTCTTTTCGCTCCTCGGCCCGTCTGGCTGCGGCAAGACCACGCTGCTGCGCATCATTGCCGGGTTCGAATCCCCGACCAGCGGCGCGCTGTCGATCGACGGACAGGACATGGCCCGCGTGCCGGCCAACAAGCGGCCGACCAATATGGTGTTTCAGTCCTACGCGGTGTTTCCGCACCTGAGCGTGGCGCAAAACGTGGGGTTCGGATTGCGACGCTCGGGGCTGTCCAAGGCCGACAAGAGCCGCAAGATCGAAGAAGCGCTCGGCATGGTCGGCCTTGCCGGGCTCGGCGGCCGCGCGGCGCATGCGCTTTCGGGCGGGCAACGCCAGCGGGTGGCGCTGGCGCGGGCTCTGATCCTCGAGCCCAAGGTGCTGCTGCTCGACGAGCCGCTCTCGGCGCTCGACAAGAAGCTGCGCGAGCAGATGCAGAGCGAGCTGCGCCGGTTGCAGCGGCAGGTGGGCATCACCTTCATCCTCGTCACCCACGATCAGGAAGAAGCGCTCATCATGTCCGACCGGATCGCGGTCATGTTCGACGGCCAGATCGCCCAGCTCGCCGCCCCGCAGGAGCTCTACAGCCGCCCGGTCAGCCGCCGGGTGGGCGATTTCATCGGCGTGATGAACTTTCTGCCCGCTGACGGAAAGCTGGAAGAGGGCCGCGACATCGTGCTGGATATCGCCGGGCTCGGCCGCAAGGTGATCGAGCAGAACCAGTGCCCGGCGGGCTTTGTGAACGGCTCGGGCGCCGTGGGCGTGCGCCCCGAGAGCCTTCAGGTGCTGTTCGAGGGGGAGTCTGCGCGCGGCGAGGTGGCCAATGGCGAAGTGGCCGAGGTGATCTATTACGGCGACATGACCTACTACGAAATCGCGCTGCCCGGCGCCCCCGAGCCGCTGACGGTTTCGATGAAGAACCGCTCCGGGCGCCCGGTGCTGGAAAGAGGCGCCAAAGCGCGGTTGGAATGGGACGCCTCGTCGCTGATCTACTTTCCGTCGTGAAGGCCGGGGGGGCACCCCGCCGAGGCTACTCCCGCGCCAGCGGGTGATGCTCCAGAACCAGCTCCTTCAGCCGTTCTTCCAGCACATGGGTATAGATCTCGGTTGTCGAGATATCGGCATGCCCGAGGAGCACCTGGATCGAGCGCAGATCGGCTCCGCCCGCGAGCAGGTGGGTGGCGAAGGCGTGGCGTAGCCGGTGGGGCGTGACCTTCGAAGGCGCAACCCCGGCGACCACGGCAATCTCCTTGATCAGCGCGTAGAACCTGTGGCGGGTCAGGTGGCCCTCCTTGGAGGGGGATGGAAAGAGCTGGCGGGAGGGGGCAATGCCGTGCGCCTGCCTGGCTTCTTCCTGTGCCGCATCGAGCGCCGCCAGCCAGGCCGCCAGCGCGGTGCGGGCCGGGGGAGAGAGGGGCACCATTCGCTCCTTGCCGCCCTTGCCGCGCACCAGCAGCATGCGAGGGTCGCCCCGCGCGGCCTGAATCGGCAGTGACAC
Source organism: Oceanicola sp. 502str15 (assembly GCF_024105635.1). Lineage (NCBI taxonomy): Bacteria > Pseudomonadati > Pseudomonadota > Alphaproteobacteria > Rhodobacterales > Roseobacteraceae > Oceanicola > Oceanicola sp. 502str15. The sequence goes on from NZ_WYDQ01000001.1 coordinate 980,284, forward strand.
CAGCTCGCTGACCCGCATCCCGGTGGCGTAGAGCAGCTGCATGAGGCATGCGTTGCGCAAACGGTCATTGCCCCTCCCGGTCTCGGGGGCGGCGGTGAGCAGGCGCTCGACCTCTTCCGGCGAAAGGGTCTTCGGCAGGGCCTTGGAGCGGCCCGGGCCCTTGATCTGAAGGGCCGGGTTTTCGCCCCGGTAGCCTTCTTCAAAGGCAAACCGGTAGAGCTGCTTGATGGCCGAGAGCCTGCGGGCGCGGGTGGATTTTGCCAGGCCCTGCGCCTCGCAATCCACCAGATAGGCCTCGATCATCGCCCGGTCGGCCTGCGCGATGGTGCTCTTCTTGCGGTCAAGAAACTCTGCAAAATCAGTGAGGTCGCGGGCATAGGCGAGCTGGGTGTTTCGGGCGGCGTCCAGTTCTGCGGCCTGGGCCGAAATGAAGGCGCTGATCCAGCGTTGAGCTTCGGCCTCCACCGCGCCTCAGCCCCGTCGGTCGAGCAACATCAGCTGCAGGGCGTAGCGGCGGGCCACGTCTTCCAGCCGGACGCTGCGGAGGAAGGCGATGGCGCCGGTCACATCGTCCAGATCACCTTCGGCGCCGTTCTCCAGCGCCTCCATCGCCAGCAGAATCGCTTCGCCGATGCGTCCGTTCTCGGCGGGACGGGAAAGGTTTTCCGGCAGGGTCGTGGTGGTGAAACCCTCGGTGATCGCTTCGCCCAGCGTGTCGGGGGCTTCAGCCTCCTCCGGCAGGCCACGGGCCAGCGCGACGAGGAAGGCATCGTAGGCACCGGGCGGCGGAGGCTGGGTGAGGGCGAGGCGCTCGTAGCTCTCGGTCAGCAGCCCGACCCGGAAGGCCAGAACCGCGCTTTCACCGCTCAGGACGATATCTTCGAGCCGTGTGCCGAAAAGGGCGGCAAAGGGCACTTCCAGATGGGCCGTCTCGGCCTCGGCCCAGGCGCGGGGCAGAAACCGGGCCACGGCGGCGGCGTCAGCATCGCTCAGCGCCCTGTCGAGCCCCTGCATGGCCTCGACCCGCTCCCAAACCCCGCCGGAGGCGGCGGGCTTCTGCTCGGACCAGGTTGCGAGCAACTGCTCGGGCGGCAGGCTGCCCACCCGTGCCAGCCGCTCCGCAGCGCCGATCCGGGCGCGCCAACCGGAGGTTTCGCGCAGGTCGGCATGGGCAAAGGCAAGCGGCAGCTGGGCGGTCGGGATAGGCTCGCCGATGGCCTCGAGCATCCGGTAGACGAGCGGCGAAGGGCGTTCGGGCACCGGCAGAGGAGCGGCCCCGTCGGCGATGGCAGAATCGAGGAACCGGGCGAGGAGGGCGTCGTCTTCGTCGCTCAGCTCCCCGAGTGCCTTGGCGGTATCGAGGGTCAGGGCGGCGGCCTGCCAATCGCCGGTGCGGGCAAGGCAGAAGATGCGGGTGGAGTAGCTGGGGGAAATGCCGGGCGTGGCCCGAAGCTGCTGGCATCCGGCATCCTCGTGCCCTTGCAGCAGGGCCACATCGAAGGCGCGCTGAAAGATAGCCGGGGCCTTGGAACCGGTGCGCTTGAGCATTTCGGCCGCTTCGTCGACCGCGCCGCGCGCCAGAAGGGCATCGACCCGCGCCTGAAACAGCAGGCCGTCGGGGCCGGAGCCGATGGGCGGGTCGAGCTCGGTGAGCAGCAGCAGGCGGACAAGATCCTGCTGGGCGGGCAGGGGCTCTATCGGCAGCGCGGCGATGAGTCGGCGCAGACGGTCCAGCTCGGAGCTGCCCCAGAGGTTGCCCGGAAAGCCTGCTTCGCGCCGCCCGATCAGGCCGATGCCATCGGGCGAGGGGGCGCCGAGCGGGGTGACGGTGACGGTTTCGATCCCGGCGGAGTTGGCCACCGGCGGTTCGTTGCTGGAGGGCGCAATGGCCACGACCGGCGTGGCAAGGCTGTCGGACAGCCAATCAATGGAGGAAATCGGCGCATCCTGCGCATAAAGGCCGCCGCCAAGGCCTATCACCCCGCTCGCCAGCCATCCGATCGCCACCCGTTGCTTCATTGTCAATTCACGTCGAGCTCCACTGGCTCGCGCACCTCTTTCATGTCGGGGCTCAGGTCGCCCAGGTAGGCAAACCCTACCAGCCCGATGAACCCGAGCACCAGTAATACCACGATGAGTTTGAGAATCCGGACCATATGCCCTGCTGCCCTGCCCTTGTTTTTGTGCCTCATTCCCCGATGGCTTCGATTATATATGGCAATCCGCCCAAGTTCACGCCATTGAGGGCGACAAATTTTTTTGACCGGCAGGAAGGTGCCAAGAGCTTGGCAGAACGGCTGAAAAAGACGGTGGCCCTGGTGGGTATGATGGGGTCCGGAAAAACGGCGGTGGGCACGGCCCTCGCCAAGCGCCTTGGCGTTCCGTTTCTCGACAGCGATGCCGCCATCGTTCAGGCCGCCAACATGTCGATCGGAGAGATTTTCGACCGCGATGGCGAGGCGTTCTTTCGGGCGCGTGAGGCGGAGGTGCTGGCGCGGCTGCTGGAAGGCCGGGTGGGGATTCTGTCGACCGGGGGTGGGGCCTATCTTTCGGCTGCCAACCGCGATCTGATCCACGACAAGGGCGTCGCGCTCTGGCTGAAGGCCGATACCGAGCTGCTGTGGAGCCGGGTCAAGCACAAGACGACCCGCCCGTTGCTGCGCACCGCCGACCCGAAAGGCACGCTGGAGGAGCTGGTGGCAAAGCGAGAGCCGTCCTACAGCCTTGCCGAGCTGACCGCGCAGGCGCGGCCCGAGTATTCGATTGCCGAGATGGTCGAGGTGGTTGTCGAGGCGCTGCGCCAACGTGAGGATGTGCTTTCAACGATCTGAAAGCAGGGGAGAAAGTGATGACAAAGGTGGTGCAGGTCGCCCTGCCGGGGCGCGAGTACGAAGTGCGGATCGCGACCGGGCTGATTGCCCGCGCAGGGGCTGAGATTGCCCCTCTGCTGGCGCGGCCCCGGGTTGCTGTCGTGACCGATTCCAACGTGGCGAAGGCCCATCTGCAGAGCCTTGAAGACGGGCTGCGGGCCGAGGGGATCGAGCCGGTTTCGCTGGTTCTGCCCGCTGGCGAGGCAACCAAGAGCTGGGAGCATCTGGGCCGTTGCGTGGAGTGGCTCATCGCGGAGCGGGTCGAGCGGCGTGATGTCGTGGTGGCCCTCGGGGGCGGTGTGATCGGAGATCTTGCGGGCTTTGCCGCTGCGGTGCTGCGGCGCGGGGTGCGCTTTGTGCAGGTGCCGACATCGCTTCTGGCGCAGGTCGACAGTTCGGTGGGCGGTAAGACCGGTATCAACTCGCCTCTCGGCAAGAACCTCGTCGGCGCATTTCACCAGCCCTCGTTGGTGCTGGCCGACATTCTGGCGCTCGACAGCCTGACCGAGCGCGACTTTCTGGCCGGCTACGGCGAGGTGCAGAAATACGGGCTGCTCGGCGATGCGCAGTTCTTTGATTGGCTTGAGAAAAACGGCCCCGCCCTGGCGCGCGGCGACCGCGAGGCGCGGGCCTATGCGGTGCGCCGGTCGGTGGAGATGAAAGCCGAGATCGTGCTGCGCGATGAAACAGAGCAGGGCGACAGGGCGCTGCTGAACCTCGGGCATACCTTCTGCCATGCGCTGGAGGCGGCGACGGGCTATGGCGACCGGCTGCTGCATGGCGAGGGCGTGGCGATTGGCTGTGCGCTGGCCTTCGAACTTTCGGCGCGGCTCGGCCTCTGCGCACAGGAAGCTCCCAGCCGCGTGCGGGCGCATCTTGCGGAAATGGGGATGAAAAAGGACTTGTCGGACATTCCGGGCGATCTGCCCGGTGCCGAGGCCCTGCTGGAGCTGATGGGGCAGGACAAGAAGGTGGTGGACGGTCAGCTGCGCTTCATTCTGGCGCGGGGTATCGGCGAGGCCTTTGTGACCTCGGATGTGCCTCGTGAGGCGGTGCTGGCGCTGTTGGAGGATGCCCTGCGCTAGAAGGGCGTGCTGTCCGGCCCTTGGTGTTGGGCGGGCGTTGGCGGGCCGCTGGACGGGGCTGGCTGCGTTCTGACATTGACCAGGGCCACACGCGTTCCCGCATCGACCAGAGCCGCCAGCCAGCGTGACCAGAGCGCCGCTGCGGTGATGATCACGAGGTAGACAGGCGAGCCGATTTGCGTTGCGCTGTTCGTGGCAAAGAGCACGCCGGAAAAGCCGATATACACCACCCCGATTGGCACCCCGCCCGCTACCAGCGCGAAGACCCGTGCGCCGAAACCCGGCGCGGGGCGGTCCGGCAGGAGGTGGGCCAGGCCGACCGCTTGCAGCAGGACCAGCGCGGTCCAGGCGACAACCAGATAGATCACCCCACGTGCGACGGTCCCGATGATCTCGGGTTGGGGCGGAGGGATGGCATCTGGTTCGGGGATGAATTCCATGCCGCCAGCCACGAACTCGGCGACGAGGTAGAGGATGGTGATGAAGAGGTAGCAGCCAAGCGGCATGATCCAGAGCCAGAAGACCGCGCGCCAGAAGAGGCCGCGCGGCGGGGCAGGGGCGCGGGACTGTGCAAGCATATGGCGCAGGGTTGCGGCGACCGCCCAGGGCGCGGCCGATAAGAGGATGGCAAGCAGGAAGAGGGGCACCATCGACGCGCTCATGAAGATGAGCGGCACGACGGAAGCAACGGCAAGTGCCACCCATAGCGCCCAGACACGCCATGGGCGGTGAAAGCCTTGAAAGAAACGCCGGAGCGCGGCCGCGGTCAGGGTGAACGGGCCGCGCATAGGCCGGTCTTAGAAGGGGATCTCGTCGTCGATATCGCCGCCTGCCGGGGCGTTGCCGCCACCGTAGCCGCCGCCCGAACTGCCGCCGCGGTCGTCATAGCCGCCACGGTCATCATAGCCACCGCCCGAGGAGGAGCCGCCGCCGTAGCCGCCGCCACCCCCGCCGCCGCCTTCACCGCGGCCGTCGAGCATGGTGAGCGTGCCGTCGAAGCCTTGCAGCACGACCTCGGTGGAATAGCGGTCCTGGCCGTTCTGGTCCTGCCACTTGCGGGTTTGCAGCTTGCCTTCGATGTAAACCTTGGAGCCCTTCTTCAGGTACTGCTCGGCAATCCGTACGAGCCCCTCCTGGAAGATCGCGACCGAGTGCCACTCGGTGCGCTCGCGGCGCTCTCCGGTGTTCTTGTCCTTCCAGTTCTCGGACGTGGCAATGCGCAGGTTGCACACCTTGCCACCGTTCTGGAACGTGCGGGTTTCTGGATCACGGCCGAGATTGCCGATCAGGATGACCTTGTTGACAGAACCGGCCATGCGCCGCCCTCCCCATATCTTGTGGTTCGAATCTTTCGCTGACGCTACACCACCAGAACGTGGTTAAAAACCAGTTTACGCCTCCCGGAGCGGCCTGACAAAGTTGTGCGGAATTGCGGGGTGGCGGCGAGGGCAAATTTGACTAGAATGCAGGCAGGAAGGGGCCGCGAGGGCCTGCAAGTAACGGGACCGAGGGGCATGAAACGAGCAGTTGCGGCGGTGGTCTGCCTTTGCATGGCAACGCCTGTGATGGCGGAGACGGTCTCGTCGAAGTCGCGCAAGAAACTTTTCCTGAACCAGACCAAGCTTCTCGATAGCCGTGCCGCCAGCCAATATGCGGCCTCGGTGCGGCTTCAGCCGCCGACGGTGCATACGCCCTCGAAGGATCAGGGACCGCGCTTCACCGGCTCCTACAAGGGCGTCTACCTGCCGATGGCACGTGCCGCGGCCCAGAAGCACGGGGTGCCCGAAGACCTGTTCCTGCGGCTGATCCAGCAGGAAAGCGGCTGGAAGCCCTCGGCCAAGAGCCACAAGGGCGCGATTGGGCTGGCGCAGCTGATGCCCTTCACCGCCGCCAAGATGGGCGTGGATCCGCATGACCCAAAGCAGAACCTCGAAGGCGGCGCCAAGTACCTGAAGCTCATGTACAATCGCTACAAGAGCTGGCGCCTTGCGCTGGCCGCCTACAATGCCGGGCCCGGTGCGGTGGACAAGTATGGTGGCGTGCCGCCCTACCGCGAGACCAAGAACTACGTGAAGGTCATCTGGGGCTCCTGAACGGCATCTCATGCGCAAATGGCTGATTTCCATCGTTGTCGTCGTGATCCTGATCGGGGTCGGCAGTTTTGCATGGACTGTTTACCGGGGCGTTACCGGCGTGGTCGGCGTTTTCACCGAGGTCGATGATCCGGTGATCGCGATGAAGGCCGCGATGGACGAGAACCGCGATGAAGAGGCCTATGCCTATCTCGCGCCCGGGCTTCAGGCCACCGTGTCGATTGCGGATTTCGAGCGCGAATTTCGGGCCCAGCAGATCTGGGGCGATGAGGGCAGCTTCAAGTTCAACAGCCGCTCCATCGCCACCGGCAAGGCGCGGATCAAGGGCAGCTACACGCGCTCCGATGGCACGGTGCTGCCGGTATTCGTGGAGCTGGAAAAGCTGGGCGACGACTGGAAGATCGCCCGTTTCCACTTTGGCGCACCGCCTCCGGGGCAGGAGGAGTGGGAGATCTGATCTTCCCGCGCCTGCCGGATTTTTCAGCGTTATCAACAAGATTGGCGGTTTCTGGCCGATCCTGGGGGCTGTCGTGAGCCTTTTCCCGCGCTGCCGCAAGGGCACTGCTGGACCTGCACCACAGCGGCGCCTACATGCCGGGAAACTCCACGACAGAGGTGCCCTATGGCGTCCCAGCAGCCTCCCCGCGTCATGCCCGCAGATGTGCGGGCCGAACTCTCGAAACATGGCCTTCTGGCCCGCTACGGTGCCGCTCCGGCGGAGCGGCGGATGAGCTATCTGAGCCGGATCGAAGCGGCGCGCCAGGGACCGGCCCGCCTTGCGCGGATCGAGCAGATGATTGAGGAGCTTCGTCGGGGATAGGTGTTTTACTCCGGGGTGTTACAACGCGTTCTTCACTCTGCCGCGATCTCGATGACAGGCTCCATGCCGGCCAGCTCCTCGTCGGAGAGGTGGCATTTGATCTGATGCCCATCCGCCATCTTGCGCATCGGGGGCACCTCGGTTTCGCAGAGCCCGCCGGGCACCTTGCTTTTCCAGCCGCAGCGGGTCTGGAACGGGCAGCCGGGGGGCGGGTTCATGGCGGAGGGGATATCTCCCTCCAGCACGATGTGTTTTTTCTTCACCGAGGTATCGGCGATCGGCACCGCGGAGAGCAGCGCCTCGGTGTAGGGGTGATAGGGCGGCGCGAAGACCTGATCGGTTGCGCCGATCTCGACCACATGGCCGAGATACATCACCATCACCCGGTCGGACAGGTAGCGCACGATGGAGAGGTCGTGGCTGATGAACAGGAGTGTTGTCTTCTCTTCGCGTTGAATTTCCATTAACAGGTCGGTCACGGCGGCCTGTACGGAGACGTCCAGCGCCGAGACCGGCTCATCCGCAACCACGATTTTTGCCCCGCCCGCAAAGGCACGCGCGATGCCAACCCGTTGTTTTTGCCCACCGGAAAGCTGGCGCGGCATACGGTCGGCGAAGGCGCGGGGGAGCTTGACCATGTCGAGCTGCTTGAGCATCCGCTCGTGGCGGTCTGCGTCGCTGTCACCGATGCGGAAGATTTCCAGCGCGCGGATGATCTGGCGGCCCACGGTCATGGAGGGGTTGAGGGTGTCGAAGGGGTTCTGAAACACCATCTGGACCGACGACACGGTATCGGGGTTGCGGGCCTCGATGGGGGTGTCCTGGATGTCCTGGTTGAACAGCATGATCTGGCCGGATGTGGCGGTTTCGAGCCCCATCAGAACCTTGGCGAAGGTCGACTTGCCGCAGCCGGATTCGCCAACGATTGCGAGGGTTTCGCTCTCGCGTGCCTCGAAGCTGAGGGTCTCGTTGGCCTTGACCACGCGGGTGTCGCCGCCGCCGAAGAGGGCGTTAGAGGCGACCTCGTAATACTTCTTGAGATTGTCCATCTTCAGCACCACGTCGCCGGGCTCGGACTTCTTGTGTGTGGTGTTGCCCACGACGGGGGCGTTCCAGTCGATTTCCTCGAAGCGCAGGCAGCGGGTGGCGTGGCGTTCGTTGTCGGGGACGTCGAACATGGGGATTGTGCCGGTATCGCAGCGGCCGGCTTCGAAATAGTCGCAGCGCGGGCCGAAATTGCAGCCCGGCGGGCGCTCGTGGGGCAGGGGGAAGTTGCCCGGGATGGCGACCAGCGGGCGGGCGTTTTTATCAGCCCCGGGCAAGGGGATAGAGCGGAAGAGGGCCTGGGTATAGGGGTGCTGCATCTTGTCGAAGACGTCTTCGATGGAGCCCCGTTCGACGGCCTCGCCGGAGTACATGACGCAGAGGCGGTCGCAGGTTTCGAGCACGAGGCCGAGGTTGTGGGAGATGAACAGCATTGAGGTGCCGTATTTCTTGCCGAGGTCCTTCACCAGCTCGACCACGGCGGCCTCGACGGTGACGTCGAGCGCGGTGGTGGGCTCGTCGAGGATGAGCAGAGAAGGCTTTGACATCAAGGCCATAGCAATGACGATGCGCTGTTGCTGGCCGCCGGAAAGCTGGTGGGGGTAGCTCTTGAGCATGCGCTCGGGGTCGGGGAGCTTGACGTCGGTGACCACCTCCAGGGCGCGTTGCCAGGCCTCCTTTTCGGAGACCCCTTCGTGGATCATCGGCACTTCCATGAGCTGTTTGCCGATCTTCATGGCGGGGTTCAGGGAAGCCATAGGCTCTTGATATATCATGGCAATTTCCTTGCCACGAATGTCGCGCAACCGCTCTTCGGACATCTGCCCGAGGTCTTCGCCCTTGAACTTGATAGACCCGCCCACGACCCGGCCGTTGACGCCGAGATCCTGCATCACGCCGAGCGCCACGGTGCTCTTGCCGCAGCCGGATTCTCCAACCAGACCAAGGGCTTCGCCCGGCATGACCTTGGCGGAAAAGTCCATGACGGCGGGGATCTCGCGCAGGCGGGTGAAGAAGGAAATCGAGAGCTTGTCGATCTCGAGGATCGGGCCGTCATAAGTTTCTTCAGCCATGGGGAGCTCCGGCGTTAAGTGGTTTTGAGAACACAGGCACAAGGCGTACACATCCCGTACACAACCTGTGCAGACGTCTTTTGACATAGTTGCCGCGGGTTAACGCGGCGGGCGCTGGGGGTTGACGGGTGGCGGCTGCGTTGCGACCGACCCCTTCGGCTGGAGACCGGTCGGGGGCGCGGGAGATCCTCGGGGCAGGCCCGAGGATGACGGTGGCGCCGGGGCGCGTGGTGGGTTTCACCCACCCTACGGCCAGGGGCGCGGGCGCCATCAATCCCTCAGGCTCTCTTCACGCAGGCCGTCGGCCAGCAGGTTGAGGCCGAGCACCAGCGACATGAGGGCCAGCGCCGGGGCGAGGGCGGGGTGGGGGTAGATGGAGAGGAGTTTGCGGCCCGAGTTGATGGTTGTGCCCCAGTCCGGGCTGTCGGGCGGCAGGCCGAGGCCGAAGAAGCCGAGCGTGCCGAGCAGGATGGTGGTGTAGCCGATGCGCAGGCAGAAATCGACGATGAGGGGGCCGCGGGCGTTGGGGAGGATCTCCCAGAGCATGATGTACCACGGGCCTTCGCCACGGGTTTGGGCGGCGGCCACGTAGTCGCGGGTTTTGATATCGAGCGCGAGGCCGCGGACGATCCGGAAGACGGTGGGCGAGTTCACGAAGACCACCGAGACGAAGACGACGAGGATATTGCCCTCCATCGAGATCAGCCCGGTCGGGTCGGCGTTCCACGCGACACCGAGGTAGATCCAGCCGCCGATCAGCACCGAGAGGCCGATGTAGAGCAGCTGCTTTTTCGGGTCGGTGAAGTAGCGCGAATTGAACAGCACCACGAGGAAGGCGATGGGGAAGAGGAAGAGCACGCCGGCCATGTAGCGCGGCAGGCCGGAGGCGACGATTTCGGGGGTGACCAGCAGGTAGAAGAGCAGGATCACGGGGAAGGCGAGGATGAGGTTGGCGAGGAAGCTCAGGAAGGTGTCGAGCTTGCCACCGTAGTAGCCCGCCGGAAGGCCGAGGGTGATGCCGACCATGAAGGCGAAGATGGTGGCGAAGGGGGCGATCTTCATCACTTCCCAGCTGCCCGCGATCATGCGCGAGAAGACATCGCGGGCGAGGTTGTCGCCACCGAGCAGATACCACGCGAGCCCGTCGGTGCCCTCGGGCGTGGGGGTGCCGGGCACCTTGTTCTTGAGGCCGGAGACGGCGGTGAGCGGGTCGTGGGTGAGGACGAGCTGGTAGAAGATCGCGGTGAAGACCCAGAACAGCACGATGCCGAAGCCGATCATGCCCACCGTGCTGTCGAACAGCTTGCCGTAGAGGCCGAGGCGGCGCTTGAAGGTGATCGAGAGGGCGAAGACCGCGATCATTGCTGCCCAGACCGGCAGCAGGCGGGTGGAGATGTGGCCGATGATGCCCTTGCTGCCGCCCTGAAGCAGCAGGCCGCCGACGAGGTAGGCCAGAACGCAGGCCAGCGCGATGTAGAGCGCGCCCATGGTGACGAAGCCGATGTAGTCCATCGGGGTGCGGGTGCGCAGGGCGGTGCCGTCGTGCTGGATGATGAGGTCGCCCGATTTCATGCCGAAAAGGCCGAGGAAGAACTGCACCACGAAGGCGCAGACCAGCACGGCCCCGGCGGTGAGGAAGACCGGGTTGAGGAAGGTGAGGCTGCCTGTCCAGGTAAGGGGTTCCATGTGCTTTGCTCCCTTACGAAATGCGAATGCGCGGGTTGAGGTAGACATATCCGATGTCGGATATGAGCTGGGTGATCAGCACCACCAGCACCGAGACCACCGAGATGCCGAGCAGCAGGTCGATGTCGTTGTTGCCCGCCGCCTGCACCAGTGCCCAGCCGAAGCCCTTGTAGTTGAAGAGGCTCTCGACGATCACCACGCCGTTCAGCAGCCAGGGGAACTGGAGCATGATGACGGTGAAGGGGGCGATGAGGGCGTTCCTGAGGGCGTGCTTCATCACGATGTTGCGGAAGCTCACCCCCTTGAGGCGGGCCGTGCGGATGTATTGCGCGGTCATCACCTCGGCCATGGAGGCGCGGGTCATCCGGGCGATGTAGCCCATGCCGTAGAGCGCGATGGTCAGCACCGGCAGGAAGAAGTTCTCGAAGTTGGCGCCATCCATCGCGGAGGTGGCGGTGCCCTTGAACCATTTGAGCCCGACGGCGGAGCTGGCGAAGACGGCGATCAGGATGACGCCGGAGACATATTCGGGCATCGCGGTGGTGGCGATGGAGACGGTGGAGAGCGTGCGGTCGGTGCGCGACCCTTCGCGCATTCCGGCGAGCACGCCGATCAGCAGGGCGCAGGGGACCATCAGCACCATGACCCAGAGCATCAGCTTGGCGGTCAGCCCGAGGCGGGTGCCGATGATGTTGGCGACGCTGTCGCGGAACACCCGGCTTTCGCCCCATTCGCCCTGAAGGATGCCGCAGAAGCTGGAGGCCTCGGCGGCGCTGTCGCGGCTTTCGACGCAGCGGCCGGCGACGACCACCCCGTCTTCCTCGCGGGTCCAGCCCGGGATGACCCCGAGCCACTCGCCGTAGCGCACCACCATGGACTGGCCGAAGCCGTTGTTTGCCAGCCAGTTGGCCACCTCATCGTCGGTCATCCGCGAGTTGCCTTCGAACTTGGCAAGCTTTTCGAGGTTTGAGTCGAGGTTGGTGAGGGTGAAGACGAGGAAGCTGAGGCAGAGCGCGGTCAGCAGCATCGTTCCGATACGCCGGGCTAGGAAAAGTCCCATGGGGTGTCCCTGTCTGGCCGCGCCGGATTGTTGGTTTTGGCTTTGGCGCGGTGTGGATGGGTGCGGCGGGGCCGGGTGATGGCCCCGCCGCCGTGTTCAGAACGCGGGCGGATCAGGCCTGTTCGATCCACCACTTGTCGTGGTGCATTTCGAAGGTGGGGTGCATCTCGGCCCCGTGCACGGTTTCCTTGTAGTGGCGGAAGAGCGAACGCCAGTAGGGTTGGATGACCACGCCCTCGTCGATCATGATGGTCTCGATCTTGGCCATCACCTCGGAGCGCTTGTCGGCGTCGGCAATCGACATGGCCTCGGCCAGCAGATTGTCGAACTCGTCGTTGGTGAAGGCGGTTTCGTTCCAGGCGACGCCGGACTTGTAGGCGAGCGCGAGGATCTGGACGCCGAGGGGGCGCATGTTCCACTCGGTGGCCGACCAGGGGTAGGCGAGCCAGTCGTTCCAGAAGGTGGAGCCGGGCAGGATGGTGCGCTTGACGTTGATGCCCGCGTCGCGGCACTGGGCGGCGACGGCATCGCAGGTGGCGGACTGCCAGTCGTCGTCGATCGAGATCAGCTCGAACTCGGTGTCGGCGTGGCCGGCGGCTTCGAGCAGCGACTTGGCCTCGGCGGCATCGGGCTCCGGGGTTTCGATCTCGGCGTACTCGGGGTGGATCGGGCAGACGTGGAAGTTTTCTGCCTTGGTGCCGAGGCCGGAGTAGCCCAGTTCGAGCACGACCGCGTTGTCGGTGGCGCGCTGGAGGGCCTTGCGGACGTCGGCGTTGTCGTAGGGCGCATTGCTCTGGTTGAAGCGCACGCAGACGGTGGCGGCGGTGACGGTTTCGGACTTGGTGAAGCCGATGCCGTCGAGCACCTCGATGAACTCGCCGGTGGACTGGTAGGTCATGTCGACCTCATCGGCGTCCATCGCGGCCATCCAGGCGGCCATGTCGGTGCCGAAGTCGATGAACTCGATGCGGTCGAGATAGGCTTCGCCGCCCCACCAGCTGTGCTCGGTGTTCTTCACGAGGGTCTGCTTGACGCCGACCTCGTTGTCTTCGGGCAGGAAGGGGCCGGTGCCGATCGGGTTTTCGGAGGGGTCGCCGCCGTCGTAGCCCTGATGCACGATTGCGGCGGGGTAGTCGGCCATGGAGGCGATGAGGGTGATGTCGGGGGCGGCGCACATGAGCTTGACGGTGGTGCCGTCGACCACGGTGATGGCGCCTTCGCGGGCCTTGCCGGTGTTCTCGTCGGCCAGCGAGCCCATGCGGCCGGCCATGGAGTTGCCCTCGACGCCGCTTTCGCACCAGCGGGAGATGTTGAAGACCACATCTTCGGCGGTGAAGGGATCACCGTTGTTCCAGGTGACGCCTTCGCGGACGTGGAGGGTGTATTCGGTGGCGTCTTCGTTGACTTCCCAGCTTTCGATGAGCTGGCCCTCGAAGGTGCCGTCGCGGTTGTAGCGGACGAGATACTCGAGCCAGCCGCGGGAGAAGTTGGCCATCTGCGACCAGTCGTAGTTGCGCGGGTCTTTCAGCGCCTTGGTTTCCATCTGCACGCGCAGGGTGCCGCCCATCTGGGGCTCCATGGCGTGGCTTTCGGCGGCGGCGGGCTTGGCGCCGATCAGGCTGTAGGCCCCGGCGGCGGTGACGCCCAGCGCGGTGGCGCGGGTCAGGAATTCGCGGCGGTCGAGCTTGCCTTCGAGGTGCTCGGTTGCATACATCCGCGCGGCGTTATGCACCGCTTCGGTGGTCTTGGTGGTGTGGGTCATCTTGTTCTCCCTGTGACACGGAACGTGACGGCACCTTTTGCGGTGCCTGTTGCTATGATGGCGGAGGATGCGCGGTGGCCACGACATGTGGCGGCGCGAAAACAAAGAAGCCCTCAGGCAGCATCCCCCCGATGACGCAATGAGGCCCCAGCAGGAGGCTCGCGTCAATGTCGCTTTCCGCCGTAGCATGTAACAAATGCGACACGACTGCGAGCCAAAAACGACATGTGGCAGTGATTGCGACCTATCGGGCCGTCAATTGACGTAGTTCCGGGATTTCAACGGGTTGCCCGAGGGCCGCCGCGCGGATCAGAGCTTGCGGGCGCTGCGGAAGGCGGTGGGGGTCTGGCCGCTGCGCTCGTGGAAGACGCGGGAAAAATAGGCCGAGGAGCGGTAGCCCAGCATCTCGGCGACGCGGCGCACCGGCATGTCGGTTTCCACCAGCAGGCGGCGGGCCTCGTAGCCCAGACGGTCGGCGAGGATGGCCGAGGCGGGGCGGCCGCAGGTGGTGCGGCAGGCGCGGGAGAGATGGGTGGAGGTGACGCCGAGACCCTCGGCATAGTCCGACACCGACTGCCCGGTATAGAGCCCGCGCTCGATGGCATCGGTGTAGCGCCCGGCGAGGCGGCGCGAGGCGGTGTCGGCGGCGGCATCCTGGCTGCCGGCGTGCTGGCGCTCGACCCAGACCGAGAGCAGCCCGCCGTGGTGGGTGAGCGCCTTGTCGCGGGCCGGGCGGGTGCCGTCGATCTCGCGCTGCATGTTCTCGAGGATGGTGGTGATCTCGCCCTGGGAGAGCGCATCGCGCACCCGCAGGTGGCAGGGCGCTGCGGGCAGATCGATGCCGGAGTTCTCGTTGAAGAAGACGGCGGTGCCATAGACCTGCGCCGTCACCTCGAAGCCGAACATGGTGCGCGGCGGGATGAAGACGGCGTTGTGGGCGCCGTAGCCCCGGGTCAGCCCGGCCACGGTGATGCGGCCCTGACCGCGGGTGAACCAGAGCATCAGCGGGGTGCGATAGCTGCGCATCGCCTCGGTGCGCCACTTGCCGCCCGTCGCCAGCCGCGCCAGCGGCACGAGGTCGATCGGGGCCTTGGGAGCAGCGGGGGTGAGAGGCCCGGTGACCGGGCGCGAGGTGGGGCGAGGGAGCATGTGTGTTGGCAGATCTCTGGGGCAGATGCGGGGCAGAGTGGCAAGCGCGGCCCGCCCGATCAAGAAGAATGTCGGATATGTGCAAACCGGGCCGGGACGCCGGATTTGGGCGTTGTTGCGGCTTGGCGCGGGGGGCATTCCAGATGTCGCGGGGCGGCGCGGGGGCTGCCACGAGATCGGGTAGTCAGAGGGCGGCGGCGGAGAGGGTTTGCCAGGTTTTCATCCGGGCGCGGAACCACGATCGCTGCCGTTTTGCATACTGACGTGTTGATATTTTGGCACGTTCCGCCGCCGCCTCGAGGCTGATTTCGCCCTGGAGATGGGCGATCAGCTCGGGTGCGCCGATGGCCTTGGAGGCGGGCAGGGCGGGGGACCAGCCCGGGAGATTCGCCCGCGCCTCCTCCAGCGCACCGGCCTGAAGCATCTGCGAAAAGCGCCTTTCGATGCGGGGGGTGAGCCACTCCCTGGGCGCGTCGATGAGGAAGGGCTGGGCCGTGGCGCGCGGCAGCAGGGGCGCCGGGGTCTCGTCCTGCCAGCGCCAGAGCGGGGTGCCGGTGGCGCGCAGCACCTCGAAGGCGCGTTGGACGCGGGCGCGGTTGGCGCAGTCGATGCGGGCCTTTTGGGTCTCGTCCAGCGCGTCGAGCAGGGCCGGCAGGGGCAGGGCATCGGCTTCGGCGCGGAGGGTGGCGGGCACCTCGGGGATCTGCGCCAGACCCTCGGTCAGCGCGGTGAAATAGAGGCCGGTGCCCCCGACCACGATGGGGCGCGGGCCGCTTTCGAGCAGCGGGGCGATGTCGCGCAGCCAGTGGCCGACGGAGTAGCTTTCGTGCCCCGGCACGTGGCCGTAGAGCGCATGGGGGGCCTGTGCCTCTTCCTGCGGCGAGGGGCGCGCGGTGAGCACGCGCCAGTTGGCAAAGACCTGAAGCGCATCGGCATTGATGATCCGGCCGCCGGAGCGCGCGGCAATCTCCAGCGCAAGGGCGGATTTGCCCGAAGCCGTGGGCCCAGCGATGAGCACCGGGCGCTCTGCGTCGAGCGATTTCCAGTCGATCATGGTCTCTGCCGATTTCCGCCGTTGAACCTGCTGGCAAATTCCGACATTTTGCGCGCCAGATGCAAGTGGCCCCGGGGAGAGCGCGATGACGGATGCAAGCGGTGACGGGGCGACAGCCGGGGCGAAGACGACCTATCGGCGTGTTCTGCTGAAGATTTCGGGCGAAGCACTGATGGGCGACCAGGGATTTGGCCTGCACCCGCCGACGGTTGAGCGGATTGCCCGCGAGGTGAAGAGCGTTCACGACCTCGGCGTCGAGATCTGCATGGTGATCGGGGGCGGCAACATCTTTCGGGGGCTGGCAGGTGCCGCCCAGGGGATGGAGCGCACCACCGCCGATTACATGGGGATGCTGGCCACGGTGATGAACGCGCTGGCGATGCAGTCTGCGATGGAGGAGCTGGGCGTGCACACCCGCGTGGTGAGCGCGATCCCGATGGACCAGGTCTGCGAGCCCTACATCCGCCGCCGGGCCGTGCGCCACCTGGAGAAGGCCCGCGTGGTGATCTTTGCCGCCGGCACCGGCAACCCCTATTTCACCACCGACACCGCCGCCACGCTGCGCGCCAACGAGATGGCCTGCGAGGCGATCTTCAAGGGGACCAAGGTGGACGGGGTCTATGACATGGACCCGATGAAGCACGCGCACGCCAAGCGCTACAACAAGGTGAGCTACGACGAGGTTCTGATGAAGAACCTCAAGGTGATGGATGCCAGTGCGATTGCGCTGGCGCGCGACAACAACCTGCCGATCATCGTGTTCAGCCTCGATGAGCCGGGAGGCTTTACCTCGATCCTTGCGGGTGAGGGCACCTATACGATGGTGAAGGGGTAGCGCTGGGGGCACCCAGGCTACGGATGCTGGAAATATGGGTCTGTCTGGCATAGAAGCGCGGGCAGATTGAGAAGAGGACGGGCAGATGTCTGACGAATTCGAGCTGGATACCGACGATCTTGAGCGGCGGATGACCGGGGCCATGGCCAATTTGCGGACCGAGTTTGCGAGCCTTCGCACCGGCCGCGCCTCGGCCTCGATGCTGGAGCCGGTGCAGGTGGAGGCCTATGGCCAGATGACGCCGATCAACCAGGTCGGCACGGTGAACGTGCC
Source organism: Oceanicola sp. 502str15 (assembly GCF_024105635.1). Taxonomy (NCBI): domain Bacteria; kingdom Pseudomonadati; phylum Pseudomonadota; class Alphaproteobacteria; order Rhodobacterales; family Roseobacteraceae; genus Oceanicola; species Oceanicola sp. 502str15. The sequence continues at coordinate 997,088 of NZ_WYDQ01000001.1, forward strand.
CGAGCCGCGGATGGTGACGATCAACGTCTGGGACAAGGGCCTGGTGAACGCGGTAGAGAAGGCGATCCGCAACTCGGGCCTCGGGATCAACCCGCAGATGAACGGCACCATCATCATGCTGCCGATCCCCGAGCTGAACGAGGAGCGCCGCCGCGAGCTGACCAAGGTGGCCGCGCAATATGCCGAGAACGCCCGGGTCAGCGTGCGCAACGTGCGCCAGGACGGGATGCAGCAGATCAAGAAGGCCGAGAAGCTGGCCGAGGATGACCAGAAGTTCTGGGAATCGGAGGTGCAGGAGCTGACCGACAAGCACATCAAGCTGATCGACGCGGCGCTCGAATCCAAGCAGGGCGAGATCATGCAGGTGTAAGCCTGCCCCTGCCTCGGTAACCTTATTGAAACATGAAACGCGTAGGTGGGGGCAGGGGCCCGCACCCGCGGCCCAATTTGGCGCAACTGCGGGGAGAAACTGGCAATGGCCGCCCCGCCGCGCTAAAGACAGCCATGCCGGTGCCGGGTTTCGGCAGGTCGGCAAGGAGGCCGGTAGAATGGCGAGAGACGCGAGCGAGAACGCCGCACCACGGCACGTGGCCATCATCATGGATGGCAACGGACGCTGGGCCACGCGCCGGGGCCGCCCGCGGCTGTTCGGCCACCAGGCCGGGGCCAAGCGGGTGCGCGAGATTGTCGAGGCCTGCCCGGAGCTCGGGGTGAAATACCTCACCATCTTTGCCTTCAGCACCGAGAACTGGAAGCGCACCCAGGCCGAGGTGGCCGGGCTGATGCTGCTGTTTCGCCGCTACATCACCAAGGAGGCGCAACGCCTGCTGGCCAAGGGCGTGCGGGTGCGCTTCATCGGCGACCGGGTGAAGCTCGATGGCAAGCTGGTCTCGCTGATGGACGAGCTGGAGGCGCTGACGGCGGGCAACGAGAATGTGCATCTGACCATTGCGCTCAACTACGGCGGGCGCGACGAGGTGACACGCGCCACCCAGCGCCTTGCGGTCGAGGTGGCCGAGGGCCGGCTGAAGCCCGAGGACGTGAACGCGGAAACCCTCAGCCATTTTCTCGACACCTGCATGCTCCCCGACCCTGACCTGGTGATCCGCACCAGCGGCGAGGCGCGGATCTCCAACTTTCTGCTCTGGCAGTCGGCCTATGCGGAATACGAATTTGTCGACACGCTCTGGCCCGATTTCAGCGCCGCGTGCTTTGGCGATGTCATCGCGGGCTATGCCGCGCGCGACCGCCGGTTCGGTGCGGTGGGCGCATGAGCGGCAAGTGGGATGACCTTGCGCCACGGGTGATCGCGGGCGCGGTGATGGTGGTTGTCGGCGTGGCCGGCATCCGGGCCGGGGGCATCTGGTTTCAGATGCTGGCGGTCTTCGTGACCGCGGTGATGGTCTGGGAACTGGCCAGCATGATCAAGCGCGAGGGCGACACGGCGATGCTGCTGGCGGCGCTGACGGCCTCGGTGCTCTCGGGGCTGCTGGCCTATGATGCCAACTGGTCGATGCTGCTGCTCTTTGCCCCCGCCGTCGCGGGCGCGGCGGCGATGCCGCGCGAGCGGATGACCTTCTTCCTGTTTGCGCTCGGGATCATGGCCGCCGGCTGGGGGCTTGTGACCTTCCGCGACCAATACGGCGGCACATGGCTGTTCTGGCTGGTCTTCGTGGTCGTCGTCACCGATGTGGCCGGCTACTTTGCCGGGCGGATGATCGGCGGGCCGAAGTTCTGGCCGGCGGTCAGCCCGAAGAAGACATGGAGCGGCACGGTGGCGGGCTGGATCGGGGCGGCCTGCGTGGGCGCGCTGTTTTTGACCTTCACCAATGCCGGGCGCGACCTGATCTGGATCTCGGCGGTGCTCGCCTTCGCAAGCCAGATGGGCGACATCGCGGAATCGGCGCTGAAGCGGCGGATGGGCGTGAAGGACAGCTCGGCGCTGATCCCCGGCCATGGCGGGCTGTTCGACCGGTTCGACGGGCTTCTGGGCGCGGCGCTGTTGATGCTGCTGGTGGCGTTGATCGTCGATGTGCCGGAGGTGCGGATTTGAAACGCATCAGCCTGCTCGGCTCGACCGGCTCCATCGGAGAAAGCGCGATGGACCTGATCGGGCGCGGCGGCTTCGAGGTGGTGGCGCTGACCGGCGGGCGCAACGTGGCGCGGCTGGCAAGCCAGGCGGTGGCGCTGAAGGCCGATCTGGCCGTGACCTGTTTTACCGAATGTTACCAGGAGCTTGCGGCCCGCCTCAAGGGCAGCGGCGTGACCGTTGCGGCGGGCGCCGACGCGGTGGCGCAGGCGGCGGCGCGGCCTGCCGACCTTGTGGTGAACGGCATCGTGGGCGCGGCCGGGCTGCGGCCCTCGCTGGCGGCGGTGAAGGCGGGCGCGACGCTGGCGCTGGCCAACAAGGAGAGCCTTGTCTGCGCCGGGCCGCTGCTGATGGCCACGGCGCGGGAGGCGGGTGCCACGGTGCTGCCGGTGGACAGCGAGCATTCGGCGGTGTTTCAGGCGCTGGTGGGCGAAGAGATGAGCGCGGTCGAGCGGGTGGTGATCACCGCGAGCGGCGGCGCGTTTCGCGACTGGCCGCTGGCGGCGCTGGAAGAGGCCACCCCGGAGCAGGCCGCGACCCATCCCAACTGGGAGATGGGGCAGCGCATTACCATCGACTCGGCCTCGATGTTCAACAAGGCGTTGGAAGTCATTGAGGCGCATGAGTTTTTCGGCATCGCGCCGGAGCGGATCGAGGTGCTGATCCACCCCCAGAGCGCGGTGCACGCGCTGGTGGGCTTTTGCGACGGCGCGATGATGGCGCATCTCGGCGCGCCCGACATGCGCCACGCGATCGGCTACGCGCTGAACTGGCCCGCGCGCGCGCCGCTGCCGGTGGAGCGGCTCGACCTTGCCGCCCTCGGCCGTCTCGACTTTGCCGCCCCCGACCCGGCGCGCTACCCCGCGCTCGGCCTCGCCTACGAGGTGATGGCGGCGGGCGGGCTGATGGGCGCGGTCTTCAACGCGGCCAAGGAGGCGGCGCTGGACGGGTTCATCGCGCGCCGGATCGGCTTTACCGACATGGCCCGCGTGGTGGAGGCCACCATGGGCCGGATGGCCTCGCAAACCAGTCTTAACAATGACATGATGACACTTGATAACGTGCTGCAGGCTGACCAGATGGCACGAGAACTGGCCCGTGAGGCCATGGCAAAGACACAAGAGGCAACGGGCTAGGCATGGAGTTTTTCGGCATTCTGGGAGGCACGGCAGGATATGTCGTGGCCTTCGTGGTGGCGCTTTCTATCATCGTGGCGGTGCATGAGTACGGCCATTACATCGTGGGGCGCTGGTGCGGAATCCATGCCGAGGTGTTCAGCCTCGGGTTCGGCAAGGTGCTCTACAGCCGGACCGACAGGCGCGGCACCGAATGGCAGATCGCCGCGCTGCCCTTTGGCGGCTACGTGAAATTCATGGGGGACGCCAATGCTGCCTCGGCCGGGGTGGACGGCGAGGCCGTGGCCGGGCTCAGCCCCGAGGAGCTGCGCCGCACCATGCCGGGCGCGCCGGTCTGGGCGCGGGCGGCGACGGTGGTGGCGGGCCCCGTCTTCAACTTCATCCTGAGCTTCGTGATCTTCAGCGCCATCGTGGCCGTGCGCGGCATTGCCACCGAGCCGGTGCAGGTGGGCGCGCTGCAACCGCTGCCGCAGGAGGTGCGGGTGCTGGAGGCGGGCGACACGATTCTGGAGATCGACGGCAAGGCGGTCACCGATATCAACAGCCTCTACGACGCGACCGCCGATCTCGACCTGACCCGGCCCGTGGCCTACCGGATCGAGCGCGACGGGGCGGAGATGATCGTGCAGGGCACGACGCCGTTTCCGCCGCTGATCTCTTCGGTCAGCCCCAACTCGGCCGCGATCGACGCCGGGCTGGAGGTGGGCGACGTGATCACCTCGATCGACGGCGAACCGATCACCGCCTTCAAGGAATTGCAGGCGGCGGTCCTGGCGGGCGAGGGGGCGCCGGTGGCGCTGAAGGTCTGGCGCGAGGGCGAGACGCTCGATTTCACCATGACCCCGCGGCGCACCGATCTGCCCACCGCCGACGGCGGCTTCGAGACGCGCTATCTCATCGGCATCAACGGCGGCCTCGCCTTCGAGCCCGCGACCGACCGGCTCGGCCCGCTTGAGGCGGTGCAATACGGCGTGCAGCAGACGTGGTTCATTGTCACCAGCTCGATCAACGGCCTCGGCAAGATGATTTCGGGCGCGATCTCTTCGTGCAACCTGAGCGGCCCGCTGAAGATTGCGACCACCGCCGGGCAGATGGCGAGCCAGGGCGGGCAGAGCTTTATCTGGTTCGTGGCGGTGCTGTCGACCGCGGTGGGCCTGCTCAACCTGTTCCCGATCCCGGTGCTGGATGGCGGACATCTGGTGTTTCATGCCTGGGAAGCCGTCAGTGGCAAGCCGCCGCCCGAGCGGCTGCTGAACATCCTGATGATGATCGGGCTGACGCTGATCCTCAGCCTGATGGTCTTTGCGCTTGGCAACGACCTGTTCTGCGAGGGCGGGATCTTCTGGAAGATCCGGGCCTGGTTTGTCTGAGGCGGGCGTTTTCAGCTGACACGGGCGGGCGCCGCAATCTTGCCACAATTGGCGGGGGCGGTGCCCAAATGGTGACACAGTCAGCCGATAGACATTGGCCCGGACCTAATCGGGAGATGCAGGGTACACCCATGCAAACCATGACTGAAGGATATCAAAGCCTCAGCCTTATCGTCCGGCTGAACTCGGATCGGCTGCTCTACGTGGCGACGATTGCGACCGCCCTTGGCGGTGGTGCCTGGATCGGCACGCTGTTCAACTGAAGGCAATCCGCTGAAGTGCAGATGAAAAAGACGCCCCCGGGCGTCTTTCGTCGCTTTGACACCACCCCCAATACCGGCTAGTGAAGTTGGACAACAAAAGGCGGTAAAAACTGGGGGCCGAGGGCATGTTTCGAGCAGCCGAAACCGGGGCGGGACGGGGCGCGACGAAAGCGTTGATGCAGCGCGTCGCACTAGTCATTTTCACAACATTTGCAATGGCTTACACGGTCATTCCGAGCCAGGCGAGCGCGCAGTCGTTCAATTTCAGCCGGGTCGAGGTGAACGGAAACCAGCGGGTCGATGCCGCAACGATCGTCTCCTACGCCGGAATCGCCCGGGGCGAAACGGTGAGCGCGGCGCAGATCAACGACGCCTATCAGAACATTCTGGGCTCCGGCCTTTTTGCCACGGTCGAGGTGGTTCCGCGCGGGTCGACGCTTGTGATCAACGTCCGCGAGAACCCCACCATCCGCCGCATTGCCTTTGAGGGCAACAAGCGGGTGAAGGACGAGGAGATGGAGAGCGTCATCAAGAGCCGCACCAGCCGCGTCTTCCAGGCCGGGCAGGTCGAGGCCGATGCCGCCGCCATCACCGAGCTCTACCGGGTGAAGGGCCGGGTCGCCGCCACCGTGACCCCCAAGATCATCCGCCGCAGCGGCAACCAGGTTGACCTCGTGTTCGAAGCGACCGAGGGCCGCACGGTCGAGAACGAGCGCATCAGCTTTGTCGGCAACCGCAAGTATTCGGACCGCCGCCTGCGCGGCGCGCTTGAGACCAAGCAGGCCGGGATCTTCCGCCAGCTGATCCAGAGCGACACGCTGATCGAGGAGCGCATTGCCTTCGACAAGCAGGTGCTGCGCGACTTCTACCTCAGCCGGGGCTACATCGACTTCCGGGTGCAGAGCGCGACCGCCGAGATCACCCGCAACCGCGACGCCTTCCTCGTCACCTTCAACGTGCAGGAAGGGCAGCAGTTCAGGATCGGCAAGGTCACGGTGACCTCGTCGATGCCGGAAGTGGATGCCAACGAGTTTGCCCGTGCGCTGCGGGTCCGGCAGGGCCGGGTCTACAATCCGCAGATCGTGGAGACCAACATCAGCCGTCTGGAACGGCTGGCGGCGCAGAAGGGCATCAACTTCATGCGGGTCGAGCCGCAGGTGACCCGCAACGAGCGGGCGCTGACGCTGGACATCAACTTTGCCATCTCCAAGGGTCCGCGCATCTTTGTCGAGCGGATCGACATCGAGGGCAACGCCTCGACGCTGGACCGGGTGGTGCGCCGCCAGTTCAAGGTGGTGGAAGGTGACCCGTTCAACCCGCGCGAGATCCGCGAAGCGGCAGAGCGCATCCGCGCGCTCGGCTTCTTCGAGACGGCGGATGTGAACGCGCGGCAGGGCTCCTCGGAAGACCAGGTCGTGGTGGATGTCGACGTGGTGGAAGCCTCGACGGGCTCGCTCGGCTTTGGCGCCTCCTACGGTTCGGACGCCGGACTTGGCTTCAACATCAGCTTCTCGGAGCGCAACTTCCTCGGCCGTGGCCAGTCGCTGAGCTTCGGGCTGGATACCACCAGCTCGGCCAAGGCGGTGAACTTCGGGTTCCGGGAGCCGGCCTTCCTGGGCCGCGAGGTGACCTTCGGGATCGACGCCAACTATCGCCAGACGGAATCGGAGAACTCGCGCTATGACACCACCATCGGTGTGATCCGCCCGCTGTTCGAGTTTCCGCTGGCAGAGCGCAGCCGCCTTCAGGTGCGCACCGCGCTGTCCTATCGCGAGCTTTCGGGGATCGACGTGGGCGATGGCGGGGCCGATACCGGCTCGTCCTTCATCCTGCGCAACGAAGAGGGTGAGCGCTGGGATGCCTCGGTGGGATACACCTATATCTATGACAGCCGCATCACCGGCCTGAACCCGAACGCGGCGATCCGCTTCAGCTTCGGGCAGGACTTCGGCGGGCTGGACGGCGAGAACCAGTATATCAAGACCACCGCCGCGATGACTGCACAGACCAAGGTGTGGAACGAGGAGGTCACGCTGCGGGCCGAACTGGAGGGCGGTGCGCTGCACTACACTTCGGGCGGCTCCACGGTGCTGGATCGCTTCACGCTGAACGGCAAGATGCGCGGGTTCGAGGCCAACGGCGTTGGGCCGCGCGACCTGAACGTGACCAACGAGGACGCGCTTGGGGGCAACTTCTTCTTCGTGGCGCGCCTCGAAGCGGAGTTCCCGCTGGGGCTGCCGGAAGAATACGGCATCTCGGGCGGCGTCTTCTATGACATCGGGTCTGTCTGGGGGCTCGACGACACCGGCGGCGGGCCGGATGGCACCTTTGCGGTGGACGACGAACTGCACTGGCGCTCCGCCATCGGTCTGTCGGTCTTTTGGGATACCCCGATCGGGCCGCTGCGCTTCAACTTCTCGGAAGCCATCATGAAGCAGGACTACGACAAGACGCGCAGCTTCGACATTTCGATCCGCACCGATTTCTGATGCCCGGGCGCAGACATTCCCCGGGCGCAGGACTGCTGCGGGCGGGGCTGATGTTGGGGGCCCTGATGATCGGGCTGGCCGGGGCGGGTGCCCCGGCTGCGGCACAGGAGGGGGCACGACCGCCTTCGTCGGTGCTGACGATCAACCAGGAGCGGCTGTTTCGGACCACGCTGTTTGGCCAGCGCCTGCAGCGTGAGCTGAATGCGGCGCGCTCCGAGCTGATTGCCGAGAACGCCCGCATTCAGGAGCAGCTCGAAACCGAGGAGGCCGCGCTGACCGAGCGGCGCCAGACGATGGAGCCTGCCGCCTTTCGCGCGCTGGCGACCGCCTTTGATGACAAGGTGACCGAGATCCGCGCCGAGCAGGAGGCCAAGACCCGCAGCCTGCAACGTCGGCAGGAGCGCGATCAGCAACTGTTCAACTCGGCCATCGGCCCGGTGGTGCGCGAAGTGGTGGAGGCGCGGGGCGCCTCGGTGATCCTCGATTCCCGCGCGATCCTGCTGGCGGTGTCGGATGTGGACGTGACGGACGTGGTGCGGGCCCGCGTCGACGAGATTTTGGGAGACGGCGGCAGCCTTGCCACCCCGCCGGAAGAAGAAGACACTCAAGAGCCGGGCGAGATCCCGTTTGCCACCGGCGAGCCGGTGGACGAAGGCGGCACAGGCTCGGACTGAGGCGCAGGAAGGACAAACAGCATGAGCGATACCCCCGAAACCGTTGATCTGGAGATGATCCAGCGGATCATTCCGCACCGCTACCCGTTCTTGCTGGTGGACAAGGTGCGCGACGTGAAGTTTTGCGAGAGCGCGGTTGGCATCAAGAATGTCACCTTCAACGAGCCGCATTTTCAGGGCCATTTTCCCGGTGCGCCGATCATGCCCGGCGTCACCATCATCGAGGCGCTGGCGCAGACCGCGGCGGTGATGGTGGGGGCGTCGCTGGAGCTTCAGGACAAGGGGATGCTGGTGTATTTCATGGGCATGGAGGGCGTGAAGTTTCGCCGCAAGGTGGTGCCCGGCGATGTGCTGGAGCTGCATGTGAGCGTGACCCGCGGCAAGCCCGGCGGCAAGGTGTGGAAGTTCAAGGGCGAGGCGAAGGTGGAGGGCGAGATGGCCGCCGAGGCCGAGTTTACCGCCATGATGGACATGCCGCAGGCCGCCGCTTCGGAGGGCAAATGAGCGTCGCCTCGACCGCCACGATCCACCCCACCGCCTGCGTCGATGAAGGCGCGGTGATTGGCGCGGGTGTCGATATCGGCCCCTTTGCCTACATCGGCCCCGAAGCGAAGATCGGCGAGGGCTGCCTGATCAAGAGCCATGCGGTGATTACCGGCAACACCGAGATCGGGCCGGAGTGCACGGTGTTTTCCTTCGCGGTGATCGGGGAGATCCCGCAGGATCTGAAGTTTTCGGGCGAGAAGACGCGGTTGGTGATCGGCGCGCGCAACCGCATCCGCGAGCATGTGACGATCAACTGCGGCACCGAGGGTGGGGGCGGCGTGACCCGTGTGGGCGACGACTGCCTGATCATGGCGGGCGCCCATGTGGCCCATGATGCGCAGGTCGGCAGCCGGGTGGTGATCGTCAACTCCGCCGCTGTCGCGGGGCATTGCGTGATCGAGGATGATGTGATCATCGGCGGGCTTTCGGGCATTCATCAATGGGTGCGGATCGGGCAGGGCGCAATCATCGGGGCGGTGAGCATGGTGACGCGCGATGTCATCCCCTACGGGCTGGTCGAGGCCAGCCGGGGCAAGCTCGACGGGCTCAACCTCGTGGGGCTGAAGCGGGCCGGTGTGGCGCGTTCGGACATCACCGCGCTCAGGGCGGCCTACCAGATGCTGGCGCAGGGCGAGGGGGCGTTTCAGGACCGCGCGCGCCGTCTGGGCGAGGAGACCGAAAGCGAATACGTGCGCCGGATCGTCGACTTTGTCACCGGGGAGAGCGACCGCTCTTTCCTGACCCCGGAGTAGCGCCTTGCTGGCGCTGATTGCAGGGCAGGGCCAACTGCCCGCCCGGATTGCGCTTGCGGCGAAGGGGCCGGTCCGGATCTGCGCGCTGGAGGGGTTCAGCCCGGCGCATCTGGAGGTGGACGAGCGCTTTCGGCTCGAGCGGCTGGGCAGTTTCATTCACGGATTGAAGCAGCGCGGGGTGCAGGAGGTCTGCATGGCGGGCGCGGTGCGCCGCCCCGAGCTGCGGTCCGATCTGGTTGACTCGGCGACGGCGCCACTGGTGCCCCGGATCAGCGGGGCAGTGCTGCGGGGCGATGATGCGGCGCTGCGCGAGATCATTGCCATCTTCGAAGAGGCCGGGCTGGCGGTGCGTGCCGCCCATGAGATTGCGCCCGAGCTGCTGCCCGCGGCGGGCGTGCTCACCAGTGCCGGGCCGAGCGCGGAGGATGTGGCCGATGCGGCGCGGGCCGAGGCCATCGTGACCGCCATGGGGGCGGCGGATGTGGGGCAGGCCTGCGTGGTGGCGGCCGGGCAGGCGCTGGCGATCGAGGCGATCGGCGGCACCGACTGGATGCTGCGCTCGCTCCTGCGCACCCCCGAAGAGGCGAAGAACCGCGAGGAGGAGGTGCTGAAGGGCGCGTCGCTGATGGATCAGGCGATGGACTGGATCGGCGACTTTGCCGATTTCTTCTCCCCCCGGGACGGCTCGCGCCTGCCCGAGCGCGACCCTGCGCTGCCCGGCGGCGGCCTGCTCTACAAGGCCCCCAAGCCCGGTCAGGACCGCCGCGCCGACCTGCCGGTGATCGGCCCCGACACGGTGATGCGCGCCGCCGAGGCCGGGCTGACCGGCATCGTGCTGGAGGCGGGCGGCGTGATGGTGCTCGACGTCGAGACCTGCGTGGCCATGGCCGATGCGGTGGAGATGTTTCTCTGGGTGCGCCCCGGAGGCGAGGCGTGAGGGTGTTCGTCATCGCGGGCGAGCCCTCGGGCGACCGGCTGGGCGCGGCGCTGATGGGCGGGCTGAAGGCGCTGGCCCCGGGTGTGGAGTTTCGCGGCGTGGGCGGCAGCGGCATGGCGGGCGAGGGGCTGGAGAGCCTGTTTCCGATGGAGGAGCTCTCGGTGATGGGGATCGCCGAGGTGCTGCCCAAGTATCGCGCCCTGATGCGGCGGATCAAGCAATGCGCCGCCGAGGTGGTGGCCTGGAAGCCCGATGTGCTGCTCACCATCGACAGCCCCGATTTCTGCCTGCGGGTGGCGCGGCGGGTGAAGGCCGAATGCGACGTGAAAACAGTGCATTACGTTGCGCCTACGGTCTGGGCCTGGCGTCCGCACCGGGCCGAGAAGATGGCGCAGGTGATCGACCATGTGCTGGCGCTCTTCCCCTTCGAGCCGCCCTATATGGAGGCCGCGGGGATGAGCTGCGATTTCGTCGGGCATCCGGTGGTTTCCGAGCCGGTGGCCAATGCGGAGGAGGGCGCGGCGTTTCGTGCCGCCCATGGGATTGGCGCCGCGCCGCTGATCATGGCGCTGCCTGGCTCGCGGCGCGGCGAGGTGAATCGGTTGGCCCCGATCTTCGGCGAGGCGCTGCGCCCGCTGGTGGCGGCGCGCCCCGACACCCGCGTTGTGGTGCCCTGCGTTGCCTCGACGGCGGGGCTGGTGAAGGAGCTCACCGCCCGCTGGCCCGGCACCCCGGTGCTGCTCGACCCGCGCGACCAGCCCGCAAAGGCGGCCCAGGCCGAGAAGCGCGCCGCCTTCGCTGCCGCCGATGTTGCGCTGGCGGCCTCGGGCACGGTCTCGCTGGAGCTGGCGGCCAATGCGCTGCCGATGGTGATCGCCTATGACATGAGCTGGCTCAGCCGCCAGATCATCGGCCGGATGCTGAAGGTGGACACGGTCACGCTGGTGAACCTCGTCGCCGAGAGCCGCACCATCCCCGAGTTCATCGGGGCCGACTGCAAGCCGGCAAGGATTGCCGAGGGCCTCACCGCCGTGCTCGCCGCGCCGGGCGCCCAGCTCGAAGCCATGGCCCTCTCCATGTCGCGCCTCGGCCGCGGCGAGGAACCGCCCGGCCTGCGGGCCGCACGCTCTGTCCTCGCCCATATAAACTGACCCTGTTCATTTTCTTGCTGCAAATATCTCCGGGGGGTGTGGGGGGCTGGCCCCCCACTGAACGGCGTCGGAAACCGCCCGCCCCGCCGGCTGACATCAAGCCGCTTTGTCCACTGGCCGACTGCGCCTAGACTGGACGCGGTTTGCTGTTGGAGGTGTCGTGTGGTGCACCGGGTGGTTGGCGTCTTTCTGGCCTTTGCCATGGCCCTTTGCGCGGGCCGGGCGGCCCTGTCGCAGGAGGCAGAGGCGGATGGGGCGCTGGCGGTGCTGCTCGACCTGTCGCTCGATGCGCCCGAGGGGGTGCTGGCCGAGCTGGCGATTGCCTGGCCCGGCACCCGCCGGATTGCCGCGGCGGCCGATCCGGGCGATGGCGCGGATCCGCTGTACTGGAGCGCCATGTTTCAGACTCCGGGCGCGGCAGACACGCCGCCCCATGGGCTCACCCTCAGCTGCACCCGTTATGGCCATCGCACACACCGGGCGCTTATATCCGCGCGCAGGGCCGGGCTCCGGCCCTGGCCGGGCGGGGCGGATGTGCGGCTGTTCTGCGAGGGCTACGGGGTTTACTGGGGCCGCGAGCTGGCCGCGGAGCTGGTGCACGGGGCCGAGGCGATGGTGGAGACATGGGCGGAGGAGCGCGACCCTTCCTTTCCCGGCCTGCGCCGTTACCGGGGCGGCGATACGGCGCCGCGGGGCGGGCGGATGGTGAAGGGCTTCGGACTCGAAACAAGCCCGGCAGGGGGTAAGCTGCCGGGCGTCGTCGTTTCACTGGAGGTCGAGATATACGGGTTCGGTCTGGAGTGATGGCGGGCCCCGAAGGGCCCGCCCGCCGGCCCCGGCCGAACCGGGAAGCGCGGGAGCGCGGCGAGCGGGAGGCACGGGCGGCGGGGGCCGCCCTTGCCTTGGAGGGTGACGCTCAGGCGGCCTGCGGCAGCGTCTTTGCGTCGGACACCAGCACGAGCGTGGGCTGGCGGTTGGTCATGGGCATGGGGGGCAGCTCTGCGGCCACTTCGGCGGCCATCTCGGCGAAGGCGCGGCGGCGGGCCCCGAAATCGAGAACCGGCATCGGGGCGCTGCGGTCGCGGCCGAAGGCAACGTTCACGACGTTGCCGCTGCGGCGGCGGGCGAGGCCGAGGAGGGCGGTTTCACGGTTCTTGCGGGCGATGGAGGCGAGGTTGATCATCTGTACGGTCCTTCGTTGGGGGGGCTTGGTGGGGGGGGCGCTGAGGGTATCAGGCGGCGAGGGGGAGGAGGTCGGTGTTGGCGGCGCTGTGCAGCACGGCCTGGCGCATGCCCAGGTCAAGGGGCAGGACCGGCGCGGCGCGGCGGGATTTGCGGAAGTCGACCGCGATGACATTGTCGCCGTGGGGGCGGATGATGGCGGCAAGAGCGGCTTGGCGGCGCTGACGGGCGAGGGGGGCGAGCTTGGTCATCGGTTCGGTTCCTTGTGGTGCGTCTGGCTGGTGTGCCGGATGCGGTTTGGGGGGTGCAGTGGAGCGGGGGGCGCTCGGTGCAGTTGATGACCAAACTTCGCCATGTTTCCGGCCACCTCGAAATTGGCCAATGGGGGGAAGAGGGGGTTTTCCACCCTGTGGTCTATAGGGGTTTTCATGAAAACAAGGGGTTTGCGTGATCTTTCCACCCCCCTGAAATCGTCGAAAATCGCGATCGTACCCAGGGTGGAAGGGCCGGATTTAAGCCCCAAAGTCGATCTAATTTCATTCAAAAACCGCAGACCTGCCGCATTTCGACAGCACATTCGAATCATCAGGAGGGATCTGCCATGACCCACAGAAATACATTTCGAATCGTGACAATGGCCGCTGGCGCCGCGCTCGTTCTGGGTGCCGTCTCGGCAGAGGCCGCGAGTGCTTCGCGCAGCGGCGCGCGCGCCGCGCCCCAGGATCAGGTGATCCTCGCGCGGCAGCGGTATACAGATGTGATCGCCACCCTCGAGGGGGATGGCTACCGTGTCGTGAAGATGTCGAGCACCATGCTCGGGCGCGTGAAGATCGTCGCCCAGAACCGCGTGCACCTGCGCGAGATCGTGGTCAGCCGCTCGACCGGCGAGATCAAGCATGACGTCATTCTGAAGGTCTTCAAGCTGCGCGAAGGCAGCGCCCAGGTGAAACGCTCCACCAAGAAATCGGTGAATGTCGGTGTCGGCGGCGGCGGTGTTTCTGCCGGTGGCGGCGGCGGCGGCGGCGTTTCGGTTGGCGTTGGCGGCGGCGATGGCGTGTCTGCCAACGTTGGCGGCAGCGGCGGCGTGTCGGCCAATGTCGGCGGCGGTGGCGGTGTGTCGGCCAGCGTGGGCGGCAGCGGCGGGGTTTCGGCATCGGTTGGCGGTGGGGGCGTTTCGGCTTCTGTCGGCGGTCTCGGTGTGAGCCTTGGCAACTGATTTCCCCATAGACTTCGGGGCAGGCGGCAGGCCTGCTCCGTTCAGCCGTCCGGTGCGGGAGGGGGGCAGCCCACCCGTTCCGCTGGCGCGGCTGGTCCGGCGGGGCACGCTCTATGTGGCGTTGGCCCTGCAGGCGCTCGGTGCGCTGTTCTTCGTGGGCGACCTCTGGAGCGAGATCCTCGGGCTGCGCACTGCGCCCATTCCCTATGAGTGGCAGGAGATGATCCAGCTCATGGCCTCGGTCGGGCTGGTCATCGGCCTCGTGGTCTCGGCGCTGTTCCTGCGGCGCAGCCAGCGCCGGGTGAGCGAGCTGAACCGTCAGGTCGACGTGGCTTCGGGCAACTTCTCGCAGCACCTGCAGCAGCTCTTCAACCAGTGGGATCTTTCCGACAGCGAGCGCAGCGTGGCGGTTTATGCCATGAAGGGCTTCTCGAATGCCGAGATTGCCAGCCTGCGCGGCACCAGCGCCTCAACCGTGAAGAGCCAGATGAACGCGGTTTACCGCAAGACCGGCTACACCACCCGGGGGCAGTTGATTTCCTGTCTCGTGGAAGAGCTGTTCGAGGGGGTTGCCCTTCCGCAGGCCGTGGTGGACGGGATGCCCGGCGCCGAGCGCCAGATGGGCATGGCCGCCCACTAGGATCAGGCGCCGCGCCAGATCCAGCCACCGCCCAGCACCCGAGAGCCTTCAGGCGCGTAGAACACGCAGGCCTGCCCGGGCGATACCCCTTCTTCCGCCGCCAGAAGCTCGACCTCCGCCGTGCCATCGGCCAGCGGCCGCAGCACCGCCTCGGCCGGCGGGCGGGTGGAGCGGATGCGGGTGCGGATCTCGATCTCCTGTCCCGGCTCGAGCGGCGTGTCGCCCAGCCAGTTGATCTCGCGCACCGGCACGGCGCGTTTGGCCAGCGCCTCCTTGGGGCCGACGATCACCTGCCGGGTGTTCGGGTCGAGCTTGACGACATAGAGCGGGGTGGAGAGCCCGCCGATGCCCAGCCCGCGCCGCTGGCCGATGGTGTAGTGGATCACCCCGTTGTGCTGCGCCAGAACGTTGCCCTGCATGTCGACGATCTCGCCCGGCTCGCCCGCGCCGGGGCGCAGCTTTTCGATCACGCTCGCGTAGTTGCCATTGGGCACGAAGCAGATGTCCTGGCTGTCGGGCTTGTCGGCCACCTCCAGCCCGTGCTTCTGCGCCAGCGCGCGGGTTTCGGCCTTGGAGGTCAGGTGGCCGAGGGGGAAGCGCAGGAAGGAGAGCTGCTCGGGGGTGGTGGAGAACAGGAAATACGACTGGTCGCGGTTCTCGTCGCCCGCCATGTGCAGCTCGGGCCCGTGCGCGCCGGCCTTGCGCTGGATGTAATGGCCTGTCGCCATGCAATCGGCGTCGAGATCCTTGGCGGTTTCGAGCAGGTCCTTGAACTTCACCCGCTCGTTGCAGCGGATGCAGGGCACCGGGGTTGCGCCGGCAAGGTAGCTTTCGGCGAATTCCTCGATCACCGCATCCTTGAAGATGTTCTCGTAGTCGAGGACGTAATGCGGGAAGCCCATGGTTTCGGCCACGCGGCGGGCGTCGTGGATATCGACCCCGGCACAGCAGGCGCCCTTCTTGGCGAGCGCCGCGCCGTGATCGTAGAGCTGGAGGGTGACGCCGACCACGTCGTAGCCCTGGCTCTTGAGTTCGGCGGCCACCACGGAGGAGTCGACCCCGCCCGACATGGCAACGACCACCCGGGTCTGTTCCGGGGGCTTGGCGAATCCGAGGGAGTTGAGCGCGTCGAGCGGCATGGGGAAGGGTCCGGGGTTGGATGAGTCGGTGAAGAAGGGGGGAATATAGGAAAATCCTAAGTACTCTCAAGGGTGGGTTCATTCCCCGTTAAGCCGCACGTGCCTATATGCTCATGTTCAGGCGAATGGCGAGACAGGCATGTTCCTCAAACGCATAGATGGCCCACGCGCGGTGACGCTGCCAGATGGATCGGTGATGACCCGAGCCGATCTGCCGTCGCGCGAGACGCGCCGCTGGGTGGCCAGCCGAAAGGCCGCCGTGGTGCGGGCGGTGGAGAACGGCTTGATTTCGCTCGAAGACTGCATGGAAACCTACGCGATTTCCGAAGAGGAATATGCCAGCTGGGCGCAGGCGGTGGCCGCGCATGGCGAGCAGGCGCTGAAGGCGACGAGCTTGCAGAAGTTTCGCTGAGCGCATCGGCTGCCCGGGTCTTCCGCGGTACTTCACCTGTGCAAAACCAACTCCCCAAAAATAGTGATATGGACAACGTTGGGTTGTAGCCTGACACTGTTTACCATTGGTAACTGGCAATTAACCATTGTGATGCATGGTCAAAGTTGAACAGTAGATAAACGGAGCATTCCGATGCGCATACTCTTGGTTGAAGACGATCCCACGACCTCAAAAAGCATCGAGATGATGCTGACCCACGCCAACCTGAACGTCTACTCGACGGATCTGGGAGAAGAGGGGATCGACCTTGCCAAGCTCTATGACTACGACCTGATCCTGCTCGATCTCAACCTCCCCGACATGACGGGCCATGAAGTGCTCAGACAACTCAGGCTTGCACGGATCGACACGCCGATCCTGATCCTGTCGGGCGCTGATGACACCGAGAACAAGATCAAGGGGTTCGGCTTTGGCGCCGACGACTACCTGACCAAGCCGTTCCACCGCGAGGAGCTGGTGGCGCGGATCCACGCGATCATCCGCCGCTCGAAGGGCCACGCGCAATCGGTCATCAAGACCGGCAAGATCGTGGTGAACCTCGATGCCAAGACGGTGGAGGTGGAGGGGCGTGCGGTGCACCTGACGGGCAAGGAGTACCAGATGCTGGAGCTTCTGAGCCTGCGCAAGGGCACGACGCTGACCAAGGAGATGTTTCTCAACCATCTCTATGGCGGCATGGACGAGCCCGAGCTGAAGATCATCGACGTGTTCATCTGCAAGCTGCGCAAGAAGCTGGCCACGGCCACGGGCGGCGACAATCATATCGAAACGGTCTGGGGCCGGGGCTACGTGCTGCGCGATCCCGAACCGATGGAAGACAGCGGCGACAATCGCCTCGCCGTCGGCGCCTGAGCGCGGCGCCGGCGGTGTGGCCCCTTCGCGGGCCCGCCGCGCGCTGTGCCTCCCGGGGCCGGACGCCCGGGCCTGCGGACGTCAGCATGAAGACCACCACCACTCACCCCTCTCTGGACCTCTCCGGGGCGGCCTCCTATCAATCAGGGGCAGCTTTCGGAGAGGACGGGGATGTCTGACAGCAAGTCCGGCGGGACGGATGAGATCGGCCGCATGAGCGCCGCCGAGGCCGAGGCCGAGCTGGCCCGGCTGGCGGCGCTTCTGGGCAAGGCCAACGAGGCCTATCACGCGGCCGATGCGCCGGTGATCGACGACGGGGAATACGACGCGCTGAAGCGGCGCAACGCGGCGATCGAAGCCGCCTTTCCCGACCTCAAACGCGCCGACTCGCCCTCCGACCAGGTGGGGGCGGCGCCCTCGGAGACATTCTCGAAGGTGCGCCACGCGGTGCGGATGCTGTCGCTCGGCAATGCCTTCGACGATGCGGATGTGACCGAGTTCGACCGCTCGGTGCGCAGCTACCTCGGGCGCGAGGAGGGGCTGGAGTATACCGCCGAGCCCAAGATCGACGGGCTTTCGCTGAGCCTGCGCTACGAGGGCGGCAGGCTGGTGCAGGCGGCGACGCGCGGCGATGGCGAGACCGGGGAGAACGTGACCGCGAATGCCCGCACCATCGCGGACATCCCCGAGCAGATCGAGGCCGCGCCCGAGGTGCTCGAGGTGCGCGGCGAGGTCTACATGAGCCACGAGGATTTTGCCGCGCTGAACTCCCGGCAAGAGGCGGCGGGCGGCAAGCTCTTTGCCAACCCGCGCAATGCGGCCGCAGGCTCGCTGCGCCAGCTCGATGCCGAGATCACCCGGGCGCGGCCGCTGCGGTTCTTTGCCTATGCCTGGGGCGAACTTTCGGAGCCGCTGGCGGAGACCCAGTTCGGTGCCATCGAACGGCTGGCGGCGATGGGATTTTCGACCAATGCCGATACCGCGCTCTGCGCCGGGCCGCAGGAGATGATCGCGCATTACCGCGAGATCGAGCAGAAACGCGCGACGCTGGGCTATGACATCGACGGGGTGGTCTACAAGGTGAACGATCTGGCGCTTCAGGCCCGGCTCGGCTTTCGCTCGACCACGCCGCGGTGGGCGATTGCCCACAAGTTCCCGGCCGAGCTGGCCTGGACCTGGCTGCGCGAGATCGAGATTCAGGTGGGCCGCACCGGCGCGCTGAGCCCGGTGGCGCGGCTGGAGCCGGTGACGGTGGGCGGCGTGGTGGTGAGCAATGCGACGCTGCACAACGAGGATTACATTGCCGGGCGCGATGCCAAGGGCGGCGAGATCCGGGGCGGCAAGGACATTCGGCCCGGCGACTGGGTGCAGGTCTATCGCGCGGGCGACGTGATCCCGAAGGTGGCGGATGTGGACCTTGCCAAGCGGCCCGAGGGGGCGGAGGCCTATGTGTTTCCCGAGACCTGCCCCGAGTGCGGCAGCCCGGCGATCCGCGAGGAGGGCGATGCGGTGCGTCGCTGCACCGGCGGGCTGATCTGCCCGGCGCAGGCGGTGGAGAAGCTGAAGCATTTCGTCTCGCGCGCGGCCTTCGACATCGAGGGGCTGGGGGCCAAGCAGGTGGAGGCCTTCTATGGCGACGACCAGCTTGGGGTGAAGGAGCCTGCGGATATCTTCACGCTGGCGGAGCGCGACAGCGCGAACATGACCAAGCTCGCCAACCGGGACGGCTGGGGCGAGACCAGCGCGAAGAACCTCTTTGAAGCCATTGACGAAAAGAGAGAAATCCCTCTGGCGCGGCTGATCTTCGGGCTCGGCATCCGCCATGTCGGCGAGGTGGCCGCGCAGGATCTGGCGCGCCACTACGGCGGCTGGCAGGAGATGGCGGCGGCACTCGATACCGCGCGGCCCGCCGCGCTGGCGCAGCGGCAGGCCGATGAGGCCGCTGAGGCCGAGCGGGCCCGCGCCGCCGCGGAGGGCCGCCGCGCCCGGCTTGCCGAGGCGCGCGCCGGGATTGACGCCGAGGTGCCCCCCGAGGCGGCCGAAGCCTGGGCCGACCTGATCGGCACCGACGGGATCGGCCCGACGCTGGCGCTTTCGCTGTCGGACGCCTTCGCCAACCCCGATGAGCGCGCCGCGATGGACCGGCTCCTGCCGCATCTCAGCCCGCAGGCCCCCGAGGCCCGCGCCTCCGGCAGCCCGGTGGCGGGCAAGACGGTGGTGTTTACCGGCACGCTCGAGAAGATGACCCGCGCCGAGGCCAAGGCGCGGGCCGAGGCGCTGGGGGCCAAGGTTTCGGGCAGCGTCAGCGCCAAGACCGACCTGCTGGTGGCCGGTCCGGGCGCGGGCAGCAAGGCCAAGAAGGCCGCCGATCTCGGGGTGGAGACCCTGGACGAAGATGGCTGGCTGTCGCTGATCGGCGACGCATGAGCACCCGGCCGACACGGCTTTTCCCGCTGTTCGCCGGGATCGACACGCTCCCCGGCGTCGGCCCCAAGATCAAGGCAGCGCTGGAGGGAGCGGGCATCGCGCGCCCGCGCGACCTGCTGTTCACCTTGCCCCATGGCATGGTCGACCGGCGGCGGCGCGACACGGTGCAGGGGGTTCCGCCGGGTACGGTTGTGACGGTGGAGGTGACGGTGGGGCGCCATCGCGGCAGCTCGCGCCCCGGTGGCCCGTATCGGGTGGAGGTGGAAGATGCCGCCACCACGATCACGCTGGTGTTCTTTCGGGGCGGCTCCAAGTGGATCGAGAAGCAGCTGCCGACCGGCCAGCGCCGGGTGATTTCGGGCAAGCTGGAGCATTTCGACGGGCAGGCGCAGATGGTGCATCCCGACCATATCGAGCGCCCGGAGGAGGCGGGCGACATTCCCGAGCACGAGCCGATCTACCCGCTGACCGCCGGGGTGACGCAGCGGGTGATGGGCAAGGCCGCCGAGGCAGCGCTGGCGCGGGCGCCGGAGCTTGAGGAGTGGATCGACCCGGCGCTGGCCCGCCGCGAGGGCTGGCCGCGCTGGCACGAGGCGCTGGCTTCGGCCCATCAGCCGACCACGCCTGCCGAGGTATCTGACACCTCGCCCGCCCGCCGTCGCCTCGCCTATGACGAGCTCTTCGCCCATCAGCTCACCCTTGCCCTTGCCCGCTCCACCAGCCGCACCAAGCCCGGAATTGCCACCACCGGCACCGGCGAGATGCAGGACAAGGTGTTGAAATCGCTGCCCTACAAACCAACCGGCGCTCAGCTCAGGGCGATCTCGGAGATTGCAGGCGACATGGGCGCGCCCAAGCGGATGAACCGCCTGCTGCAGGGCGATGTGGGCGCGGGCAAGACCCTTGTGGCGCTGATGGCCCTGCTGATTGCCGTGGAGGCGGGCGGGCAGGGCGTGATGATGGCGCCGACCGAAATTCTGGCCCGCCAGCACCTCGCCTCGCTCAGCCCGCTGGCGGCGGCGGCGGGCCTGCGGATCGAGCTGCTGACCGGGCGCGACAAGGGGGCGGAACGGGAAACCAAGCTTGCCGCGATTGCCAGTGGCGCGGCGCAGATCGTGGTGGGCACCCACGCGCTGTTTCAGGAAGCGGTGGAATTTGCCGACCTGCGGCTGACGGTGATCGACGAGCAGCACCGGTTCGGGGTGAACGAACGCGCCCGGCTCGGGGCCAAGGGCGCGGCGGTGGATGTGCTGGTGATGTCGGCCACGCCGATTCCGCGGTCGCTGTCGCTGACGCAATATGGCGACATGGAGATTTCGGTGCTCGACGAGAAGCCGCCGGGGCGGACGCCGGTGGTGACGGCCATGATCAGCACCGAGCGGCTCGACAGCGTGGTGGAGCGGCTGCGCAGCGCGGTGGCCGAGGGCCGGCAGTGCTACTGGGTCTGCCCGCTGGTGGGCGAGAGCGAGGTGAGCGAGGCGACGGCGGCGGAAGAGCGGTTCAAGAGGCTGCGCGCGGCCCTGGGCGAGGGCGCCGTGGGGCTGGTGCACGGCCAGATGCCCCCGGCGGAGAAGGACGCCGCGATGGCGGGCTTCGTGGCCGGGCGCACGGGCGTGCTGGTGGCGACCACGGTGATCGAGGTGGGGGTCGATGTGCCCAATGCGTCGATCATGGTGATCGAACAGGCCGAGCGCTTCGGGCTGGCGCAGCTGCACCAGCTGCGCGGTCGGGTCGGGCGCGGAGCGGCGGAGAGCACCTGCATCCTGCTTTACACCGCGCCGCTGGGAGAGACGGCGCGCCAGCGGCTGACCACGCTGCGCGAAACCGAGGACGGGTTTCGGATTGCCGAGGTCGATCTGGAGATGCGCGGCGCGGGCGATGTGCTGGGGACGGCGCAATCGGGGCTGCCGAAATTCCGCATTGCCGACATGGAGCGCATGGTGGCGCTGGCCGAGCTGGCCCAGAGCGACGCGCGCGCCCTGCTGGAGCTGGACCCGGCGCTGGAAAGCGCGCGGGGAGAGGCGGCGCGGATGCTTTTGTGGCTGACCGAGCAGGACAGGGCGATCCGGCTTCTTTCGGTGGGTTAGCCTTTTGTTCTCAAAAGGTTAACGCCGGGATTGCCCCTTTGTTCACGAATGTTCTCAAAAAGTTCTAGACATGAGGTCGATGATATGAGAACAAAGGTGCAACGAAACACTTCAAGGATCACCGCCCATGATCACAAAGCTCACCCACCGCATACCGCCCCTGGCACAGGATGCCATTGGCGCCGTCTCCCTGATGGTTCTGCTGGTCGGGGGGCTGCATCTGCCCGGTCTTCTCTGAGGTTTTTCTCTGCGGGGTGACATCTGCCTCTTGTCACCTTGCTTGCCTGCGGTCCAGGGACCGGGCGCGCTGCATCCATCTGTCCCCAACTTCGGGATGCATTGCGCTCCTTGCCTGTTCCGAGCGTCTTCATGGGCCTTCCCCGCCCGGCGCCCGGTTCCTGTCTCCGTCCTTGCCTGCCGCCGCCACCCAGCCCGGGTGTGCGGCGGTTTTTTTTGTCCGGAGGTGGCACGAGGCGCCAGACGGGCGCAGGCGGGCGGCAGGTGCATCTTCTTGCCGAAAATATCTCCCGCCGGAGGCAAACAAATAAAAGGAATGCGCCGCAAGGCGCTCAATTCGACAGGAGCAGATCAGCCCGCGGCCTGCTCCATGGCTTCTGCGGTGGCCTCGAGCGCCAGCATGATCGAGGCATGGCGGTTGCGGTAGTCGCGGGCGGGCAGGAGCACTTCGTAGGCGTCGAAGGGGGCATCGGGCACCGGGCCCTCGGCGGTGAGCATGGCCTTGAGCTGGTCGCGGGCCGTGGTGATCTCTTCGGCGGTGCGCCCGATCACCTGCGCCCCGACGATGGCGGCGGAGGCCTGGCCGAGGGCACAGGCCTTCACGTCCTGCCCGAACTGCGCGATCCGCCCGTCTTCGACCACCAGATCGACGGTGACGGTGGAGCCGCAGAGCGGCGAGCGGCGCTTGACGGTGGCCTGGGGCGTATCGAGGCGGTCGGTCAGCGGAATATCCGCGGCCAGCGCCAGAATCCGGCCCGAGTAGAGCTTTATAAGGTCATTTTCGGCGTTCATGGGGTTGGCCTCCGGCACGTGCACCCCATAGATAGCCGCGAGGGTGCGGAATGCAAAGGAGCGGGCATGTCGTTTGACACCGATACATTGGTCTATGACGCGAAGGGGTTGATCCCCGCCGTGGCGCAGGATGCGGCGAGCGGCGAGGTGCTCATGGTGGCCTGGATGAACGCCGAGGCGGTTGCGCGGACGCTGGAGACTGGCCGGGTGACCTACTGGTCGCGCTCGCGCGCGGCGTTCTGGGTGAAGGGCGAGACTTCGGGGCATGTGCAGCGGCTGGTGGAGCTGCGGGTGGATTGCGACCGCGATTGCCTGCTGGTGCTGGTCGAGCAGGAGGGGCCTGCCTGCCACACCAACCGGCGCAGTTGCTTCTACACGGCGGTTCGGGAGGGTGAAGAGGTGGTGATCTCGGAGCCGATCGCGTGAAGGTCCGGCTCTAAAGCCCTACTATCGCACGAATTTCCTCCGGGCTCATCCCGTCGTCGCGATAGCGGGCGATGGCGCGGGCGTCATCGCGCTTGGCGAGCCGCTTGCCGTTGTCGTCACGGATGAGCGGATGGTGGTGATAGGCGGGCACCGGCAGGTCGAGCAGCATTTGCAGGAAGCGGTGGAGGAAGGTAGCGGTGAAGAGGTCTTCGCCGCGGATGACGTGGGTGATGCCCTGCGCGGCATCATCCACGACCACCGAGAGGTGATAGCTGGCGCCCATCTGGGGGCGGGCGAGCACTGGATCGCCGATGCCGGTGAGCAGGTAGTCGGCCGTCAGCAGGTGCTGGCCGGCGTGGGCGGGGCCGGTTTCGGTGAAGCCCGGCAGGGCGCCCTGGCCGAGGGCCTTTTCGACATTGAGGCGGATGGCATCGCCCGGCGCGGCCTCCGACATCGGACGGGCGCGGCAGGTGCCGGGGTAGATCAGCCCATCGGGGCCGAAGTGCGGCGCGCCTTCCTGCGGGGCGGAGGCGGCGGCGGTGATGTCACGGCGGGAGCACTGGCAGGGATAGGTGAGGCCCTGTGCCGCGAGCGCGTCGAGGGCGGCGCGATAGTCGGGCAGGTGCTCGGACTGGCGGCGGCAGGGCTCGGGCCAGGTGAGGCCGAGCCAGGCGAGATCGCCCTTGAGTTGGTTTTCCCACTCGGGTCGGGCGCGGGACTGGTCGAGATCGTCGATCCGCAGCAGAAAGCGGCCCCCGGCGGCGCGGGCCCTGTCGGCGGCGGTGAGGGCCGAGAAGGCATGGCCCAGGTGCAGCGGGCCAGTGGGAGATGGGGCGAAGCGGGTGGTGAATGTCACGCGGTTTCAGCAGGTTGTGCGGCGGCGTTCAACCAGCCCTGCCAGTCTTCCTTGGCGCGGTCGGTGTAGGCCTTGTAGCGGTCCTTGCGGCCGCGCCGCCCGCCCTTGGCCTCGACCGGAGGGAAGAGCCCGAAGTTGACGTTCATCGGCTGGAAGGTCTTGGCCTCGGCGCCGCCGGTGATGTGGGTGACGAGCGCGCCCATGGCGGTGGTCTGCGGCACCGGAGGAAGCCTTTCGCCGCGCAGCTCGGCCAGCGCAAGGCGGCCTGCGAGGAGGCCCATCGCGGTGCTTTCGACGTAGCCTTCGACGCCGGTGATCTGGCCGGCGAAGCGGATGTGGGGCTGGGACTTGAGGCGCATTTCATCGTCAAGCAGCGTGGGGCTGTTGAGGAAGGTGTTGCGGTGGATGCCGCCGAGGCGGGCGAAGCTGGCGTTTTCCAGCCCGGGGATCATTTTGAAAACAGCGGTTTGCGCGCCGTACTTCATCTTGGTCTGGAAGCCGACGATGTTGAAGAGCGTGCCGAGCTTGTTGTCGCGCCGGAGCTGGACAACGGCATAGGCCTTCTCTTCGGGTTTGTGGCTGTTGGTCAGGCCGATGGGCTTCATGGGGCCGTGGCGCAGGGTTTCGCGGCCCCGCTCGGCCATGACCTCGATCGGCAGGCAGCCGTCGAAATACTTTGCCGTCTCGCCCTCGCGGAACTCGGTCTTGTCGGCTTCGAGCAGCGCGTCGATGAAGGCTTCATACTGCTCGCGGTTCATCGGGCAGTTCATGTAGGCGGTGCGCTCTTCTTCGGTCTCGCCCTTGTCGTAGCGCGACTGCATCCAGGCGACCGACATGTCGACGGTATCAGCGTGGACGATGGGGGCGATGGCATCGAAAAAGGCGAGCGCCTCGGCGCCGGTTTCGGCGGCGATGGCCTCTGCCAGCGCGCCGGAGGTCAGCGGGCCGGTGGCGATGATGGCGAGGCCGTCCTCGGGCTTGGGAAGGGCGGTGACTTCGGCCTCGGAAACGGTGACGAGCGGATGGGCGCGAAGCTGCGCGGTGATCCACTCGGAGAACGGCTCGCGGTCGATCCCGAGGGCCGAACCTGCAGGCAGGGCGTGGCGGTCGGCGGCGGAAATCACGAGACCCTGCGCGGCGCGCATCTCCCAGTGGAGCAGGCCGACGGCATTTTGCTCGTCGTCATCGGAGCGGAAGGAATTGGAGCAGACCATTTCGGCGAAGTTGCCGGTCTGGTGGGCGAAGGTGCCGACGTGGGGGCGCATCTCGTGCAGCACCACGGGCTGGCCGGCCTGAACGGCCTGCCAGGCGGCCTCGGAGCCAGCCATGCCTGCACCGATGATGTGGAGAGGTTTTGTCATGGGGGCGGAGATAGGGCCTCCGCCCCGATTTGGAAAGCCCTAGCGGTTGGCGACGAAGTCCCAGACCATGTTTCGCTCGAGCAGCGGGCGCAGGGGCCGGACCGGGGCGAAGCTGCGGGCGGCGGCGGCGGCGCGGGCCGTGCGGGGGCCGCCGATGCGGGCGGTGAGGCCGATGGCGAGGCGGGTTTCGGCGGTGGTGAGGCTGCCGGAGATCCGGGTGTGGCTGGCGCCGATGTAGGCCTCGATCGGGGCCGAGGGCAGGGCGTAGGCGAGGCCGAGATCATAGGTGGCGGCGGTGAAGGAGGCGCGGGCCTCGTCGGCATCGAGCAGGGCGATCGAGCCGGTGAGGGAGAGCTGGTCGGTCAGGGCCTGACGGGCGCCGAGGCTGGCGAAGATATAGTCGACCTCGGAGGGATCGGCGCGGCCCAGACCGGCGCGGGCGGTGAGGGTGGTGGCGGTGCCGAGGCTCCAGATGCCCTCGACCCCGGCATCGAAGGTTGCGGCCTCGGTGTCGTTGGCGTCGGCATAGGCGAGGAAGATCCCGTACTTTGCCTGCCGGGTGGGCTGGAGATAGAGGTGACCGGCGATGGCCCCGAACCATGTGGCGCCATAATCGACCACGGTCACATCCAGCTGAAAGCCGTGCTGCGCTGTGATGGCGAAACCGGCATTTGCGTCGAGCGTGGTGAGGCTGCCGCTGTCGCCGCTGATGTGGCCGAGCGAGAGTTCGGCGCCGGAAAAGCCGATGGCGGAGCTTTGGGCGAGCAGGGTGGAGGGCAGCAGGAAGCTGGCCACGGCAATTGCTGCCGCGGTGATGCGGGTTTTCATGGGGTTACTCCTCGATGTGTGAGACAGAGCCCCCAACCACCGGCGCTGTCGTTCGCCCAAGTTTTGCCCTAAAGCCCGCCAAATTTGAACAGAATCCGTAACCCTTGGTTAACCGCCCGCCCCTGCAAGGGGGGCCAAAGAAGGGGCCTGGAAACGAAAAGGGGGCGCCGCAAAAACACGCGACGCCCCTGAGTTTAAGTCCGTTCGACCAGTGCGGTTACGATGCTAGAGATCAGCCAACCCGGACCATCCTTTGCGATACATTGCATAGGCTCCGCCGCCGGCCACGATGAGCGGCAGGGCGAGCCCGAGTGCGACGAAGATACCGATGCCGAGATTGTCGGCCTCGTAGCTTCCGCTTGCAAGCGTGTACCCGGTGTAGAGCGTCAGGCCGATCGCGGAGACCAGACGGGTACGGATGCCGAAAGCAACCCAGATCGCGATGACGATCAGGAGGGCGTTTACAGCGATGAACTGTGCCGTTTCGATCGGGGCCCTGAACTGTGTCGTTCCGGTGGAGGCCTCGGCCGCGATCGACGGCACCACGAGCGTGGAGAGTGCCTGATTAGCCAGCAAAAAGGCGAATGCCAGTCTGAAGGTACACTGCACCATGGGTGTAAGGGTCATTTCTGCTCTGCCTCAAAGTGATGATGTTTCTCATCGTTGGGTTGAGGATGGAGAGATTTCCCACACCTGAAAATAGAAAATTCTGCAAAACGGAAACAGTAAAATGTGCAAGTTGCACATTTCGGGACAATGGGGGCATGGCGCGAAGTGCTAATTTATTGATGTTTTGCGCCCGTCAGGCCCTAGGCGCTGCGGAGGTTGACGACTTCGGATTTGCGGTTTTGCATCTTGGAAAAGCTGTCCTTGATCCATGCAACGGTGCCTTCGACGACCGGATCGCCCTTCCGGGAGGCATGATACATCAGCCACATGTCGGTCTGCGAGACCTCTGCGCCGCCGGGCACGACGGTGAGATCGGGGTTGCTTGCGGCCACGATGTCGATCAGCGGGCCGGCCATTTCGGTGGCGCCGATCAGCTCGTAGAGTTCGTACATCGACTGGACCCGGACCGAGGGCGCGGTTTCGAAGAACTGGTAGGCGGTCTGGTTGAAGGGGGTCGCATCGTAGTGCTCGCTCAGCGAGACCCAGCCCGCATCGGCGGAGGCCGACTTGCGGCGGTATATGCTGGAGGTGAGGGTGGCGACGCGTTGCGCGAGCACCCGGCCGGACTCGGGGCGTTTGTGCTGGAGCACCAGGTCGTTTTCGCCAAGGCCGTCTTCCATCACTCTTTGGGTGAAGGTGTAGGTCACATCCGCCAGCGAGCCTGCACGGTTGGCGAGGTTGGGATAGAGGACGAAGAGCGAGACGACGGGCGGGCAGCCGATGGAGAGGCGGGTGCTCTGGCCGGCGGTGCCGGCGTGGATCGAGTTCATCTCGGTTTCGAGGCGTTGTTCGATGTCTTCGGCGATCTGGAGCAACCCGGTGACCACGGGGCTGGGCTGCCATCCGTCTGCCTTTTTCACGAAGGGCGGCTGGCCGAGGATCTCGCCAAGGCGTTCGATCCGGCGCGACATGGTGGCAACATTGATTCCCAGGCTCTGGGCCGCGGCATTCATTCTCCCGTGGCGGGAGAGGGCGAGAGCGAACTTGAGGTCATCCCATGACGGCATGTCTGTATCCTGAGGCCTGAGGTTGCGGTGAAAGCGAACAACGATTTTTAATGTTACGGGTTTGCAGAATTGTTGTTAGCGTCTCAACGGGGTGAGTTCAAGCCGTACAATGCAACTAGATGATGTGTTGCAAAAATGCAGGAATCTGAATGTCATAGGACATACGGGGCTGGACGGGAGCTGACAGTCTAGAGAACGGGCGCGCCGCGTTCAATCGTTGCGTGTGCCGGAAAGCCGCTCTTCGAGGCGTTTGAGCAACGCTGTCTGGCGCTCGCTGTTTTCGAGCAAGCGCTGGAGCAGGCGTTGCTGCCGGGCTGCACGGGCGCCGGTGACGAAGAGGATCAGGGCAATGATCCCGACCACGATCAGGAGCGGGATGAAGGCGGCCAGAAGGGTCATTGCCTCATGGCCGCCGCCGCTCATTCCTGTGCCTCGTCGGGGCCGGGCGTTTCGGGCGTGCCGGTCTCGTCGATGGTGTCGTCTTCGTCCTGCTCTGCGATCCAGGCGACCGAAACCACCTCTTCGCCCTTGGCGGTGTTGAACACCTTCACCCCGCCGGCGGAGCGCGAGCGGAAGGAGATTCCGTCAACCGGGCAGCGGATGGACTGGCCTGTGGAGGTGGCGAGCATGACCTGGTCGGACATTTCGACCGGGAAGCAGGCAATGATCGGGCCGGTGGGCATGCCCTTGGTCCAGGCCGTCACGCCGAGGCCGCCGCGACCGCGGATCGGGTAGTCATGCGAGGAGGAGATCTTGCCGGTGCCGCCGGAGGTGATGGTGAGGATCAGATCCTCGGCTGCCGACATTTCCGCGTAGCGCTCGGGGGCGAGTTGACCCTCGGCCACGGTTTCCTCTTCGTCGTCGTCGCTGACGGGCTCTTCTTCGGTGACACCGGCCATGAGGCGGCGCTGCTTGAGATAGGCCACGCGCTCCTGCGACTCGGCCTCGAAGTGCCGGATCACCGACATCGACACGACCTTGTCACCGTTGGACAGGCGGATGCCGCGCACGCCGACGGAGGCGCGGGAGTTGAACACGCGCACGTCGGTGGCGGGGAAGCGGATGGCGCGGCCGGCGTCTGTGACCAGCATCACGTCATCATCTTCGGAGCAGATGCGCACGTTGATGAGGCTCATCCCGGCGTTTTCATCCTCGAACTTCATCGCGATCTTGCCGTTGCGCATGACGTTGGTGAAGTCGGAGAGGCGGTTGCGGCGCACGGTGCCGGCATCGGTGGCGAAGACCACCTGCAGGTCGTTCCACTCTTCCTCGGGGCGGTCGACCGGCATGATGGCGGCAACCGACACGCCCTGCGGGATCGGCAGGATGTTGACGATGGCCTTGCCGCGCGAGGTGCGTCCGCCCTGGGGCAGACGCCAGGTCTTGAGCTTGTAGGCCATGCCGTCGGTGGTGAAGAACAGCAGCTGGGTGTGGGTGTTGGCGACGAAGAGGGTGGTGACCACGTCCTCTTCCTTCAGGTCGCCGCCCGAGAGGCCCTTGCCGCCGCGCTTCTGGGCGCGGAAGTCGGCCAGCGGGGTGCGCTTGATGTAGCCGGATTGCGTGACGGTGACGACCATCTCTTCGCGTTCGATCAGGTCTTCGTCGTCCATGTCGCCGGACCAGTCGACGATTTCGGTGCGGCGGGGCACGGCGAACTCTTCGCGCACCTCTTTCAGCTCGTTGGAGATGATCTCCATGATCCGGTCGCGCGAGCGCAGGATGTCGAGGTAGTCCTTGATCTTGCCGGCCAGCTCCTCGAGCTCGTCGGTCACTTCCTTCACCCCGATCTGGGTGAGGCGCTGGAGGCGCAGTTCGAGGATGGCGCGGGCCTGGGTTTCGGACAGATTGTAAGTGCCGTCCTCGTTCATCTTGTGCGACGGATCGTCGATCAGCTGGATGTAGCCGGCGATGTCGGTGGCGGGCCAGCGGCGGGTCATCAGCTTTTCGCGGGCCTCGGCGGCATCGGCGGAGGCGCGGATGGTGGCGACCACCTCGTCGACGTTGGAGACGGCCACGGCGAGGCCGCAGAGGATGTGGCTGCGCTCGCGGGCCTTGCGCAGCTCGTAGGCGGTGCGGCGGGCCACGACCTCTTCGCGGAAGGCGACGAAGGCCGAGAGGAAGCCGCGCAGCGTCAGCGTTTCGGGCCGGCCGCCGTTGAGGGCCAGCATGTTGGCGCCGAAGCTGGTTTGCATCTGGGTGAAGCGGAACAGCTGGTTCAGCACCACTTCGGGCGTGGCATCGCGCTTCAGCTCGACCACGACGCGCACGCCGTGACGGTCGGATTCATCGGCGATGCCGGAGATGCCTTCGAGCTTCTTGTCGCGCACCAGTTCCGCGATCTTCTCGATCATCGAGGACTTGTTGACCTGGTAGGGCACCTCGTCGACCACGATGGCGTAGCGGTCCTTGCGGACCTCCTCGGTGTGGGTCTTGGCCCGCAGGATCACCGAGCCGCGCCCTTCGAGGTAGGCCTTGCGCGCCCCGGACTGGCCGAGGATCACGCCGCCGGTCGGGAAGTCGGGGCCGGGGATGTGCTCCATCAGCGCCGCGCTGTCGAGGTCGGGATCGTCGATCAGCGCGAGGGTGGCGTTGATGACCTCGCCGAGGTTGTGGGGCGGGATGTTGGTGGCCATGCCGACGGCGATGCCGCCCGCGCCGTTGACCAGCATGTTGGGGAAGCGGGCCGGAAGAACCGTGGGCTCCTGATCCTTGCCGTCGTAGTTGTCGATGAAATCGACGGTGTCCTTGTCGATGTCGGAGAGCAGGGCTCCGGCCACTTTCTGCATGCGGATCTCGGTGTATCGCATGGCGGCGGGCTTGTCGCCGTCCATCGAGCCGAAGTTGCCCTGGCCGTCGAGCAGGGGCAGGGACATGGAGAAGTCCTGCGCCATGCGGGCCAGCGCGTCGTAGATCGCGCTGTCGCCATGGGGGTGGTACTTACCCATGGTGTCGCCCACGGGGCGGGCCGATTTGCGGTAGGGTTTGTCGTGGGTGTTGTTGGTGTCGTGCATCGCGAAGAGGATGCGGCGGTGCACCGGCTTGAGGCCGTCACGCAGATCGGGAATCGCACGGGAGACGATCACGCTCATCGCATAATCGAGGTAGGAGGTTTTCATCTCCTCTTCGATCGTGATGGAGGGCCCACGATACTCGGGCCGCTCGGGCGGATTATCCTCTGTGTTTTCAGGAGGTTCTGGCGTGTCGCTCATGAGGTGTCCCGTTGGGGCGCCGCGTGATCTGGGCGCTTCTAGATTTTGTTGCCGATTTATACAGCAACCCAGATATGGGGTGCAACCTGCGCCTCCCTTTTAGGCAAAACTGCAACGGGACGCGGTGGGAACGCATTGTTTTCATTGAAAAGTAAATGGTTCGTGGCAAGCTTGGCGTCAGAGGCATGAAGCAGCGAGGCGGAAAGGAGACGCGATATGGCGGAATCGGAAACCGAACTGATGCTCCGGGGCTACGGGCTGACGACGGCAGAGATGTTCTATCGGATGCCGGATTTTCGGAATGTTCTCAACACCTTCATCTGGCAGGACTATGATCTGGCGCCGGACCACCCGAAGCTCTTCAAGTTCATCGAGTTCTGGCAGGACGAGATCGAGGGGCCGCTGCATTCGGTGCGCTTTACCCATCGCAAGATGATCGGGCCCGGCGAATGGCGCAACGTCACCGGCGAGTTCACGCTGCACTGAGGGCCGGCGGCCGGCCCGGCCTCAGGCGGCGCGGGTGGCGGCGCGGATCCAGAGGGCGACGAGGACGAGCGAGAAGATCGCGTTCCACGAGGGCATGGAGAGCAGGAGAAATTCGCCTGCCGACTGGTCGCACATGACCGGGGCGGCGCCGCCCGTGGGGTCGATCAGCGAGCCGCCATCCAGCCCTTCGCCCAGCCCGGAGCCGGTGCAGGAGGAGGGGCCGGGCCACCATTTGCGCTCGACGCCGGTGTGAAACACCCCGATCCCCGCCGTGGTGGCGGCCGCCAGCGCGCCGAGCCAGGCAAGGCCCCGGTGCAGCGCGGTCAGCCCCGGCAGAACCACGATCAGCACCCCGATGCCGAAGGCGGCCCAATGCGGGTATCGCTGCCAGAAACACATGGCGCAGGGGGCCATGCCGAAGCGGTATTGGAACACCCAGGCGCCGAGCACCATGGCGAGGGAGCCGAGACCGGCGAGGGCTGAGAAACGTTTGAGCATCAGATGTATTTCACCAGAAAGAAGCCGCCGATGAGAATGACCACGAAGAGCACGAAGACAAGGCCGAGGCGCTTTTCGATGAAGTCACGAATGGGTGTGCCGAACTTCCACAGCAGCGCGGCGACGATGAAGAAGCGGAGGCCACGGGCAAGGATGGAGGTGACGAGGAAGGTGGCCAGCGGCATGCCGGTCCAGCCCGACATGATGGTGATGACCTTGTAGGGAAAGGGGGTCATCCCCGCGGTCAGCACAGCCCAGAAGCCGAAATCGTTGAAGCGGGTGTTGAACTCGGCCACGGCGTCACCCTTGCCCAGCGCCGCGAGGATGGGCTGGCCGAGGCTGTCGAACAGCAGGGCGCCGATGGCATAGCCCAGCAGGCCGCCGAGCACCGAGGAGACAGTGGCCACCCCGGCGATGAGCCAGGCGCGGCGCGGGGTGGCGAGGATCATCGGGATCATCAGCACATCGGGCGGGATCGGGAAGACGGAGCTTTCGATGAACGCAACGGCAGCCAGCACCCAGAGCGCGTAGCGGCTTGTGGCTTGACGGATCGTCCAGTCATAAAGGGAACGCAACATGCGTGTGGCCTGTTATTGGTTTGCGGCCAGTGACCATGAGGGCCGTGCGAGGTCAAGTGCGCGGCGGCGCCGGGGAGCGACATATGAAGTGGAGAGGACGGCGCGGAAGCCGGAATGTGATCGACCGGCGCGGGGTGAGCGCGGGCAGGGCGGGCGGCATCGGCGGGGTCGGGCTGATCGCGGTGCTGGTGATCGGCTACTTCCTCGGGATCGACGTGACTCCGCTACTGAATGGCGGCGGGGTGCCGGTGCAATCGGGCGAAAGCCGCGAGCTGAGTGCGCAGGAGCAGGCGGCGGGGCAGTTCGTGAGCGTGGTGCTGGCGGATACGGAAGAGGTGTGGGGGCAGGTCTTTCCAGAGCAGCTCGGGCGGGATTATCGCCCGCCGCAGCTGGTGCTGTTCTCGGGCCGAGTGGCTTCGGGCTGTGGCGGGGCGAGCGCGGCGACGGGGCCGTTCTACTGCCCGAGCGACCGGCGGGCCTATCTCGATACGCAGTTCTTTGCCACGCTTCAGGGCCGCCTTGGGGCGAAGGGCGATTTTGCCGCCGCCTATGTGGTGGCCCACGAGATTGCCCATCACGTGCAGAACGAGCTGGGCATTCTGGGGCAGGTAAACGAGGCCAAGGCGGCTGCGGGCGAGCGGGAGCGCAATGCGCTGAGCGTGCGCACCGAGCTTCAGGCCGATTGCCTCTCGGGCGTCTGGGCGCATTACGCCGAAGCGAGGCTGGGCACGGTGGAGCCGGGCGATCTGGATGAGGCGCTGAACGCGGCGCGCCAGATCGGCGATGACGTGCTTCAGCGCAGCGCGGGGCGCACGCCGATGCCGCACACCTTTACCCACGGCTCTGCTGCACAGCGGCAAGACTGGTTTGCCCGCGGGTACGAGCGCGGCGCGGTCGAGGATTGCGATACCTTCGCCGCATCCCGGCCCTGAGACACGTTGACGGGGCAGGGGACGCGGCTTAGGAAGCGCCTGCTGGCCGGTGTGGCGGAATGGTAGACGCAGGGGATTCAAAATCCCCCGATGGCAACATCGTGAGAGTTCGAGTCTCTCCACCGGCACCAGATTTACCTTGATGAATGGCGCTACGGCGCGTGGCCCGGGGCCAGGTGGCCGCCGGGGCTTTTGCATTGATTTCACGACCGATTGCGGCGCGGCGAACCGCGGGCGGGCGCAGCGCGAGGGGCCGAGGCTTCCGCTGCGTCAGAGAAACAGAATCGATTCGAGCAGAATTTGCCGGGCCGACGCGGCCAATCGGGGGGTTGTCCGGGCATTGGTGCAAAATCGAGAACACTTTTGCCTGCCACATGAGCGCCACATTGTGTGCCGCGCAAAATGTGATCGGCAGGGTTAATTGTTCTGAAAGGCGAAACAGTGGCGGGTCAACACCCGGATTGACCCGCTGCAGCGCAGCAGGCTGAATCCCGCTCAGTTTTGTTATAATGGTATGTAAATAAACAGAAATCCCGTGAATATCCTTCACAGGTTCAATTTTTGCAATTCTTCCGGCAGTTGAAAGTGCTGCTGCCTTATTCGCGCCAAAATTGGGCCAAAAAAAGCCTGATTTCAGCATGCATCTGCCCCATTCGCGCCACTTTTCGCTTCCGGCGGCGAGGCCCGAACGAGTATACCGAACGTGCCCAACTGGGGGGCGATGTTTGCTGGCTGCGGGGGCGGCCGCACGACGACGCAGAGACCAATTCTGCGGGATCGGTGCGTGTCTGCTGTCCCCGAAAGACAGTCGACTACGACAGGTGCGGAGGGGTTGGCCATGTTGGCCGACGATCTCCAATTCCAAACCGGCGCGCTTGCCCGCGTTTCGGTCACCGTTCCCCTTTTGGCTGACGATTGCGCGCCGCGCGGAACCGCTATTGGCCGGTAACTCGCTTCGCTTGGGTGTTGGTGAAGGAACGTTTTGATGACGATGGACAAGGCAGAGAGAGCAAGGCTCGACCCAGAGACGGGGCACATTTCCCCGGCGCTGCCACTCCTGACCCAAGGTGTTCGACCTGGTTCCGTTTTCGGGGCCGATCTTGAGATGAAACGCGCGGGGTCGCTGCTGGCCGTATCCGCAATGCAGGGGAATACGAAATGACTTTCAACCTCGATTGGAGCACCACCGATATCGACGGTTCCAACACTCTGGCGAGTGGCGGAGAAACTGTCGGTGTCTCCGTCTGGACGCCGAGCAACAGCGACAACGACAGCTGGACGATCAAGGATGGCCAGCTCTACAGCAATGACGTCTGCCGCGACACGACCGCGAAGCTGACCTTCGACCAGCCGGTCGAGAACGTGAGCTTTACCGTCTATGACGTTGATTGCTTTGACGAAGTTTCGATCTACGCGAAGGATGCCGACGGCAACCTCATCCCCGTGAGCTTCGAGAACACCGGCAGCCACTACATCAACGGCAACTCGATCGTCGGCAAGGGCCAGACGGCGGACGGCCCCAACGCTGGGTCGGAGTACGACATCCAGATCACCGTCGCGGGCCCCGTGAGCGAGCTGGTCATCGTGCATGACGACACAGGCTCCAGCGCCTCGGGCGGCAATTCCGGCGCGGTGGCGATCGGCGATCTGAGCTTTGGCCTGGTCGGGCCGGAAGGCGACGGCATCGTGGACGGCACCGCCGGCGACGACCTGATCGACACCGCCTATGACGACGACCCCGAAGGCGACAAGATCGACAACAACGATGCGATCCTGCCGGGCGAGGCCCCGAATGACGACATCGTGCTGGCCGGCGACGGCAACGACACGGTGTTTGCCGGTGAAGGCGACGACGAGGTTTACGGCAACGGCGGCTCCGACACCCTCCATGGCGGTGCCGGCAACGACGTGCTCATCGGCGATGCGGCCGGCCCCTACGGCAACGGCGCGGGCGGCACGGAGTCGACCCAGGAAGCCTTCAAGTGGTCCGAGCTGAAGGATTACAACGGCGGCCACCTGTCGAATGGCGAGAAGATCGTCAGCCAGAGCCAGGACACCGGCGAGAACGTGGTGAAGCTGTCGCTGCAGAAGTCCTACGACAACACCTTCTCCACCGATCAGCAGAAGGTGCACTCGATCGACACCGGCGAGCTGCCCGGCGCCAATGCTTATTCCTCGCTGGAAAGCGAGCTGGACTACAAGGGCGAGAGCCAGACCTACAAGCTGGAGTTCGAGAAGGCCGCCGAGAACGTGTCGTTCCGGGTGAACGACATCGACTTCGACAGCAAGGTCGTGATCACCGCCTTTGATGCCGATGGCAATGAGGTTCCGGTGAACATCACCGCCGGCAGCGGCGTGAGCCTCTACGACAAGGACGGCGTTGCGGGCAACGAGACCGCCGTGTCCAAGGGTGGCGGCGCGCCCGACACCTCTCCCGACTACTCGGGCCTGGTGAGCATTGCCGGCCCGGTCTCGAAGATCGTGATCACCCACACCCAGATCGGCTACCACGACAGCGGCGTGAACGTGACCGACATCTACTTCGACACCATCACCGGCGACGGTGAGGGCGAGGGCATTCCGGGCGACGACACCATCTATGGTGGGCTCGGCGATGACTACATCGAAGGCAATGCCGGCAACGACTTCCTCGACGGTGGCGAAGGTGCCGACACGGTGTTCGGCGGCGACGATGCCGACACCATCATCGGCGGTGCAGGCGATGTGGTTGATGGCGGCGCCGGTGGCGACGACAACGACACGCTCGACCTGTCGCTCGGCAAGCCCTTCTACCTGAAGGACCTGGTGGTCGACTCCAACGGCAACGGCTGGGACGGCACGGTTGTCTACCTCGATGACGATGGCAAGCCGACCGGCGAGACCATGACCTTCACCGAGATCGAGAACATCAACGGCACCCCGGTGAACCAGCTTCCGGTTGCCAATGACGATGTGGCCGAAGTGGATGAGGACGGCTCCGTCACCATCCCTGTGCTCGCCAACGACAGCGACCCGGATGGCGACCCGCTGACCGTGGAAGGCGCGACCGCCGAGAACGGCACCGTGACCGTGAACGGCGATGGCACCATCACCTACGAGCCGAACCCCGACTTCAACGGGACCGACACGATCACCTATGAGGTGAGCGACGGCCAGGGTGGCACCGATACCGCCATTGTGACCGTCACCGTGAACCCGGTGAACGACGATCCCGATGCGATGGACGATGTGGCCAAGGGCGATATCCTGAACCCCGTCACCATCAATGTCCTCGGCAACGACACCGACATTGACGGCGACACGCTCTCCATCGACTCCATCACCCAGCCCGCCGCCGGCGGCACCGTGGTGGACAATGGCGACGGCACCGTGACCTTCACCCCCGACGGGACCGTGGATGGTGACGTGACCTTCGAATACACCGTCTCCGACGGCCAGGGTGGCACCGATACCGCCACCGTGACCGTGACCCTGCGCGACGGGATCGTCGAGGGCACCGCCGGCAACGACTACATCGACCAGGACTACACGGGCGACCCCGAGGGCGACGTGGTGGATGGTGGCGACAACATCTTTGGCGGTGGCCCGGATGACGACATCATCGACGCGGGTGCGGGCGATGACGTGGTGAAGGCCGGTCTCGGTGACGACACGGTTTACGGCGGTGACGGCAACGACTCCATCTACGGCCGCGGCGGCAACGACACCCTCGATGGTGGCGCTGGTGACGACTACATCGAAGGTGGCCAGAACGACGACACCATCACCGGTGGCACCGGCAACGACACCATCTACGGCCAGGGTGGCAACGATGTCATCGATGGCGGCGAGGGTGACGACTGGATCCGCGGCGGTAAGGATGATGACGTCATCCATGGCGGTGCGGGCGACGACGAGATCTACGGCATGTCCGGCGACGATCTCATCACCGGCGGTGACGGCAACGACGTGATCGACGGCGGTGGCGGCGAAGACCACATCGACGGCGGTGCGGGTGACGACACGCTCCTTGGCGGCAACAACAAGGACACCATCATCGGTGGGGACGGCTCCGACTATGTCGAAGGTGGCGGGTCTGACGACTACATCGACACCTCCGGCAACATCGACCCGGTCACCGGCCTGTCGGGCACCCCGGATCAGGGCTACCCGGGCATCTGGGCACCCGACGCCGACCCGAACGACGACAAGGACACCGTCTATGGCGGGGCCGGAAACGACACCATCATCACCGGGGACGATGACGATTACATCGAAGGCGGTGCGGGCAACGACAAGATCAATGCCGGCTACGATGATGACACGGTCTACGGCAACGAGGGCAACGACTACATCGTCGGCGGCGAGGGCAACGACTACCTCGACGGCGGGGATGGCGACGACACCATCTATGGTGGTCTGGACCCGGTCTTCCCCGATGTGCTCAACATCCCCGATGACGCAGGCGACCTGCGCCCCGACAACGGCGATGACGAGATCCATGGCGGTGCAGGTAACGACACCATCTACGGCCAGGACGACGACGACCTGATCTACGGCGACGAAGGTGACGATTACATCGACGGCGGCGTGGACGATGACACGATCTACGGTGGCACCGGCAACGACACGATCATCGGCGGCGAGGGCGAGGACAAGCTCTACGGCGACGATGACCGCGATACCTTCATCGGCGGCAACGCGGGCGACCACGTTGACGGCGGCTCGGGTGGCGACGATTACGACACGCTGAACCTCACCGGTTCGGATGTGGATTACATCGAGTACACCTCGCCCGACAAAGAGGACGGTATCGTTCACTTCAACGACGGCGGCACGATGACCTTCGAGGAAATCGAGAACGTCATCCCCTGCTTCACCCCCGGCACGCTGATTGCGACGCCGCGTGGCGAGGTGGCCGTCGAGGAACTGAAGGTCGGTGACAAGGTCATCACCCGCGACAACGGCATCCAGGAGATCCGTTGGCTGGGCCGGACCGATGTGGACACGGTGGAGCTGATGAAGCGCCCCCAACTCCGCCCGGTGCGCATTGCCAAGGGTGCACTCGACGGCAACCTGCCCGAGCGTGACATGCTGGTGAGCCCGCAGCACCGCGTGCTGGTGGCCTCCGACCGTGCGGCCCTCTACTTCGAGGAGCGCGAGGTTCTGGTGGCGGCCAAGCATCTGGTGAACGGTGAGGGGATTGCCGAGGCGGCCGATGTGGCCTCGGTGAGCTACATCCACTTCATGTTCGACCAGCACGAGGTGGTGCTGTCGGACGGGGCTTGGACCGAAAGCTTCCAGCCCGGCGACTACACGCTGGAGGGGCTCGACAAGGAGCAGCGCGAGGAACTTCTGGCGCTCTTCCCCGAGCTTGCCGAGAAAGAGGGCCGCGAGGGCTACACCGCCGCTCGCAAGACCCTGAAGAAGCACGAAGCCCTGCTGCTCGCCGAGTAACAGACTTCGCGCCCGGCGATCCCAGCGATCGGCGGGCGCATCGCCTTCGGGCAGGCCGCAAGGCCGTGGCCCGCAGGCATGTTCACGACATCCGCGCTCCGGTTGCCATGGGGCGGTTCCGCAAGGGCCATGGTTGGCAGCCGATCAAGAGCGATCCCCGAGGGGACCATATGCAGCTTGTCCGCGTGGTGCGAACCGCGCGGACATCTGCGCTTTCGGGGGGGGCGTCGGGGGCAGGGGCGCTTGCTGCGGCGCGGCGGGAGACAGTGATGGGCCTCTCGCGGTGATTGTCTTCGGAGCGGAGACAACGCGAGGCGAAGTTCCGCTACGTTACGAAATCAAGGCATTTGTGAATCGCCTTTGTGGTGTAATTGAGGCGCCGCTGCTTACGATATGACGCGTTGCTGCATCGCACGACCACCAGTTCCAGTACCACAGCCTTTGGGGAGGCTTTGCCATGGCCACGATTAACGGCAACGACGGAAACGAAACCATCCAGGGCACGCCCGAGGATGACACCATCAATGCGATGGGTGGAGATGACCGGGTTTCGGGCGAGGGTGGCGACGATACGATTTATGGTGGCGACGGCAACGATACCATCTTCGGCGACGCCGGTGAGGGCACCGCGCCGGGGTTCGATGCCACGCCGCTGAGCCTGTCGATCTTCAATGTGCGCCCGGGCAGCGAGACCGCCGGGAGCGCCAACAGCGCCCGGCCGGGTGACTCGGTGATCTACGACAACGTGGCCAGCCTCGACGATGGCACCTCGATCTCCGCAAGGCTTGTGCTGGTCAGCGTGACGGACTCGCGCTTGCAGGTGGATCTGGCCAGCGGCAACGGCTCCGAGATCCTGCTGAACGCGGGCAGCAGCCGCTTTCGGGCGGGGGATGAGGCGACGTTCCGGCTGGAGTTCTTCAACCCCGTCACCGGGCAGCCGGTTGCGCTGAACTCCACCGCCACATTCAACGATCTCGATCAGAACAGCGCCACCGATTTTGAGGCCGTCACGCTGGATGCAGGCAGCTTCGGCGCCTATGGCACCGCCGCCGACACCTCGCTTCAGGTCAGCTCCGGCCCCGGTTTCGTGACCGCGCGGGGCACCGAGGGCAACGATCCCAGCGATCAGGATGCCTGGTTCTCGGCCGAGTTCGACAACCGCACCTCGATCGAGTTCACCCTGACCACGCGCAGCAGCCAGTCGGGCTTTTCGATGAACGGCGATCTGATCGACGATGTGATCGTCGAGCCGATCCCGGATGGCAATGACACCATCTTCGGCGGCGCGGGCAACGACACGATCTACGGCCAGGGCGGCAATGACGTGATCGACGGCGGCAGCGGCAACGACGTGATCGAGGGCGGCGCCGGGGATGATGTGATCACCGCGGGCGACGGGTTTGACCAGGTGAACGGCGGGGCCGGGAACGACGAGATTCACGGGGGCGGCGACAATGATGTGCTGAACGGCGGTGACGATGCCGACACCATTTTTGTCGACAGCCTCGGCTCGGCGGGGGTGAACAACACCACCGTCAACGGCGGCTCGGGCGGAAACGACTGGGACGTGCTCGACCTGGGCGGCTTGCGGAGCCAGGGATTCAAGATCACCAGCCTGGTGCAAAACCCTGAAAACAATGGCAATCCCGGGTTCAACGGGCAGGTCCAGATGTTCAACGAGAGCACCGGGCAGACGGCCAACATCAACTTCACCGATATCGAGGAAATCATTCCCTGTTTCACCCCCGGCACCCAGATCGCCACCGCCGAGGGCGAGGTTGCGGTGGAGCGGCTGAAGGTGGGCGACCGGGTGATGACCCGCGACAACGGGCTTCAGGTGATCCGCTGGGTTGGCCGCAAGCGGCTGAACGCGGCGCAACTGGCCCGCCAGCCCGAGCTTCAGCCGGTGCTGGTGCGCAAGGGGGCGATGGGGCAGGGCGTGCCGGAGCGCGACATGATGGTGAGCCCGCAGCACCGGCTGCTGGTGACGGGCGACACGCCCGCGCTGTGGTTCGAGGACCGCGAAGTGCTGGCGGCGGCGGTGCATCTGGTGAACGGCGAGAGCATCTGCCGGGCCTCGCTGGAGGATGTGACCTACATCCACATCCTGTTCGATCAGCACGAGGTGGTGCTCTCGGACGGGGCATGGACCGAGAGCTTTCAGCCCGGAGACCGCACCCTTGCCGGGCTCGACAAGGCCGCGCGCGCCGAGCTGCTGGGGCTGTTTCCCGAGCTGGCGGAGGCCGCGGGCCGCGGCGGCTATGTGGCTGCCCGCCGGGTGCTGAAACGCCATGAGGCGGCGCTGGTCGCAGGCTGACCGACAGATAGGTAAAATTGGCGACAATCCCGGGGCCGAAGGGTGCCGGGAGGCGCGGAGGCCTGTCTAAACTAGTGGTTGAAAAGCCTATGTTTTTTGACCATTTGCCGCATTCTCGCCGCAGAATTACCCCCCCGACTTCAGAGTTTCTCAAAGTTTCGCCGCTTTACTCCGCCATATCCCGAGATGGGAAAGGGCCAGCTTGGCCAATCAACATCGGGAAATTCCGGCTTTGGCAGGGTGCACAGATACCCGCCTGAAGCCTGTAGTGAGCAGGAAACGCGGCAATGGCGATCGGGTACAGAGTTACTCTGGGTGACGGAACACTGAACAGCGGAGACGTGATCAGTGAAGTGTCCCGCGACGTCACGCCTGCGGCGGTGATCGGCACCGGCACCTGGCAATGGTCGGGCACCGACAGCGACGGCAACAGCTTCAGCAATGTCACCGGCACCGGCAGCTACGTGCAGGACGAGGATGGCAGCGTGTGGTTCATCCCCGACACGCCGCCCGCCGCCACCATCGAAAGCGCCAGCGCCAGTTCCACGCCCGCCTATTCCGACACCGCCGGTGCGGTGGATGGCGGCGCCGGGAACGATGTGATCGACGGGCGGTTCGTGGACGCGCAGGGAGACGAAACCTCTGGCGGCGATGACACGGTTCTGGCCCGTGGTGGCGCCGATACGGTGCAGACCCAGGCCGGGAACGACACGATCTACGGCGGCGGTGGCAATGATACAATCTATGCCGGGTCGGGCGACGACATCATCGAGGGTGGTGACGGCAATGACGTGATTCATGCCGACAATGCGCCCACCGTGGCCGCCAACGAGCAGCTGAACTGGACGGATCAGGGCGGCAACGGCACCAATGTGCTGGGCGGCTTCACCCAGGATACGGGCACGATGAACGTGACCGTCTCGGTCACGAACGACGGCAACCTCACCGGCGCCTCGGTGTCGACGACCCAGCAGTACGTGGGCGGCTCGGGGTTCAACCCCAACTCCGCGCTCTACCTGACCGGCTCGACTGCCAACGGCTCCAACGCCAACCCCGACGAGACCGGCACCGTGACCTTCGAGTTCAACGGACAGGCCGGCGGGGGCATGACCGATGAGGTCGAGGGCCTCCAGTTTCGGATCAACGACATCGACGATGGCGGGTTCAACAGCTGGGACGACCGGGTCACGATCCGCGCCTATGACGCAGAGGGCAACCTCGTGCCGGTCAGCTTTCAGGTCGACGGCAACGACCGGATCATCAACGGCGACACCATCGACGCCAACTCGGGCAGCGACAACCCGAACGAGGCCGATGGTTCGGTGCTGGTCACGGTGGCGGGCCCGGTGCACCGGGTCGAAGTGATCTACCAGAACGCCGATGTGGCTGGGCAGGCGATCTGGATGACCGACATGACCTACACCACCATTCCCGACAACGGGGTGGGCGATGATGTGGTCATGGGCGGTGCCGGGGACGACACGATCTATGCCTATGACGGCGATGACGACCTGTACGGCGGCACCGGCAACGACACGATCTATGGCGGTGGCGGCGACGACACCATTTCCGGCGGTGCCGGCAACGACGTGATCCACGCCGATGATGCGGGCTTCACCGAAGAGGCCCCGGTAGACGAGACCCTGCATTGGGTCAGCGAGGGCGGCAACAACACCTCGATCATCAATGGCTTCACCCAGAACACCGGCACGATGGATGTGACCGTGTCCTTCCTGGATGACGGCAACCTTGCCTCGGCGGCCACCTCGACCGACACCCAATACGTGGGCGGGCAGGGCTACGATGCGGCGTCGGCGCTGGAGCTGCGCGGTGTGGCGGGTTCGGGCAGCGCGGGCTCGCCCTCGGGCACCTCGACCATCGTGATGGACTTCGCCCCCACCGCGGGCACCGGCATGAGCGACGAGGTGCAGGACGTCAACTTCCGCATCAACGACGTTGACGTTGCCGGCTGGCAGGATGTGGTGACGGTGCTGGCCTATGACGCCGACGGCAATGCCGTTCCGGTGACGCTCACGATCGACGGCAACGACACGGCCTCGGGCCCGAACACGGTGATCGGCGGCGGCGGCACCAACGATGCACAGTCGGCGCAGGCGGGCTCGGTTCTGGTCGAGATCGCGGGGCCGGTGTCGCGCATCGAGATCATATACGAGAACGGCGGCACCGATGCCCAGGCGCTCTGGGTCACCGATGTGGACTTCACCACCGTGCCCGCCGCGCCGGGCAATGACACCGTGGACGGTGGCACGGGTGACGACGAGATCTACGGCTACGCGGGCGACGACACGCTGTCGGGCAACGCGGGCAATGACACCATCGACGGGGGCGACGGCGATGACGTGATTGCCGGGGGCACCGGCGATGATGTGATGACCGGTGGCGACGGCGATGATGTGTTCATCATCGAGAACGATCTCGGCAATGACACCATCACCGGCGGCGAGACCGGCGAGACCTTCGGCGACGAGATCGACGCCACGGCGGTGACCGACGATCTGACGGTGGTGTTCTCGGCCCCCGAGGACGGCACCATTGCCGATGGCACCAGCGCCGCCAGCTTTGCCGAGATCGAGACCGTCCGCCTTGGCGCGGGCGACGATAGCGTGACCGGCTCCACCGGCGACGATTACATTGAGACCGGGGCAGGGGCCGATACCGTGGCCATGGGCGCGGGCAATGACACCGTGGCGCTCGGGGCCGGTGATGGCGCGGTGGACACCGTGGCGATGTCGGACGGCGACGGCGAAGACACGGTCTTCGACTTCGAGGCACCCACGCCCAATGGCGACGGCACTTTTACCGGGCTCGACCAGATCGACGTGAGCGGCATGACCGATGCGGGCGGCGACCCGGTTTCGGTGCATGACGTTGTGGTCAGCGATGACGGGCTCGGCTCTGCCGTGCTGACCTTCCCCAATGGCGAGACGCTGACCCTCGTGGGCATCAGCGCGGCCGAGGCCGACGACCCCAACTGGCTGATTGCAGCCGGTATTCCGGGCGACGGAATCGTGAGCGGCACGGCGGGTGATGACATCATCGACGCGAGCTATGCCGATGATCCCCATGGCGACGTGGTGGACGGCGGCGACGCGATCCTGCCCGGCGAAGCGCCGAACGATGACATCATCGAAGCGGGCGCGGGCAATGACACCATCTATGCCGGGCTCGGTGACGACGAGGTCTATGGCGAGGCCGGCGACGACACCTTCATGCTGGAAGACGGCTTTGGGGCCGACCAGATCTTTGGCGGCGAGACTGCCGAGACCAATGGCGACACCCTCAGCGCGGTGCTGGTCAGCGGCGACCAGACCGTGGCCTTCAGCGGTGCCGAGACGGGCACCATCTCGGACGGGGCCGACACCGCGAGCTTTGCCGAGATCGAGAACGTCGTAACCGGCGCCGGCAATGACACCGTGACCGGCGACACCGGCGATCAGACCGTGTTTACCGGCGCGGGCAACGACAGCATCGCGCTCGGCACCGGGGCCGACACCATCTTTGCCGGCGAGGGCGATGATGTGATCGTGCTGGGCGAGGCCTTCGGCTCGGACCAGATCACCGGCGGCGAAGGCGGCGAGACGGCCGGCGACCTGCTGGACGCGGGCGGCATGACCTCGGGCGTCGCCGTGACCTTCACCGGCGACGAGAGCGGCACCGTCACGCAGGGCGCCAACGCGGCGGTCTTCTCGGAGATCGAGCGTGTCGTGACCGGCAGC
Organism: Oceanicola sp. 502str15; assembly: GCF_024105635.1. Lineage (NCBI taxonomy): Bacteria > Pseudomonadati > Pseudomonadota > Alphaproteobacteria > Rhodobacterales > Roseobacteraceae > Oceanicola > Oceanicola sp. 502str15. The sequence goes on from NZ_WYDQ01000001.1 coordinate 1,041,861, forward strand.
GGCAACGATATCGTCAACTCCACCGCGGCCACCGGCGGCGTCGATGTCGACACCGGAGCGGGCGACGACACGGTGACGCTGGGCAGCGGTGACGACACGCTGGACGCGGGCACCGGCAACGATATCGTCTCTGTCTACAACGGCTTCGGCAACGACAGCCTGCTGGGCGGCGAGGGCGGTGAGACGCTGGTGTTCGGCGGCCTCTTCGTGGGCGATGTTCTCATGGCCAACGGGCTGAGCGACGATGTCACCCTGACATTCACCGCGCCCGAGACCGGCACCATCAGCGATGGCACCGACACCCTCTCGTTCGGGGAGTTCGAGAGCGTCACCCTGGGCAGCGGCGATGACACCGTGACCGGCTCGACGGGGGCCGATATCTTCGACACCGGAAGGGGGTCCGACACGGTGGAGGCGGGCGCGGGTGACGACACCTATGGCCTCGGCTCCACCGGCAACTGGGTGACGCCGGATGGCGATGTCGACACCATCATCTTCTCCGATGGCGACGGCAACGACACGGTTCACTTCTTCGACGCGCCCACCCCCAACGGCGACGGCACCTACACCGGCATCGACCAGATCGACGTGAGCGGCATGACCGACGCCGAGGGCAACCCGGTGACGGTGCAGGACGTGGTGGTGAGCGATGATGGCGCGGGCAATGCCGTGCTCGCGTTCCCCAATGGCGAAAGCCTGACGCTGGTGGGGATCACCCCCGCCGCGGCCTCCGACCCGTTCTGGCAGATCGCCGCCGGTATCCCCTATGACGGCATCGTTGAGGGCACCGCCGGGAATGACGTGATCGACGGCACCTATACCGGCGATCCCCACGGCGATGTGGTTGACGGGCAAGACAATTTCAACGATCCGAACCAGGGGCTGAACGACGATGTCATCCATGCCGGTGCGGGCGATGACATCATCGACGCTGGGCTCGGCGACGACCTGGTGCTGGGCGAGGCGGGTGACGATACCTTCCTGATTTCCGGCGACTTCGAGAATGACACGCTGGTCGGCGGCGAGACCGGCGAAACCAATGGCGACACGCTTGACACCACCGGGGTGACCGCCGGGTCGATGTCGATCACCTTGTCCGGCGATGAGGCCGGCACGCTGACCCATACCAACGGCAGCGTGGTGTTCTCGGAGATCGAGAACATCACCACCGGCGGCACCGACGACCTGATCGACGCCAGCGCCACCACGGGCGGGGTGAACCTGAGCACCGGCGCGGGCGATGACGGGGTGATCGGCGGCGCGGGCGACGATGTGGTCGTGACCGGCGAGGGCAGCGACAACTTCCGCGTCAGCGACGGCTTCGGCAACGACAGCTTCACCGCCGGCGAGGATGCGGGCGGCGGCGATGCCGACCTGCTCTGGGCCAGCGATGTGACCGCCGACCTGACGGTCGACATGTCGGCCACGCCGGAGAGCGGCACGCTCACCGATGGCACGAACACGGTGACCTTCAGCGAGGTCGAGCTGGTGGTGACCGGCTCGGGCGACGATACCGTGACCGGCTCCAGCGGCGGCGACACCTTCTTTACCGGCGCGGGCGATGACACCATCGCCGCGGGCGCCGGGGATGACGGGATCAATGCCGGGGACGGCGACGACCGGATCGTGCTGGAAGACGGGTTCGGCAATGATGTGATCGTCGGTGGCGAGGGCGGCGAAACGGGCGGCGACACGCTTGATGCGAGCGCCGTAACCTCTGGCGTTACCGTGACTTTCAGCGACAGCGAGGCCGGCACGCTGAGTGACGGCACCGACACGGCGACCTTCTCGGAGATCGAGAATTTCGTGACCGGCGCGGGTGATGACACCATCGACGGCACCGCCGCGGCCGAAGGGTTCACCGCCGATGCGGGCGCGGGCAGCGACACGCTGACCGGCGGCGCAGGCGCCGATACCCTGCTGGGCGGCGATGACGCCGATACCTTCTACGCCGGACCCGGCGACCATGTGCAGGGCGGCGAAGGCGGCTTCGACGACGACGTGCTCGACCTGACCGGCGCGGGGCCGACCCGCGTGATCTACAACGAGGGCGATCCCGAGAGCGGCACGGTGCAGTTTCTCGACGGGGCGGGCAATGTGACCGACACGATGACCTTCTCGGAGATCGAGACGGTCAACTTTATCCCCTGTTTCACGCCGGGCACGATGATTGCGACGCCCGAGGGGCCGCGCCCGGTGGAGCAGCTTGGCCCGGGCGACCGGGTGCTGACGCGCGACCATGGGGTGAAACGTCTCGAGTGGGTGGGCCAGCGGCTGCTGAACACCCACCACCTTGCCGCCAACCCGCGGCTGCAGCCGGTGCTGATCAAGGCCGGGGCGCTGGGGTATGATCTGCCGGAGCGCGACATTCTGGTGAGCCCGCAGCACAAGATGCTGATCTCGGATGCCCGTGCGGAGATGCTCTTTGGCGAGCATGAGGTGCTGGTTTCGGCGGTTCACCTGGTGGGGCTGCCGGGGATCGAGCAGGTGGAGATGGACGAGGTGGTCTATGTCCATGTGATGTTTGATGCCCATGAGATCATCATGGCCGAGGGGGCATGGACCGAAAGCTATCAGCCGGGTGCGCATGTGCTGGGCGAGATGGAGGATGAGCAGCGCGAGGAGATCTTCGAGATCTTCCCGGAGCTGCGTGAGGATGCCAACTCGGTGATCACGGCCCGTATGGCTTTGAAAAAGCGCGAAGTTACGGCGCTGTTTCACTGAGTTGAGCCGAGGCGGTGGGGGGCCAGCCCCCCACACCCCCCGGAGATATTTGCAGCAAGAAAATGAGGTCAGCGGGGCGTGTTGGTGGCCTTGCGCCATGACGCCCAGGCCTCGGGGGTGTCGAGGTCGAGCCGGGCGCGTTGGCCCGGCAGCGGGGTGAGGTGGACCCGGCCTTGCGCGGCGGCGACGATGGATTTTGCGCCGTCATCGCCTTGGAGTTGCTGGATGTTTTCGTAGAGCTGCGATGAGAAGATGACCGGGTGGCCGGGTTTGCCGTCCGAGGTGGCACCGCGCCAGATGAGGGCCTCGGGGTGGGCCTGGTGGCTTTGGAGAACGGCGCGGAGGTCTTCCTCGGTGAGGTCGGGGAGGTCGGCGAGGAGGAGCATGAAGGCGGGGGCCTTGGGGAGAGCCGCGAGGCCGGCGCGGAGGGTGGCGTTCATGCCTTCGGCGGCGTTTGAAACCGTGAGGAGGCGGGCGGTTGTGTGCTCGATGGCGGCTTGGCGCGCGGGACGGTCCGGCGGCAGGGCGACGAGGGTGAAGTCGCTGACTTTGCAGGAAATTTCGGTGATGCGGGTGAGCAGGGGCGTGCCGTTGATCGGCTCCAGCAGCTTGTCGCGCGGGGCCATGCGCGAGGCGGCTCCGGCGGCGAGGATGAGGATGGGCAGGGTCATGGAATTGTGTAGCCCTGCCCGGGGTTTGGCTCAAGCCCGCAGGGCGGTGCCATCTGGGTCGAAGAGCGGGGTTGTGGTGAGGCGCGCGGGGCGCATTTGGGAGAGGATTTCGATTTCGGCTTCTTGGCCGTCCTGCGCGTATTCTCGGGGGATGAGGGCGAGGGCGACGGATTGGCGGGCGTGGTGGGAGTAGCCGCCGGAGGTGCAGAAGCCGACGACTTCGCCGTTGATCCAAACCGGTTCGTAGCCGTGGACATCGGCGTTATCGGCATCGACGAGAAAGGCGACAAGCTGGCGATTGGGGGGCGTGGCGCGCTCGGATTCTACGTGAGCTCTGCCGATGAAGTCGCTGTTTTTCTGAAAGGAAATGAAGCGATCGAGGCCGGTTTCGGCGGGGGTGTAATCGGGCGAGAATTCGCGGAGCCAGGAGCCGAAGAAGCGGTCGAGGCGCAGGGACATCATAGCGCGCATGCCGAAGGGGGTGATGTGATGGGCTTGCCCGGCGGCCCAGAGGCTGTGCCAGAGGGCGCGTTGGTCCATGTGATCACAGTAGATTTCATAGCCAAGGTCGCCTGTGTAGCTGACGCGCTGCACGGTGCAGGCGATCTGGCCGACCACCATTTGGGCGACGCCGAGGAATGGGAGTGCGGCGACGTTGGAGGGGGTGCAGGCTTGGAGGACGTCGCGGGCGCGCGGGCCGGCGAGTTGGAAGCCGGTGAGGCGATCGGAGACGTTCTCGATGTTAACGCCGTCTTCACCATGTTGCTCGAACCAGCGCAGGTGCATTGACTGTGCGCCGTAACTGGCTGTTAAGGCATAGCTTTCCGGCCCCATGCAGCTGATCGTGAAGTCACCGATGATGCGGCCCTTGGGCGAGAGCATGGGGGTGAGGGTGAGTTTGCCCTCCTTGGGGATGCGGCCTGCCATGATCCGGTCGAGCCAGTCGCGGGCCTTGGGGCCGGTGACGCGGAATTTGCCGAAGTTCTGGATTTCGTTGATGCCGACGCTTTCGCGCACGGCGCGGACCTCGCGGCCGGTGGCCTCGAAGGCGTTGGAGCGTGTGAAGCTTGGGGTTTCGTAGCTCGGTTCGTCTCCTTGCGCGAAGTAGTTCGGGACTTCGAGCCCGAACTGGTGGCCCCAGACTGCGCCCATTTCGTTAAAAATGTCATACATGGCAGTCGTCCGGTGGGGACGGGCGGCGGGGCGTTCTTCGTTTGGGTAGCTGACGGAGAAGCGCTTTTGGTAGAATTCGATGACCTTGGGGACGGTGTAGCCCGGGGTGATCCACTTGCCGTAGCGGGCGACGTCGAGGCCGGTCACATCGCGCTCGGGCTCGCCTTCGATCATCCATTGCGCAAGGGTCAGGCCGACGCCGCCGCCCTGGGAGAAGCCTGCCATGACGGCGCAGGCGGACCAGTAGTTGCGCAGGCCCGGCACGGGGCCGACGAGGGGGTTGCCATCGGGGGCGAAGGTGAAGGGGCCGTGGATGACGCGCTTGACCCCGGCGCGTTCGAGCACGGGGAAGCGGTGGTAGGCCATCTCGATGGAATCGCTGACCTTTTCGAGATTGTCGGGGAGCAGCTCGTGGCCGAACTCCCAGGGGGTGCCGGAGAGCGCCCAGGGCTCGCAGGGCTGCTCGTAGAAGCCGATGCAGAGGCCGCGACCCTCCTGGCGGAAGTAGGATTCACCCGCGCAATCGAGCACGTGGGGGAACTCGGTTTCGCGGTTCATGATCTCGGGGAGATCGTCGGTGACGAGGTATTGGTGGGCCATGGGCAGGAGGGGCAGGTAGACGCCCGCCATGGCGCCGACTTCGCGCGCCCAGAGGCCGGCGGCGTTGACGACGTGCTCGGCGTGGATGGTGCCCTTGTTGGTGATGACGTCCCAGGAACCATCGGGGCGGGGCTGGAGGTCTTCGACCTTGCAATGCAGCTCGATCTCGGCCCCGGCCAGCTTGGCGGCGCGGGCGTAGGCGTGGGTGGTGCCCGATGGGTCGAGGTGGCCGTCGAGGGGGTCGTAGAGGCCGCCGAGGATGCCATCGAGGTTCACCAGCTCGGCCATATCGGCGATTTCGGCGGGGGTGAGGATGGCGGTGTCGAGGCCCATGTAGCGGTGCTTGGCGCGCTCGGCTTTCAGCATGTCGAAGCGTTCCGGCGTCTCGGCAAGGGTGATGCCGCCGACGTGGTGGAGGCCGCAGGACATGCCGGTGATCTCCTCCAATTCCTTATAGAGACCAATGGTATAGCCTTGGAGCGCGGCCATGTTGGTATCGGAGTTCATGGTGTGGAAGCCGCCTGCGGCGTGCCATGTGGAGCCGGATGTAAGCTCGGAGCGTTCGAGCAGCATGACATCGGACCAGCCGAGCTTGGTGAGGTGGTAGAGCACCGAGCAGCCGACGACGCCGCCGCCGATGACACAGACGCGGGTGGTGGTTTTCATGGCGCGACTCCCTTGGCTTACGGGTTTGATGCTGGGCAGGGCGCGGCTGCGGTGCTGGCCGCTGAGCGACATCGGGTGTCGGAAACGGGGTGCGTTCAGGCGGGTTAATGGCGGCATTAACCATGGGATTCGGCAATGTCACATCCCGTGCACACGCCGTGCACAGCCCGTGCAGACGTCAGATGACATAGTTGGCGGGCGTTTACGAAGGTTGGCGGGGTGTGATGGTGGGTGTGATCACAAGGAGGCTGGAGATCCTCGGGTCGAGCCCGAGGATGACGGTTGGCGGCGTGGGTGGAGATCCTCGGGTCGAGCCCGAGGATGACCGGGTGCGGGGTGGCGGGTTCAGCGCTCGGGGATGAGGCCGCGGGGGGAGAAGCGGAGCACGAGGAGGAGCACGACGCCCATGGTGAGCAGGCGCATGTATTGGGTGCTGTCGAGCAGGTGGTCTTTCAGCCAGCTTCCATCGGGGAGCGGCCAGGTGAGGCCTTCCATGAAGAGGCGGCCGAGCGGTTCGACCTGAATCCAGAGCCACCAGACGAGAAGGCCGCCGAGAAGGGCGCCGAGGTTGTTGCCCGAGCCGCCGACGATGACCATGACCCAGATGAGGAAGGTGAAGCGCAGCGGCTGGTAGGTGCCGGGCACGAGCAGCCCGTCGAGGGTGGTCATCATCGCGCCGGCCATGCCGCAGATGGCGGAGCCGAGGATGAAGACCTGAAGGTGGCGTCGGGTGACGTCCTTGCCCATGGCGCGGGCGGCGGTTTCGTTGTCGCGGATGGCGCGCATCATCCGGCCCCAGGGCGATTTCAGCGCCAGTTGCAGGGCGACGATGATGAGCACGAGGGTGGCGGTGAAGAGGCAGCCGTAGAGCAGTTTGACGTAGAGGGTGGAGGCGGTTTCGACCGGGAGGCCGAGCGAGTCGGCGCGGGCGGTGAAGGCCTCGGATTGCTGGAGGTCGATCTCGTAGGGGACGGGGCGGGGGATGCCGTTGACGTTCTTGACGCCGCGGGCGAGCCAGTCTTCGTTTTTCATCACGGCGATGATGATCTCGGCGATGCCGAGGGTGGCGATGGCGAGGTAATCGGAGCGCAGGCCCAGCGCGGTCTTGCCGACGATCCAGGCGGCCCCGGCGGCGAGCAGGCCACCGGCGGGCCAGGCGAGGATGACGGGCAGGCCGAGGCCGCCGAGGTAGCCGGTGGTGGCCGGGCTGACGGCTTCGACGGCATCGCGGGCCGGGTCGAAGGCGAGACGGTAGAGCACGAAGCCGCCGATGATGACGAGGGTGGTGGCCAGCAGGCGGGCGCGGCCGGGCGAGAGCCGGGTGAAGGTGAAGATGGCGGCGGCGATGGCGGCCCCGCCGAGCAGGAGGCTGCCCCAGAGCCGCAGGCCGCCGACGGCCCAGGCCTCGGGCACCGGGGGCATGGCGATGAGCACCGTGGCCAGCCCGCCGAGCGCGACGAAGCCCATGACGCCCACGTTGAACAGCCCCGCGAAGCCCCATTGCATGTTGAGCCCCAGCGCCATGATCGCCGAGACCAGGCCCATGTTGAGGATGGTCAGGGAGCTGTTCCAGCTCTGCACGAGGCCGGTGCCGATGTAGAGCGCGGCGATGAGAGCGAAGAGGAGGACGGGGGGGATCTTCATACCGATTTGCCTTTGAAGAGGCCGGTGGGGCGGATGAGCAGGACGATCACGAGGATCGCGAAGGAGACGGCGAACTTGTACTCGGTGGTCAGCAGTTGCAGCAGGCCGGAGGGGGCCAGCGCGTCGGGCAGGACGTAGGTGGCGACCTTCTTGAAGGCATAGGTGACGGTGACTTCGGAAAAGGCGATGACGAAACCGCCCGCGATGGCGCCCAGCGGCGAGCCGAGGCCACCGACGATGGCGGCGGCGAAGATGGGCAGCAGGAGTTGGAAATAGGTGAAGGGTTTGAACGACTTGTCGAGCCCGTAGAGCACGCCCGCGATGGTGGCCAGCGCCGCGACGATAACCCATGTGACGGCGACGACCTTCTCGGGGTTGATGCCCGAGAGCAGGGCGAGGTCTTCGTTGTCGGAGAAGGCGCGCATGGATTTGCCGGTGCGGGTGCGATTGAGGAACCAGAACAGCAGGGCCACGCAGATGGCGGCGACGACCATGGTGAGGAGCTGGGTGGAGCGCAGGGCGAGGCCCTCGGCCAGCCCGGTCATCTGTTTGAAATCGCCCGCGGAAATCACGAAGCGGGCGCCGTCGGCAAAGCGCTGGTCATCGACCCCGATGATGAAGCGGGTGAGGCCGTTGAGGATGAACATGACGCCGATGGAGACGATCACCAGGATCACCGGGGCGGCCTTTTGCCTTCGGTAGAAACGGTAGACCGCGCGGTCGGTGCCCAGCACCAGCAGCGCCGTGGCGGCGATGCCGAAGGGGAGCGCGAGAAGGGCCGTCGGCAGGATGCCGAAGGTGATGCCTGCCGCTTGCAGCGCCCATGTGACGAGGATGGTCATGGTGGTGCCGAAGGCCATGGTGTCGCCATGGGCGAAGTTGGAGAAGCGCAGGATGCCATAGATCAGCGTGACCCCGAGCGCGCCGAGCGCGAGCTGCGAGCCGTAGGTGGCGGCCGGGATGATGACGAAGTTGGTGAGGGCCACGAGGGCGTTGAGCAGGTCCATCAGCCGGTAACCTCGCAGGTCATGATGTCGATCTCCGCATAGGTTACGGGGTAGCGCTCGGTGGGCAGCCATTGGCGGATACGCAGGGCCGAGGCCTCGCCGGTGAGCGACAGGGTGTGGAGGTGGCCATCACCTGGCTGCCAGACCCAGGGGCCGGTGTGGGCGAGGCCACGGGCGGGCAGCGCCTCGCCGCCGTCCTGCGCCACCGTCCAGTCGCCGGTGCCGTTCGTGTCGGTGGACACCGGGGCGAGGGTGAACTGCTGGGCGCCGCCAAATGGGTCACAGGCGCCGGTCTCGTTGCAGCTTCGGTGCAGCTCGCAGGCCAGCGAGAGCTGCGCGCCCTCGGCGGCGAGGGCCGCAGGCTGGGTGAGCCCGGTGGCGAGAAGGATCAGCGCCAGCCTCACGGGGCCACCTTGCAGGTGCCGTGGAAGTTCTGGCTCTGGATGCCCTCGACGGAGTTGTGCATCGAGTAGCGGGTGATGCCGCGTTTGAAGATCGAGACGAGGTGGATGGTGTCGTATTCCATGGCCGAGACGTAGGAAAAGCTGTCGCCCAGCGGGTCGCGGATTTGCCGGACGGGGATGACGCGGGCGGTGGCGGCGCCGCCGGTTTCCATCTCCCACTGGTCGGGGGCGGTGGCCTCGGCGCGGGGGCGGATGTGGAGCGTCAGGCCGGAGGGCTGGCAGGAGCGCTCTTCGACGCAGTAGCGGGTGAAGCTGCATTCGTAGCCAAGCGCCAGCGCGGGCGCGGGAAGGAGCAGGGCGGCGAGGAGGGCGAGGCGCATCAGAGGGTTCCTTCGCAGGGGCCTTCGGAGAGGAAGCCGAAGGGGGTGCCGAAGAGCTGGCCGTGGACCGAGAGGATGAACTGGCGTTCGTCATGCAGGGTCAGCAGGGCAACTTCGCCGCGCTCGGGAGAGGTGAGGGTGAAGCTGCGCAGCCCGTCCCCGCTGGGCGGGCCTTCGGTGAAGCGCATTTCGGGCGCGGTGGCGAGTTTGGGAATGTCGGTGAGGGCGAAGGTGTTGCCTTCGCGGGTGAGGGTGAAGCGGCTTTCGGTCATGCCGGTTTCGCAGCTTCCCTCGAGGGTGCAGCTCGTGGTGGGGGTGCAGGTGAGGGCGAGGGCCGGAGTGACGGGCAGGGCGAGGGCGAGGAGGAGCGCGCGGATCACAGGCGGCTCTCCAGATAGGCCACGAGGCCCGCGCGGTCTTCGCAGTCGGCGGGTTCGAACAGGGTTTCCGCGCCATCGACCATGGGTTTGACCATGATTTCGGTGCTGCCGTCGTCTCGCAGGTTGAGGGCGAGGAAGAGCTTTGCGGTGGAGGCCGTGGCGGAGAGGCGGAGGTTGTCGCCCCGCCGGGTGAGCTTGGCGTCGCGTTGCAGGGTTTCGTCGAGGGTGAACAGCGCGGGGCGGTCGTCGGAGGGCATGACCGAGACGGCGAGGCTGTGGGTTGCGGAGGTGCAGAGCCATTCCTGCGGGGGTTCGTCGGCCTGTGCAATGGTGGCAAAGGCGGCGATAAATGCCGCGATGACAAGGGGTTGTAGTAACATCTTCATCCTCCCAGAAAGCTCTGGCGGACTTCCGGGTCGTTCAGAAGCTCCTGCCCGGTGCCGGTGTGGGCGTTGCGGCCCTGGACCAGCACATAGCCCTTGTCGGCGATTTCCAGCGCCTGCCGGGCGTTCTGCTCGACCATCAGCACCGGCAGGCCGGTGCGGGCGACCTCGATGATGCGGTCGAACAGCTCGTCCATCACGATGGGGGAGACGCCGGCGGTGGGCTCGTCGAGCATGAGCACCTTCGGCTGGGTCATCAGGGCGCGGCCCACGGCAACCTGCTGGCGCTGGCCGCCGGAAAGTTCGCCCGCGGGTTGGCGGCGCTTTTCCTTCAGGATCGGGAAGAGATCATAGACCTGCGCCATGGTGCCCGAGATGTCATCCTCGCGGATGAAGGCGCCCATCTCGAGGTTTTCCTCGACGGTCATGGAGGTGAAGATGTTGTTGGTCTGGGGCACGAAGCCCATGCCGGCGCGCACCCGGTCCTGTGGGGAGAGGGCGGTGATATCCTGCCCGTTCAGCCGCACCGCACCCTTGTGGATGTTGAGCATGCCGAAGACGGCCTTCATGGCGGTGCTCTTGCCCGCGCCATTGGGTCCGACGATGACGGCGATTTCGCCCGGGTCCACGGCGATGGTGCACGCATGCAGGATGTCGGGGCCAGCGCCGTAGCCGCCGGTCATGGCCTCGCCGATGAGGAAGGCGTTAGAGGTGTTGTCGAGCATCAGCGGGCTTTCGGTTGGCGGGGGGCGGGGCGGGTCATGCGGGGGCTGCCTTCTTGTGCTTCAGCCCGGTGCCGAGATAGGCCTCGATGACGTGCTCGTTGGCCTTGATCTCGGAGAGCGTGCCCTCGGCCAGCACCTTGCCCTCGGCCATGCAGATGACCGGATCGCAGAGGCGTTCGATGAAATCCATGTCGTGCTCGATGACGACGAAGGTGTAGCCGCGCTCCTTGTTGAGCCGGATGATCGCGTCGCCGATGGTGTTGAGGAGGGTTCGGTTGACCCCGGCGCCGACCTCGTCGAGGAAGACGATGCGGGCGTCGACCATCATGGTGCGGCCCAGTTCGAGCAGCTTTTTCTGCCCGCCGGAGACCTGGCCTGCCTTGTGGTCGGCGAGGTGGGAGATGGTGAGGAATTCCAGCACCTCGTCGGCCTTGGCGCGGAGCGCGCGCTCTTCGTCGGCGATGCGTTTGCGGCCGAACCATGTGTTCCAGAGCGCCTCGCCGGATTGGCCGCCGGGGACCATCATCAGGTTTTCGCGGCAGGTCATGGAGGAGAACTCGTGCGCGATCTGGAAGGTGCGCAGCAGGCCCTTGGCAAAGAGCGCGTGGGGCGGCAGGCCGGTGATGTCTTCGCCATCCATTGTGACGCGGCCTGAGGTGGGTTCAAGAACGCCTGCTACCACGTTGAAAAGGGTGGTCTTTCCGGCGCCGTTGGGGCCGATGAGGCCGGTGATGGAGCCGGGCTGGATGGCAAGCGTGGCGCCGTCGACGGCGTGGAAGCCGCCGAAGTGCTTGTGCAGGTTCTCGACCTGAATCATGTGATGTCCCCGAATGGGATGCGGCGGAGGGCTGGCCCCCGCCGCATCTGTCTTGTGGCCGCGATCAGCGGTACTTGGCGGTCGCGATCTTGCCGTCTTCGAACAGGATCTCGCGGTAGTTGCCCGCGCTTTCGCCGGGGCCGATCAGCTCGACGGCGGAGGCGCCGACGTAGTCGATGTCGGTGCCTGCGGCGATCAGTTCGAGCGCCTTGGCCAGCTCGCCGGGGAAGATCTGCTCGCCGGGGGCGTTGGCGACGTCCATCACCTTGTCCTTGTAGACGTTGGGATCGTCGGAGTCGGCGGCGGCCATGGCCAGCATGATCAGCGCGGCGGCGTCATAGCTTTCGGGCGCGAAGGGGGAGGTGGGATCGAAGCCCGCGGCGGTGCCCAGCTCGGCGAACATGGCGTTGCCGGGGCTGTCGGTGCCGGGGTGCTGGCCGGTGGAGCCGTTGATCTCGGCGCCGAAGTTCTCCTCGAGCGCGGTGCCGATCATGCCATCGGGGAAGTGGAACTTGTCGAAGGCGCCGCTATCGAGCGCGGCGCGCACGATGCCCGAGCCGCCCTGGTCGACGTAGCCCGCGACCACCAGCAGATCGCCCCCGGCGGAGGCCAGCGAGGCGACCTCGGCGGAGTAGTCGGCCTTGCCGTCTTCATGGGCGGCCGAGATGGTGACGGTGCCGCCGGCGGCCTCGTAGGCAGCCTGGAAGCTGTCGGCCAGACCCTTGCCGTAGTCGTTGTTGGTGTAGGTCAGCGCGACCGTCTTCACATCGTTGTCCATCAGCACCTGGGTCATCACCTCGCCCTGGCGGGCGTCGGAGGGGGCGGTGCGGAAGAAGAGGCCGTTGTCTTCGGTGGTCGACAGGCCCGGCGAGGTGGCGGAGGGGGAGATCATCACCATGCCGTTCGGGACGGCGACGTTGGTGAGGATCGCGCCGGTCACGCCGGAGCAGTCGGCGCCCATGATGCCCTTGATCCCGTCGGAGGTGATCAGTCGTTCGGCGGCGGCCGCGGCGGCGGCGCTGTCGACGCAGGTGCTGTCGGCCTCGACGGCGGTGACGGTGGCGCCGCCCATGAGCGCGCCGCTCTCGGTCACTTCGGCCATGGCCATCTTGGCGGCGTCACGCATGTGGGGCGTGAGGCTTTCGATCGGGCCGGTGAAGCCGAGGATGATGCCGAGCTTCACTTCGGAGCTGTGGCTTTCGGCCAGCACGGGGCTGCTCAGGGCAGCGATGGCCGTGGTGGCGAGGATGAGTTTTTTCATTGTTGGTCTCCCTGTTGGAACATTGTCCTGCCGGAGAGCCTAGACCGGGAATTTCGCTTTGGAAAGCGGGGCTGTGCGGGTTGCCTTGCGGAAAGTTGAATGGGCTGTGCGGGGGCGGGCGGTTAGGCTTGGGGTCAAAGAGGAGAATTGTGATGTCTGGACGGATGGCAGGGCTGTTGATCGGGGTTTGGGCCCTTTTCGCAGGGGGCGCGGCTGCGGCGCAGGGCGTGGTGATCGAACGGGTGATGGCCGGGCTGGACGAGCCTTGGGGGCTGGCCTTCATGCCCGGTGGCGGGTTTCTGGTGACCGAGCGCGGCGGAGATCTGACCGTGGTCATGAATGGCGAGGCGCAGAGGGTGCGCGGGGTGCCGGATGTCTATGATAGCGGGCAGGGCGGGCTGCTGGACGTGATGGTGCCACGGGATTTTGCCCAGAGCCGCGAGGTCTTCGTGAGCTATTCGAAGACGCAGGGCGGCGGGGCCGGGACGGCGCTGGGGAAGGGGCGGCTGTCGGCGGATGGCACGGCGCTCGAGGGCTTCGAGGTGCTCTTCGAGATGGAGCCCGGATCGAGCGGCGGGCGGCATTTTGGCAGCCGGATCGTGGAGGGGTCGGACGGGTACATCTACCTGACGATCGGTGAGCGGGGCGACCGGCCGGCGGCGCAGGATCTGGGCCGGGAGAATGGCTCGGTGGTGCGGGTGGCGCGCGATGGCAGCGTGCCCTCGGACAACCCCTTTGTCGGGCAGGCGGGCGCACAGCCCGAAATCTGGAGCTACGGCCACCGCAACCCGCAGGGCGCGGCGCTGGACGGGCGCGGGCAGCTCTGGGTGGTGGAGCATGGCGCGCAGGGCGGCGACGAACTGAACCGCGTGGAGAAGGGCGCGAACTATGGCTGGCCGGTGATTTCCTACGGGCGGCACTACTCGGGGGCGAAGATCGGCGAGGGCGTGGAGAAGCCGGGGATGGTGCAGCCGGTGCATTATTGGGATCCGTCGATCGCGCCCTCGGGGCTGATGTTCTACTCGGGCAGGCTCTGGCCGGAGTGGGAGGGGCATGTGTTTGTGGGGAGCCTGAAGTTTGACATGATTTCAAGGCTTTCGGCGGACGGGCGCGCCGAGTTGGCGCGCATCGAGGCGCCGGAGACGAGCCGGGTGCGCGATGTGCGCGAGGCGCCGGACGGGAGCATCTGGTTTTTGTCGGTGGGCGAGGGCGCGATTTTCCGGATGACGCCGGAGTAGGTTGCGGCCGGGCCTTTTGGTTTGGAGAGGTGTTGAGGGCTTGCCGGTTGGGGCGGCCCCAGGATGCAGCGTTGAGTGGGGGCCAGCCCCCACACGCAGCGTTCAGTGGGGGCCAGCCCCCACACCCCCGGAGATATTTGCAGCAAGAAAATGAGCTGGGGGCGCTTCAGTCTTGGCGGGGGGCGATATGGCGTGTGCGGGTGGTGTAGGCGGTTGTGGGGGCGAGGTTGGTTGCGGTGTCGTGCAGGTGTTCGGGGCGCGGGATGAAGAAGCTGCCGGGCCGTTGCAGCGGGTCGCGGGGGTTTGCGGCGCTGTCGTGAGGTTTGGTGAAGGGCACCGGATTGGCGAGGGCGGTGTTGAGGGGCGCGGCGGGGCGGTATTTGGCGATCGCGGGCGCGAGGGAGAGGCCGTCGAGGCGGGCGCAGTCCGGCGGGGCGCAGGCGATTTCGATGTAGGGGGCGTAGAGGTAGAGGCCGTCGAGCACGGCGGGGCCTTGCTCGGTGAGGATGTAGGAGCCGTAGGTCATCTGCGCGCTGTCGCCCTGGTGGAAGGCGGCGTAGTTGAGCCTGTCGTTGTAGATATGGGTGAAGTGGGGGGCGCCTTGCATGGCGGCGCTTATGGCTTTGGTCAGGGCGGTTTCGAGCGCGCCTTGTTCGGCCCTGTCGAGGGTGCCCCAGAGCATCGGCGGGCGCAGGGCGCGGTGGTGGGTGAAGGGGAGGGGCTGTGCGGGCACGTCGACGAAGTGGCGGGCCGGGTCGGCGGCGATCTGGGGGCGCAGGGCGGCGATTTCGACCTCGCTCAGCCTAGCGTCGGTGAGGGTGACGGGGCGGGCGTGGGGCAGGAGCGGGGCGAAATCCATGCGGGAGACGTTGCAATAGGCCATGGCGGCGACCTCGCGGGCCTCGCGCACGGCCCAGATGATCTTGGAGTCCTTGTCGCCCTCGCAATATTGCGGCGCGGGGCCGGTGTTGGTGAGCTCGCCGAGGAAGCGGCGGCCGTAGAAGCCGATTTCGGTGTTGGTCAGGGTGGCCGGATCCTCGATGGCATACCAGCCGCGGGGGCCGTCGTGGAACACGAGGAGATCGGCCTCTGCGAGATCGGTGGAGAGCACTTGCGAGAGCGGGACGCGGGGCAGGTCCGCCAGGCTGCGCTCGTTGGGGACGACGCCGCGCAGGGCGGAGGCGAGGGAGAGCACCGTCCAGACGCCCAAGGCGAGGAGGGCAAGGGTGGCGGCGCCCAGCGCGAGGCCGAGGACCAGGGGCAGGCGTCTCATGGGGCGGCGGGCCGGGGGAGGCAGTAGTAGGTGCTGTCGGACCATTCGCCGTTGATGCAGAAGGTGTTGGCCGCGTGGTGGGTGACGGTGAAGCCGCATTTCTCGAGCACGCGGGCGGAGCCGATGTTGCGGGGGTCGATGTCGGCGGTGAGGGCGGCGCAGGCGGGGTGGCGGGCGAAGGCTTCGGCGCAGAGGGCGGTGAGGGCTTCGGTGGCGTAGCCATGGCCCCAGGCGGCGGGCGCGAGCAGGTAGCCGACCTCCCATTCGCGCCACATGCCGGCGCGGCCGATGAGCTGGCCGTCGTGGAGGATCATCAGCTCGGGGCCAAGCTCGCGCTCGGCGCGGATGAAGCCTTCGAGGCGCGCGGCGGTCTGTTCGAGGTGCTCATGGGCCGGGTGGGACCAGTGCCGCATGGCGACGGGGTCGGTGAAGATGGCGTGGAGCGCGGCGAGGTCGCCGGGTTCGGCGGGGCGCAGGGTGAGGCGGGCGGTCTGGATCATGGGGCCGTCTCGGGGGCTAGACCGAAAGCCGCGCCCCATGGGAGCCGCGTTCGCGGTAGGGGGTGGTTTGATACTGGGCGCGGTAGCATTTGGAGAAATGCGAGGGCGAGGTGAAGCCGCAGGCCAGGGCCACGTTGATCACCGACATGTCGGTTTGCATCAGCAGGTTGCGGGCCTTTTGCAGCCGCAGTTCCATGTAGTAGCGCTTGGGCGAGCGGTTGAGGTAGCGGCGAAAGAGGCGCTCGAGCTGGCGGGTGGAGAGCACCACGTCGTCGGCGAGGCGGGCGGGCGAGATCGGCTCTTCGAGGTTTTGCTCCATGATCTGGATGACGCGCGACAGCTTGGGGTGGCGGACGCCGATGCGGGTGGGGATCGAGAGGCGCTGGGTGTCCTGATCGGTGCGGATCGAGGAATAGATGAGCTGGTCGGCCACGGTGTTGGCCAGCTCCTCGCCGTGGTCTTCGGCGATGATCTGAAGCGCGAGGTCGATGGAGGCGGTGCCGCCTGCGGTGGTCATCCGGTTGCCGTCATGGACGAAGACGGTCTTGGTGAGGCGGACCTCCTCGAATTCTTCGGTGAAGCTGTCGGCGTTTTCCCAGTGGATCGTGGCGCGCTTGCCGTCGAGCAGGCCGGCGCGGGCGAGCAGGTAGCCGGCGGTGCAGAGACCGCCGATGGTGAGGCCGCGGCGAGCCTGCTTGCGCAGCCATGCCAGCAGCTTGGGGGAGGCCTTGCCCTCGACGTCGAGCCCGGCGCAGGCAAGCACCACCTCCTCGCGGTTGAGGTCGTCGAGCCCGCCGTCGACCTGGAACACCGAGCCGCAGGAGGCCTGCACCGGCGTGCCGCCCTCCGAGATCAGGCGCCAGTCGTAGAGGCGGGCATTGGCGGTGCGGTTGGCGAGGCGCAGGGCGTCGATGGCCCCGGCGAAACTGAGCAGCGAAAAATCGGGCACCAGAAGAAAGGCAAAGCTGCGCGGCTTGGCCGGCACTTCCACCACAAGAGTTTGCGTGTCCGCCCGCCGCATCGGCCTGGCTCCATCCTAGATGTTGTCCCCGGGGGGGAGGCAATCAGGATTTGACACATGGCGCAAGAGCGGGCGGGCGAGAAAATTGCCCGCGCCGGTGGCGCAGGGCTAGCCGGGGGGCGGCGCTCGCCCTATAAGGGCGGCCTCTGCCGCGCAGGGAGGCGCGGGATGAATGAAGGACGCGAGACCATGAGCAAGACCTGGACCAAGACCGACTGGCGCAACAAGCCCCGGGTTCAGATGCCGGATTATCCAGATGCGGCAGCCCTGAATGCCGTTGAGGCGCAGCTTGCCAAATATCCGCCGCTGGTGTTTGCCGGAGAGGCGCGCCGGTTGCGCGCCGAGCTGGGCAAGGCCGCGCGCGGCGAGGCGTTTCTGCTTCAGGGCGGCGATTGCGCCGAGAGCTTTGCGGAGTTCAGCGGCGACAACATCCGCGACACCTTCAAGGTGATGTTGCAGATGGCGATCGTGCTGACCTATGGCGCCAAGGTGCCGGTGGTGAAGGTGGGCCGGATGGCGGGGCAGTTTGCCAAGCCGCGCTCGGCCCCGACCGAGACCAAGGATGGCGTGGAGCTGCCGAGCTACCGGGGCGACATCATCAACGAGCTGGACTTCACCCCCGAGGCCCGCATTCCGGACCCCAAGAAGATGCTTCAGGCCTACACCCAGGCGGCGGCGACGCTGAACCTGCTGCGGGCCTTCTCGCAGGGTGGTTTTGCCGATATTCACCGGGTTCACGCCTGGACGACGGGCTTCGCGGATGAGGATCGCGGTGCACGATACAGAGACCTCAGCAACCGGATTCAGGATGCGCTCGACTTCATGTCTGCCGCCGGGATCGACAGCGACAGCGTGCATGCCATGCAGTCGGTGGATTTCTACACCAGCCACGAAGCGCTGCTGCTGGAATACGAGGAGGCGCTCACCCGCGTCGACTCCACCACCGGCCAGACCGTTGCCGGCTCGGGCCACATGGTGTGGATCGGGGATCGCACCCGCCAGACCGACGGGGCGCATGTGGAATACTGCAAGGGCATCATCAACCCGATCGGGCTGAAGGCCGGCCCGACGATGGAGAGCGATGACCTGAAGCGCCTGATGGCGGATCTGAACCCCAAGAACGAGGCCGGGCGGCTCACGCTGATCACCCGCTTCGGGGCGGGCAAGGTGGAAGAGCACCTGCCGCGTCTGATCGAGGTGGTGAAGAGCGAGGGCGCCAATGTGGTGTGGGTCTGCGATGCGATGCATGGCAACACCATCAAGAGCGAAAGCGGCTACAAGACCCGGCCCTTCGACCGGGTGCTGGGCGAGGTGCGCGAGTTCTTCGCGGCCCATCGCGCGGCGGGCACCATCCCCGGTGGTGTGCATTTCGAGATGACCGGCAAGGATGTGACCGAGTGCACCGGCGGCGTGCGTGCCGTCACCGACGAAGACCTTGGTTCGCGCTACCACACGGCCTGCGACCCGCGCCTGAATGCGTCGCAGTCGCTGGAACTGGCGTTTCTGGTGGCCGAGGAGCTTTCGAACCGGGGCAAGGCGGCGGCCGCCGAGGCGGTCTGACGCCGGCCGAAAGGGTGATTAAGATGCAAACGGCGGGCTGGAATGGCCCGCCGTTTGGCTTTTGGGGGGCGCGTTCTGTGTCCCGCTAGCTTTCGGTCTCGACGGTTTCGCCATCGCTGCGCACGAGGCGCAGGCGGGGCTTTTCGCCCGGCTCGGGGCGGCTGGGCGGGGTGCGCGGCTGCGGCGGCGTGTAGCTGGCGGCGGGTTCGGAGAAGCCCGGAGTTTCGTTGAGTTGCTGGCGGGTGCGGCGGGCGGTGAGCCGGTCGTCGCGGGTTTGGGGGGGATCGGTCAGCTCGTGTTTCACGCCGGTGCGGATCGGGCGGACGACGTCGTCCTTTACGATGAAGCGGCGGGGCGAGCGGCCGATGGGGCCGATGGTGCAGAGGCAGCCGAGGGCACGGGTAACGTCGCCGAAGTCCGATGCCAGCGGGAGCAGGAGCATTTGCGCGTCCATCGGCGGGCGGCCCACGCCACGCTCGCCGGCAAGGGTGAGCAGGGCGGTGGAGGGGCCGGCGAAGACATCTTCGAGGGCGCGGCTGAGGGTGGCGCGGTGCTCGGGCATGAACATGGAGGTGCAAGGCATGCCGCGCACTTCCATTCCCATCAGGTCGTTGAGGTGCATCCCCGCCAGCCGGAACCGCCCGACGCCGGGCGCGATGCGCTCGAGGATGAAGGCATATTCCAGCGTTTCCTCGATGGCCCGCGGGTCGACCTCGGCGCGGGAGGGCACTTGACGGGGGCCGCGAAGCTCCTCCCAATACTGGCGCAGCGCATGGACTGCGGGAAACCGGATATCGTTGTGATACTTCATCAGCGAAACAACCTCGCGGTCGCTATCATCTTGATGTTCCATGCTCTCGCCCTCGCGCAAAAACCCATTGGCTTTGTTGTCCAGGGGCGCACGGTCTGTTAACCCATAGACAAGAAAGATTACCTATCTGTTAATACCACAATGCCCGACGCATTTCCGGGGGGAAATTCATAAATGGTTAACTCCATGACGGGGTTCGCCGCCCGCACCCAGCAGGGCAGCGACTACACCTGGAGCTGGGAACTGCGCGGGGTGAATGGCAAGGGCCTGGAGCTGCGTTTGCGGCTTCCGGAGTGGATTTCGGGCTTGGAACAGGCGCTGCGCACCGAATTGAGCCGCGCCCTGATACGTGGCAATATTTCGCTCACTCTGCGGCTTCAGCGCAGCCGGGGCGAGGGGATGATGCAGCTTGACGGCGCCCAGCTCAGCCAGGTTCTGGCCGCTTTGAGCGCGATCACCCGCGAGGCAGAGCGGGCCGGGGTGGAGCTGAAGGCGCCGACGACCGCGGAGATCCTGTCGATGAAGGGCATCGCCGACGACCCCAACACGCTGAGCGAGGGGGCCTCGGTGGCGCTGCGCTCCAAGCTGATGGCCGACTTCCGCCCGCTGCTGGACAGTTTCATCGAGATGCGCGCCACCGAGGGGGCGGCGCTGCATGCGGTGATGCTGGCCCATCTCGACAAGGTGGCCAAGCTGGTGGCGCAGGCCCGCCCCGTGGCCGAGGAGCGCAAGGCGGAGATGGCCGACAGCCTGAAGCAGAACCTCGCCCGCGTGATGGAGAACGCCAAGGGGCTCGACGAGTCGCGGGTGGCGCAGGAGGTGGCGTTGCTGGCGCTGAAATCGGACGTGACCGAGGAGCTGGACCGGCTGGAGGCCCATGTTACGGCAAGCCGCGAGCTGCTGGCCAGCGAGGATGCGGTGGGGCGCAAGCTCGACTTTCTCTGCCAGGAGTTCAACCGCGAGGCCAACACGCTCTGTTCCAAGGCGCAGGCGGTGGAGCTGACCCGCATCGGGCTTGACCTCAAGGCCGCCATCGACCAGATGCGGGAGCAGGTTCAGAACATCGAGTGAGGGGGAGCCTTGGCCCGACGCGGATTGCTCATCATCCTGTCTTCGCCTTCCGGCGCAGGCAAGACCACCCTGGCGAGACGGCTGATGGAGTGGGATGTCGACCTCAGATTCTCGGTCAGCGCCACCACCCGCCCGCCGCGTCCCGGCGAAGAGGATGGGGTGCACTACCACTTTCTCACCGAGACGGAATTTCGCCAGCAGGTGGCCGACGAGCAGATGCTGGAGCATGCCCATGTGTTCGGCAACCACTACGGCAGCCCCGCCGGCCCGGTGCGCGAGGCGATCAACGCGGGCCGTGACGTGCTGTTTGACGTGGACTGGCAGGGCGCCCAGCAGATCCGCAACTCGGAGCTTGGCCGCCACACGCTGTCGATCTTCATCCTGCCGCCCAGCATCGACGAGCTGCGCCGCCGGTTGATCGAGCGGGGGCAGGACGGGGCGGACACCATCTCGAAGCGGATGCA
Organism: Oceanicola sp. 502str15; assembly: GCF_024105635.1. Classification (NCBI taxonomy): domain Bacteria; kingdom Pseudomonadati; phylum Pseudomonadota; class Alphaproteobacteria; order Rhodobacterales; family Roseobacteraceae; genus Oceanicola; species Oceanicola sp. 502str15. The sequence goes on from NZ_WYDQ01000001.1 coordinate 1,062,634, forward strand.
GAAGAGTTGGGACGAGATCAGCCATTGGGACAGCTATGATTACGTGCTGGTGAACGACGATCTCGACGACAGCGAGCGGCACTTGCGCACCATCGTCTCGGCGGAGCGGATGCGCCGCGCCCAGCAGCCCGACCTTGCCGCCCATGTCCGCACGCTTCACGAGCAATTTCGAGAGAAGGAAGACCGATGATCTATGCGCTGGACGGTTTCGAGCCGCAATTGCCGGAGGATGGCGACGTCTGGGTGGCGCCCGATGCCAATGTGATCGGCAAGGTGGTGCTGGAAAGCGGCGCCTCGGTCTGGTTCGGGGCGACGCTGCGGGGCGACAACGAGGAGATCCGGGTGGGAGCGGGCGCGAATGTGCAGGAAAACACCGTTTGCCACACCGATCCGGGCTGCCCGCTGACCATCGGCGCGGGGGTGACGGTGGGCCACAAGGCCATGCTGCACGGCTGCACCATCGGGGAGAACTCGCTGATCGGGATGGGCGCCACGGTGCTGAACCGCGCGGTGATCGGCAAGAACTGCCTGATCGGGGCCGGGGCGCTGATTACCGAGGGCAAGGAAATTCCGGACGGCTCGCTGGTGATGGGCGCGCCCGGCAAGATCGTGCGCCAGCTCGACGCGGAGGCGATCGAGAAGTTGAAGAGCTCGGCGCTCTACTACCAGCAGAACATGCGGCGGTTCCGCGCCGGGCTGAAGGCGCTGTAGCCGCAGATGACCCCCGCCGAGATCGAGCTCTTCATCGAGGCGGTGCCCGTGCCGCTGATTGTCATCGGGGCGGATGCGCGGATCGAGGGAATCAACCGGCCCGCCGCCGAGATCTTTGGCCGGGTGGGGCAGGGGCGGCACTATTCGTTGCAACTCAGGCAGCCCTCGGTGGCGCAGCTCATCGAGAACGCGCTTGGCCTCGGCCATGCCGGGCAGGCCCGCATCCGGCGGGTGGAGGGCGAGGGGGAGCAGATCTTTCAGGTCAAGGCGACGCCGTTGCAGGGGCGGGTGGTGCTGGCCTTCGAAGATCTCAGCCAGACCGAGGCCGCCAACCAGATCAGGCGCGACTTCGTGGCCAATGTGTCCCATGAGCTGAAGACGCCGCTGACGGCTCTGATGGGCTTCATCGAGACCCTGCGCGGCCCGGCCCGCAACGATGAGGCGGCGCGCGACAGGTTCCTCGGGATCATGGACCGCGAGACCGCGCGGATGAACCGGCTGGTGACGGACCTGCTTTCGCTCAGCCGGGTGGAGGCGGTGGCGCGGCAGCGGCCTTCGGACGAGGTGGACGTTTGTGCGCTGCTGGGCTCGGCGCTGAACGCGCTGAAGCCGCTGGCCGAGGAGGCCGGGGTGGAGGTGGTGCGCGATCTGCCCGCGGGGTTGCCGCTGGTGATGGGCGATGCCGACCAGCTGACGCAGGTGTTTACCAACCTGATCGAGAACGCGCTGAAATACGGCGGCGGGGGCGGCAGGATCGAGGTATCGGTGACGCGGGAGGAGCGGGTGGCCACCCTGCGCGGCCCGGCGCTGCGCTGCGATGTCCGCGACCACGGCCCCGGCATCGACCCGCTCCACATTCCGCGTCTGACGGAGCGATTCTACCGGGTGGATTCGCACCGCTCGCGCGAAATGGGCGGAACAGGCCTCGGCCTCGCCATCGCCAAGCATATCGTGGCGCGCCACAGGGGCCGCTTCCAGATCGAGAGCGAGCTGGGGCAGTGGGCGTGTTTTACGGTGTTTTTGCCGTTGGAGTAGGGGGTGCGCGGCTTTGTGGGACAGGGTCCGAGCCTCCGCCAGCGCATCAAGGCTCGCTCAGCGATGGGCGACGACCCGCATCTCGATGACGACACCGTCAGAAGCGAATCCTGCGACTTCGATTGCAGTCCACGCCGGATAAGGCTCGCACATCCTCTGTCCCCAGATTGCCTTGAAGACTGCCAGGTGGTCCTTCAGTCCGATGTGGTAGCTTGTCACTTCCACGATGTGGCTTGCGTCCATCCTGGCTTTTTCCAGAACGCTGAAAACCTGGTCGAAAGCTGTTTCTATCTGCGTTGCGGCATCCTTTGACACAGTGCCATCAAGGCCCATGCCGTTGAAACCGGTCAGAAAAAGGAAGCCGTCCACTTCGGAACCGGGGGCCATCTTCCAGTCCCTGTAGAGGGTCGTCATGGTGCTGGGGATGATTGCCTGCTTAGCCAAATGCCCGATCCGTCCAATTCAGGTTTGTCCTGAAGCACGACATTCGCTGCGCCGCCGAGCGAAAGCAAGACGGGCGTTCGGTGGGCCTCGGGCCCATAATGTCGGGGATTATCCCGCTTTCCCCCGCGGTATGTCATCAAACTGTTACACAGCCGTCACAAAAGCCTAACACGCGGGGCAGAGAAGGGCCCGGCGAACGCCCCGCATGAGCAGTTGGGGCGAGCCTGACATTAACGGAGTTCAAAATGTCCCTGACCAAGCTCACAGTTTCCACCCTCGCGCTGACCGCGCTGGCCGCCGGCACTGCTGCCGCGCGTGACCAGGTGCAGGTTGCCGGGTCTTCCACCGTGCTGCCCTATGCCTCCATCGTGGCCGAAGCCTTCGGCGACAACACCGACTTCCCGACCCCGGTTGTGGAATCGGGCGGCTCCTCGGCTGGCCTCAAGCGTTTCTGCGAAGGCGTGGGCGAGAACACCATCGACGTGGCCAACGCCTCGCGCGCGATCCGCGAAAAAGAGATCAAGGCCTGTGCCGATGCCGGCGTGACCGACATCATCGAAGTGCGCATCGGCTACGACGGGATCGTCTTTGCCTCCCAGCAGTCCGGCCCGGCCTTCACCGCCTTTGAAGCCGCCGACATCTACAACGCCCTCGCGCCCAAGGTGCTGAAGGACGGCGAGCTGGTCGACAACCCCTACACCAAGTGGAACGAGTTCAACGCCGATCTGCCCGACGCCGAGATCGCCGCTTTCATCCCCGGCACCAAGCACGGCACCCGCGAAGTCTTCGAAGAGAAGGTGATGGCGGCTGGCTGTGAAGCCACCGGCGCTCTGGAAGCCATGATTGCCTCGGGCATGTCGGAAGACGATGCCGAAGGCGCCTGCCTCTCGGTTCGCACCGATGGCAAGTCGGTCGACATCGACGGCGACTACACCGAGACCCTCGCCCGCATCGACTCCAACCCCAACGGCATCGGCGTGTTCGGCCTGGCGTTCTACGAGAACAACCAGGACAAGCTGAAGGTTGCCACCATGGGCGGCATCGAGCCGAAGACCGAGACCATCGCCTCGGGTGAGTACCCGGTGAGCCGTCCGCTCTACTTCTACATCAAGAAGGCCCATATCGGCGTGATCCCCGGCCTGAAGGAATACGCCCAGTTCTTCATCTCCGATGACCTGGCCGGCCCCTCCGGCCCGCTCGCCAACTATGGCCTCGTGTCCGACCCCGAGCTGGCCGCGACCCAGAAGATGGTGAACGACGAGCAGACCATGGGCGAAGGCATGTAAGCCTCCCCGGATTTCGGAGGCGGTGCCGGTGCGGTGCCGCCTCCGTTTTTCTGTTTCAGTTTCGATACCAGTGCCCGCCCCAGTTACGGGGCCCAGATTTCAGACCCCGGGGGACGGCACATGCCGGTTTTGTGGATCATCCTGATCGTTCTTGCCTTGGGCGTTGCAGGTTATGTGGCGGCGCGCACGAAGGCGCTTGCCAGCACCGGAAACGACCCGAGGCACCTGCATTCGCTGCCCAGCTACTACGGCTACATGGGCTTCATGTTTGCCACCGCGCCGGCCCTGCTGCTGCTCATTCTCTGGCTCATCATCGGGCCGATGGTGATCGAGCGGCAGGTGGCGCGGCATCTGCCTGCCGATGTGATCGAGCAGTCGGCCTCGCAGGGGCTGCTGATGGCCGAGGTGCGCCGGGTGGCCGTGGGGCTCGAGAATGCGGTGGCCATGGGCGCGATGAGCGAGGACATGGCGACCAACGCGCGCGGTGACTTCACCGACATGACGGCGCGGCTGAAGGAGGCCGGGCAGATCATCACCCAGAACGTCACGGTGCCGGTGCTGCGGGCCGCGCAGGAGATGCGCAAGGCCGACGCCAGCTCGCGCCAGTGGATGATGATTGCGGTGCTCGCGCTGGCCGTGCTTGGCGCTGCGCTGGCGGTGCTGCGCTCGCAGAAGGACTACCGGGCGCGCAACGTGGTGGAGCGCGGGGTGCGCTGGATGCTGGTGGGCGCGGCGTCGATTGCCATTCTGACCACCGTGGGCATCGTGCTGTCGCTGCTGTTCAACACCATCGAGTTCTTCCGGCTCTATCCGGCGGGCGAGTTCTTTGGCTCGCTCACGTGGTCGCCCTCCTTTGGCGGCGGCTCGGAGCTGGGGGTCTGGCCGCTGCTCTGGGGCACGCTCTATATCTCGGTCATCGCGCTGGCGGTGGCGGTGCCGATCGGCCTTTTCGCGGCGATCTACCTCAGCGAATACGCCTCCAACCGGGTGCGCTCGGTGGCCAAGCCGCTGCTGGAGATCCTCGCGGGCATTCCCACCATCGTTTACGGCCTCTTCGCGCTGCTCACGGTCGGCCCGGTGCTGATGGCGATGTTCGGCGATGAGGGGCTGGGGTGGATGCAGTCGGGGACGGCGGTGATGACGGCCGGCCTCGTGATGGGGATCATGCTCATTCCCTTCGTCTCCTCGCTCAGCGATGACATCATCAACGCGGTGCCCCAGGCGATGCGCGATGGCTCTTACGGCCTTGGCGCCACCCAGTCGGAGACGATCCGGCAGGTGGTGCTGCCCGCTGCGCTGCCGGGCATCGTGGGCGCGGTGCTGCTCGCGGCCTCGCGGGCGATTGGCGAGACGATGATTGTGGTGCTGGGCGCGGGCGCCGCGGCCCGCCTGAGCCTCAACCCCTTCGAGGCGATGACGACCATCACCGCGAAGATCGTCAGCCAGCTCACCGGCGATGCCGACTTTGCCTCGCCCGAGGCGCTGGTGGCCTTTGCCCTCGGGATGACCCTGTTTGTCATCACGCTGGGGCTGAATGTTTTCGCGCTCTACATCGTGCGCAAATATCAGGAGCAATACGACTGATGGCCGACGCAACTGCAAACCCTGCCGCCGCTCCGGCCTCGCGCCACGGCTCGCTGGCCACGCTGGACCCGCGCACCAAGCGCCGCAATGCCGCCGAGGCCCGGTTTCGGGCCTACGGGATCGCCGCGATTGCGCTGGGGCTGTTCTTTCTGGTGGTGCTGGCCACTTCGATCCTGCGCTCGGGCATTCCGGCCTTCACCACCACGGTTGTCAGCCTTGAGATGAACGTGAGCCGGGGCGAGATTGACGAGGCCGAGAGCGGGATGCTGAAGACCGCCGCCTATACCAGGCTCTTCATCACCAAGCTCGGGGTGCAGCTGCGCGAGGCCGGGATTGGCGATGACGTGCAGGATGACGCGATCGAGCGGATCATGGGCAAGGTGGGCAGCGATCTGCGGGTCTTCTACCAGGAAAACCCCGACAAGATCGGTGAGCCGGTGACCTTCACGCTCAACGCCGCGAGCCGGGTCGATGGCTACTTCAAGGGCCGGGTGAACCGGGAGACGCTGGTGGACAGCCGCTTCATGGTGGCCAGCGACCTTGACGTGGTGGATGCGCTGAACGAGGCCGGGATCATCACCCGGCAGTTCGACTGGGGTTTCATCACCGGCAAGGATGCGGGCGTGGACAACCCCGGCGGTGCGGGGATCGGCGCCTCGGTGCTGGGCTCGTTCTTCATGATGCTGGTGGTGCTGGCGCTGGCGCTGCCGATTGGCGTGGCGGCCTCGATCTACCTTGAGGAATTCGCGCCGCGCAATCGCTGGACCGATATCATCGAGGTGAACATCTCGAACCTCGCCGCGGTGCCTTCGATCGTGTTCGGTATTCTGGGCCTGGCGGTCTTTATCCAGTTTGCCGGGTTGCCGCAGTCGGCGCCGCTGGTGGGCGGGCTGGTGCTGACGCTGATGACCCTGCCGACCATCATCATCTCGACGCGGGCCTCGCTGAAGGCGGTACCGCCGAGCATCCGCGATGCGGCGCTCGGGGTAGGCGCGAGCAAGATGCAGGCGACCTTTCACCACGTGCTGCCGCTGGCCGCGCCGGGCATTCTGACCGGCACGATCATCGGGCTGGCGCAGGCGCTGGGGGAGACCGCGCCGCTGCTGCTGATCGGGATGGTGGGCTTTGTGGCGCGCGAATATCCGGGCGGTTTTGTCGAGGGGTTCGTGGAGCCGAACTCGGCCATGCCGGCGCAGATCTACACCTGGGCCGCACGTTCGGATGTGGCCTTCTATGAAAAGGCCTGGGGCGGTATCATCGTGCTGCTCGTATTCCTGCTTATCATGAACGCCATCGCCATCGTGCTGCGCCGGCGCTTCGAGCGGCGGTGGTAATCCATGGAGGATACAACAATGAATGACATGCGACCGCTGGAGAGAATAGTGGACACGGACAACATCAAGATCTCGGCGTCGAACTGTCAGGTCTATTACGGTGAGACGCACGCGATCAAGGACGTGGACGTTCAGATCGAAGACAAGACCGTGACCGCCTTCATCGGCCCGTCGGGCTGCGGCAAGTCGACCTTTCTGCGCTGCCTGAACCGGATGAACGACACCATCGACATCTGCCGGGTCGAGGGCGAGATCCTGCTGGATGGCGAGAACATCTATGACAAGAAGGTCGACCCGGTGCAGCTGCGCGCCAAGGTGGGCATGGTGTTTCAGAAGCCGAACCCGTTTCCGAAGTCGATCTATGACAACATCGCCTATGGGCCGCGCATTCACGGGCTGGCCAAGAGCAAGGCCGATCTCGACGTGATCGTGGAGAAGAGCCTGCGCCGTGGCGCGATCTGGGACGAGGTGAAGGACCGGCTCGACAAGCCCGGCACCGGGCTTTCGGGCGGGCAGCAGCAGCGGCTGTGCATTGCCCGCGCCGTGGCCACGGAGCCCGAGGTTCTGCTGATGGATGAGCCTTGCTCGGCGCTCGACCCGATTGCCACCAGCCAGGTCGAGGAGCTTATCGACGAGCTGCGCGAGCAGTATTCGGTTGTGATCGTGACCCATTCGATGCAGCAGGCTGCACGGGTGAGCCAGAAGACCGCCTTCTTCCACCTCGGCAATCTTGTCGAGTTCGGGGAGACCGGGCAGATCTTCACCAACCCGACCGACCCGCGCACCGAATCCTACATTTCAGGCAGAATTGGTTGATCTCATGTCCGCACTTCCCCCGAACGAACAGCATATCGCCTCGGCCTTCGACCGTGATCTGGAAGCCATTCAGGCGATGATCATGAAGATGGGCGGCATGGTTGAAACCGCCATCACCGATGCCGCCTCTTCGCTGGATGCCCGCGACGAGGAGACCGCCGAGCGCGTGCGCAAGAACGACCAGGCGATCGACGCGCTGGAGGAGCAGGTGAGCGAGGAGGTCGCCCGGCTGATCGCACTGCGTGCGCCCGTGGGCACCGACCTGCGCACCGCGCTGTCGGTCATGAAGATCTCGGGCAACCTCGAGCGGGTGGGCGACTATGCCAAGAACATGGCCAAGCGCACCGGGGTTCTGGTGCAGCTCGACCCGATCGAGGGCGCGACGACCTCGATCCGGCGGATGTGCCGGACCGTGGAGGGGATGCTGAAGGACGCGCTCGACGCCTATATCCAGCGCGATGCCGAGCTGGCCGAGGACGTGCGCAACCGCGACCGCGAAGTGGACCAGATGTACAACGCGCTGTTCCGCGAGTTCCTGACCTACATGATGGAAGACCCGCGCCACATCACGGCCTGCATGCATCTGCATTTCATCGCCAAGAACACCGAGCGGATGGGCGACCATGTGACCTCGGTGGCCGAGCAGGTGATCTACCTTGTCACCGGCGACATGCCGGAAGACGCGAGACCCAAGGAGACGGCGCCGGCCTACGAGGTCGACGGCTGAGAAACGACATGAGCAGAATTGCACAACCCCTTGTCTTGGTTGTAGAAGACGAGCCCGCCCAGCGGGAGGTTCTGAGCTACAACCTCGAGGCCGAGGGCTTTGATCTGGTCAGCGCCGACAATGGCGAGGACGCCATGCTGCTGGTCGAGGAGGAGCGCCCCGACCTGATCGTGCTGGACTGGATGCTGCCCAACCTCTCGGGCATCGAGGTCTGCCGCCGCCTGAAGCTGAAGAACGAGACCCGCGCCATTCCGATCATCATGCTCTCGGCGCGGGCCGAGGAGGTGGACCGGGTGCGCGGGCTGGAGACCGGCGCCGACGATTACGTGGTGAAACCCTACAGCGTGATCGAGCTGATGGCCCGCATCCGGGCGCAGCTGCGACGCACGCGGCCTGCCACGGTGGGCGCGCGGCTGGAGTACGAGGACATCATGCTCGACGCCGAGACCCACAAGGTGGAGCGCGACGGGCGCGAGCTGAAGCTGGGGCCGAAGGAGTTCAGGCTGCTCTCGACCTTCATGGAAAAGCCCGGACGGGTGTGGAGCCGCGAGCAGCTGCTCGACCGGGTCTGGGGACGCGACATCTATGTCGACACCCGCACCGTCGATGTGCACATCGGGCGGCTGCGCAAGGCGCTCGGGGCCCATGGCGGCGACGACCTGCTGCGCACGGTGCGCGGCGCGGGATACGCGCTGGGGTAGGCCGCAGGGCGCCGGGCTTCGGCCCGGGTGGCGGCTTGAAGGGCGTGAGGCCCGCTGCGCTCCTCCCAAAGCGCGGGCGGGCCCGGTTGCCTAGATGTCGTAGGCGCCTTTGCCGGGTTTGAAGGCCCGGCATTTCCAGCCCGAGATGGTCCAGTTCGGGTGCTCGTTGGCCCATTTGGCCAGGTGCGGCTGCGCTGTCATCATGCAGGACATCGGTGTGCCTTCCTGAAACAGCAGGCTGCGGTTTTCGCAATCGGTGGGGCTTGCGGCGAGGCAGGTGACAAAGGCCAGTTCGATCATGGGAGGTGACTTTCCGGTAAGAAACGACGTGTGTCGAGCGTGGCGCAGGGCCTCGCTCGTGCAAAAGGATTCCGGATTTTCCCTGAAGATGACGTTAATTTGGCGTGCACAGAGGCGGCCTCGAACGGCAAATGCCCAAGGTTGAGGCACCTCCCGCGCCTCGACGGGATCAATCTGGCATCGCCCATGGCGGCGCGGAACCTAGACCATGGGCTGTGTTCCCGCCCGTGCGGGCGCGCGGCTAGGCTGCCCCCGGCAGCTCATGGGACGGGCTGCGACGGGAGGAGATATGGACAGAACAGCTGGCGGCCCCGGCCTTTCCGGCCTGTCTGCGCATCTGGCGGATGTTCTGGTTGGCCATGAGCGCCTGATCGAACGCCTGCTGACCGGCATTCTGGCGGGCGGACACCTGCTGGTGGAGGGCGCGCCGGGGCTTGCGAAGACGCGGGCGGTAAAGGCGCTTGCGGGCGCGCTCGACGGCAGTTTCGCGCGGGTGCAATGCACGCCCGACCTGCTGCCCTCGGACCTGACGGGCACGCCCGTGTTCCGGCCGCAGACCGGGGATTTCGAGTTCGTGCCCGGGCCGATCTTTCACAACCTGGTGCTGGTCGACGAGATCAACCGCGCCCCGCCCAAGGTGCAATCGGCGCTGCTGGAGGCGATGGGCGAGGGGCAGGTGACGAGCGGCAATGCCACCCATGCGCTGCCCGATCCCTTCCTCGTGGTGGCGACCCAGAACCCGATCGAGCACGAGGGCACTTTTCCGCTGCCCGAGGCGCAGCTCGACCGGTTTCTGCTGCATGTGATGCTCGACTTGCCGGATGCAGAGACCGAGCGGCGCATTCTTGACCTGGTGGAAGCCGAGGGGCAGGGCGAGGTGGAGCCGATGCCGGCGGTGGAGGACATTCGCGAGGCGCGCAAGGCGGCGATGGCCACCCATCTTTCGGGGCCGATCCGCGACTATATCGTGCGGCTGGTGACGGCGACGCGGGCCGCGCCCTTCGTGGGCGAGCTGGCGCATCCGGCGAGCCCGAGGGGGTCGCTGGCGCTTGCGGCGGCGTCGAAGGCGCGGGCCTGGCTGAAGGGGCGCGACCATGTGCTGCCCGAGGATGTGGACGCCTTGGCCGAAGACGCGCTGGCCCATCGGCTGGTGCTGACATGGCAGGCGCAGTCGGAGGGGCGCAGCCCGAGGGCGCTGGTGGCCGACCTGCTGGCGGCCACGGACCCGCTGTGAGCCGTGCGCCCGATGCCATGGCAGGGGTGCCAGGCGTCTGGCTTGGCGCGGAGGCGCTGATCGCGCTGCGCGACCTTGCGGTCGAGCGGGCGCTTTCGGCCCCGCCTGCGGCGATTCCGGGCGGGTTTCTGAGCAAGCGGCGGGGGGCGGGGCAGGAGATTGCCGACACGCGCGAATACGTGGCGGGCGATGACATGCGCCACCTGGACCGGGGCACCACGGCGCGCACCGGCGTGCTGCATATCCGGCGATTTCAGGAAGAGCGCGACCGGGTGACGTTTCTGGTGCTGGACCTGCGGCCCTCGATGCTTTGGGGCACGGGGCGGGCGTTTCGGTCGGTGGCGGCGGCGGAGGCGCTGGCGCTGGTGGGCTGGCGGGCGGTGGAGGAAGGCGGGCGCGTGGGGCTGATGACCATCGGCGCGGGCGGGCCGGAGATTGTGGGCGCGCGGGGACGGACGCGGGGGATGCTGGGGGTGATCGGGGCGATGGTGCGCGCCCATGAGGCGGCGCTGGCGGCGGCGCTTGACGGGCAGCGCGAGGAGCCCGAGCTGGAGGGCCGCCTGCTGCCGCTGGAGCGGGTGGCGCCGCGGGGCGCGGAGCTGATGCTGGCGAGCGGCTTCGATGCGCCGGGCCGGGCGCTGGCGGCGCGGCTGGGGGAGCTGGCCCAGAAGCGGCATCCCTTTCTGATCGAGGTGCAGGACCGGGGGCCGGGTGGCTTGCCGGAAGGGCGCTATCCGCTGCGGGTGCAGGGGGGCGCGGTGCGGATGGTGACGGGCGCGGCGCAGCCTGCGGCGGGCGCGGCGGCGGAGGCGGCGAAGGGCCTGCGGGCCGCGCCGGAGGGCTTTGCCCATCTGCGGATCGAGGCGGCGGAGCCGGTGGCGGCACTGGCCGGGCGGCTCCATGCCGCGTGGGGGCGGTGAGATGGCCGAGGGGCAGGCGCTGACCGAAGAGGCCGTGCAGGCCGGGCTGGCGGAGATCCGGCTGCCCGGCGATGCGGCGGGCGGGTTTGGCAGCGAGTTGGCGGCGGGCGCCGGGATCGGGCTGGCGCTTGGCCTGTGCCTTGCCGTGGCGCTGCGCCCAGTTTTGCGCCGACGCCCGCGCCCTGCACCTGCACCCGGTTTCGCGCAGCGGCTGGCCGCCGCAGAGGCGCTGCCGGAGGCGGCGCGGGAGGTGGCGCTGCTGCGGCTCTGGCGCGAGGCCGACCCGGCGGGGTTTGCCGCGCACCGGGGCGATCTCTACCTGCCGGGGGGGATGCCGCAAGGGCTGGCAGAGAGGTTGCGGGCGCATGGTTGAGTTTGCCCAGCCCTGGTGGTTTGCGCTGCTGCCGATCCCGCTGCTGGTCTGGGCCCTGCTGCCCGCACGGGGCGGGTCGGGGGCGGCGCTGGTCGTGCCCGAGCAGGTTGCGGCGGGGCTTGGCCTGGCCCGTCCGGGCGCGGGGCGGCAGGGGCTGCCGTGGCTGGCGGCGCTGGCATGGGTGCTGCTGGTGGTGGCGCTGGCCGGGCCGAGGCAGCTTTCGCCGGTGTCGGCGCTCAGGATCACCGGCCGCGACCTTGCCATCGCGATCGACCTGTCGGGCTCGATGGTGCGGGAGGACTTCTTTCTTGATGGCGCGGCGATCTCGCGGCTGGAGGCCGTGCAGCGGGTGGGGGCGGAATTTGCCCGTCGGCGTGCGGGCGACCGGGTGGCGCTGATCCTGTTCGGCTCGGAGGCCTATTACGCCGCGCCCTACACCTTCGACACGGAGGCGGTGGCGCGGCGGATCGAGACCTCGGAAATCGGGATATCGGGGCGGGCGACCAACATGGCCGACGCCCTGGGGCTGGCGCTGAAGCGGATGGCCACGAGCGATGCGGCCTCGAAGGTGGTGATCCTGCTGTCGGACGGGGTGAACAACGCGGGCGCGACCAACCCGCGGGGCGTGGCGGTGCTGGCGGCGGAGATGGGGGTGCGGGTGCATACCATTGCCATGGGCCCGCGCGACCTTGCGGAGGCCGAGGAGGGCGAGCGCGGCGTGGTGGATGCCATCACGCTGGCGGCGGTGGCGGAGTTGAGCGGGGGCGAGACCTTCAGGGTGCGCACCACGGAAGACCTCGAGGAGGTCGGCCGGGCGCTGGACCGGCTGGAGGCGACGGCGAGCGACGGGCTGGCGGCGGAGGTCTGGCGGGAGTTCTGGATCTGGCCTGCGGGGCTGGCCTTGCTGCTCTGCCTCGGGCTGGCATGGCGGAGGGGCGCGTGATGGGCGGCCTGATCCTGCTGCGCCCGTGGTGGCTGCTGGCGCTTCCGGTGATTGCCGCGCTGGCGGTGGTGCTGTGGCGGCGCAGGGCGCGGCTGGGGGACTGGGAGCGCGTGGTGCGCCCCGAGATGATGGCGGCGCTGCGCAGGCTCGGGCATGTGGAAGCGGGGCGGCGGGGCGCGCGCGGGCTCTGGGCGATGGCGGCGGCGGGGCTGGTGGTGCTGGGGCTGAGTGGCCCGGCGACCCAGCGGCGCGAGGCGGCGGCCTTTGCCAACCTCGACGGGGTGATCCTTGTGCTCGACGCCTCGCCCTCGATGACCGGTGCGGAGGCTTGGGGCCAGATGCTCACCGCCGGGCGCGCCGCGATTTCGGGCCTTGGCGCGCGGCCTGCGGCGCTGGTGGTGGTGGCGGGCGATGCCTACCACGGGGCGGAACTTTCGGCAGATCATCGGGAGCTGGCCCAGACATGGCAGCTCGTCGGCCCCGGCACGGTGCCCGACAAGGGCTCGCGCCCCTGGCTGGGGCTGGAGAAGGCGGGCGAGGTGCTGCGGGAGGCGCGGCTGGTGAGTGCGGATGTGGTGCTGTTCAGCGATGGTGGCGGGCTGGGGCCGGAGGCGCTGGAGGCGGCGGCGGCGCTGGTGCGCGCGGGGGCCCGGGTTTCGGTGGTTGCGCCGGAGGGGGTGCCCCCGGCGGAAGTGCTGGCCCGGGCCGGTGGCGGGGAGGTGTTTTCGCCCCGGGAGGGCGTTGCGCTGGGGGCGTTTCTGGCGGAGGCGGGGCGGACGCGGCTGGAGCGGGCGGATTATCCGCTGCTGTTTCTGGCTGACCACGGGCGCTACCTGCTGCTGCTTGCGCTGTTGCCGCTGCTCGCGGGCTTTCGGCGGAGGCTGGCATGAGCGCGGGGCGAGTCCTGGCCTGCGCTGCCGCGGCGCTGATTGCGCTGGCGCTGCTGTTGGGGGGCAGGGCGCCGTTCGGGCGGGTGTTGCTGGCGGCAGGGCTGCCCGCAGCCGCGGTGCCGCTGCTGGGCGATCCGGGGTGGCGGGGCGTGGCGCTCTACCGGGCCGGGCGGTTCGACGCGGCGGCGGAGGCCTTTGCGCAGGCCGGCCAGCCCTTCAACCGCGGCAATGCGCTGGCGCGGGCCGGGCGCTACGCGGCGGCGCTGGAAGCCTATGACATGGCGCGCGCCGGGGGCGACCAGACGGCGGGCGCGAACTTTGACCTCGTGGCGGCCTTCTATGCCGGCCTCGCGCTGGAGGCGGGCTCGGTGGTGGAATGGTTCGAGGACCGCGACGGCACCGACCCGGCGGTGGAAAGCTTCGAGGCGCGGGGCAATGCGCGGGCGGCGGGGAGCGGGACGGAGGTGACGAACGTGGGTGCGCTCATCGGCCTTCCGGAGCTGGAAGGACGCGGCGCGCGCGAGACGCGCAAGGTGTTCGACGACAAGTTCATCACCGCCGACGAGCGCTGGCTGGAGACGCTGGCCGATGTGCCCGGAGACTACCTTGCGGCCCGGATCCGCCACGAGCACAAGCGCCGTGCGCGGGCGGGCGAGGGGCAGCCCGAACCGGAGGACGCGCAATGAGGGCCCTGATCCTGTGGCTGCTGATGGGGTGCGCGGCCTTCGCGCAGAGCCGGGAGGTGCGCCCCGGCGATGTCGAGCTGACGGTGACGATGGAAGACATGGCGGCGGCCGAGGGCGGCGCGCCCTTTGCGGGCGAGATGGTGCTGCTGACGATCCACGGGATCTATCGCCGCCACATCGCCCGCGAGACGCTGGCCCAGCCCGAGCTGGAGGGGTTTGCATGGATGCAGCTTGGCGAGGACCAATGGTACGAAACCCGCGAGCGGGGGCAGCCGGTCAAGAACTTCCGGCGGCGGATGGCGCTGTTTCCGGAAGCCGCGGGCGAGCTGGAGGTGGCGGCCTTCACCCACCACCTGACGCTGATCGACGAGAATGACGGTTGGTTCGACCATGACATAACCTCGCCGCCGGTGCGCCTGAGCGTGCGACCCGCACCGGAGAGTGCGTGGTGGTTCCCGGCGCGGCGGCTTGCGGTCTCCGACAGCTGGTCGAACGCGCCGGACCAGCTGGACCCGGGCGCGGGGGTGCTGCGGATCGTGCGGGTGGCGGCGACGGGTGCCGCGCCGCAGATGATCCCGCCGATGCCGGAGCTGCGCTCACCGAGCGGGCTGGTCTTTGCCCATCCCGAGCAGCGGCTGGTGGAGCTTTCGCCGGAGGGGCCGGTTTCGGTCGCCTATTGGCGCTGGACGATCCAGCCGGGCAACGGGGTTTCGGCGATCACCGAGCCGATGGAGTTCGAGTGGTATGACGCGGTGAACCGCCAGAGCCGGCGGGTGCGGATCGGGGCGCAGCGGGTGGCCTATACCGCGCCACTCGGGGCCGTTCCCACGCCGCCTGAGGCGTCCGGGGTTGCGCGGGGGGGCGTGGTGCTTGGCGTGGCGGGGGCGGGGCTGGTGCTGGGGCTTGTTCTGCTGCTCTGGGGGCGGCACTGGGCGCGGCCCGCCGTGGCCGACCCGCTGCGTTGGCAGATCCGGCGCGCGGCGCGGTCCGGGGATCTGGCGGGGCTGCGGCGGGCGGGTGCGGCGCTGGTGCGACGTGGCGGGGCCGGGGCGGGCGCACGGGCGGCGCTGGATCGGCTCGACGGCGCGCTCTTTGGCAAGGTGGGCGAGGCACCCGATCCGGGGCCGATTGCGCGCGCTCTGCTGGCCCGCTCGAAGCCCTGAGCCCTGCGCCCCGACCGATACTGATGGCTAAATTGCCAGCGCCCCGGTGCGCCGTCACCATCAGGCACAGTCACCGACCACCGCAAGATGGGACAGGGCGGTGCCGATCGGGGGAGGAAAGATCCATGAGTCTGTGGTCCAGACTGTTCGGAGGCAAGGAGGAGGAGCCTGCCATGAGTGCTGTGAATATACATCCGGCTGTTGACGGGGGCGTGAAGCCCGGCAGCGCGAATTTTTCGGGGGGGACGCTGAAGTGCCTGTGCGCGAGCGACCCCGTGGTGGTGGAGATCAAATCCCAGACCGCCCATAACCACGTGTGCGGCTGCACCAAGTGCTGGAAGCCGTCGGGTGCCACCTTCAGCCAGGTGGCCGTTGTGGGCCGGGATGCGCTGAGCGTGACCTCGGGGGCCAACAAGCTTTCGGTGGTCGATCCGTCGGCGGCGATCCAGCGCCATGCCTGTTCGGGCTGCGGGGCGCATATGTATGGCCGGATCGAGGACACTGGCCACCCGTTCCACGGGCTCGACTTTGTCCATACGGAACTGAGCGACCAGTCCGGCTGGTCGGCGCCGGAGTTTGCGGCCTTCTGCTCGTCGATCATCGAGAGCGGCGTGAACCCCGAGAAGATGGACGGCATCCGCGCCCGGCTGAGAGAGCTGGGGCTGGAGCCCTATGATTGCCTGTCGCCGCCGCTGATGGACGCGATTGCGACCCATGTGGCGAAGACGAACGGGGTGCTTGAAACCGCCTGACCCTGTGCCCCGCGCGGGCATTCGGGCAAGGCAGACAGCCGGAGGCGGGCGAGGGCCCGGCTCCGGGTGGAGACTTGCATCCTGAGGCGGAAATCAGCCAAGCCATTCAACCTGTGCGACATTGTTGCACAGGCGGATTTTTTCCTGTTAGCCTCCCGAAGAGGGAGGACTAACCATGAGACATGAGGCGCTTGGGCGACAAGCCGGCCAGGTCCGATCGGTGCTGGTGATCGACGATCATCCGCTCTACGGCGCGGCGCTGGAAACCGCGCTGCACCACGTTTTCGAGGGCTGCGAGATTGTGACGGCGACCACGCTGGGCGATGGGCTGAAGGCCCTCGGCAAGGCGTTTTCGCCCGATATGGTGCTGCTGGACCTGAAGCTGCCGGATGTGACCGGGATCAGCGGCTTTCTGCGGCTGCGCGAGGAGTTGCCCGATGTGCCGGTGGTGGTGATCTCGTCGCTGACATCGGACGAGGTGATTCAGGCGGTGCTGGATGCGGGCGCGGCGGGCTTCGTGCCCAAGGATGCGCCGATGGCCGAGCTGCGGGCCGCGCTTTGCGACGTGCGCAGCGGGATGACCTACCTGCCCAAGGGGTTCACCCGGGTGCGCCGCGCGCCTGAGCGCCAGCGCGACAGCCAGGAGATTGCCCGCCGCATTGCCGAACTCACCCCGCAGCAGACCCGGATCATGAAGCTGATCTGCGTGGGCAAGCCCAACAAGCAGATTGCCTACGAGATGGATCTGGCGGAGGCGACGGTGAAGGCGCATATCACCGCGCTGCTGCGCCGGCTCGGGGTGCAGAACCGCACCCAGGCGGCGGTACTGGTGGAGGGGGCCAACCTCGAAGGCGCGGGGGCAGATGCACAGAGCGATGCCCGGGCCTTTCTGAGCAACTGAAGTGAGCTTCGGCCGGGCGCCAGAGGGAGACTGGCCACAGAAGGGGGCCGACGCGCTTGTGGGCGTGGCCGTATCCCACGCCACCGATGGCGCGGAGGCGGTGGCCGAGGTTGCCGCGGCGCTGGACGTGGGCGAGACCTGTTTCATTTTGCTTTTCGTGCCCGAGGGCCTCGATCTGGCACAGGTCGAGGCGGGGCTGGCGGCGCATCTGCCGGGCAGCCCGGTGTTTGGCTGCACCACGGCGGGGCAGATCACCCCGGCGGGCTACGAGAACGAGGCGCTGCTGGCGCTGGCCTTTCCGCGCAGCCATTTTCGCTGCGCCTCGCAGCTGATCGCGCCGCTCAAGCCGCTGTCGATCCAGAACATCACCACCGATGCCCGGCTGCTTGCGGCCCGGTTCCAGCGCACCGCGCATTGGAACCGGCTGGCGCTGACCATCTGCGACGGGCTTTCGAAGCAGGAAGACATGCTGGTGGCGGCGCTGGAGGCGGGGCTGGACGACATGCCGGTGTTCGGCGGCTCGGCGGCCAACGGGCTGAACTTTCGGCAGACCTCGGTGCTGCATGGCGGCAGGTTTCATACCAATGCGGCGCTGCTGCTGGTGTTGGAGACCGACCTCGAGTTCACCGGCATCGGGTTTGACCATTTTCTGCCCACCGGCCACCAGATGGTTGTGACCGGCGCCGAGCCGGAGGAGCGGCTGGTCCATGAGATCAACGGCGCCCCGGCGGCCGATGAATATGCCCGCCTCGTGGGGGTGCCGCGCGACCAGCTTTCGCCGCAGGTCTTTGCCGAGAACCCGGTGCTGGTGCGCAACTCGGCGCTCTACCACGTGCGCGCCATTCAGGAGGTGCAGGAGGGGGGTGCGCTGAGCTTTCTGAGTGCCATCGACGAGGGGCTGCTGCTGACGCTCGGCGAGGGGCAGGAGATTGTGCGCACCATGGCCAAGGAGCTCGACCTGCGCGACGGGCGGGGCCGGGCGCCCGATTTCATCCTCGGCTTCGATTGCGTGCTGCGGCGCATCGAGATCGACCACAAGCAGCTGACCGGCCCCGCATCGAAGGTGCTGCGCGAGAACCGGGTGCTCGGGTTCAACACCTATGGCGAGCAGCATTGCGGGGTGCATGTGAACCAGACCTTCGTGGGGGTGGCCTTCTTCGAGCCCCGGGAACGGGCGCTGCACTGATGATCGACCCGGACGATCCGCTGGAGGTGCAGGTCGAGAAGCAGGCCAAGATCATCGCCGCGCTGGTGCGCCGTGCGGGCCGCCAGAACGAGGTGGGCAGCCAGGCCTATGGTGCGTTTCAGTCGGCCATCGCGCTTCAGGGGCAGGTCTGGGCCAAGACCCGCGACCTTGAACGCGCCTCCAGCGAACTCAGCCAGTTGCGCCATGACCGCGAGCGCAGCCAGAAGAACCTGGCCGATGCGCTTTCGGTCATGGAGGGAGGATTTGCGCTGTTCGAGGAGGGGCGGCTGCGGGTGTGCAACGAGCTGTTCCGCTCGCTGCTTCCGGACCTGTCGGAGCGCATCCTGCCCGGGCTGACGCTGGCGCAATACTTCGACGCGATGGAGCAGTCGGCCCATCTGGAGCCCGACGAGGAGCAGATTGCCCCGCCGCTGCGGACCCGGCGCGAGGGGGGCACGGGCGCGGCGCTGTCGTCCTTCGTGATCGCGCTGCGGGGGGATCGGTGGTTTCAGATCAGCCAGCAGGGGACCGGCGGGGAGACGGTGATCGTTCTGCAGACCGAGATCACCGACATCGTGCGCAAGAACCGCAGCGAGAAGGCGCAGCTCATCGACCTTCAGGCGCATTACCTGCAGGCGGCGATAGATCACATGACCCTGGGGCTGTGCACGGTGAGCGCCGAGGGCACGGTGACGCTGCACAACGACCGCTTTCGCGAGCTGCTGGGCCTGCCCTTCACGCTGGTGCAGTCGGGCACCTATTTTACCGAGGTCGTCGAGTTCATCCGTGAGAACTATCTGATCGACAGTGAGAACATGGCGCTGTTTGACGGCTGGATGGAGCGGGCCGGCAACGACGGGCGGCTGCGCCAGACCCTGCGCCATGCCAGCGGGCGGGTGCTCGACATGCACACCCATGCGCTGCCCGACCGGGGATTTCTTGTCGATATCAAGGATGTGACCCTCGAATACCGCGCCACCGAGCTGCTCGAGCGGCGGGTGAGCGAGCGCACGGCCGAGCTGACCCGCGCCAATGCCCGCCTCACGACCCAGTTCGAGGAGCTGGCCCGGGTGCAGGAGGCGCTGCGGCTGGCGAAGGAGGAGGCGGAGGCGGCGAACTCGTCGAAAACCCGGTTTCTGGCGGCGGCGAGCCATGACCTGCTGCAACCGATCAACGCCGCCAAGCTGCTGATTTCGACGCTCTACGACATGTCGCGCGACAGCCCGATGGGCGACACGGTGGACCGGCTCGACGGGGCCTTTGCCTCGATGGAGCAACTGCTGCACGCGCTGCTCGACATTTCGCGGCTCGAAAGCTCGGCGGGCACGCTCGATCCGGTGGATTTTTCGCTGTCGTCGGTGATCCAGACCGTGACGCAGGACCAGCAGGCCTTTGCCGCCCGCAAGGGGGTGCGGCTGAGCGCGGTGCCGTCCAGCCTCTGGGTGCGCTCGGACCAGCGCTACCTGTTCCGCTCGATCCAGAACCTCGTGGTGAACGCGATCCAGTACACCGAGACGGGCCGGGTGCTGGTGGGTTGCCGGAGGCGGCCGGGAAACCGGGTGGAGTTGCAGGTCTGGGATACCGGCATCGGGATCAGCCGGAAGGACCAGCGGCGGATCTTCGAAGAGTTCACCCGCGCCGACAATGTGCCGCCGGGCAGCGGCATGGGGCTTGGCCTGTCGATCGTGGACCGGACCTGCCGCCACCTTGGCCACCGGGTGAGCGTGCGCTCCAAGCCCGGGGTCGGCTCGGTCTTTTCGATCGAGATGGAGGCGGTGGCGGCGCAGGCGCCGATTGCGGAAGCGGTGATGTCGCCGGGGGAGGGCGACTTTCCGGAGATGGACCTGATTGTGCTGGTGGTGGAGAACGATGCCGCGGTGCTCGATGCCACGACCCGCAAGCTCGAGCGCTGGGGCGCCAGCGTGCTGGCGGCGCGGGGCACGGCGGAGGCGCTGGAGATGGTGCGCGACCTCGGGCTTGCGCCCGATATCGTGCTGGCCGACCACCAGCTTGACGGGGCCGACACCGGCACCGAGGCGATCCGGGCGCTGCGCGCGGCGACCGGGCAGCAGGTGCCGGCGATCATGATCACCGCCAACCGTTCGCCCGAGCTGGCGCAGACCGGGGTGGAACAGGATTTTGCGGTACTGCCCAAACCTGTCGACCTGTCGCGCCTCCGGCCGCTGATGCATTGGAAGGCGCGGGCGGCGATGGGGCAGGGGATGGCACCGACAAAAGTATCCCGTGACGGCGCGGCCCCGTGAGATAGGCTTTGAGCCGGGAGGAACCGACCTATGCGAAAGCTATGCCTGGCACTTGGTGGAGGGCTCGTGGCGCTGGCGCTTGCGGCGCCGCTTCGGGCTGCGGACCCGATGGACACCGCGGCCTATGACCTGCTGTTCAAGGAGGGAACGCTCGACCGCTTCGAAACCGGGGAGGCGCTGCGCTATCGCCGCGAGGTGAGCAACGCCCTGTTGCCCGATGCGGCAGCACGCGACACCGGCGAGATCGTGCTGTCGCTGGACGGCGGGGCGCCGGAGAAGGCGCAGCTGAAGTTCGTGCAGGACGGCAAGCACCGCGGGCTCGGAGAGTTTCCGGCCAGCGTGGGCAACCCGGTGATCATGTATTTCGTCGAGACGGTGGTGCGCGACATGGCCGAGAGCACCGGCGGCAGCCCCTATTACATCCGCAACCGGGTGAAGGAGGCGCTGATCTCGCCCGCCGACATCACCGAGGCGGATGGCGTGGTGACGGTGGTTATGCACCCCTTCGAGGGCGACCCGAATGCCGAGCGGATGAAGGGGTTCGGCACGCTGACGATGACGGTGGTGATGTCGGAAGACGCGCCGGGGTGGTATCGCAGCCTCGGGGCGGAGGCCGGGGACACCTATGGCTCGCAGATGGTGCTGGAGGGCCTGGCCGAATGAGGCGCCTGCTGGCCTTGAGCTGCGCCGCGCTGATGGCCCTGCCCGCCGGGGCGCAGAGCGTGGCGGAGCGGCTGAACGATTACCCCACCGCCGCACGGGCCGACTACGTGTTTGCCTGCATGCAGACCAATGGCCAGAGCCGGGAGGTGCTGGAAAAATGCGCCTGTTCGATCGACGTTGTCGCCTCGATCCTGCCCTATGAGGATTACGTGGAGGCCGAGACCGTGCTGTCGATGCGCCAGGTCGGCGGCGAGCGCATGGCGATCTTCCGCAGTGCTGCCAGTGCCGAGGCGCTGGTGGCGGAGCTGAGGCGGTCGCAGGCGGAGGCGGAGATCCTCTGTTTCTGAGCTGCGCGGCGCGTGCTCAGCTTGCCTCGTCCTTGGGCAGACGCTCCTCGAAGACATTGCCCTCGGTATCGGTGGCCCGCACCACGATGTCGGCGGCCCCGTTGTCGGAATAGCTGAAGCGGAACACCGGGTTCTCGGAAATCGAGATGCCGCCCTCCATGGTGAAGAGCAGATCGTCGCCCTGGCGCACCTCGAGCGTGTCGATGAAATGGGCGGGAACGAAGAGCTGGGTGATCTGGTCGCGCTGGAGGCCCGAGTAGTTGGGGTGGCGGATCATGATCTGGGCTTCCCGGCGGGGCGTGCTCATCTGCGGCGCGGGGCCGAAGCTGCGCAGGCGCATCTGGCCCATGCTGGCAAGCGCGGCCTCGGGATCGGAGGTGGCGGGGGCCGAGCAGCCGCCAGAGGCCTTCACGAAACGGCCCTGCATGGCGAGGCCCTGCGCGGTTTCGATGATGACCCGGACGTTGGAGTATTGGTTGACCCGCACCCGAAGCTCCAGATCGAGCGGGTGCATCTGGGCACCGAAGGTGAAGGTGGCGGCAACGGGGGCCGGGTTTTCATCGACCACGACGATGGCCTTTTCGATGACCGGGGCGGTATCGGTTTGCACGATATGCACCGGGACGGTGGCGGCGTCATTGGCGCGGTAGGGCGCATCGACCGTGAAAAGGCCGGCACCATCGGCGGGGGTGGCCTCGCCCAGCACGTCATATTGGAGCGCCTCCCAGCTTTCGCTCTGCGTCAGCGGGTTGTCTTCTGCCGCGAGGGCGGGCAGGGCGATGAGGGCCGCAAGGGCGGCGGGGGCTGCTATGGCAAGGCGCATGAGTCTCCTCCCGGTGACGCGCTATGGCGCGAGTATAGCAGGTTTTGCCCGCCCGGGCACTGATCCGATGGTCGGCGTGGCGCGGGGGGCGGCGAGGGGGGAGGCTGGGGCCATGTTCGAGGCGCTTGTAACCCTTTGCCTGCTGGGTGAACCGCAGATCTGCCGCGATGCGCTTGTGCCGGGCGCCGAGGCCACAACCCGCGCGGGCTGCGAGGCGGCGCTGGGGCGGCTGGCCTTGCCCGAGGGCGCATGGCGGGCGGGGGCGCCGTTTTGCGCGGCGCGGGGCGAGGTGCTGGATTTCGAGGAGGTCGCGCCGGGGCTTTTCGTGCACATGGGCGCGGTGGCCGAGCCGGACGGGGTGAACCGGGGCGATGTGTCCAACGTGGTGTTCGTGGTGGGGCGCGAGGCGGTTGCGGTGATCGACAGCGGCGGCGCGCGCTGGGTGGGCGAGGCGACGTGGCGGGCGCTGCGCGAGGTGACGGACTTGCCGGTCAGCCATGTGGTGCTGACCCATATGCACCCCGACCACCTGTTCGGGGCCGGCGTGTTTGCCGGGGCCGAGGTGGTGGGCCATGCCGGGCTGGCGCGGGCGCTGGCCGACCGGGCGGAGAATTACGAAGAGAGTTTCGCCGGGCTGATCGGGGCGGGCTTTGTTGGCTCCTCGGTGCCGGAGGTGACGGTGCCGGTGGATGCGGCGATGGAAATTGACCTTGGTCATGTTCTGTTGGAGGTGCGCGCATGGCCGCGCGCCCATACCGGCACCGACCTGACGGTGAGGCTGGGCGATGTGGTGATCGCCGGGGATCTGGTGTTTGACCGGCACACGCCCGCGCTTGATGGCTCGGTGCTGGGCTGGCTGGAGGTGCTGGACGCGCTGGAGGGGCAGGGGGCACGGGTGGTGCCCGGCCATGGCGGCCCGGTGCTGGCGATGGGCGCGGCGCTGGCCCCGATGCGCCGTTATCTGGAGGTGCTGCGCGATGACACCCGCGCCGCCGTGGCGGCGGGCGAGCGGCTGGGCGAGGCGGTGGAGCATATCGCGCAGGGCGAGGCGGCGCATTGGGCGCTGTTCGACGCCTATAACAAGCGCAACGCCACGGTGGCCTTCACTGAGCTGGAGTGGGAATAGCCTAGAGTTCGCTCTGTAGCATCTGTGCGATGGCGTAGAGCCGCTTTTCCAGCAGCACCGGAGTTTCGCAGACATAGGTGAGCGATGTGCGGCGGTCGGTGTAGATGCGCTCGTCCCAGTCGACCTGCTCTTCGAGCTTGTCGACAAGGTCGTAATCGGGCGCCTCCTTGGCCATTTCCGCGCTCATCTGGCTGCGGGCGGCGTCGATCCGGGCGGCGAGGTCGATCTGGCCGAGAGAGTATTCGCCGATGCCCTCGATGATCCGGCTGCGCAGGGTGTTGAGCTTGGCGAAGGCGCGGGTGAAGACATGGCCGATCAGGGCCGGGTCGGTGCCATGGGCCTTGGTGAAGGCGTCGAGCTGGGGGCGGGTTTCTTCGAGCGGCAGGCGGCGCAGGGTGAGATAGCCGACCAGCTCGGTCACGGCGGCCTCCTGCTCGGGCGAGAGCGCGGGGGTGTCGGGCGCGGCGGGCCACATCAGGCCGGGCGAGAGGCTTTCGATCTTGCGCTGGATGCAGGGCCATGTCGGATCGGAGAAATCCGCGGCCCCGGCGGGCAGCGTGGCGGTGAGCGCGAAAAGCAGCGCGGTGAGAGCCCTTGTTTTCATGCCTGTCCTCCCTTCGCTCACTGTATTCCAAAGCGCACCGTTGTCTACCGACCCCAATACCAACCTTGGTCTGCATTGTTCGCTATAGGCTCTGCTCCTAGCCTCATCGGAAACAGATGTGCCGATAAGTTCTGGGAGGAAATTGATGCGGACACGTGCTGCCGTGGCCCTTGAGGCCGGCAAACCGCTTGAGATCATGGAGGTGAACCTCGAGGGCCCGAAGGCGGGCGAGGTTCTGGTGGAGATCAAGGCCACCGGCATCTGCCACACCGACGAGTTCACCCGCTCGGGCGACGACCCGGAGGGGCTGTTTCCGAGCATTCTGGGCCATGAGGGCGCCGGGGTTGTGCTGGAGGTCGGCGAGGGTGTGACCACGCTGAAGCCGGGCGACCATGTCATCCCGCTCTACACCCCGGAATGCCGGCAATGCGCCTCCTGCCTCAGCGGCAAGACCAACCTCTGCACCGCCATTCGCGGCACGCAGGGCCAGGGCCTGATGCCCGATGGCACGACCCGGTTCTCGATGCTCGATGGCACCCCGATCTATCACTACATGGGCTGTTCCACCTTTGCGAACCACACGGTGATGCCCGAAATCGCGCTGGCCAAGGTGCGCGAAGACGCCCCTTTCGACAAGATCTGCTACATTGGCTGCGGAGTGACCACCGGCATCGGCGCCGTCATTAACACGGCAGGTGTTGAGATTGGGTCAACGGCGGCGGTCTTCGGTCTCGGCGGGATTGGCCTCAACGTGATCCAGGGCCTGCGGATGGCGGGCTGCGACAAGATCATCGGGGTCGATCTGAACGACGACAAGCAGGAAATGGCGAAGAAATTCGGCATGACGCACTTTGTTAACCCTTCCAAGGTAGACAACACGGTGCAGGCGATCGTCGACATCACCAAGACGGATTTCGACCAGATCGGCGGCGTGGATTACTCCTTCGACGCGACCGGCAACGTGAAGGTGATGCGCGACGCGCTGGAATGTTCGCACCGGGGCTGGGGCGTGAGCGTGATCATCGGCGTGGCGCCCGCGGGCGCCGAGATCAGCACCCGCCCGTTCCAGCTGGTGACGGGGCGGGTCTGGAAGGGCACGGCCTTTGGCGGCGCCAAGGGGCGCACCGATGTGCCCAAGTTCGTCGACTGGTACATGGACGGGAAGATCGAGATCGACCCGATGATCACCCACAAGCTGAAGCTCGAGGACATCAACGAGGGCTTCGAGCTGATGCACGCGGGCAAGTCCATCCGCGCCGTGGTGGAATATTGATGGCGCTGGAGGTGATCTCCGAGACGGCCTGTTTCGGCGGGCGTCAGATCGTGGCGAAGCACCCTAGCAACGCCTGCGGCTGCGAGATGACCTTTGCGGTCTACCTGCCGCCCCAGGCCGAGGAGGGGCCGGTGCCGGTGCTGTGGTACCTGAGCGGCCTCACCTGCACCCATGAGAACGCCATGACCAAGGGTGGGTTTCAGGAACATGCCGCCGAGCACGGGCTGGCGCTGATCTTTCCCGACACCTCGCCGCGCGGCGAGGGTGTGGCCGATGACGAGGCCTATGACCTGGGGCAGGGGGCGGGGTTTTATGTGAACGCCACGCGCGAGCCCTGGTCGCCGCATTTTCGGATGTACGACTACATCACCGGCGAGCTGCGCGGGTTGGTCATGGAGAACTTCCCGCTGGAGGACCGCCACGGGATCACGGGCCACTCGATGGGTGGGCACGGGGCGCTTACGATTGCCATGCGTAATGCCGAGATGTTCGACAGCCTCTCGGCCTTTGCCCCGATCGCCAACCCGACGCGCTCGGATTGGGGCCGCAAGCAGCTCAGCGCCTATCTCGGCGACGACGAGAGCTCGTGGGCCGACCATGATGCCACCATCTTGCTCGAAGAGAAGGGCTGGAAGGGCGAGATTCTCGTGGATCAGGGCGCGAGCGACCAGTTTCTGGACCTGCTCAAGCCCGAGGCGCTGGCCGGGGCGATGGTGAAGCGGCGGCAACCCGGCGCGATCCGGATGCAGCCCGGCTACGACCACTCGTATTTTTTCGTGACGACCTTCGCGGGCGACCATGTTGCCTGGCATGCGGAGAGATTGTGCGGCTGATGGGCCGCAGGACCAACAGGGAGAGAGACCTACAATGATCGCAAGACTGCTCGCCGCCGCCAGCCTGACGCTTGCCGCCTCCGTGGCCGGAGCACAGGACATGGCAGGTGATCCCGCCAAGGGCGAGAAGGTGTTTCGCAAATGTCAGGCCTGCCACGCCGTGGGCGCGGATGCCAAGGACAAGCAGGGCCCGGTGCTGAACGGCATCATCGGCCGCGCTGCCGGCAGCCACGAGGGCTTCAAGTATTCCGATGCCATGCAGGAGGCCGCCGCCGGTGGCCTGGAGTGGACCGAGGAAAACCTCGCCGCCTTCCTGACCAAGCCCAAGGATTTCATGAAGGGCACCAAGATGACCTTTGCCGGACTGCGCAAGGAACAGGATGTGGCCGATGTGCTCGCCTACCTCGCGACCTTCGCAGAGGACGGTGCGGCAGCAGAAGAAGGGGAGGGTTCCTGACCAGAATTTCTTGCCCGGCGCGAGGAGGACACGAATTGCCGGGCCATTCCGCCAGCCAGTGAGATGGGCACTGGCGGCATACCAACCAAATGGGAGATGAGACTATGAGAAAGCTACTTGCTCTGACCTCCGTCGCAGCGATGTGCGCCAGTGGCGCGCTGGCCAACGACGGGCTGATCGCGGATATGGACAACGCCGCGCAATGGGCGATCCAGACCGGCGACTACAAGAACCAGCGCTACTCCGAGCTTGACCAGATCACCGCCGAGAACGTTGGCGGCCTGCAGGCCAACTGGACCTTCTCGACCGGGGTTCTGCGCGGCCATGAGGGCAGCCCGCTGGTGATTGGCGACGTGATGTATGTGCACACGCCGTTTCCGAACATCGTTTACGCGCTCGATCTCAACGAAGATGGCAAGATCATCTGGAAGTACGAGCCCAAGCAGGATCCCAACGTCATTCCGGTGATGTGCTGTGACACGGTGAACCGTGGCGTGGCCTATGCCAACGGCAAGATCTACCTGCACCAGGCCGACACGAAGGTTGTGGCGCTCGATGCCCAGACCGGCGAGGAAGTCTGGTCGGTGATGAATGGCGACGCCTCCAAGGGCGAGACCAACACCGCCACCGTGCTGCCGGTGAAGGACAAGCTGATCGTCGGCATCTCCGGCGGCGAGTTCGGTGTGCGTGGCTCGACCACGGCCTATGACCTCGAGACCGGCGAGCTGGTCTGGCGTGCCTATTCGATGGGCCCCGATGAGGATATTCTCGTCGATCCCGAGAACACCACCCATCTGGGCACTCCGGTTGGCACCGACTCCGGCACCAACACCTGGGAAGGCGATCAGTGGATGATCGGCGGCGGCACGACCTGGGGCTGGTATTCGGCCGATATGGACGAGAACCTGTTCTACTACGGCACCGGCAACCCCTCGACCTGGAACCCGGCCCAGCGGCCCGGTGACAACCGCTGGTCGATGACCATCATGGCGCGCGACATCGACACCGGCGTGGCCAAGTGGTTCTACCAGATGACCCCGCATGACGAGTGGGACTTCGACGGGATCAACGAGATGATCCTGACCGAGCAGGAGATCGACGGCGAGGAGCGCAAGCTGCTCACCCACTTCGACCGGAACGGTCTGGGCTACACGCTCGACCGCGTGACCGGGGAGCTGCTGGTGGCCGAGAAATTCGACCCGGTGGTCAACTGGACCACGGGCGTTGACATGGACCCGGCCTCCGACACCTACGGTCGGCCTGCAGTGGTGGCGCAATACTCCACCGAGCAGAACGGCGAGGACGTCAACTCCACCGGCATCTGCCCGGCGGCACTTGGCTCCAAGGACCAGCAGCCGGCGGCCTACAGCCCCAAGACCGAGCTGATGTATGTGCCCACCAACCACGTGTGCATGGACTACGAGCCGTTCCGGGTGAGCTACACCGCGGGCCAGCCCTACGTGGGCGCCACCCTGTCGATGTACCCCGCGCCGGACAGCCATGGCGGCATGGGCAACTTCATCGCATGGGACAACACCACCGGCGAGATCAAGTGGTCGCTGCCCGAGCAGTTCTCGGTGTGGTCGGGCGCTCTGGCCACCGCGGGTGACGTGGTGTTCTACGGGACGCTGGAAGGCTACCTGAAGGCGGTTGATGCCAATACCGGCGAGGAGCTCTACAAGTTCAAGACTCCCTCCGGCATCATCGGCAACGTGATGACCTACGAGCACGGCGGCAAGCAGTATGTCGCGGTTCTTTCGGGCATCGGTGGCTGGGCAGGGATCGGCCTTGCGGCTGGCCTCACCAACCCCAACGACGGCCTTGGCGCCGTGGGCGGCTATGCGGCACTGAGCGACTACACCGCGCTCGGCGGTCAGCTGACCGTGTTCTCCCTGCCGGACTGATACCCCGGCTTACGGTGCCGCCGCCCTTCGGTGTGGCGGCACCGACCAACCCGAAGCGCCAGCCGCTTCACACCAACCACTCCGAGGACATTCATGCAACCGATGCGCACCCTTGTCGCCTCTGCACTCATCGCAGCCCTGGCCGCTCCGCTGGCCGCGCAGGAGGCCGAGACCGACAACATCTCCGTCGCCTATGAGGAAGACGGCCGCTACTACACCGAAGATGACATCCCCACCTACAACGTGACGGAGGATGGCAAGAAGGTGGACTGGCTGACCTATTCGGGCTTTCGCCGCTACCATTCGGAATGCCACGTCTGCCACGGGCCGGAGGGCATGGGGTCTTCCTACGCCCCGGCGCTGAAGGATTCCGCCATCGACATGGATTACTACGACTTCGTCGATGTGGTGGTGAATGGGCGCCAGAAGGTGAATGCCTCCGAGAACTCGGTGATGCCCGCCTTCGGCGATAACCCCAATGTCATGTGCTATCTCGACGACATCTATGTTTACCTCAAGGCGCGCGGCACCGAGGCCGTGCCACGTGGTCGCCCCGGCGGCCGGGAGGACAAGACCGATGCGATCCGCGAAGCGGAGAACGCCTGCCTTGGCATGTAGGGCAAGGGCGCTGACATGGGCGGCGGGGCTGGCTTTGCTGGCCTCTTCCGCCGTTGCGCAGACCTCGGACCTCGTGAGCAAGACCGCGCTGCGGGTCTGTGCCGACCCGGCGAATGCGCCGATGTCGATGGAGGATGGCAGCGGCTACGAGAACCAGTTGGCGGATCTGATTGCCTCCAAGCTGGAGTTGCCGGTGGAATACACATGGTTTCCGATGGCGACCGGCTTCATCCGCCAGACCCTGCGGGCCAATCGCTGCGACGTGGTGATGGGCTATGCGCAGGGCCATGAGCTGGTGTTGAACACAAACCACTACATGACCTCGGTCTACGTGCTGATCGTGCCCGAGGGCGGGCCGCTGGCGGCGGTGGAGGCGCTTTCGGACCCGGCCCTGAAGGAGGCGCGGATCGGCATTGTCGCCGGCAGCCCTCCGGCCACCCACATGGCCCGCAACGGGCTGATCGGGCGGGCGAAAGCCTACAACCTGACGGTGGACAGGCGGGTGGAATCTCCGACCGTCGACATGCTGAACGACCTTGAAGAAGGCGATATCGACGCGGCCATTCTCTGGGGCCCGATTGGCGGGCCGCTGGTGAAGCAGGCGCATCCGGGGTTCAAGGTGATCCCGCTGCTGAAGGAGGAGCTGCCGCCGCGGCTGTTCTTCCGCATCACCATGGGGGTGCGGCAGGGCGACAAGGTTTGGCAGCGCAAGCTGAATTCGCTGATCCGGCGTCATCAGGACGAGATCAACGCCATCCTGCGGGATGCGGGCGTGCCGCTGCTCGCCGATATGGGCGACGGGATGCTGGACGCGGGGCAATGAGGCCCCGGGCGCTGCTGCCGCTTGTCGTGGCGGCGGTGCTCGCCGCGCCGGCGATGGCGCAGGTGAGGGAACCCGACGATTACCGGATGGAAGATTATCGCGCCCCGGTGCCCGAGACCCTCGCGGGCGGGCGTGTGCTGGGGCCGGAGGGCGCGCACGAGTTGTGGCTTGTCGGCGGCGTTGCCTTCATCGACGTGCTGCCCCGCGCGCCCAAGCCCGAGGGGCTGCCCGAGGGCACGATCTGGCGGGAAAAGCCGCGTGAGAGCATTCCGGGCGCGATCTGGCTGCCGAACGTGGGCTATGGCGCGATTGCCGAGGTGACAGCGCAGTATTTTCGTGACGGGTTGGAGAGCGCCACGGAGGGCAACACCGCGCATCCGGTGGTGTTCTTCTGTCTTGCGGACTGCTGGATGAGCTGGAACGCGGCGAAGCGGGCGCTGGAGTGGGGGTATTCGGAAGTCTACTGGCTGCCGGAGGGCACCGATGGCTGGGCGTTCTACGACTTTCCGCTCGAGGTGGTCACGCCGGCGCCGGGCGGCTAGGCGCGCCTTTCGTTTCAGTGCCGGACTTGCTCAGTAGTCCGCCAGGGCGCGTTCGGCGTGGGTGGTGGTGCCGTCGGTGTCGGTCATGGTGACGCCGATGTGGCCCGCGGCGCGGGGCACGGAGAGCGAGACCGAGGGATTTTCTGACAGCGAGATCGAGCCGGTGATGTCGACATAGGCGCCGCCGTCGAGCTCGACATCAAGGTTTTCGACGTAGCGCATGGGGATGTAGAGCAGCGAGATCTGGTCCATCTGCATGCCGGAATGGCTGGGGTGGCTCACGTCGATGTCGACCTGTTTCTGCCCGTGGGCCAGCGCGCCGAGACGGTCGAGCGCGGACTCGGAGGGCAGGGGAGAGAGCGCGATTTCCATGTTGCCGAGGGTGGCCAGCGCCTCCTCCGGGTCGGTGCCGGGCGGGGCCGAGCAGGCACCCTTGCCGGAAGTCTTGACGAAGGTTTCGGACACCCAGAGCGCGCCATCGGTGGTTTCGGCCACCATGTGCAGCGGCGTGGGGCCGTTGACGCGGAAGGTGGCCTCGAAGGTGAAGCGGGGCAGGGGCTCGGTAAAGGAGAACACCGCCGAGACCGGCATCGGGTTTTCATCGAGGATGACGGTGAGGGAGGCGAGCTGGCGGCCTTCGGGCGCGGCGACCTGCGCGGCGATGCGGGTGCGGGCATCGTCGGCGCTGCGGTAGGGGGCGTCGATGGCGATGACGTCGTCGCCTGGCAGCAGGGCGCGGCCCTCGTAGAGCGCGGCCTGAAGGTCGGGCCAGGAGGGATCAAGCGCGAGGGCCGGGCTGGCGAGCGCGAGGAGCGCGGGCAGGAGCAGGCGTTTCATCTAATCCTCCATCACGAAACGGCCGAAGGCGCGGGGGCCATCGCCGGTGGGAATTTCGGCCAGCACCTTGAGGCTGGCGGCGTCGATCACGGTGAGCGTGTTGGAGAACCAGCCCGCCACCACCACCTGCGCCCCGCCTGCGGCCACGTCGATGCCTTCGGGGTATTCGCCCACATCGAGGGTGGTGAGCGGGGCGAGGCTGGCCAAGTCTATCACGGAAACCGTATCGGCATATTGGTTTGTCACGAAGGCGCGGCCCCGGGCGAAGGCGATGCCATAGGGCCGCTCGCCCACCGGCAGGTTGGCGATGGGCTGGGCGGCGGCGGGGTCGATGACGCTGACATCGTTGGAGCCGACATTGCCGACCCAGAGCCTGCCGGACGGATCGAACCCCAGCCCGTAGGGACGGGTTCCGGCGGGGAGGGTGGCGTGGGGGGCGAGGGTTTCAGCCTCGAAGATGGCAACCTCATGGGCATCGCGCACCGCCGCCGCGAGCCATCGGCCATCGGGCGAGATTTCCAGCCCGGCGGGAGCGGCGCCGGTGGCAAGCTCGGTGATCGGGGCGAGACTGGTGGCGTCGCGCACCCAGATGCGGGCATTGAACCAGTCGGAGACGAAGATGCGCTCGCGCGCGGGATCGAGCGCGATGCCGGTGGGGCCGCCTTTGAGGGTGGTTTCGGCCTGAAGTGTGCCATCCGCGGCGAAGCGCCGGACGGATTTGGCCTCGGGCGCGACGACCCAGACCATGCCGCCATGGGCCACCACCCCGGCGGGCTGGCCCGGCACCGGGATGCGGGCGCGTTCCGTCCGGGTGGTGAGGTCGATCACCGAGAGGTCGGAAGACGACTGGTTGGTGACAAAGGCAAGATCCCCCGCCGCGGCTGGGTGGATAAGCAGCGCCGCGGCGAGGGTGGGGAGGGAACGGGTAAGGCTAGTTGGAGCCGGCAAAGCGCTCGGCCAGCGCATCGAGCCCGGCCTGATAGACGGCGGAGACGGCGGCGATGGCGGCCTCGTCGCTCAGCTCGGGGGGCGGATCGTTGTTGGGGTAGCCGCGATAGAAGGCGCCGCGCCATTCGATCAGCGAGCCGCCATTGGCGCCGGGTTTGACGGTGAGGTGGGACGAGTAGTTGGTGACGGGCAGCACTTCGACCGCGACCTCGGTGATCCGGTAGGAATAGGTCATCTTCTCGGGGTCGTACTTGTAGAGCACCTCGTCGATGGTGCCGCCGCCCTCTTCGCCCAGCACGAGGCGGCGGGTGGCGTCGATCTCGTTGCCGCCCTCGCCGGTGGTGGAAAACACCGCCGGGTGCCAGGACATATCCTGAAAACTGCCGATCACCTCCCAGACCTCGGCGGGCGCGGCGGGGACTTCCATGGTCAGCGTAACCTTCTGGCGGGTAGGCCCGTGGGCCATGGCGGGCAGCGCGGCGAGCGCGGGGGCGGTGAGCGCGGCAAGGATCAGCGCGCGGCGGGTGCGGTTTGGCACGGGTGTCTTTCCTCCCTTGGGTGACCGCGCCGGACGGATCTCGCCGCCCCGCTCCTCCGGGGCAAATTGGCGAATGCGGCGCCTGAACCACGAGGTTCGGGCCACCGGCGGGGCACGGTCTTCGCAAGAATGCTACGGGGTATGCGATGGTGCGCAATGCGCCAAAAGTATCGGTAGGGGCAGGGGCTGGTGTCTGTCACTCTGGGCACAGCGCCGCGGAGGAACGGCGGCGCAGGGAGGAAAATTTGCGATACCTTTGCACCGCGCTGCTGGCCCTCTGGGCCGTGGCCGTGACGGCCTCCGCCGCGCGGGCGGTGGAGGTGGCGGCGGCTGTCTTCCGGATCGACTACCCGACGCTGGCGCCGATCTCGCGTTTCGAGACGGTGCCCGAGGACATGGGCTTTGCCGGGGCGGTGCTGGCGACCGAAGACAACATGACCACCGGCGGGTTTCTGGGCCACAGCTACAGCACCGAAACCGTCTCGGCCCCGCCGGAAGAGGCGGATGCGGCCTTTGCGGCGCTGCTGGAGCGCGGCGTGAAGATCATCGTGGTGCTGGCGCGGGGCGAGGATGTGCTGCGGCTGGCCGATATGGCGGGCGAGGGGCGGCTGGTACTGAACGCGGGGGCCGATGATGTGGCGCTGCGCTCGAAGCAATGCCGCGCCAACCTGCTGCATATCGCGCCCTCCATGGCGATGAAGGCCGATGCGGTGGCGCAGTTCGCGGTGTGGAAGAAGTGGCCCGAGTGGTTTTTGATCCACGGCTCCAACCCGGCGGACTTGGCGCAGGCGGAGGCCTACCGCCGCGCGGCCACCAAGTTTGGCGCGCGGATCGTGGAGGAGCGTGAGTTCGAGGATACCGGCGGCGCGAGGCGCACGGATTCCGGCCACGTGCTCGTGCAACGGCAGATTCCGGTCTTCAGCCAGGGTGCGGAGGACCATGACATCGTGATCGCCGCCGATGGCTCCGACCTTTTTGCCCCATATCTGCCATTTCACCTCTGGACGCCCGCGCCGGTGATGGGGGCAGGGGGCTTGCGTCCGGTGACCTTCCATGGCGCGCAGGAAGCCTGGGGCGCGAGCCAGTTTCAGAACCGTTTTGAGGAGATTTCCGGCCGCTACATGCGCGAGGAGGATTATCAGGTGTGGCTGGCGCTGCGGGTGGTGGGCGAGGCGGTGACGCGGGCCAACACCAACGAGCCTGCCGCGCTGCGCGACTACCTGCTCGGCCCCGATTTCGAGGTGGCCGCCTTCAAGGGCGTGCCGCTGACTTTCCGTTCGTGGAACGGGCAATTGCGCCAGCCGATCCTGCTGTTTGACGGGCGGATCACAGCCAGCGTCTCACCGCAGGAGGGCTTTCTGCATCAGGTTTCGCCGCTCGACACGCTCGGGCTGGACGCGCCGGAGAGCGCCTGCACGGCCTTTGGAGGATAGATCATGAGAATGCTGCTGGCTGCCCTGCTCATCACCACCGCCGGCCCGGCGCTGGCGGGCAAGGTGTTTGTTTCAAACGAGCGGGGCAACACTGTGACGGTGCTCGACAGCGAAAGCTGGGAGGTGCTGGAGGAATTTGCCGCCGGAAACCGTCCGCGCGGGATCACCATGAGCCCCGATGGCAAGCTGCTCTATGTCTGCGCCAGCGATGACGATCTGGTGCGGGTGTTCGACACCGAGACCTATGAGGAGCTTTATACCCTGCCGAGCGGGCCGGACCCGGAGCTGTTTGTGCTGCACCCCTCCGGCAACCCGCTTTATATCGCCAATGAGGACGACAACCTTGTGACCGTGGTGGACACCGAGAGCCACACCGTGCTGGCCGAGGTGCCGGTGGGGGTGGAACCCGAGGGAATGGGGATTTCGGCTGACAGCAAATGGGTGGTGAACACCTCGGAAACCACCAACATGGCGCATTTCATCGACACCGGGGATTATGCGATCAAGCATAACATCCTTGTCGACCAGCGCCCGCGCTATGCCGAGTTTACCGCCGATGGCAAATGGCTCTTCGTGACCTCAGAGATCGGCGGCACGGTGAGCGCGATCGACATGACGGGTGAGGCCCCGGAGCTGAAACAGAAGATCGGTTTCGAGGTGGCGGGCGTGCTGCCGGAGTGGCTGCAACCGGTGGGAGCCAAGGCCACCTCGGACGGCAAATGGCTGTTCGTGGCGCTTGGCCCGGCAAATCGGGTGGCGGTGATCGACATCGAGACGATGGAGGTGGAGAAATACATCCTCGTCGGGCAGCGCGTGTGGCAGTTGGCCTTCACGCCGGGGGAGGAATTTCTGATCACCACAAACGGCAATTCCAACGATGTGACGATCATCGACGTGGAGGCGCAGGAGGCGATCAAGTCCGTGCAGGTGGGGCAACAGCCCTGGGGCGCCGTGGTGACGCCGGAATGAGATTTGGGAAGGATTTTGCGATGAAACGACATCTTGCCGCCCTCGCCCTGCTGATGGCTGCCCCCGCCGGGGCCGCGCCGCTTTGCAATGATCTCGGCTTTGCCGGGCTTCTGGCGAGCTGCAACCGGGGCGAGCCGATCGAGCTGACGCTGGCCTCGGGGCAGCCGCTTTCGGCGGAGGGCAGCTACACGTTGCAATCGGGGGCCTATTACAAGCTGATGATCACCGCCGACGGCTCGGCGGAACTGGCGATCAGCGGGCCGGATTTTTTCCGCGCGATCTGGATGAACGAGATCGTCATCAACCAGATCGAAATTCGCCCGATGGCGGTTGAGAGCCTTGAGTTTGACGCTGCCGGAACCGCCGAAATCTCTTTTGTCGCCATCAAGCCAGGCAGCCACGTGCTGCGCATTCCCGGAAGCACCGGGGAGAGCCAGATGGTCACGTTCAACATCCAGTAGGGAGGAGACCCGGATGAAACATGCGCTGACCCTGATTGCTGCCCTTGCCCTTGCTGCCCCGGCCTTTGCCGAGGCCCATGGCGAGGGGCCCGATGCGGAGACGGTCGAGAAGATCATGATGAAGCTCACCGAGATGAAGTGTCAGATGGCCGAAGAGGACATCGAGATGGAAGAGGATGGTGGCTACGATCTGGACGATGTGATCTGTGAGGGCGGTCAGCAATATGACATCACGCTTGATGCGGATCTGAACGAAACCGGGCGCCGGGCCGAATAGGCCGCCGCTCTGCCCCCGACGCATGACGCGGGCAGGGGGCGTAACAAAGGGAGGAAATGCCATGAAGACATTGAGAACACTTGCCCTTTCCGGGGTCGCGGTGATTGCCGGAGCGATGGGTGCGCTGGCGCAGGATCTGCCTGTCATCCGGCTGGCGACGCTGGAGATCGGGACGGTCAACTGGGAGCTGACCACGATCAAGGAGAACGGGCTGGACGAGAAGAACGGCTTCACCCTCGAGATCCAGAGCTATGCCGACAATGGCGCGACCCGCGTGGCGCTGGAGGGCGGCGCGGCCGATGTGGCCGTGGCCGACTGGATCTGGGTGGCGCGGCAGCGGGCGGCGGGCAAGGACTATGTCGTGGTGCCCTACTCCAAGGCGGTTGGCGGGCTTGTGGTGCCGGAAGACAGCACCGCGCAGAGCCTCGAAGACCTGAAGGGCGCCAAGATCGGCATTGCCGGCGGGCCGCTCGACAAGAGCTGGCTGATCCTGCGGGCCTATGCGCAGCAGGAATACGGCATGGACCTGAAGGCCGAGACCGAGCAGGTGTTCGGCGCGCCGCCGCTGATCTTCAAGAGCGGGCTTTCGGGCGAGACGCAGGGGGCGATCAACTTCTGGCATTTCCTTGCCAAGATGAAAGCCGCCGGGATGCGCGAGCTGATTTCGGTCGATACCGCCAGCCGGGGGCTGGGGCTTGACCCGGAGACGCCTCTGCTGGGCTATGTGCTGAAAGAGAGCTTTCTGGCCGAGCACCCCGACCTTGGCCATGCGCTTTACCGGGCCAGCCGCGATGCGAAGGACCTGCTAGCCAGCGACGATGCCGCATGGGAGGCGGTACGAGACCAGATGAACGTGCAGAACGATGCGCAATTCGAGACCCTGAAGGCCGATTTCATCGCCGGGATTCCGCTGGACCAGCCGGTGAGCCGGGCCGGGGCCGATGCGCTGCTGAAGGTGATGGCCGAGCTTGGCGGAGAGGAACTGGTGGGGCAGGCGACCTCGCTGCCCGAGGGGCTGTTTCTTGATGACGAGTAGGCCATGAGAAGGGCGCGTAGATGACACGCGGGGTCGGCGCGACGGCGCTGTCGCTTCTGGGGCTGCTCGGCCTCTGGATCGTCGCGGCGGCGCTCACCGCCGACCCCACCGTGCTGCCCCAGCCCTGGGCGCTGATCGCGCCCTTCGGCAAGGCGCTGGCTTCGGGGGAGTTGCTGTATCACCTTGGTCATACGCTGCTGCGGGTGGCCTGGGCCTTTGTGCTGGCGATGTCTGTCGGCTGTGTGCTGGGCGTGGTGATGGGGCGCAGCGAGTGGGTCAACCAATGGCTCGACCCTTGGCTGGTGGTGTTTCTGAACTTGCCGGCGCTGGTGCTGATCGTGCTCTGCTATCTCTGGATCGGGCTGACAGAGGCGGCGGCCATTGCGGCGGTGACGCTGAACAAGATCCCGAATGTGACCACGGTCATAAGAGAGGGGGCGCGGGCGCTTTCGCCCGACCTCGACGCCATGGCCGCGGTCTACCGGATGCCCTTCATCGACCGGTTGCGCCACGTGGTCTTGCCCCAGCTTGCGCCCTATATGGCGGCAGCGGCCCGCTCGGGGATCGCGGTGATCTGGAAGATCGTGCTGGTGGTCGAGTTCCTCGGGCGCTCCTCGGGCGTCGGCTTCAAGATTCACCTGTATTTTCAGCTCTTCGACGTGGCGATGGTGCTGGTTTACGCCTTCTCCTTCATCGCGGTGATGCTGGCCGTTGAATGGTTGGCGCTACAGCCTTGGGAGCGCCGCGTGCGCCGGTGGCGGGCGGCATGATTTCGGTCGATATCCACAGCAAGAGGTTTGGCGACACGCAGGTTCTGGGGCGGGTGCGCTTCGAGCTGGGGCAGGGCGAGAGCCTTGCGGTGCTAGGGCCTTCGGGCGTGGGCAAGAGTACGCTGCTGCGGATCGTCGGCGGGATCGACCGGAAGTTCGAGGGGCATGTGGAGCGGCCGCAACGGATGGGGGTGGTGTTTCAGGAGCCGACGCTGCTGCCCTGGCGGACGGCGCTGGAGAACCTGACGCTGGTGCACCGGGGCTTGAGCGAGGCGGAAGGGCGGGAGGCCCTGGAGCGGGTCGGGATCGGCGACAGGGCCGAGTTGTTTCCGGGGCAGCTTTCGCTCGGGCAGCAGAGACGGCTGGCGCTGGCGCGGGCCTTTGCGGGGGCTCCGGAGTTTCTGGTGATGGACGAACCCTTTGTGTCGCTCGACGCCGAGCTGGCCGAGGGGATGATGCGGCTGACAGAGGCGCTCATCGCTGAAGTGCGCCCGGCGGTGCTGCTTGTGACCCATGCCCGCGAAGAGGCGGAGCGGCTGGCGGGGAGGATTGCGCATCTTGAAGGCAGGCCCGCGGTGCTGCATCCTGAGGAAAAGGATCACCTCAGATGCGTAAAGCCCTGACAAAGCGAATTTTTCCGGCGTGAGCGAGGCGCTTACCCTGCGAGACGTATCGTTCAGCTACGGGCCGAAGCGGGCGCTGGACGGGGTGAGCTTTTCTCTGGAGGCGGGGCGGTTCTGTGCGCTGCTGGGGCCGAACGGCGCCGGGAAATCGACACTCTTTGCGCTGCTCACCCGGCTGCTGGTGACACGGCAGGGCGTGATCCGGGTGGCCGGGCACGACATGGCCCGCGAACCGCGCGCGGCGCTGGCAAAGATCGGCGTGGTGTTTCAACAGCCGACGCTTGATCTCGATATGACAGTGGCCCGCAACATGAGCTACTTCGCGGCGCTGCACGGGCTCTCGGGACGCGCGGCGCAGGCCAGCATTGACGGGGCGCTGGACCGGCTGGAAATGCGGGAGCGGGCCGGGGAGAAGGTGCGCAACCTCAATGGCGGGCACCGCAGGCGGATGGAGATTGCGAGGGCGCTGGTGCATAGGCCGGAACTGCTGCTGCTCGACGAGCCGACGGTGGGGCTCGACACCGCATCCCGGATCGCGATTACCGAGCATGTTCATATGCTTGCAGGTCAAGGTTTAAGCGTTCTCTGGTGCACGCACCTGGTGGATGAGATCGCGCCTCAAGATGATGTGGTGGTGCTCCACAAGGGCCGGGTGCTGGCACAGGACCGGGCCGAAACACTGGCCGGCAGCGGCACGCTGCAGGACGCCTTCATGCGGATGACGGCCCGTGACGCGGCCGTGGGGCAGGGCGCGTGAGTGGCTATCTCACAGCGCTCTGGGCGATCGTGCGGCGCGAGGCGGCACGCTTCGTGCATCAGCGCTCCCGCTTCCTTTCGGCGCTTGTGCGCCCGCTGGTGTGGCTGGTGATCTTTGCGGCCGGGTTTCGGGCTGCGCTCGGGGTTTCGATCATTCCGCCGTATCAGACCTACATCACCTACGAGGTCTACATCCTGCCGGGCCTGTGCGGAATGATACAGCTTTTCAACGGGATGCAGAGCTCTCTGAGCCTTGTCTACGATCAGGAGATGGGGTCGATGCGGCTGCTGCTGACCTCGCCGCTGCCGCGCTGGTGGCTGTTGTTCTGCAAGCTGCTGGCGGGCGTGGCGGTGTCGATCCTGCAAGTCTATGCGTTTCTGGGGATTGCGGCGCTCTACGGTATCCGGTTGCCTTGGGAGGGATATCTGCTGGTTCTGCCGGCGCTGGTGGTGTCGGGGCTGATGCTCGGGGCGCTGGGGATGCTGATTTCGTCGACGGTGAAGCAGCTCGAGAACTTCGCCGGGGTGATGAACTTCGTGATCTTCCCGATGTTCTTCCTGAGCTCGGCGCTTTACCCGCTGTGGAAGATGGCCGAAAGCTCGGATCTGCTGCGCGATATCTGCGCGTGGAACCCGTTCACACATGCGGTGGAGCTGATCCGCTTTTCGCTCTATGGCGCGGCAAACCTCTGGGCGTTGGCGGTGGTGGTCGGGTGCTTCGTGGTATTCTTTGCCGGGGCGCTGGTTGGGTATGACCCGTCGCGGGGGCTGATGCGGCGGAAAGGGGGGTGATGCGGACTACGCCTAAGGTCGTATACGGTTATCCCATAATCGGTATTATGTAATGTAAGCGGGTTGAGGTATGTTGGTTAACCTACGGTATTCGCGCAAAACTCTCCCTCAGGAAAAGACGACTCAACTTATTCACGAATTAACCACTCCCCTGAAAATGCGCACAGAACTCCGCCGGATTTCTCGACATCCTGCGTTGTAGACCATAGGTCAAGCACTGGGGATAACGAGGGACGTTTGCACGGGATGCTGGCCCGTGCTGCGGTTTGTGCGCTGATGTTGAATGCCGTTGAAAAGATTGTCGCTTGTCGCGATGTCGATGAGCTGTGGGCCTGTCTCAAGGAGACGATGGCGCATTACGGATTTCCGCGTCTGTTCTACGGCTACACCACCCACCGCTCGGGCCTGAACCTGGGCGATCGTGCCGACATCACCATTCTGTCGACGCTCGATCCGAACTACATGGCGGCCTTCCTCGACACCGGGCTCTACTATCACGCGCCGATGGTGCGCTGGGGCATCCAGCATGCCGGGGCCAGTTCGTGGCGCTGGGTGGCCGACCGGGCCGCGGCCGGGCTGATGGACGCCGATGAGCAGCGGGTGCAGAGGCTCAACGAGTCCTATGAGCTGCGCGCCGGTATCACGCTGAGCTTTCCGATGTCGAACCTGCGCAGCCGTGCCGGGATCAGCCTTGTGCCGCAACCGGGCGTTGGTCAGGACGAGGTGGACGAGATCTGGGCCCGGGATGGCCGGGAGATCTGGGCGTTGAACAACGTTGCCCATTTAAAGATTGCCAACCTGCCGCAACTGATTGATCGACGCCCGCTGACCCCGCGCCAGCGCGAGGCGCTGGAATGGGTTGGCGATGGCAAGACCACGGCGGATATCGCGCTCATCATGGGGCTCACGCCCTCGACGGTGGAAAAGCACCTGCGGCTGGCCCGTGAGGCGCTTGGGGTGGAAACCACGGCGCAGGCGGTGCTGAAAGCGAGCATGCTGAACCAGATTTATCTCGTTGAAGCCGGGGCTTGAGCGCGGTCTTCACGGCTTTGGGCATGGGCGTGAAACTACCGTGAATAAAACGGCGACCCGCCCTGCCCCCGCTTCCCTTCCCTAACGGTACTTGGCATTTTGAAGTCGTTCCGTGAGTGGTGGCATTAGCCAAGGAACTCGCGGCAGAGGCGGCCTCACGATACTGGGGAGCCCGAGCCGCTCCGGGAAACCGGATCGTCGGCCTGGTGGCGTATTTTCGCCCGCCGGGCCGGCACTTCGAACGGGGGCTTGCCTGTCCTCATCCCCAATATGACGCAGTGCACTTCGTTCGTTTTCTGTGGTGCGGTCCTTCCCAGGGCCGTACCACAGGCCTTCGGGCAAAGAAAAAGGCCGCCGAACCCTGTGGGATCGACGGCCTTTCCTGTTTGGTCTCGGGACGCTTAGCCCTGGGCTGCCTTGGCAACCTCTGCGGCGAAGTCTTCTTCCTTCTTCTCGATGCCTTCACCCACTTCGAGGCGAACGAACCCGGTGATCTCGACACCGGCTTCCTTGGCGGCCTCGGCCACGGTCAGATCGGGGTTGATGACGAAAGCCTGGTTGAGCAGCGTGATCTCGGCGAGGAACTTCTTCATCCGGCCTTCGATCATCTTCTCGATGACCTGCTCGGGCTTGCCGCTTTCACGGGCGATGTCCATCTGCACGGTGCGCTCCTTGTCGACGATGGCCGGGTCGAGCTCGGCTTCGTTCAGAGCGGCCGGGCGCGGGTCGGCGGCGGCGACGTGCATGGCGACCTGGCGGCCGAACTCGTCGTTCTCGCCGGAAAGCGCGACGAGCACGCCGATCTTGCCCATGCCGGGCGCAGCGGCGTTGTGCACGTAGCTGACCACGGAGGCACCCTCGACGGAGGCCATGCGGCGCAGCGACATGTTTTCGCCGATGGTGGCGATCTTGTCAGTCAGCGTGTCGGCCACGGTCTTGCCGCCCATGTCGGCGCCCTTCAGGGCCTCGATGTCGGAAACGGTGAGGGCAGCCTTGGCGATGCCGGCGACCATGGACTGGAATTCGGCGTTCTTGCCCACGAAGTCGGTTTCGGAGTTCACCTCGACGGCGACGCCCTTGCCGCCCTCGACCTCGACGGCCACGAGGCCCTCGGCGGCGGTGCGGTCGGACTTTTTGGCGGCCTTGGCCAGACCCTTGGTGCGCAGCCAGTCGATGGCGGCTTCCATGTCGCCGTCAACCTCGGTCAGCGCCTTCTTGGCGTCCATCATGCCAGCGCCGGTCTTGTCGCGCAGCTCTTTTACCAGTGCAGCGGTAATTGCCATGTCATGCTCCTTCGGGAGATCTTATTGAAGTCGGTCCGGGCGGTAGTGCACCGCCCGTTTGTCGGTTTGATGACAGTTCGGGCGGGGGGCGCATATGGCCCCCCTGCCCTGATCTGTTTCAGCTCTCGGCTGCGGTCTTTTCCGCGGCGTCTTCGGCCGGGGCCTCGGCGGGCGCTTCGGCTTCTTCGGCGGGCGCTGCAGCAGCGGCGGCCTCGGCTTCGGCGGCAAGGGCCTCTTCCACGGCGGCTTCTTCGAGCGCACCGATGTCGACGCCGGCGGCGCCCATCTGGGCGGTCATGCCGTCGAGCGCGGCGCGGGCCACGAGGTCGCAGTAGAGCGCGATGGCGCGGGCGGCGTCATCGTTGCCGGGGATGATGTAGTCGATGCCATCGGGCGAGCAGTTGGTGTCGACCACGGCCACGACCGGGATGCCGAGCTTCTTGGCTTCGGCGATGGCGAGGTCTTCCTTGTTCACGTCGATGACGAAGAGCAGGTCGGGCAGGCCGCCCATCTCGCGGATGCCGCCGAGCGAAGCCTGAAGCTTCTGCTGCTCGCGCTCCATGCCCAGGCGCTCTTTCTTGGTCAGGCCGGAGAAGCCGATGGCGCTCTCTTCGTCGATGGCCTTGAGGCGCTGGATCGACTGGGAAACGGTTTTCCAGTTGGTCAGCGTGCCACCGAGCCAGCGGTGGTTCATGTAGTACTGCGCGCATTTCTCGGCGGCTTCGGCGATCGGGCGCTGTGCCTGACGTTTGGTGCCGACGAAGAGGATGCGGCCGTTCTTGGCAACGGTCTCGCGCACGACGTTGAGCGCGGCGTCCAGCATGGGGACGGTCTGCGTCAGGTCGAGGATGTGGATGCCGTTGCGGTCACCGTAGATGAACTCGCCCATGCGGGGGTTCCATCGTTGGGTCTGGTGGCCGAAGTGAACGCCAGCTTCAAGCAGCTGACGCATGGAGAATTCAGGGAGCGCCATGTCCAATGTTCCTTTTCCGGTTTGCGCCTCGGCGGGGCTGTGAGGGCATGTGCCCAACCGGCGGACCTGTGCGGGATGTCTCCCCGCAAGGCCCAAACCCCGCCTGTGAAGTGAGCGCGCGTATAGAGAGCTTCGCGGGGGTTGGCAAGCCCCTTGCCTATATGCACGCAGATTGCCACAACGCGGGCATGTCTGCGCCTTCCATCCTCTGCATCGGCTCCGTCCTCTGGGACGTGATCGGCCGCACCCCCGCCTCGATGCGGCTGGGGGCGGATGTGCCGGGGCGGATCAGCCGGATTCCCGGCGGCGTGGCGCTGAATATCGCGATGGCGCTGCGGCGGGCCGGGCTTTCGCCGGTGCTGCTCAGTTCGGTCGGACGCGACGGGCCGGGCGACGAGCTGGTGGCGCGCTGCGAGTTGCTGGGGCTGGACACCGGCATGGTGCATCGCTCCGATGATCTGCCAACCGATACCTACATGGCGATCGAGGGCGCGGGCGGGCTGGTGGCGGCGCTGGCCGATGCCCATTCGCTCGAGGCGGCGGGAGCGCGGATTCTGGCGCCGCTGGGCGACGGGCGGCTGGGGTCGGCGCAGGCCCCCTACCCCGGGCTGATCGCGCTGGATGGCAACCTGACCGAGACATTGCTGGCCGAGATCGCCGCCAGCCCGCTGTTTGCCGCCGCCGACCTGCGGGTTGCGCCGGCCTCGCCGGGCAAGGCGGAGCGGTTGCTGCCGCTGCTCGGCCATGCGGGCACCACGCTTTATCTCAATCGCGAGGAAGCGGGTTTGCTGGCCCAACGGGACTTTGCCGATGCCGAGAGCGCCGCCAAGGCGCTGGTGGCGCGGGGCGCGGGCCGGGTGCTGGTGACGGACGGTGGCGCGGCGACCTGCGATGCCTCGGAGGCGGGCGTGCATGTGGCCAGCCCGCCGCCGGTGATGGTGGAACGCGTCACCGGCGCGGGTGACACCTTCATGGCCGCTCATATCGCCGCCGAGGCCGCCGGTGACGGCCGGGCCGAGGCGCTTGCTCATGCCCAGGCCGTCACGGCCGCCTATGTTTCCGGAGAAACCCGCCTGTGAAGTTGAAGATCACCGAAGAAGTCACTGATGCCATTGCAGAAGGTCGCCCCGTGGTGGCGCTCGAAAGCACCATCATCACCCATGGGATGCCCTACCCGCAGAACGTGGAAACCGCCCGCGCGGTGGAGGATGACATTCGCGCTGGCGGCGCGGTTCCGGCCACGATCGCGGTGCTGGAGGGCGAGGTCTGTGCCGGGCTGACGGAAGAGCAGCTCGAGGCTCTGGGCCAGGCGAAGAACGTGGCCAAGCTCTCTCGGGCCGATATTGCCCATTGCGTCGCGTCCGGCGGCACCGGGGCCACCACCGTGGCCGCCACCATGATCGGCGCTCGGCTGGCGGGGATCGAGGTTTTTGCCACCGGCGGCATCGGCGGGGTGCATCGGGGGGCGGAGCTGAGCTTTGACATTTCGGCGGACCTCCAGGAGCTGGCCAAGACGCCGGTGAGCGTGGTTGCGGCCGGGGCGAAGGCGATCCTGGACCTG
Source organism: Oceanicola sp. 502str15 (assembly GCF_024105635.1). Taxonomy (NCBI): domain Bacteria; kingdom Pseudomonadati; phylum Pseudomonadota; class Alphaproteobacteria; order Rhodobacterales; family Roseobacteraceae; genus Oceanicola; species Oceanicola sp. 502str15. The sequence continues at coordinate 1,107,186 of NZ_WYDQ01000001.1, forward strand.
AAGAAGACGCTGGAAGTGCTTGAAACCCTTGGCGTTCCGGTCATCACCATGGGTCAGGACCAGTTTCCGGCCTTCTGGTCGCGCCGATCCGGCCTGCCCTCGCCGTTGCGGGCGGACAGCGCGAGGGAAGTGGCCGCTTCTCATGTGGTGCGCGGCCAGATGGGTCTGGATGGCGGGCAGCTCGTGGCCAACCCGATCCCGGTGCAGGCCGAGATTTCCGCCGACGAACTTGCCCCGGTGATCGCAGAGGCGCTGGCGGCGGCGGAGGCGCAGAACATTGCCGCCAAGGCCGTGACGCCGTTTCTGCTCGACCGGATCTTTCATGCCACCGAGGGGCGCTCGCTGACCGCGAATATCGCCCTTGTGCGCAACAACGCCCGGCTGGCTGCTGAAATCGCAGGCGAAATCGCCGGAATTCGTGCGAATTCGCGGGGCTGATCGCCTCACCTCCCTTGTCCCGCCCCTCTCGCGCGCATACTTCTGATGCAACCGCCCAAGGAGTGCCCAATCCCCGATGGCAAAGACGCCACCGCCGCCCGAAAACCCGCTTGACCCGAAACCCTACCGGCGCCCCGGTTGGCTCTCGGGCCTGCGCTCGTCGTTCCTGACCGGCCTCGTCGTCGTCGGGCCCGTTGCCGTGACCATCTGGCTGATCTGGACGGTAGTGGGATGGGTCGATGGCGTGGTGATGCCCTTCGTGCCCGGGGCCTATCACCCCGAAACCCTCATCAACCGCTATTTCAACTGCGACGGCTGCGAGCCGATCCGGGTGAACATTCGCGGTGTCGGGGTGGTGGTGTTCCTGTTCTTCACCATCTTCGTCGGCTGGCTGGCCAAGGGCTTCATGGGCCGCAGCTTTCTGCGGTGGGCCGAGAGCCTCGTCGACCGGATGCCGGTGGTCCGCTCCATCTACAACGGCTTGAAGCAGATCGCCGAGACGGTGTTTGCGCAGACCGAGACCAATTTCGACAAGGCCTGCCTGGTGCAATATCCGCGCCCGGGCATCTGGGCGATTGCCTTCATTTCGACCAAGGCAAAGGGCGAAGTGGCCAAGAAGGTGCCGCCCGACGAGGAGATGCTATCGGTCTTCCTGCCGACCACGCCCAACCCGACCTCGGGCTTCCTGCTCTTCGTGCCGCGCTCGGATGTGATCATTCTGGACATGACGGTGGAAGATGCTGCCAAGCTGGTGATCTCGGCCGGGTTGGTCTACCCCTCCGACAAGATCGCGGCCACCCTGCCCGGCGCGGCCGAGAAGGTGGCAGAGGTGGAAAAGAAGAAGGGCGCGGCCTGACAGGGCACCGCCCGCCACCCATTGCGGCAATATTGCGACATTACCGCCACATCTTGTGGGTGAGCCGATGCAGTTTGTTGCAGGTCGCAGGATTATGCCTAAGTTCGCCTTGAGCAGACAAAAAAAGTGGGAAAATCCCTATGAAACTCATGTACGCAGGCCTCCTTTCCGTTGCCCTCTCCGCCCCGGCCTTTGCCGGTGGCATGAATGAGCCGGTGATGGAGCCGACCGTGACAGCCGATGCCGGCACCTCGCAAGAGCCGCTGGTGAGCCGTGACGCGATTGCCGCCGATACCGCAGCGGCGGGCAGCCACGACATCATCGTACCGATCACGGCGCTGATCCTCTTCGGGATCGCCGTCGCACAATAAACGACCTTGCAGACCGGTCGAGGCCGCGCGGAGTTATCCGTCGCGGCCCTTTCGCGTTGTTTGCCCCTGAGGGGTGCCGCGCCCTAGCTGTCGAAGGTGCGCCCGAGGCCATCGCCATAGATCGCGGCGAGGTCGATGGAGCTGGTCTTGCCGACCTTGCCGGCGTGTTCCCCCAGAAACCGCGCTGCCGCCCGGCGACCGGCCTCTTTCAGCTCGCTCATGACATAGGGGTTGGGCACGGTCTTGGTGGCGACGGACAAGTCGTTCATCAGATCGTCGTCGGAGATCATGTGAACGCGCACGTTCTTCATGGCCCCTTCCGGCACGGTGCCGCTCTCGATCAGCCGATGAACGAAGGCGATGGCGCGCAACTCGCTCATCAGCGAGGCGTTGAAGCTGATTTCGTTGACGCGGTTTGCAATGTCTTGCGGGGTCTGGGGGATTTCCTCGCGCTCCAGCGGGTTGATGTTGATGATGATGATGTCATCGGGCAGGTGCGCCGCGTAGAGCGGGAAGAGCGCCGGGTTGCCGGTGTAGCCGCCATCCCACCAGAACTCCTCGGTCAGCGTGACCGGGTCCTTGGCCTCCACCGCACGGAAGACGGTGGGCAGGCAGGCGGAGGCGAGGATCACCTCGGGGGTGATCTCGTCGCCGCGAAACACCCGGATGCGCCCGGTGCGCACGTTGGTGGCCGAGACGAAGAAGTCCGGGCCGCGTTCATGGCAGACGTGGTTGTAATCGAAGGTTTCGACCACCTTGCGCAGCGGATTGTCGTAAAGCGGGCCGAGGCTGTAGGGCGAGGCGATGCGCGCGGCCGTTTCCTGCATCAGGTAGGCGGGGGAATATTCGAGCATCCGGCTCACCACCTCGGCGGAGGGCGCGAAGGGGGCGAGCCAGTGGGTGAGCGCGTTGTCGGGCAAGGCGCCCATCCGCTCCCAGAGCCAGTCGAGGTTGTCGCGGGCCACCTGATTGCCCTCCTCGACGCTTCCGTCGGCCAGCCCGCGCACAAGCCCGGCCTTCAGCGCCGCGCCGTTCACCGCCCCGGCAGAGGTGCCGGAGATCGCCGCCACCTCGAACTCGCCGGTTTCGAGCAGCCTGTCGAGCACGCCCCAGGTGAAGGCGCCATGGGCCCCTCCCCCTTGAAGCGCGAGGTTGATGGCGACCTTCTTTTTCTTGGCCATGGGCTCAGCTCGCCGTCCAGCCACCATCGGCGGAAATCGTGGTGCCGGTGATCTGCGAGGCGTGATCGGAGCAGAGGAAGACGGCAAGGCCGCCAAGCTGCTCGACGGTGACGAACTCCTTGGAGGGCTGCTTTTCGAGGATGACCTTCTCGACCACCTCGTCTTCCTTCATGTTGTATTCCTTCGCCGTGTCGGGGATCTGCGCCTCGACGAGCGGGGTGAGCACGTAGCCGGGGCAGATGGCGTTGGCGGTGATCGGCTCTTTCGCGGTTTCCAGCCCGACCGTCTTGGTCATGCCGACGATGCCGTGCTTGGCGGAGATATAGGCCGATTTGTAGGGCGATGCGCGCAGGCCATGGGCGGAGGCGATGTTGATGACCCGGCCCCAGCCTGCCTTGCGCATCAGCGGCAGGGCCGCAGCCGTGGTGTGGAAGGCGGAGGAGAGGTTGATGGCGATGATCGCGTCCCATTTCTCCACCGGGAACTCGTCAATCGGGGCGACGTGCTGGATGCCGGCGTTGTTCACGAGGATGTCGCAGGCGCCGGCCTCTTCGATCAGCTTGCGGCACTCCTCGCCCTTGGACATGTCGGCCTTGATGTAGCGCGCCTCGACGCCATGGGCCTTGCCGATCTCTTCGGCCAGCGCGTGGTCTTCCTTGCGGTCGGTGAACGAGTTGAGCACCACGTTGGCGCCAGCGGCGGCCAGCGAACGCGCGACTCCCAGCCCGATCCCCGAGTTGGACCCGGTGATGACGGCGGTTTTGCCAGTGAGAGACATCTCTCTTCTCCTTGTTTGGAATTCTGTCGGTGCGAAGCATAGATGCTGCACCTGCAAAAGAAACGGCCAATGTCGAAAGACGTTCCGGGGCTGCGTCAGTTTGTCGGGTTCAGAGCAGGGCGGCGATGGCCTGGGTGTCGATCAGCGAGTGGACGGTGTGGATGCGTCCCTCGCGGAAGGCGTAGAACACATGCTCGCAGAACTGCACCCGCCGCCCGTTGACGGGCAGCCCGAAGAGATCGCCCACGGGGGTGCAATCGAAGGCGAGCCTTGCGGCGATGTGGCCCGGCTCCGCGACAAGCTGGGCGATGTTGAACCGAAGGTCGGGGATGGCGCGAAAATCGCCCACGAGCATCTCGCGGTAGCCGGTGAGCCCGAGCGGGCGGCCGTTGTGGCACGCGCTTTCGTGAACGTGATTGCCGAGCTTTGCCCAATCCTGACGATTGAGGCAGTCGATGTATTCGTGATAGGCGGCGATACACTCGTTCCGCGTCATCGAACCTCTCCGATTTCGACCCTCCGATATGGCCAAAAAAAAGCGCCCGCACAAGGCGGGCGCAAGTTATTGAGGCAGGTTTCATACAGGCAAGAAACCTATCGAGCAGTGCCCTCTTTATACGCGTTCCAGCGCGTATGTCCAAGGTAAAAGTTTGAAAAGGCTGAACTCCGCCGTTAGGTTTCGGGTCAAAGAAACAAGGGCAGACAGGGATTGTTGCCAATATGGCTTATGATTTTTTCCAAGCAGCATCACGGGTTTGCATGACCCTGGCACTGGTTTCCGTCGGGGGATTCGCCTTTGCCGAGCCAAAACACGGAATCGCCATGTATGGTGAGCCGGCGCTTCCGCCCGATTTCACCTCGCTGCCCTACGTGAACCCGGACGCGCCGAAGGGCGGCGAATATGTGCAAAGCGAGATCGGCAGCTTCGACTCGATGCACCCCTTCATCCTGAAAGGCCGGGCGCCCTACGTGTGGCGGATCTTCGGGTTCGAGACCCTGATGGGCCGCAGCTACGATGAGCCCTTCACGCTCTACGGGCTGCTGGCGGAAACCATCGAGACCGGGCCGAACCGCGAGTGGGTGGAGTTCACCCTGCGGCCGGAAGCGAAGTTCAGCGACGGCTCGCCGGTGACGGTGGACGATGTGATCTGGTCCTACGAGACCCTCGGTACGCTCGGCCACCCGCGTTACCACACCGCCTGGGCCAAGGTTGCCAGCGTCGAGAAGGTTGGGGAGCGCGGGGTGCGCTTTACCTTCAACGAGGCCGACAACGAGCTTGCGCTGCTGATGGGGATGCGCCCGATCCTGAAGAAGGACGATTGGGAGGGCATCACTTTCGACGAGGCCTCGATGCGTGTTCCGGTCGGCTCGGGCCCCTATGTGATCGACACCATCGACCCGGGCCGCTCCGTGACGCTCAAGCTCGACCCCGACTGGTGGGGCAAGGATTTGCCGTTCAACCGCGGGCAGCACAACTTCGAGACTCTGCGCTACGAGTGGTTCGGCGATGGCGACGTGGCCTTCGAGGCGTTCCGTGCCGGGGAACTCAGCTACAATCGCGAGAACAACGTGGCCAAGTGGAACAGCTCCTATGACTTTCCGGCCGTGCAGTCGGGCGATGTGGTCAAGGCGTTGATCCCGCACCAGCGACCCTCGGGCATTACCGGGCTGGTAATGAACACCCGCCTGCCGTTGTTCGAGGACTGGCGCGTGCGCGAGGCGATGATCCTCGCCTTCAACTACGAGTTCATCTCCGACAAGCTCAACGACGGCGGCGATCCGCGGATCTGCTCGTACTTCTGCAACTCCGAGCTGGCGATGGAGCCCGGCCCGGCGAGCGGCAAGGTTGCCGAGCTTCTGGCGCCCTTCGCCGAGGATCTGCCCCCCGGCACCATGGAGGGCTACACGCTGCCCGAGGGGGACGGCTCTGCGCGCAACCGGGCCAACATCCGCGCCGCGCTGGACCTGCTGAACGAGGCCGGCTGGGCGGTGGATGACGCCGGGGTGTTGCGCAACGAGGCGGGGGCGGTCTTCGGCTTCGAGATCCTGTTGCAGAGCGGCGCTCCGCAGCCCGCAAACATCGCCGAGCTCTACGTGGAAGGCCTGAAGCGGCTGGGGATGCAGGTGACGATCGAGGCGATCGACCGGGCGCAATACAAGGAGCGCACCGACGCCTATGATTTCGAGATGACCTGGTACACGCGACCGCTGAGCATGTCGCCGGGCAACGAGCAGATCCTTTACTGGGGGGCGCAGGGCGTGAGCGAGCCGGGCAGCCGCAACTGGATGGGCATGAACTCTCCTGCCGCGGAGGCGATGGTGAAGGCCATGCTGGAGACTGACGACCGCGAGGTGTTTCTGGCTGCCGTGCACGGGCTGGACCGGGTGCTGACGGCGGGGCGCTACGTGATCCCGATCTGGTACAGCCCCGAGGCGCGCCTCGCCTTCAAGAAGGAGATGCATTACAACGCCGACCACCTCCCCGCCTATGGCGACTGGGCCGGGTTCCTGCCTGACGTCTGGTGGTGGGAGGAGGAGTGATCCGCCCTGCCCTGCTGGCGGCGCTGACGCTCACCGTCGGCCTGAACGCAGGGCAAGCGGCTCTTGCCGAAACCCTCGAGATCCCCGGCCCCGAGGGGCCGCTGCAGGGCGAGTTACTATTGCCGGAGGCCGCGCAGAGCGGGGTTGTGATCGTGCCCGGCTCCGGGCCGATCGACCGGGACGGGCGGTTTTCCACCGGGCGCGGGGCGCAGACCTACCGGCTGCTGGCCGAGGCACTGGCGGCGGAAGGCGTTGCGAGCCTGCGCATCGACAAGCGCGGGCTTTTCGGCAGCAAGACGGCCATCGCCGATCCCGAGGCGGTGACGGTGGAGGCCTATGCCGAGGATGCCGCGGGCTGGGCCCGGGTGCTGGCCGGGAGGCTCGGGCGCGAATGTGTCTGGCTGGCGGGGCATTCCGAGGGCGGGCTGGTGTCGCTCGCGGCGGCGTCGGGCGGGGCCGAGGGTATTTGCGGGCTGGTGCTGCTGGCCGCGCCGGGGCGGCGGCTTTCGGTGATCCTGCGCGAGCAGCTTGCCCGCCAGCCTCAGGCCAAGCCCTACGAGGCGGAGATGGAGCGCATCCTGTCGACACTGGAGCGTGGAGAGCGGGTGGATGTGGACAGTCTGAGCCTGGTTCTGCGCCAGCCGTGGCGCGACAGTATCCAGGCCTTTCTGATCAACCTCTTTGCAAAAGATCCGGTGCTCCTGGCCCGCGACTACGCCGGCCCCGTTCTGGTGATCCAGGGCGAGCGGGACGTGCAGATCACGACGGTGGACGCCACGGCGCTCTCGGGTGCCGCGCCGGGCGCGGAGCTGCGCATGTTTCCGCAGATGACCCACATGCTGAAGGACGATGTCGCCGGTGAGCCCTATGCCACCTACGAAGACCCGTCGCTTCCGATCACCGCCGGGCTGGCCGAAACCATCGCCGAGTTTATCCGCTGAGGGGCGCAGCGCGGATGCACTGCGTCCGTTAACTGCGCGTTAAGCAAGCGTTCTTAGGCTCTGGCCTCATCAACCACCACGCGAATTGATGGGAATCGGTAAATGGGCTACGCTTTGGACGATCTGGGAGGATATTCGATGGCTTGGAAACAGCTCTTCGAGAACTGGGCGGAGGCCTTGCCGAAGATCATAACGCTCTATCCCCACGTCGATGCGGTTGCTCTGCAGCGCTTTCGTGGAAACCGCTCGCTCTTTGTTGCCTACCTCGCCGCGACCCACGATCTGACCCTGCGGGAGGCGGATGAAGGCGTGGAAGACATGTTGCGACGCTTCGGCGGGCGCAGGATCGCCGCGGCGGAGGCAGCCTGAGCACGGCATAGGCCCTTCACACAGCTTCAGGACAGGGATGTGACCCACAGGATGGTTGCATCCTCATCGCTCACCGACACAACGTTGTGCCCCATGGTGGCATCGTAATAGGCGCTGTCACCGCGGCGTAGGTCCACCGGCGCATAGAACTCGGTGTAGAGCGTGACAACGCCGGTCAGCACGTAGAGAAACTCTTCGCCGTCATGGCGCACCCAGCCATCAAACTCTTCCATCTGCCGGGCACGGATGCGGGCGCGGTAGGGCAGCATCTTCTTCTGGGTCAGCGCGGAGCCGAGCAGATCGTGCTCGTAGGTAGGGGTGAGCTGATGATCGCCCTCGCCGGACCGGGTCACGGCCATCCGCCCGTTCACCCGCTCGTCGCTGGGGGGCGTGAAAAGCTGGGGCAGCGAGATCTTCAGCCCTTCGGCGAGCTTTTTCACCGCATCGTAGGTGGGGGACATCTGGCCGTTCTCGATCTTGGAGAGCGTCGAGCGGGCCAGCCCGGCCTGACGGGCGGCCTGTTCCAGCGTCCAGCCCTGCGCGGTGCGCAGGCTGCGCACCCGCTCGCCCAGATCGAGCGGTTCCGCCTCGGCCTGCTGGCCGCTTTCCCGCGCAATGCGGATCAGGCTCTTTGGATCATTCCCCATGGAGCGCAGGTTCTAGGGCGCAGGGGCGGCTCTTGCAAGCGGCACAAGGCGGGGCTAGCAAGCAGGCCATGTCAGCCCCCTGCCCCAGCCCCTTCAACATGGCCGCCTACGTGCTTTCGGCGGCGAAGGAGACACCGGGCAAGACCGCACTCGTGATTGCCGGCGCCTCAAAGGCGCAGCGCTGGCGCTATGGCGAGCTGGAAGCGCGGGTTGCCGCGATTGCCGCCGCCTTCACGGCGCGCGGCCTCGTGCCGGGGGACCGGGTGCTCTTGCGGTTGGGGAACACGGTGGAGTTTCCGCTGGCCTATCTCGGGGCGATCTGGGCCGGCATGGTGCCGGTTCCGACCTCGGCCGCGCTGACCGGCCCCGAGATAACGGCAATTGCCGCCGAACTGTCACCGGCGCTGGTGATAGCGGGCGATGGCGTGACCCTGCCCGAGCACCCTGCCCCGGTCATGCCGCAGGTGGAGCTTCATGGCGCCGAAGGCCACCAGCCACCGCAGATGGGCGACCCCGAGCGGCTGGCCTATATCATCTACACCTCCGGCACCTCCGGCCGCCCCCGTGGCGTGATGCACGCCCATCGTGCTGTCTGGGCGCGGCGGATGATGTGGGAGGGTTGGTATGACCTTCAACCAAGCGACCGGCTGCTGCATGCCGGGGCCTTCAACTGGACCTACACGCTCGGCACTGGGCTGATGGACCCTTGGGCGCGCGGCGCGACCGCGGTGATCCTGGCTTCCGGCACCCGGCCAGAGCAGTTGCCGCTTTTGATGGCACGTCACGACGCCACGATTTTTGCTGCGGCGCCGGGGGTTTACCGGCAGATGCTCAGGCAGCATGGCGCGATTTCCGCCCCCAGGCTGCGCCATGGCCTCTCGGCCGGTGAGAAGCTGCCCGATGCGCTGGCCCAAGCATGGAAGGCAGCGACCGGCTGCGAGGTCTACGAGGCGCTCGGGATGTCGGAATGCTCCACCTATGTTTCCGGCTGCCCGGCCCGCCCCGCTCCGCCGGGCGCGACTGGCTACCCGCAACCCGGTCGCCGCCTTCGCGTGGGGGCCGACGGGCAGCTTGGCATCCACCGCAGCGATCCCGGCCTGATGCTGGGCTATCTTGACGCGCCGGATGAAACCGCGAGCCGCTACGAGGGCCACTGGTTCATGACCGGCGATACGGTGGCCGAAGCCGAGGACGGCGCGATCACCTACCTGGGCCGCAATGACGATATGATGAACGCGGGCGGCTACAGGGTCTCTCCGCTGGAGGTGGAAGCTGCCATGACGGCCCACCCAGAGCTGACGGCCACAGCGGCAGTGGAGGTGGAGGTGAAGCCGGGCACGACGGTTGTAAGGTGCTTTTACGTCGCGCCGCAAGCACTTGACACTGAAGACCTTTCAGCCTTCGCGGCCAGCCGATTGGCGCGCTATAAATGCCCCCGCATCTTTACCCCGATCGCGCAGCTTCCGACCAATGCCAATGGCAAGCTCAACCGCAAGCTCTTGCGTGATCTGCCCCTGGACCCTGCATGAACGCACCTTTCCTGCGGCCATAAGACACTTCCCCCTCCCTCATCTGCGTGACACATCTACCCCATGATCCAACTCGACATTTTCTCCGACCCGATCTGCCCCTGGTGCTTCATCGGCAAGACCCTCCTCGACAGGGCGCTTGGCGAGGCCGGGGAGCATCCGTTCACCATCGAGTACCACCCGTTTCAGCTGAACCCGGACATGCCCAAGGGCGGGATGGACCGGCGGGCCTATCTGGAAGGCAAATTCGGCGGCAAGAAGCAGGCGGCAGAGATCTATGGCCGGATCGCGGAGGCCGCCGAAGAGGCCGGTTTGATGCTGAACTTCGCCGCCATCGAGCGCACGCCGAACACGCTTGATGCCCACCGGCTGATCCATTGGGCCGGGTTGGAGCAGCGGCAAGTTCCTGTCGTTTCAATGCTTTTCGATGCCTACTTCATGCAGGGCCGCGACATTGAAGACCACGAGGTGCTGGCCGATATCGCGGATTCTGCGGGCTGTGATGCCGCGGTGATCCAGCGGCTCCTGAGCGGTGACGCGGATGCCGACAACATTCGTGCCCGCGATGCCCATGCCCGCGAGCGCGGTATCACCGGAGTGCCGACCCACATCATTGCCAATCAGCACGTGGTGCCGGGCTGTCAGCCGCCCGATCTCTGGTTGAAGCTGATCGACGAGATCAACAGCCAGATCGGACGACCTCAATGACGAACCAGACGGCCGCACCGGCGGCCCGAAAGTTGAGCCAGACCGAGTTTCTGGCCCTGATGGCGATGCTTTTTGCCACCATCGCCTTTTCGACCGATGCGATGCTGCCCGCCCTGCCCGAGATCGCCGACGAGCTTTCGCCCGACAACCCGAACCGGGTGCAGCTCATCGTGACCAGCTTCATGCTGGGCATGGGGCTCGGCACGCTCATCACAGGGCCGATCTCCGACAGTTTCGGTCGCAAGAACACGGTGCTGCTTTTCGCGGTGCTCTACATTGGCGGCGCGCTCCTGGCCTGGATGGCCCCCTCGCTCGAAATGGTTCTTGCGGCGCGTGTCATTCAGGGCCTCGGTGCGGCCGGCCCCCGGATCGTGGGCCTGGCCATTGTGCGAGACCTCTATTCGGGCCGCGAGATGGCACGGCTCACCTCCTTCATCTTCCTCGTGTTTTCGCTGTTTCCGGCCTTCGCGCCGCTGATCGGACAGGAGATCATCGCGCTCGGCGGATGGCGCTCGATCTTCCTCGCCTTCGTGGTCTTCATCAGCGCCTCGACCCTCTGGCTGGCCATACGCCAGCCCGAGACCCTGCCCCGCGAACGCCGCGTGCCCTTCCGGGTCGGCACGATAGCGGCCGGCGTGAAAACCGTGCTTTCCAACCGCACGGTGCGCTACACGGTGGCGGTGCAGGTCTTCATTTTTGCCCAACTCATCACCATCATCTCGACCACCCAGCCGATCTTCGAGACGGTCTTCGACAAAGCCGACAGCTTTGCCGTGTGGTTCGCCCTGATCGCGCTCTGTGCGGGCACCTCCTCGCTCGTCAACGCGCGTTTCGTGATGCGGGTCGGGATGCGTGGCATGGTGCTGCGCACGCTGATCGTTGTCAGCGCCTTTTCGGCGTTGGTGGTGGTGCTGACCCTCTTCGTGCCCATGGGCGACACCGCGCATTTTGCGCTCTACGTGGTCTGGGTGATCTCGATCTTCTACCAGATGGGCCTAACGATGGGGAACCTCAACGCGCTGGCGCTGGAGCCGATGGGGCGGCTGGCGGGTACGGCCTCATCGGTTATCGGAGCGCTCTCCACGGCGACATCGGTTGTGGTGGCTGTGCCGATCGGGCTGATGCTTCATGGCAGTGTGACGCCGATCATCATCGGCTGTCTGATCTGCGGGCTCATCTCGCTAGCCCTGATGCTCATGATGGGTGAACGGAAGCCGGAAGATGACGCCGAAACAGCGGCTTAACCGGCTTTCTTGATCTTCTCGGCAAGGTCGCGGGCGATCGCGAAGGCGCCTTTGATCTTGTCGGAGTTCTTCGCCCAGTCGCGGCGCACCACCAGCTTGTTGTCGCGGATCTTCGCCATGCCGTTCTGGGCCTGGATGAACTCGACCAGACCGGCGGGGTTGGCGAACCTGTCATTGTGAAACTGCACCGTGCCGCCCTTGGGCCCGCCATCGAGCTTGGCGATCCCGGCGCGCTTGCACATCGCCTTGATCCGCACGATCAGCATGAGGGTGTTCACCTCTTTGGGCAGCGGGCCGAAACGGTCGATCAGCTCGGCGGCGAAGCCCTCCAGCTCGACCTTGGTGGCGAGCGACGAGAGGCGCCGGTAGAGCCCGAGGCGCACATCAAGATCAGGCACGTAAGGTTCTGGAATCAGGACAGGAACGCCGAGGTTGATCTGGGGCGCCCATTGCCCGTCGTCGTCCAGCAGCCCCTCGGCCTCGCCCGATTTGATCTTGGCAATCGCGTCCTCGAGCATGGATTGGTACAGTTCGTAACCCACCTCTTTCACATGGCCCGACTGCTCCTCGCCCACGAGGTTGCCGGCACCGCGAATGTCGAGATCCTGCGACGCCAGCGTGAAGCCCGCGCCGAGGCTGTCGAGCGAGCCGAGCACACGCAGGCGCTTCTCGGCCGTGGTGGTGAGCGGGATGCGCGGGCGCGTGGTGAGATATGCGTAGGCGCGGGTCTTCGCGCGGCCCACCCGGCCCCGGATCTGGTAGAGCTGGGCGAGGCCGAACATGTCGGCGCGGTGCACGATCATGGTGTTGGCGGTCGGGATGTCGAGCCCGCTTTCAACGATGGTTGTGGCCAGCAGGATGCCGTATTTGCCATCGTAGAAGGCGTTCATCTTGTCATCCAGCTCGCCCGCCGCCATCTGGCCATGGGCGACCACATAGCTGACCTCGGGCACCTGCTCCTTGAGGAAGGTCTCGATCTCGGGCAGGTCGGAGAGGCGCGGCACCACATAAAAGCTCTGTCCGCCGCGATAATGTTCGCGCAGCAGGGCTTCGCGCACCGTGACCGGGTCGAACTCCGAAACATAGGTGCGGATGGCCAGGCGATCCACCGGCGGGGTGCCGATTATCGAGAGATCCCGGACACCTGTGAGCGAAAGTTGAAGTGTGCGCGGGATCGGCGTGGCGGTGAGCGTCAGCACGTGGATATCCGAGCGCATCTCCTTCAGGCGCTCCTTGTGGCCGACGCCAAAGTGCTGCTCTTCGTCGATGATCAGCAGGCCGAGATCCTTGAAGCGGATGGTCTTGGCCAGCACGGCATGGGTGCCGATGACGATATCCACGGTGCCATCGGCCAGCCCCTTGCGGGTGTCGCTGGCCTGCGCGGGGGGCACGAAGCGCGACAGCTGGCGCACCTTCAGCGGGAAGCCCCGGAAGCGCTCGGCAAAGCCCTTGGCGTGCTGGCGGGCGAGCAGCGTGGTGGGGGCGATCACGGCGACCTGCTTGCCCTGCATGGCGGCCACGAAAGCGGCCCGCATGGCCACTTCGGTCTTGCCGAAACCGACATCGCCGCAGATCAGCCTGTCCATCGGGCGGCCGGCTTCGAGGTCTTCAAGCACCTCTGCAATGGCCTTAAGCTGGTCGTCGGTCTCGGTATAGGGGAAGCGGGCCGAGAACTCTTCCCAGGCGTGGGGCACCGGCTCGAGCACGGGGGCCTTGCGCAGCAGGCGCTCGGCGGCGGTGCGCATGAGCTTGTCGGCGGCGATGCGGATGCGTTCCTTGAGGCGGGCCTTCTTGGCCTGCCATGCGCCGCCGCCCAGCTTGTCGAGCAGGCCCTCCTCGTGGCCGTAGCGCGAGAGCAGCTCGATGTTTTCGACCGGCAGGTAGAGGCGGGCGGCATCGGCATATTCGAGGTGGATCATCTCGTGATCGGCCCCGATGGCGTTGACCACCTCCAGCCCCATGTAGCGCCCCACGCCATGATCGACGTGCACCACCAGATCGCGGGGGCTCAGGCTTTGGGCTTCGGTCAGGAAGTTGTCGGCCCGACGTTTGCGCTTGGGCGCGCGGATCAGCCGGTCGCCCAGCACGTCCTGCTCGGAGATCACGGTGAGGCCGGGTTCGGTGAAGCCGTGTTCGAGCGGCAAGATCGCAAGGTAGACGCCGCCCTTGCCCTCCGGCACATCGCGCCAGTCGGTGATCGGGGTTGCGCCCTCCAGCCCCTCGTCGGACATCAGCCCCGAGAGCCGCTCGCGCGCGCCTTCGGAATAGGAGGCGACTACCACTTGGCCCAACCGGCGCTGCGCTTCAACATGGTCCTTCAAGGCCCCGAAAAGGCTGACGGTTTCCTGCTGACGCTCGGGCGAGAAGTTGCGCCCGATCCGCCCGCCTGCATCCAGCACACCGGGCCCGGACCCCTGCGGGAGTGGCGAAAGCTGGATCACCCGGCGCCCCTGCATCGCCCTGTTCCAGGCGCTTTCGTCGAGGTAGAGCGCCCCGGGGGCCGCCGCCTTGTAGCTTCCGCCCACCCGCGCCTTCGAGGATGCCGCCTCGCGCCGATTGTCATAGCTGTCGACGATGCTTTCCCACCGGGCCAGCTGGGCCGGGGTGAACTGGTCGTCCAGCACGACTGCGGAATCGGGAAGGTAATCGAACAGGGTGTCGAGGTGGTCATGGAAGAGCGGCAGCCAATGCTCGAAGCCGGCGTGCTTGCGACCCGCCGAGACCGCTTCGTAGAGCGGATCATCCGAGCCGGCGGCGCCGAACTCTATCCGGTAGTTCTGCCGGAACCGGGTGATCGAGGCCTCGTCGAGCACAACCTCGGAGGCGGGCGAAAGCTCGATCCGGGTGAGCTTTTCGGTGGTGCGCTGGGTGGCCGGGTCGAACCGGCGGGCGCCGTCGAGCACATCGCCGAACAGGTCCAGCCGCACCGGCCCGCCGTCGCCGGGCGGGTAGATGTCGATGATACCGCCGCGGATGGCAAAGTCGCCCGGCTCCAGCACCGTGGGCGCCTGGCTGAAGCCCATGCGCACCAGAAAGCCGCGCAGCGCTTCCTCGTCCACCCGCTCGCCCACTGTGGCCACGAAGCTCGATTGCGCCACCAGATCGCGCGCGGGCACCCGCTGGGTGGCCGCATTCAACGTGGTCAGCAGCACGAACTTGCCCGACATGCCGCCCGCCAGCGCCGAGAGCGTGGCCATGCGGCGGGCCGAGATGTCGGCATTGGGCGAGACCCGGTCGTAGGGCAGGCAGTCCCAGCCGGGAAATTCGATCACCGGCACGTTGGGCGCGAAGAAGGCCAGGGCCGCCCGCATCTCGGCCAGGCGCTTGTCGTCGCGGGCGCAATGCACCACCGGCGCACCACGTTCCAGCTCGCGGGCGATCAATAGCGCGTCGAATCCCTCGGGCGCGCCGCCCAGTGTTATGCGCGTCGTGTCAGCCATCAGAAGGCTGACCTACCCCGCTGTGGGCCGGTGTCAACTGCTCTTCATCTTGGGTCAAATATCTCCGGGGGGTGTGGGGGGCTGGCCCCCCACGGTGCTCCGCCTGCCTCAGATCGCCCCGATCGAGAGGTTCTGGAACATGCCCCACATCGCGGTGACGAAGATCGACAGCATCCCGATGACCTGGGTGATGAAGCGCTGGCGGTGCATCCGGTCGTAGAGACCGTCACCGTCGGCGGCGCGGATGCCCCGGGCGCAGCGCACCCCGAGCCCGAGGACAAGGCTCATCGGCGCGGCCAGCAGGAACACCGCCTGGCTGAATTCGGAGCCATACCAGAAGCCGATGATCGCCAGCGACGACAGAGTGAAGAAGATGATGCCGATCAGCCAGAGCCCGGCCTGGTCCGCGATGTAGAGGATGCGGTTGACGTTGACGCGCACCATGTCGTGCAGGTCGGCCTCGGCATCGCCGCCGTTGCGCTTGGCGCGTTGCACCAGGTCCCAAGGAACGCCGAGCACGAAGTGCGAGGAGGTCGACCACATCACCGCGAGGGCAATCCAGTACCACAGGTTCGAGAAGGATCGCATGTCGATCAGCTCGAAGACGGTCTCGTACCAGTCCAGCACCTGTGTCTGCCCCTCCGGCCGCTATCGGCCTGTTGTCGAAGTTGGCGCAATCTAGCCACCTCTGCCGGGAATGGAAGCCTTGTCGCGGCGCAAAATCCATGGCACGGCCCTTTGTGTGGCTGAAATACGAGGCAAACCCATGCGTCCCACTGTCGCCCCCTTCCCTGCCGCCCGTTTGCGGCGCACGCGCACCACCCCTGCGTTGCGTGGTCTGGTGCGCGAAAACGCGGTGACGGCGGATGATCTGATCTGGCCGGTGTTCTTGCGCGACGGCGAGGGCGAGCGCACGGCGGTGCCCTCGATGCCGGGCGTCGAGCGGCTGACGGTGGACCTCGTGGCCGAGGCCGCGCAGGAGGCCGCCGAGCTCGGCATTCCGGCGATCTGCCTCTTTCCCTACACTGGCCCCGAGGCGCGCACCGAGGATTGCGCCATGGCCTGGGATCCGGAGAACCTCACCAACCGGGCGATCCGTGCCATCAAGGCGGCCGCCCCCGAGATCGCGGTGATGACCGACATCGCGCTCGACCCCTACAACATCAACGGCCACGACGGGTTTGTCGTGGACGGCGAGATCGTGAATGACGAGACAGTCGAGGCGCTGGTGAAGATGGCGCTGGCCCAGGCGGATGCCGGAGCCGACATTCTCGGCCCATCCGACATGATGGATGGCCGCATCGGCGCGATCCGGACCGCCCTTGAAGCCGCAGGCCACACCAAGGTTTCGATCCTGAGCTACGCTGCAAAGTATGCCTCCGCCTTCTACGGCCCGTTCCGCGATGCCGTCGGCGCTTCCGCCGCGCTCACCGGAGACAAGAACACCTACCAGATGGACCCGGCCAATTCCGACGAGGCTTTGCGGCTGGTGCAACGCGATCTGGCCGAGGGGGCCGATATGGTGATGGTCAAGCCCGGCCTGCCCTATCTCGACATCATCCGGCGCGTCCGCGACAGCTTTGGCGCGCCCACCTTCGCCTATCAGGTGAGCGGCGAATACGCGATGATCGAGGCCGCCGCGCAGAACGGCTGGATCGACGGCGAGAAGGTGATGGTAGAGAGCCTGATGGCGTTCAAACGCGCCGGTTGCATGGGCGTGCTCACCTATTACGCCCCCCGTATGGCGCGCCGGTTGAAGGCAGGCTGACGGCGCGCCAGCGCCTGTCCCTGCCCCATGCACGGCCGAGCCGCTTTCAGGCGGCCAAAAACCGCCCATTTCGCCTCAACTTGTGGTGACAAGCCAGCTCAAGGCCCCTATAGATAGTTAAAACCGGCGTAAAACAGCCGGATCGAGGCTTAAGGACAGGCGGATATCATGAGCAACCACCCCAATCGGACTCCCTTCAACCGACGTGTGTTTCTGGCCGGGCTCGGCGCGACCACCGCGCTTTCGGCTTGCGGCAACGGCGTGGGCACCAACAACGGTGCCAAGATCGACGCGCGGGTGGACAGCACGCGAAATTACCTTTTCTCGCGCTACCCCGGCACCGCCGATCTTGAGCAGAAATCTTCCGGCGTGCTCTACATGCCGCTCGTCACCAAGGCGGGGTTCGGGGTGGGCGGCAGCTACGGCCGAGGCGCTCTGCGGATCAACAATGCGACCGTCGACTACTACGCCGCGCTTCAGGCCAACATCGGCTTTCAGATCGGCGCGCAGCAATACGCCCACGCCCTGTTTTTCATGACCCCGGCCGCGCTGCGCGATTTCCGCACTTCCACCGGATGGTCGGTGGGCGCGGATGCCGAATACGCGCTGAACGACAACGCCGGCAACCTCTCTGCCGAGACCCTCACCGCGCTGGCGCCGGTCATCGCCGTGGTTTTCGGACAGGCCGGGCTGATCCTCGGGGCGACGCTGGAAGGCACCAAGTACAACCGCATCCTGCCCTGATCGCGGGCCGGAATTCCCATTTTCAGAGGGCGCTCTTCGGGGCGCCCTTTTTTGTCATGACAGTTCCGCGCGCGCGGGCGTACCCTGTGGGCGGGAGGACTATCAGATGAAGAAACTGACGTTGGCCGCAGGACTTGTGGCCCTGACACCCGTTGGCGCCTTGGCCGCAACCGACTGTGCCGACATGGCCGGGGCGGCCCCCGCCGGTGTGACGATCCGCGAGGCGGTTGCCCTGCCCGAAGGCGACGAGAAATCCGGCGTGGCGCAATGCCTGCTGCGCGGCAGCCTCGGCGAGCGCACGGGGGCAGACGGCAAGGCCTATGCCATCGGCTTCGAGCTGCGGCTCCCGGAAGGGTGGGAGGGTCGGCTGATGCACCAGTTCAACGGCGGCAATGATGGCGAGGTTGTTGCGGCGCTTGGCACGGGCACCGGCGTTGGCACGCCGGCACTGGAGCGTGGCTTTGCGGTGGTCAGCTCCAATGCGGGCCATGACGGCAAGGCCAACCCCGATGCCGGCCTGGTGGGGGGTAACCTCTTCGGTCTCGATTTCGAGGCGCGCCGTGATTACGGCTATGGCGCCGTTGCCAAGCTGCACCCCGTGGCGCTGGCACTGACGGAGGCTTTCTATGGAGAGGCCCCGGCGCATGTCTATGGCTATGGCACCTCCAACGGGGGGCGCCACGCGATGGTTGCCGCCGAACGGATGCCCGAGGCTTTTGACGGCATACTGGCGGGCTATCCCGGTTTCCGCCTGCCCCGCGCCGCGATTCAGCATGCCTGGGATGTGCAGCAATTCCGCTCGGTCGCGCCGAGCCTGGCGGAGAGCTTCAGCAAGGATGATCTGTCGCTCGTGGCCGAAAAGATCAACGCCGCCTGCGATGGGCTCGACGGGCTGGAAGACGGTGTGGTTGCCGATACCTCCGCCTGCCAGCAGGCCTTCGGCCCGGCCGTGCTGGTCTGCGCTGCCGGGCAGAACAGCGATTGCCTGAGCGCGGATCAGGTTGCCGCGCTGGTGGCCATCCACGACGGGCCGACCAATGGCGCAGGCGAGGTGCTATACAGCGATTGGTCGTGGGATCCGGGCATCGCTTCGGGCAACTGGCGGTTCTGGAAGATCGAAAGCACCGTGCCGCCCTGGGGCATGAAGCCGATCATCGCGGTGATGGGCGCGGGGTCACTCGCCCATGTCTTCTCGACCCCGCCCACCCTGGTTGAAGGCAGCCCCGAGGCGCTTGAGGCCTATCTGCTGGGCTACGACTTTGAAATGGAGCCGCCGAAGGTCGATGCGCTGACGGCGGAGTTCCCCGAAAGCCCCATGCAGGTGATGAGCCCGCCCAATGCCGACAATCCCGATCTGTCAGAATTGCAGGCTGCGGGCGGCAAACTGGTGGTGTTTCATGGCACCGCCGATCCGGTGTTTTCGTTCAACGATACCTCCGACTGGTACGGCAAGCTCAGGGAAAACAACTCGGCGGCCCCGGAGTTCACGCGATTCTATGCCATCCCCGGGATGCCCCATGGCAGGGGCGGCAACGCAGCCGACAGCGCCGACCTGCTGGGTGCGCTGATTGCGTGGGTCGAGGAGGACAGCGCGCCGGAGGCGGTGCCAACGGCGTTTCGGGCCGATAACCCGGAAGCGGGCGAAAACGCAGGCAAGGAGCGCGTGCTTTGCCCATGGCCGCAAGTCCTGCGCCATGAGGGCGATGCCTTCCACTGCGCGGAGTGAGACAAACCACGCAGGGCCCCCTCAAAGCGGTCCTGCGTATTAAACCGCTATACAGCGCGCCCGCAGGCCTGTAGAGACGCGCTCTTACGCTCCTCTCCCCGGACCCTTTCTGTGAAACAAGCTCTTGCCGATGCCATAGCCGAACGTGGCTACACCACTCTCACCCCCGTTCAGGAGGCCGTGGGCGACCCGGCCTATGCCGGGGCGGATCTTCTGGTTTCCGCCCAGACGGGATCCGGCAAGACGCTGGGCTTCGGCATTGCCATCGCCCCGACCCTGTTGGGCGAGGCCGAGGTGTTTGGCGCCGCAGAGGCGCCGCTGGCGCTTGTCATCGCCCCGACCCGCGAGCTTGCGCTGCAGGTGAAGCGCGAACTGGGCTGGCTCTACGCCAAGGCCGGCGCGGTCGTGGCTTCCTGCGTGGGCGGGATGGACATGCGCGACGAACGGCGTGCGCTGGCGCGTGGGGCGCATATCGTCGTCGCCACGCCGGGCCGGTTGCGCGACCATATCATGCGCGGCTCCATGGAAATGCAGGCGATCCGCGCCGTGGTGCTGGACGAGGCCGACGAGATGCTGGATCTCGGGTTCCGCGAGGAGCTGGAGTTTATTCTGGGCGAGGCGCCCGCAGAGCGCCAGACGCTGCTGTTCTCGGCCACGGTGCCGCGTGCCATTGCCGAGCTGGCCAAGAGCTACCAGCGCGATGCGGTGCGCATCGAGAGCAAGTCCGAAGCCTCGCAGCACGCCGATATCGAATATCTGGCGATGGCCGTGGCCGAGCGTGACCTCGAGCACTGCGTCATCAACGTGCTGCGCTACTACGAGGCGCCCAACGCCATTGTTTTCGCCAACACCCGCGCAACCGTGGGACGCATCACCACGCGGCTGGCCAACCGGGGCTTCAAGGTTGTTGCGCTCTCGGGCGAACTCTCGCAGCAGGAGCGCACCAACGCGCTGCAAGCCATGCGGGACGGGCGCGCTCGGGTTTGCGTGGCGACGGATGTGGCCGCACGCGGGATCGACCTGCCCAACCTCGATCTGGTGGTGCATGCCGAGCTTCCGGGCTCGCATGAAACCCTGCTGCACCGTTCGGGCCGCACCGGCCGGGCCGGGCGCAAGGGGGTGAGCGTGCTGGTTGTGACCCCGCGCTCGCGCAAGAAGGCGCTTCGGGTGCTGGGCATGGCCCAGCTCACCGCCAAATGGGCCGATCCGCCCTCGGCGGAGGCCGTGCAGGCGCGGGATGCGGAGCGGATGCTGGATGATCCGGTCTGGGAGGACGGCCCGCGCGAGGAAGAGGCAGAGGCCATCACGCGGCTGACCGAGCGGTTCAGCCCCGAGCAGCTCGCCGCAGCCTTCCTGCGCCATTACGCCAGCCAGCATTCGGCCCCCGAGGAGCTTTCGGGCGACGATCAGAAGCCCAAACCCCGCGAGGAGTTCGGCGCGTCTACCTGGTTCTCGCTGTCGCAGGGCCGCAACCAGGGGGCCGAGCCGCGGCGTCTGCTGCCGATGATCTGCAAGGGCGGCGGGCTGACCCGGGACGATCTTGGCGCAATCCGCATCGGGCCGGACGAAAGCTATGTGCAGGTGCGGGACAGCGCGGTGAAGCGCCTGCTCGATCACCTCGGGTCGGAGATGACACTGGAGGGGCGCACCCGGCTGGTGAAGCTGGATGCCGCGCCTGAAGGGGTGGATCGCCCGCAGCGCAAGCCCGCGAAGTTCGACAAGCCCGCGCGTCCGAAGAAAGAACGCGCCGCACGGGCGGAACCGCCGCGTGAGGCCCCTGCCCCGGCTCCAGCCCCCGTTCAGGATGCGCCCCCGGTTCACGCGCCCGCACCGACGCCTGCGCCCGAAAGCGACAGCGAACCGCGTGCGGACAAGCCCCGCAAGGCGCGCCACGGCTCCGCAGCCTCGGGATATCGCTCCGGGGCGGCTGATCCGAGCGCCCCGATGGGCAAACCGCACCGCAAGGGCCCTCCGCCCCCTCCGGGCCGGGCCGACAGCAAGAAGAACCGCGCCCGCGATGCCGATGGCACCGGGGGCGATCGTCCGCCGCGTCGGTTTGATGGAAAGCCTGGCGGGAAACCCGGGGGCAAGCCCTTGGGCAAGCCGGGCGGGAAGCCCGGAGGCAAACCAAGTGGCAAGTTCAGCGGCAAACCCGGCGGGAAGCCGAGCGGCAAGTTTGCTGGGAAGCCGGGCGGCAAGCCCGGTGGGCGACCCGGGGGCAAGCCTGCCGGCAAACCCTCCGGGCCGAAGCGCGGAAAGAGCTGACCGCGCTCAGTCGAAGGCTTTCAGTCGCTTGATGAGCGAGGAGGTATCCCACCGCCCGCCGCCCATGGACTGAACGTCCTTGTAGAACTGGTCGACAACAGCCGTCACCGGCAGGGCGGCGCCGATCTCGTTGCCGGTGGACAGGCAGATATCGAGATCCTTGCGCATCCAGTCCACGGCGAAGCCATGGGTGAAGTGGTCGTCCACCATGGTTTCGTAGCGGTTGGCCATCTGCCAGCTTCCCGCCGCACCGTCCTTGATGACCTGCACCACGGCCTTGGTGTCCAGACCGGCCTTCATGGCAAAGTTCAGCCCTTCGGAAAGGCCCTGCACCAGCCCGGCAATGCAGATCTGGTTGACGCATTTGGTGAGCTGCCCGGCGCCGCTCTCGCCCATCAACTGGCAATTCTTCGCGTAGGCGGCGATGATCTTTTCGGCACGCTCGTAGGTCCCGGCGTCGCCGCCGCACATCACCGCAAGCGCCCCGTTCTCGGCGCCCGCCTGCCCGCCAGACACCGGCGCATCGACAAAGCTCACCTGACCGGATTCGGCGGCGGCATACATCTCGCGGGTGACAGAGGCGCTGACAGTGGTGTGGTCGACGAAGACAGTGCCGGCACTCATCGCGGCCAGCGCGCCGCCCTCGCCCACGCAGACGGCGCGAAGGTCGTCGTCATTGCCGACGCAGGCCATGACGAAATCCTGACCGGCAGCGGCTTCGGCCGGTGTCCGGGCGGCCTTTCCGCCGTGTTCGCCCACCCACTTCTCGGCCTTGGCGAAGGTGCGGTTGTAGACCGTCACCTCGTGCCCTGCCTTCGCCAGATGTCCCGCCATCGGGTAGCCCATCACTCCAAGTCCGAGAAATGCCACCTTCGCCATGTCTTTATCCTCCCGCAGGGTTCCATTACGCTTGCACCCTGATTACTCCGCAGGGGCTGAAGGTCAACCGAGGGACATACATGGCACGGATCTTTCGCTGGCTCTTGCGGATTGTCACGGGCGGGTTGCTGCTGGCGTTTCTGATCGGATGCGTCACCTATTATCTCGCCTCGCGCTCGATCCCCGACTACAACGCCCGCCTCACCGTCGAGGGGCTTTCGGGGCCTGTCGAGATCGTGCGCGACAACGCCAACGTGCCCCATATCTTCGGCTCCTCGGATGAGGACGTGTATTTTGGCCTCGGCTTTGCCCATGCGCAGGACCGGCTCTGGCAGATCACAATGGCGCGGCGCGCGGCGCAGGGGCGGCTCTCGGAGCTGTTCGGGGTGCGCACGGCCAAGACCGACGAGCTGTTGCGGCGGTTTGGTTTGTACGAGGCGGCTTCGGCCTCCGTGTCTTCGCTGGATGCAGAGACGCGGGCGGCGCTGGAAGCCTATTCGGCCGGTATCAACGCCTGGATCGCCACGGTGAACGAAGGCGCGCTGGGGCGCGGGGCGCCCGAGTTCTTCCTGTTCTCCCGCGAGATCGCGCCATGGCGGCCTGCCGATACGGTGGCGCTCGGCAAGATCATGGCCCTGCAGCTCACCGGCCAGCTCTCGGAAGAGGTCCTGCGGGCGCGGGTGTCGCTGCAACTGCCCGAGGAACGGCTGGCGGACATCCTGCCGGACGTGCCCGGCCCCGGCGCCGCCGCCCTTCCCGATTACGCCAGCCTGATGCCGATTGACGGGCCGCAGGCGGCGTGGAAAACCTATGCGCTCGATCGCATGTCGCCGATCAAACCGCGGATATTTGCCGGCGCGTCCAACGCCTGGGCGGCGGCACCGAAGCGCTCTGCGGCGGGGGCTTCGATCCTGGCCAACGATCCGCATCTCGAACTGACCGCGCCGACGGTCTGGTATCTGGCGCGGATCGAGCTTTCGACCGGCGGTGTCATCGGGGGGACGATCCCGGGCATTCCTTTCGTGCTCTCGGGGCGCTCGGATGCACTGGCCTGGGGGATCACCTCGGCCTACCTCGACGATCAGGACGTGTTCATGGAAGAGCTGAACCCGGCCAACCCGCAGGAATATCGCACCCCGACCGGATGGAAGCCCTTCTCGACCAAGAGTTCGATCATCCGGATCAAGGATGCAGAGCCGATCACCATCACCCTGAGGCGCACCGAGAACGGGCCGGTGCTGCCGGGCTCGCATTACAACCTCGCCAGTGTCACCCCGGCGGGCCATGTGGGCGCGCTGGGATGGACGGCGCTCTCGCCGCGCGACACCTCGATGCAGGCGGCGCTGGGGCTGCAGAAGGCGCACTCGATCGAAGAAGCGATTGCCGCGATGGAGCTGTACATCGCTCCGGCCCAGAACCTCACGCTCGCGGAGCCCGGGCGGGTGGCGCTGAAGATGGTCGGGGCCATGCCCAGCCGCAACCCGGCCCATGACAGCCAGGGCCGGATGCCTGCGCTGGGGTGGAAGGCCACCAACCGCTGGGCGGGGCGCATTCCGTACGACCGGAACCCCGAGTTCATCGACCCGGAAGGCGGTATTCTGGGCAATACCAACAACAAGACCGTGGATCGCCCCTTCCCCGAACACGTCAGTTTCAACTGGGGGGATACGCAGCGCATCCAGCGCTGGACCCGGCTGATGCAGACCCGCGAGGTGCACACCCGCGAGAGCTTCATCGACGCGCAGCTCGACACCGTGAGCGTGACCGCCCGCACCCTGCTGCCGCTCATCGCCCGCGACCTCTGGTTCACCGGCGAAGCCGCCCCCGAGGGCACGCCGGAGCGGCAGCGGCAGAAGGCGCTGGAGCTTCTGGCCAATTGGAACGGTGAGATGAGCGAACACCTGCCAGAGCCGCTGATCTTTGCGGCCTGGCTACGGCACTTGCAGGGCCGGTTGATCCGCGACGAGCTCGGGCCGCTTTCGGCGGAGTTCGTCCATCCCGAGCCGCTGTTCCTCGAGCGTGTGTTTCGCGATGTCGACGGGGCGGCGGTGTGGTGCGACGTGGTGCAGTCGACCGCGCAGGAGAGCTGCACCGATATTGCCCGCATCGCGCTGGACGAGGCTCTGCTGTGGATTGCGGAGCGCTACGGCACCCAGTTGGAGAGCCTGCGATGGGGCGATGCCCATGAAGCGCTGCACGACCATGCGGTGCTGGGCGACGTGCCGGTGCTGAAGTGGATCGTGAACATCCACCAGAGCACCTCGGGCGGCGATTTCACCCTGCTGCGCGGGCGCACCAAGGGGACGGAGCCGGACCCCTATGCCAACGTCCATGGTGCCGGGTTTCGAGGGGTCTACGACTTTTCCGACCCGGACAGTTCGGTGTTCATCACGGCAACCGGGCAGTCAGGGCATCCGCTGTCGCGCCACTACGATGACCTCGGTGCGCTGTGGCGGCGGGGCGAGTACATTCCGATGTCGCTCGACCCGGAGCTGGCGCGGGCAGCCAACGTGGGGGTGACGGTGCTGACGCCGGCGCAGTGAGGCCGGCGGAACGGCGGGACAAGTCCCGCCCTACGGGCGCTCTTCGGTCGGTTTTTCCAGCGCGGCGCGGGAGCCGAAGTAGCCGTAGTCCTTGACCAGAATGGCGAGATTTCCATCTGCGTCATACCCGGCGTAGGTGTCGGCGGAGAAGGTCTCGAAGCTCGGATCGAAGAGCAGCACGTCGCGGCCCTCGGACCTGATCGTGGCGTAGGGCACGGGGCCTGTACCCTGTTCGAGGGCGGCCTTGACCGCATCGGCATCGAGCGCCGCGACGGCCTCGGCATCTCCGAGGGCCACCAGCTCATCGACGCCGAACTCGAAGTCGAGCGGATGGCTCTTGCGGCCCGGCCGCTCCCAGAACGTGACGGGGGCGTCGGACAGGCGAAGGGCCACCATGCCGATCACCCGCGGGTCATCCTCGTGACGGTAGATCAGGGTTTGATACCGGCCCTCGGGCACGTCGATGTCGAACGGCGGGCGGTCGGGCTCGGCCACGGGGTCGGTGAGTGTGAGGCCGGAGGGGCCGATATCGACCTCGCCCGCTTCGGTCACGAGCACGTTCTGAGGCCCGGGTGGCTCGGTCACGATGGCGGCCTGTTCGAAGGTTTCGATGTCGAGCGCGTCGGACAGCGCGGTTCCGTCGCCGCGCAGGCTTGTCACCACCACGAAGATGCCACCGCCCAGCATGAGGGCAGCCCAGATGCCGCCGCCGATCCAGTAATAGTGTCTTTGGCTCTTGAGCATTCCGCCTCCGTTCCTGCGCGGCCCGCCCGGGCGGGCGGTTCGCGATGTTCGCGCCCCGCTAGAGCCGGTCGAATTCGGCCTTCTGGCGCGGCGACCAGCGAAGATCCAAGGTCCAGCCCTTCTCGGTCTGGACTTCGGATTCGACCACGTCGTGCTCGTGCAACCATGCCCTTTGGCGGCCATCGGCGAAGGCGAGCTTCAGACGCTCGGTGATGCGCGCGCCTTCCAGTTCGGCGGTGACGGCCTCCTGCAACTCGTCGAGGCCTGCGCCGCTGACGGCGGAGATCACCAGCACCTCGTCGCGGCGGCTCGCCTGATTGCGCAGGGCCTCGGCCTGTTCGGGCTCCAGCAGGTCGGACTTGTTCCAGAGTTCGAGCTGCGGCACGTCTTCGCGCACGCCGAGGCTGGTGAGGATGCGGGCCACATCGGAGGCCTGCTCCTCGGTGGCGGGGCTGGCGATGTCGCGCACATGCAGGATGAGATCGGCCTCCAGCACCTCTTCCAGCGTGGCGCGGAAGGCGGCGACCAATTCGGTGGGCAGCGACGAGATGAAGCCCACGGTATCGGAGAGGATCACCTTGACCCCGCCGGCCAGCTCGATGGCCCGCATGGTGGGGTCGAGCGTGGCGAAAAGCATGTCCTTCGCCATCACGTCCGCGCCGGTCAGGCGGTTGAAAAGCGTGGATTTTCCGGCGTTGGTATAGCCCACTAGCGCGACCACGGGGAACGGCACCTTGGCGCGGGAAGCGCGGTGCAGGGCGCGGGTCTTGGTGACTTTGGAGAGCTGACGGCGGATGCGCGTCATCGCCTCGTCGATCGCGCGACGGTCCGCCTCGATCTGGGTTTCACCGGGGCCGCCGACAAAGCCGAGGCCGCCGCGCTGCCGCTCGAGGTGGGTCCAGGCCCGCACCAGGCGGGTGCGCTGGTAGGAAAGCGCGGCCAGCTCGACTTGAAGCACGCCTTCGCGGGTGGCGGCGCGGTCGGCGAAGATTTCGAGGATCAGCCCGGTGCGGTCAAGCAGCTTGACCTTCCAGGCCTCTTCGAGATTGCGCTGCTGCACCGGCGTCACCGGCCCGTCGACCAGCACGAGCGCAATGTCATGGCCGTCAATCAGCGCCTTGATCTCGTCCATCTTGCCGGTGCCGAAGAGCGTGCCGGGCTGCGGCTGGCGCACGTTCACGACCTCTCCGGCCACCACCTCCAGCCCCGGAAGCGCCAGCGCGAGGGCCATCGCCTCTTCAAGGGCTGGCCCGGCCTCGCGGCGCTCGGGGTCTGTCTGGATGTCCGGGTGGAGCACAAGCGCCCGTGTGGGCTGCTCCGCGGTATCGTGAAATTCCGCTATTCTTCACCCTCGTAGAGGCTGATGGGTTGGGCCGGCATGACGGTGGAGATCGCATGCTTGTAGACAAGCTGAGATTGTCCGTCGCGGCGCAGGAGGACGCAGAAGTTGTCGAACCAGGTAATCACGCCCTGAAGTTTCACCCCATTGATGAGGAAGATCGTCACCGGGACCTTTGTCTTCCGCACATGATTGAGAAATGCATCCTGCAAATTTTGTTTGTCACTGGCCATTTCAATTGCCTTGTTCTTGTCGTTGCTTCGGTCACGCACGTTACCGGAAGCCCTGCCTCGGACTTGGAGCCCCCGTCAACGTCAGCACTATGGAGGCTGAATCTGCAAGATTCCACCCCCCAAATTCAGGGAGTCCCCGGGGGTGTGGTGCGGCGGTGTCAGGCGCGCCAGAATTCGGGATTGAGCAGGGCAATCAGGGCCAGGGCCTCGACCCGGCCCAGCACCATTGCGCCGGCCAGAATGGCCTTTGCGGTGTCGCTGATCTGCACGTAGCTGATCGCCGCATCGCCCCCGACCTCGGCAAGTTGCCCGGCGGTGGAGAGGCCCGAAAGCGACAGGATCATGGACTGCTCGAAACTGAGCCCGGTGGCCGCCAACATGCCCGAAACGCCTGCCAGCGAGAGCGCGTAGAGCATGAAGAAGAGCCATGCGATATAGGCGCCCTGCCGCCGGATGTGCCGGCCGAAGGTGCCCCCGGCGCCGCTGACCGAATGGGGATGCACCAGCTTCTCGATCTCGCGGTGTCCGTGCTTGTAGAGCGCGTAGACCCGCAGCAGCTTGACCCCGCCCGCCGTGGTGGCCACGCCGCCGCCCACCAGCGCCAGCCCCATCAGCACCATGCCCGGCGTCTGCAGGCCCGACCATGTTTCGGTGCCACCCCACTCGCCACTGGTGAACCCGGTCGTCGTGAGGAAGCTCGCGACCGAGAACACAGCGCCCCAGAGCGCGCGCAGGGCCGCGCCGACATCGGCCACGTCATCGACCTCGAAGGCGCCGATCCAGTGCCGCAGGAACAGGGCGGAGGGCACGAGGATGATGCAATAGATCGCCATGCGGGCTTCGATATCCTTGTAAACGGCGTTGACCCGATCAAGCCCCATGCCATAGCCCGGCGAGAAAGACTTGCGGCTGAAGGCGAAGACGAAGAAGCACAGGATCAGGGCCTCGCCGACCATGCCCGACTGCGCCTCCGACAGCCCGCCAACCGGGGAGATCCCCGAGGTGGAAAGCACGCTCATGGCATGGCAAATGGCGATCAGCGGGTCTTCGCCCGCGCCCACCAGCGCGATCCAGAGCACGCCGGTAAGGGCGATGTAGACAGGCCCCATCTGCAGAGAGAGCCTGAGGAGGCGCTCGCGCGGGTCTGTCTGCTTGTCGGCATCGAGCACCCGGTCACGCTTTGCGCCCGAGCCGGGGCGCGCCATGGAGGTGACTTCGAAGCCACCGAGGTTGAGCGGGGCCATGATGGCCGCCGCCGTGACCCAGATGAAGAGCCCGCCCATCCAGCCCACGGTGGCCCGCCACAGATGCAGCGTGTCACGCAGCCGCTCGGGCTCGAACAGGGTGGCCCCGGTTGTGGTGAGCGAGGAGACCATCTCGAACCACGCGTTGAAAAAGGAGGTGTTCTGCACCGCTTCGTAGAACGGCCAGGCGAGCATGAAGGGCAGCAGGCCATAGGCCGCGACCAGCGCTGTCAGGTGGCTGCGGGCGAGGCTGCGGGGCTTCATGTGGTAGGTGGCGACGCCGAGAAAGATGACCAGGGTCAGAAACAGGGTGCCGGCGTAAAAGAAACTGCGTGCCGAGAGCCAGTCGCGCACCGTGACCGCGTGGAACACCGGAAGGTACATCATCAGCGCGCAGATCCCCATGAGGATCACGATCAGCGGCAGTTCCAGAACGCGGCGCATCAGCGGGCGGGGCTCAGAAGAAGTCGATGGAGACCTGCAACAGCCGCTCCACCTCCGGCACGTCGTCGGCCATGGCGAAGATGACGATGACGTCGCCTTCCTCGATCCGGGTTTCGGCGACCGGCTTGATGTACTTCTCGCCGCGCATCAACGCACCCACGCAGACCCCCTCGGGGAAGTCGATGTCGCGGATGCGCTGGCCCGAGAGCGGCGAGGTCGAGAGCACCTGTGCCTCGATCACCTCGGCCTCGGCATCGCCGATGGAATAGACCCCGCGGACACGGCCATGACGGATGTGGCGCAGGATCGAGCTGACGGTGGTGGCCCGCGGGTTGATGAACGCATCGACGTGGAGCGGGTTCATCAGCGGCACGAGGGTTGGGTCGTTGACCAGACAGATCGCCATCGGGCAGCCATTGGCCTTTGCGCGCACGGCGGTCAGCAGGTTGACCTTGTCGTCATCGGTGACGCAGAGCACGGCGTCGGCCTTGTCGATGTTGGCCTCCATCAGCAGCTCGCGCGAGAGCCCGTCCCCGTGCAGCACGATGGTGCGCTCGAGCGCATCGGCGGCACGTTCGGCAATGGGGCGCGAGCGCTCGATCACCTTGGCGCGGATCCGGTCGGTGCGCTTTTCGAGCGCCTGCGCCACGGCGAGGCCTACGTTGCCGCCGCCCACGATCACCACGCGCTCCTGCTTGCGCAGCACCTTGCCGAAGATCTCCATGGTGCGGGTGGTGTCGTCGGTGTTGGCACAGACATAGACCTGGTCGCCGGCAAAGAGCTGGTCGCCGGGGTTGGGCGCGAAGAGCTTGTTCTTGCGGCGCACGCCCACGACGATGGCGCGCAGGGTCGAGAACAGGTCGGTCAGCTGGCGCAGCGGCGTGTTGAGCACCGGGCAGTCGTCATCGAGGTGGATGCCGAGCAGTTGGGCCCGCCCGCCCAGAAACCGTTCGGTGTCGAAGGCGGCGGGCGCGGCAAGGCGTTGCAGCGCGGCCTCGGCCACCTCGCGCTCGGGCGAGATCACCACGTCGATCGGCATGTGATCGCGGCGGTAGAGGTCGGAGTAGATCGCGGTGAGATAGCTCTGCGAGCGAAGGCGGGCGACTTTGCGGGGCACCGAAAACACCGAATGGGCCACCTGGCAGGTGACCATGTTGACCTCGTCGGAGTGGGTCGCGGCAATGATCATGTCGGCGTCGCGCGCGCCGGCCCGGTCGAGGATGTCGGGATAGCTGGCGTGGCCATGGATGCCCTGCACGTCCAGCGAGTCGGTCGCACGGCGCACCAGTTCGGCGTTGTTGTCCACCACCGTCACGTCGTTGCGTTCGCCCGAGAGGTGCCGCGCGATCTGCCAACCGACCTGGCCCGCGCCGCAGATAATGACCTTCATGGCTCTTTGTGCCCTCCGGGGCCTGCCGCTTCTCTTCGATGCCTTGCTTGGCATGGGGCTCTGGCCGGGTCAACGGGCGCAATGGGCCCGTGCCCCCTGCCCTTCAAAGCACAAAGCCGCCCGGGAGGACGGCTTGGCTTTGTTGCGCGGGGCGTGAGCGGATCAGATCGCGCTCGACACCTGCACCGGGTAGATGAACCCGTCGATCGGGTAGGCGCGCCCATAGGCGTTGGGCTGGCTCTGCACCTTGACCGAAGACCAGTCGTTCTGCTCGGAGATGTCGATCACCGACATGCCGAGAGAGATCTGGTTGCGTTTCCAGTTGGCGTGGTTGATCTCGATTTCGCGATCCGAGATCACCTTGGACACCACGGCCACATGGCCCATCGGCAGCTTGCGGGTGCCGGAAAACGCCATCACGGCGCCAACCTGCGGGGTCCGGCCCCGGGCGTAGGTGCCATGGGCGCTGCCCCACCAGGTGTTTGCGTTGCCGCGGATCTCGACACCGCTCGCGTTGCGGGCGAAGGGAACACACCAGACGCGAGCCCCGCGCGCACGAAGGCTGCGGGCCTCCGAGATGGCGTGGTCGAGCAGCCCGGGCTTGAGCTGCGGTGCGGTCATGGTGGAGAAGGTCTCGGTGGTGCGCTGTGCGCCGCAGGCGGCGGTCAGAAGCAGCGCGGCGCAAAGCATCGGAAGTCGCAGGGCTTTTGCCCGTTTCAGTGTCCCCAGCCTCATCGGTCCCTCAGATTTTGTTTTTGCTTGAGAGTTTGTTCACCGAATTAGGAACAATTTTCAAGTTCGCGTGTTAACTGTATCGGGCTTACACACGGAAACTGGCGAAAATCCGCCACTTATCCCCCTCCGAACGGGGGATGAGGGCCGTGGACTGGCGTTTTTTAAGGCCTATTCGGCGGCCTGGCTCTCTATATGGGCAATCCGTGCACCGGCCTTGGTGGAGGTGACGACGCCGAGCGACTTCAGCTTGCGGTGCAAGGCGGAGCGCTCCATGCCCACGAAGGTTGCGGTGCGCGAGATGTTTCCGCCGAAACGGTTGATCTGGGTCAGCAGATACTCGCGCTCGAACAGCTCGCGCGCCTCCCGCAGCGGAAGGGTCGCCAGACCGCCGGACAGCACCACCCGGCCCTCGTCATCATCGGGCGCTTCGCCGCCATGCAGCTCGCGCGCGTCGATCGGATCGGTGGTTTCCCCAAGGATCAGGGCGCGTTCGATGATGTTCTTGAGCTGGCGGACGTTGCCCGGCAGATGCATGGTCTGGAGCAGCGCCTCGGCTTCTTCGGAGAGCTCGCGGGCCGAAAGGCCCTGCCCCGCATTGGCCTCAGCGATGAAATGGCGGGCCAGTTCGGGAATGTCCTCGCGCCGCTCTTCCAGCCCCGGCACCCGGATCGGCACCACGTTCAGCCGGTGATAGAGCTCCTCGCGAAAGGTGCCGCGGGCGATTTCGGCCTCGAGGTCGCGGTTGGTCGAAGAGACGACCCGCAGGTCGACGCGCACCTTGTCGGAGCCGCCAACCCTTTGAAATTGTTGATCAACCAGCACGCGCAGGATCTTGCTCTGGGTGCCAAGGGGCATGTCGGCGATCTCGTCGAAATAGAGCACACCGCCGTGGGCCTCTTCCAGCAGGCCCGGCTCCACGCCGCGGGCATCGCTTTCGCGGCCGAAGAGCACCTCTTCCATCCGGTCCGGCTCGATCGAGGCGGAATTGACCGAGATGAAGGGGGCCGAAGCGCGGGAGGAATTGGCGTGGATGTAGCGCGCGGCCACCTCCTTGCCCGCCCCGGCGGGACCGGTGAGCATGACCCGGCCATTGGACTTTGTGACCTTGTCGAGCTGGCTCTTCAGGGCCTTGAAGGCCGTCGAGCTGCCGACCATATCGGTGACCGACACTTCCTTGCGGCGCAACTGGCTGTTTTCGCGGCGCAGGCGAGAGGTTTCCATCGCGCGGCGGATCACCACCATCAACTGGTCGATGTTGAAGGGCTTCTCGATGAAGTCGTAGGCACCCTGCTTGATCGCCGCCACGGCGATTTCGATGTTGCCGTGGCCCGAGATGATGACCACCGGGATATCGGGGTTGTCGCGCTTGGTGGCCTTTAGGATGTCGATGCCGTCCATCCGGCTGTCCTTGAGCCAGATGTCGAGGATCATCAGGGCCGGCGGCGCCTCGTTGATTGCCGCCATGCAGTCATCGGAATTGCCCGCGAGGCGGGTCTGGAACCCCTCGTCGCGGAGGATGTCGCCCACCAATTCGCGAATGTCACGCTCGTCGTCTACAATCAGAATATCGGTCATCTCTGCTCTTCCTTCCTCTCTTTTCATTCGGCGGCTGCACTGATCTCGACGCTGCGCGGAAGCCGCACCACGGCGAGGGCGCCGCGGTGCGCCCCTTCCGTGAACGGCTCGGCATCGTTGAGCTCAAGGCTGCCGCCATGTTCCTCGATGATTTTCTTCACGATGGGCAGGCCGAGGCCGGTGCCCTTCTCTCTTGTTGTCACATAGGGCTCGAACAGGCGGTCGCGGTCTTCGGGCAGGCCGATGCCATTGTCGGCCACTTCGACCACCGCCTCGGAGCCTTCGGTATAGAGCTGCACCCGCACCTCGGGTGAATGGCCTTCAGGGGCTCCTTTTTCCTGAAGGCTTTCAATCGCTTCGCCCGCGTTCTTGATGAGGTTGATGAGCGCCTGGCTCACCATGGTCTCATCAAGCTCGGCCACCACGCCACCGGTGCTGTCGTCGAACTTGATGGCCTCGCCCATGTGTTCGCGTTGCAACAGCACCGCGTCGCGCAGCACGGTCGAGAGGTCGACGGGCTTGCGGTCGGGTTCGGGCATGCGGGCGAATTTGGAGAACTCGTCGACGATGCGGCGCAGGTCGCCGGTCTGGCGGACGATGACGCCGGTGAGCTGCTCGAGGCTTTCGGCTTCATCAGCGACCATGGGCGAGAACTTGCGGCGGATGCGCTCGGCGGACAGCTGGATCGGGGTCAGCGGGTTCTTGATTTCATGGGCGATGCGGCGGGCCACGTCGCCCCAGGCGGCCATGCGCTGCGCGGTCACCAGTTCGGACACGTCATCGAAGGCCACCACGTAGCCCTCGACCTCGCCGTTCTCGCCACGCCGCCGCGCCATGCGCACCAGCAGGGTTTCGAGCTTGCCCTTGCGGTTGAGGCGGATCTCTTCGCGGGTCACTTCCTTTTCGCCGGTGCGCAGCCGCTCCAGCAGCCCGGCGAACTCCGGCACGACCTGCCCCACGGCGACATGCGGGTCGGCCTCGGATTCCAGATCCAGCAGGGTCAGGGCGGAGCGGTTCATGAACTCGATCTGCCCTGCCGGGTCGAGCCCGATGACGCCGGCGGTGACCGAGGACAGCACCTGCTCGAACAGGCGGCGGCGCTCCTCGATACGGGCGGAGTTATCGAGCAGGCGGTCGCGCTGGCCCTTCAGGTGGCGGGTCATCTGGTTGAAGATGCGGCCGAGCATGGCGATTTCGTCGTCGCCGGATTCCTCGATGACGCGAACGTCGAAATCCCCCTCGCCCACCCGTTGCGCCGCCCCGGTCAGACGCCCCACGGGACGGCTGAGGCGCTCGGCGAACCACAGGCCGAGCCAGACAGATGCGAGGATGAGGATGAGGGCAAACCCCAGATATATAACGCCAAATTCGAACAGCCTGCGCCCGCGCTCCTGTTCGAGCTGGTTGTAGACGGTCACGGTTTCTTCGGTGTCATCCAGCAGACCGAGCAGCTGGCCGTCGACATCGCGGGAGACGTAGAGGTAGCGGTCGGGGAAGGCGTTGAGGCGCAGGAGGGCGCGGAATTCGCCGTTCTCCCAGTCTTCGATGATGACGGTTTCGCCCTCGCGGGCGGAGTCGAGCTGGGCCTCGGTCGGCTTCTCGAAATCAAAGAGGTAGCTGCGCTCGCCCCGGGCGCGGATTTCGCCGGTGCCGTCGATCACGAAGGCCTCGCGGAGCCCGCGCTGCACCTGGGCCTGCCCCTGCCCCAGCACCTGTCGGATCTGCCCGTCGCTCACGGCCCCGCGGGCGGCGCGGGCGACGTTGAGGTAGCCTGCGAGCACCACGGCATCCTGCTCGAGATCGTGGCGATGCTCGCCCTTGTAGGCCTGCGCGGCCTCCAGCGAGGCGCCGACGACTTCGCGCACCCGGTCGGAAAACCAGCTTTCAAGCCCGAGGTTGATGGTGAGGCCGGCAAAGACCGCCACGAGAATGGTGGGCACGGCGGCGATCAGGGCGAAGACGCCGGTGAGGCGGAGGTGCAGCCGGGAGCCGGCCGACTTGCGGCGACGGGCGGCGACCAGCTTGGCGACCTGCCAGAGCACGAGGGCGGCGACGATGAGGACGTAGACGATATCGGCCAGCAGAATCGCCCGCAGCGCAGGCGAGTTGGCGCCCTGCCCGAAGGGGCCGAGAGTCAGGTACGTGCCGATTGCCAGCGCCGGGCCGAGAACCACCAGCGCAAGCGTCGCCGCATTGCGCAAGCGACGCAATCTGCGCAGTTTTATCAGGCGTTCCCACCCAAACGCTCGTGCGGAGGAGCCCACCGCTAGCCTCACATATCTTGTGCCCCCGAAGGGACATACCGCCATATTCCGTGATCTTCCCGAGGGCCTGAGACCCTTGTGCCACGGCTATGTTGCCCTTTTACATCAATTTGCGGCGGCGTGTCACCTGAATATCGAGGTCATTTATCTTCTTGCGGAGGGTATTTCTGTTGATGCCCAGCAAATCGGCACATTTGGCCTGATTTCCCCCTGTCGCATCCAGAGCGATCTCGATCAGGGGCAGTTCGACCTCCTTGAGGATGCGGGTGTAGAGGCCCGGCGGGGGCAGCGCGCCGCCGTGCAGGTCGAAGTAGCGGCGCAGGTGCTTGGCGACGGAGGAGGAGAGCTTTTCGCCATCGCCGCCGCCCACCAGAGGCTCGATTTCGGGCTGGGAGGAGAGCACGGCTTCAACGTCGGCCAGGCCGATCTGCTCCTCGGTGGCGGTGACCACGAGGCGGCGAATGGTGTTTTCGAGCTGGCGCACATTGCCCGGCCAGCTGTAGGCCCGCACGAGGTCCATGGCCTGCGGGGCGATGCGACGGGGCGCGCTGCCCTGCTCGGAGCGGGCGAGGAAGTGCTCGGCCAGCAGCGGAATGTCGTCGACCCGCTCGCGCAGGGCGGGCACGTTGATGGTGACGCCGCCGAGACGGTAGAACAGATCCTGCCGGAAGCCGCCGTTTTCCATCCGGTCCATCAGGTTGCCCTGCGAGGTGCTCATGACCCGGGGGGCGGTGTCGCCAAAGGCATCGAGCATCCGCACGATGCGGCCCTGGGCCTCGTCATCGAGGTCGGCGATCTCGTCGAAGAGAAGCGAGCCACCACGGGCGCGGGCCACCACCTGCGCCGGGCCGTCGGCGCCTTGCAGATCAGCGGGCGAGACCACCACGAACGGCAGGGAGCGACGGTCGGAAAAGTCGTGAATTGCTCGCGCAATCAAGGACTTGCCGGTTCCGCTCTCGCCAGTGATCAGCACCGGGAGATCGGTGTTCATGACCTTGGCGACCAGCCGATAGAGCCCCTGCATCTGGGGTGTGCGGCCCACCAGCGGCAGGTCGCTGTCGGTTTGGGGCACATCGTGGGCTTCGCTCTTCTGCGAGGCGAGGCGCCGCTTGCTTTCGAGCGCCCGCGAGGCGCGCTTCATCAGGTCGGGCAGGTCGAAGGGCTTGGGAAGGTAGTCGTAGGCCTCGGCCTCGGCTGCCTGGATGGCCGTCATGATGGTGTTTTGCGCCGAGATCACGATGACCGGAAGACCGGGCCGCTCAGCGGATATTTTTGGCAATGTTTCCAGCCCGTTGCCGTCAGGCATGACCACGTCGGAAATGACCAGGTCGCCCTTGCCCTCCTCGACCCAGCGCATCAGCGTGACCAGCGAAGACGTGGCATGAACCCGGCACCCGGCGCGGGTGAGCGCCTGGGTGAGCACCGTGCGTATCGTGCGGTCGTCGTCTGCGACCAGTACCGTTCCGTCCATCGGCCCTTGCTCCTTAATAGTATTCGCTATTGCTCAAATCCGGCGCCACTTGCAGCGACACGCGGAAAACGGTTTTGCCGGGCACGGAATCGACCTGCACCCAGCCATGATGTTCGCCCACAATCTTGCTCACCAGCGCCAGCCCCAGCCCCGTGCCGTTTTCGCGGCCCGAGACGAAGGGCTCGAAGACCTCGTCGGCGATCTCTTCGGGCAGGCCGGGGCCGTTGTCGGTGATCTCGACCTGAAGCGGGACCGCGGCCCCCTTGCCGTCCTTGCCGCGCAGGCGCAGCGACAGGTCGTAGAAGGTGCGGATCTTGATGGTGCCCTCGTGCTTCGGCCCCATCTTTTCAGAGGCTTCGGCGGCGTTCTTGAAGAGGTTGAGAAACACTTGCAGCAGTTGGTCGGCATCGC
This sequence comes from Oceanicola sp. 502str15, assembly GCF_024105635.1. Lineage (NCBI taxonomy): Bacteria > Pseudomonadati > Pseudomonadota > Alphaproteobacteria > Rhodobacterales > Roseobacteraceae > Oceanicola > Oceanicola sp. 502str15. The sequence continues at coordinate 1,144,004 of NZ_WYDQ01000001.1, forward strand.
CCAGCGTGGGCGGCAGCGAGGGGTCATAATCGTCGATGAAGGTGATCCCGGCGGCATAGCCGACCTCTGCGGACTTGCGGGCGCGGTCGAGGATGTCGTGGATGTTCACCGCCTTCATCATCGGCGGGCGGACATTGCCGAACTGCTCGACCTGCTCCAGCAGCTTCACGATGCGCCGGCTCTCGGCCACGATCAGATCGGTCAGCTCGAGGTCGTCCTTGGAGAGGTTCATCGAGATGAGCTGTGCCGCGCCGGTGATGCCGGCCAGCGGGTTCTTGATTTCATGGGCGAGCATTTCGGCCATGCCGATCGCGCTCTTGGCGGTGGCCTGCACCGAATGCGCCCGGCCGAGCTTGCCGGCGATCTCGCGGGGCGAAATCAGCATGAGCAGCCGCCCGGTGTCGTCGTTCATCGGGGCGATCTGGAGGTTGCAATGCATCGGGGGGCGCTCGCCGGTGCCCACTTCGGCATCGTTGACGAAGAGCGCCGACTGGTTGCGGCGCACCCGATCGAACCCGTCTTCGAGCGGGGCGGCGACCATGATCTTGTCCCAGACATGGGCCCCTTCGAGCGAGCGCAGGGAGGTGTTGAGGAAGGTTTCGGCCGCCGGGTTGATAGCGACGATCTGATCCTTGTCGTCGAGGATCAGCGCGGGGACCGGGAGCGACACCCAGATGAGATCTTCTCCGGGCATTCAGGCGGCCTCGCTCTGTTGCGTGGCGGGCATCGACGGGATCAGGTCGAGCACCGCCGCGGGGTCGGTTTCGGTCAGGATGCGGCGGCGCAGCTCGGGCGGGGTGGCGGCCTCGTCCATGTACCAGCCGAGGTGCTTGCGCGCGACGCGGGTGCCGAGGGGGGCGCCGTAGAAGTCGATCATGTCGCTGTAGTGGTCCTGGATCATGGCGGTGAGCGCGGTGCCCTTGGGGATGGCGGGGCGCGGCCCCTGCCCCAGCGAATGGGCGATCTCGGCCAGACGCCACGGCTTGCCCTGCGCCCCGCGTCCGACCATGACCCCATCGGCCCCGGAGGCCTTGAGGGCGGCGCGAGCGGAGGTGGCATCTGTGATGTCGCCATTGGCGATGACCGGGATCGTCACCGCCTGTTTGACGGCGGAGATCGCGGCCCAGTCGGCCCGGCCCTTGTAGAACTGGCAGCGGGTGCGGCCATGCACGGTGACCATGGCGATGCCCTCCTGCTCGGCGCGCGCGGCGAGTTCGGGGGCGTTGATCTGGCCATCGTCCCAGCCGAGGCGGCATTTGAGGGTGACGGGCACGCTGACGGCCCCGATGACGGCGCGGATCAGGCTGAGGGCGTGGTCGAGGTCTTTCATCAGGGCCGAGCCGGAGAGCCCGCCTGTGACCTTCTTGGCGGGGCAGCCCATGTTGATGTCGATGATCCTTGCGCCGTTCTCCTCGACCATGGCGGCGGCGCGGGCCATCCAGGTGGCATCGCGCCCGGCGAGCTGGATCGAGGTGGCCTGTTCGCCATAGCCCAGCTCGGCGCGTTCGCGCACGCCGGGCTTGGCCTGGACCATTTCCTGGCTGGCGACCATCTCGGATACCACCAGCCCGGCCCCGAAGCGCGCCACCAACTGGCGGAACGGCAGGTCGGTGATGCCGGCCAGCGGGGCCAGCAGGACGGGTGGGGTCAGGGCTAGTTCTGCCACGGAAACGGACAAATGCTTAATCCTTGAGCAACTATTGCTACATATCGGACGGATCGGGCGGATTGCAAAGGCTCTGGCGCAGGTTTTGCCGGTCCAGACGTAAAGCGATGCATTTTTAGGCAGTCTCGGCTTTGAAAGCGCTTTGTATTGCCCCCGCAACCGGCAAAGCGTAGAGGGTTTGCGTGATTACGCCCGCCTCCCATATCGCAGCCCTGATCGTCGCCGCCGGGCGTGGAACCCGCGCTGGTGGTGATATTGCAAAACAATACCAGAGCCTTGGCGGAATGCCGTTACTGGCCCGCACGGTGGGTGTTTTTGCAACGCATGAAAAACTGGCAAGCGTGACGGTGGTGATCGGCGCGGATGACCACGACCTGGCCAGAACGGCGCTTCCCGAGGGGGTGGCGCGGGTGGTCGGGGCCGGAAGCCGGGCCGGATCGGTGGCGGCGGGGCTGGCGGCACTGCCGGCGGAAACGACCCATGTGCTGATCCATGACGGGGCCCGGCCGCTGGTGTCGAAGGCGCTGATTTCGCGGGTGATTTCGGCGCTGGAAACCTGCGATGGCGCGGCCCCGGCGCTGGCTGTGACCGATGCGCTCTGGCGCGCCGAGGGGGCCTTTGTGGAGGGCACGCAGCGGCGGGACGGGCTGTGGCGGGCGCAGACGCCGCAGGGGTTTACGCTCGAGGCGATCCGGGCGGCGCATGGGGCACATGACGCTACGGCGGCCGATGATGTGGAGGTGGCGCTGGCCGCGGGACTGCGGGTGGCGCTGGTGGCGGGCGAGGACCGCAACATCAAGGTGACTCACCCCGAGGACTTTGCCCGGGCGGAACGGATTTTGAGGGAAGATCAGATGGATATCCGGGTTGGCAACGGGTTTGACGTGCATCGCTTCGGGGATGGCGACCATGTGGTGCTTTGCGGCGTGAAGGTGCCGCATGGGCGCGGGTTGCAGGGGCATTCGGACGCCGATGTGGGGATGCATTCGGTGACGGATGCGATCTACGGGGCGCTGGCCGAGGGGGATATCGGACAGCATTTTCCGCCTTCCGACCCGCAATGGAGAGGCGCGGCGAGCGAGATTTTTCTGAAGCATTCCGTGGCCTTGGCGGCCGAGCGCGGGTTTGCCCTCGGCAATATCGACCTCACGCTGATCTGCGAGCGGCCTAAGATCGGGCCACATGCGGCGGCGATGAGGGGCGAGATGGCGCGGATCATGGGGTGCGATGTGGGGCGGGTCTCGGTGAAGGCGACGACCTCGGAGCGGCTCGGGTTCACCGGGCGGGAAGAAGGGATCGCGGCGATGGCCACTGTTGTACTGGTGCCGGCATGAAGGCTCTAACCCACGGGATCGCCACGTTTTTCTGGGTCGGCCACCTGCGCCCTGCCCCCGGCACCTGGGGCTCGCTGGCGGCGCTGCCGGTGGGCTACGGGATTGCGCATTACGCTGGGTTCTGGGGGCTGGCGGTGGCGACCCTCACGGCCTTTGCGCTGGGGCTCTGGGCAACGGCGGAGGAGACGCGCGGGCGGGCCGATCATGACCCTTCGGAGATTGTCATCGACGAGGTGGCTGGCCAGTGGATTGCCCTGTTTCCAGTGGTTTACGGGGCCACGATGATGGGCGCGGAGCTGTATCGGCTGTGGCCGGGATGGGTGGCGGCCTTCGTGTTTTTCCGGCTGTTCGACATCACCAAACCCTGGCTTGTGGGCTGGGCCGACCGACGCGGGGATGCGCTTGGGGTGATGCTGGACGATGTGATTGCGGGCGTGTTCGCGGCCCTGGTGGTGGTGGCGCTGGCGGCGCTGGCGCATGGGGTGTTGATGTGAGCATTGCGCTGGAACTGCTTGAGATTGCGCGCAAATCCGGCGCCACCCTGGCCACGGCAGAAAGCTGCACCGGCGGGCTCATTGCCGGGGCGATCACCGAGGTTGCGGGCTCTTCCGACGTGTTCGACCGCGGGTTTGTGACCTATTCCAACGCCGCCAAGCAGGAGATGCTTGGCGTGAAATATCAGACACTTGAAGCCCACGGCGCGGTGTCGGAGGAAGTGGCGGGCGAGATGGCGCGGGGGGCGCTGGAGCGCTCGACGGCCACGCTTGCGGTTTCCGTTACCGGCATTGCCGGACCGGGCGGATCGGAGCAAAAGCCGGAGGGGCGGGTGTGCTTTGGGCTGGCTTGGGGCACGTTTGTGATCACAGAGACGGTGGAGTTTGGACCGCTGGGACGCAGCGCGGTGCGTCAAGCTACCGTTAACCATGCCCTGCGCCTGATGATATCGAAACTATCTCCGCAATAACAGCGCGTTATGAGCCGTTCTTCACCCCGTAAAGCTCATCGGCCCGCTTCTCGAAGGCCCGCACGATGCGCTGCATGGCCTCGTTGAAGAACATCCCGGCTGCGCCTTGCAGGATCCGGTTGCGAAATTCGAAGTCGACCTCGAAATGAACCTCGCATCCGCCCTTCACCGCCTTCAACTGCCAGACCGAGCGCATATGCTTGAACGGGCCGTCGATGTAGCGGGTCTCGATGCGCTTTGCCTCGGGGAAGAGCCAGACCCTGCTGAGGAAGGTCTCACGAAAAACCTTAAACGAAATGACCAGATCGGCCTCCATGATCTCGCAGGGGCCGAAACGCTGCTGGCCATGCTCCAGCTCGTCGGCCGCAACCGGCTTTTGCGAGCGGATGCGGGCGGCCGCGGTCCAGGGCAGGAACTTGGGATAGGACGCCACATCGGCAACCAGATCATAGATTTCCTGAACGGAATAAGGGAGTTGGCGGGTCTCGGAATGACGGGTCATGAGGCCTGTAACATGGCAGCGGATTGCGCCAGAATGAGCCCGAACGCGCCGGAGAATGCAAGGGGAAGACATGCCGCACCGCCCGCACGTGATTGACCAGATGATTTCGGCGAAGGCGATTGCCGCCCGGATCGAGGAGCTGGCCCGCTTTATCGAGGCCGAGTTCAAGGGCACCGACAAGCTGACGGTGATCGGGCTGCTGCGCGGCTCCTTCGTCTTCATTGCCGACCTCGTGCGCGAGCTGGAACTGCCGGTGGAGGTGGATTTCATCGAGGCGTCGAGCTACGGCGACGGGATGGAAAGCAGCCGGGAAGTGCGTATTCTCAAGGACTTGCGCGGCGAGATCCAGGGACGCGACGTGTTGCTGGTGGAGGATATCGTGGACACCGGCTTTACGCTGCACCACGTGATTCACATGCTGAAGGCCCGCGCGCCGGCCAAGCTGCGCACCATCGCCCTGCTCGACAAGCCGACCCGGCGCGAGATCGACCTGAAGGCAGACTGGATCGGCTTTGAAATTCCTGACGAATTTGTCGTCGGCTACGGGATCGACTTTGCCCAGAGAAACCGCGACCTGCCCTATATCGGCAAGGTGCGCTTCACCGGCGAAGAAGGTTAATTTCGCCCCGTTAATCTTGAAAATGTCACAGGCACAATGCGTGCACAGGCCGTACACAGCCTGTGCAGACGTCAAATGACATAGCGCGCATTAATCTACGGAGCGCGCGGTGTTGTGATCACAAGATTTCACTCGGCGCCGATGCCCTCGGCAAAGCGCTTGGCGGCGTCTTCCTCTTCGACCGAGAGATATTCGACCAGCGGCTCGCAGGATTGGATGAAGTTCTCCCGATCGGAATCGGCGGCGTTGTTGATGCCCCAGAGGCAATAGCCGTAGCCCTCGACCGGATCTTGCCACCAGCCTTCGGTGGAGGTGACGAACTCGCCGAGGTTCACCCCGGCCAGCCCGAGCCCGCCGTTCACCGCCTCGCGGAAGGCCAGGTAGGCGGCCTCGGCGTTGGGCTCGGTGGCCATGCCGTGCTGATACATCAGGCCGAGCGCGTTCCAGGCCGGCGGATGACCGGCCAGCGCGGACTGGGTGTAATACTTGAGGGCAAGGCTCATGTCGGCCTCGATCCCGTTGCCGGTGCGGTAGGAATTGGCGAGGTTGTAGGCGGCGTTGCGCTCGCCCGCCTCGGCCCCGAGGGTGTAATATTCGACCGCGCGGGCCATGTCGGCCTCGACCCCCTGCCCGTTTTCATAGATCAGCCCCAGCCCGTTGCCTGCCGGCCCGTAGCCCGCCTCGACCGCCTGCTCATAGAGCGCGCGGGCCTTTTCGAAGTCCTGCGCCACGGGGCCGGCGCCCCATTGGTAGAGGTGGGCGAGGTTGTTCATCGCCTTCTGGTGGCCCTGTGCAATGGCTTTCTCATACCATTCCACCGCGGCCTCCGGGTCTGCCTCCACGCCCTCGCCGTCCTTCAGGGCAATGGCATAGACGTTTTGCGCATCGGGGTGGCCGGCCTCTGCCGCGGGGATCAGCACGGTGAGGGCGAGCGCCCAATGGCCATCGTTATAGGCCTGCCGGGCGGCCTCGACCTCTTCGGCGCTCTGGGCGGCGAGTGGGGTGGCGAGCAGGAGGAAGGTGGCGGTGAGAAAGGGCTTCATGCGGAGGGCTCCTTGAATGCGCGGTCTGAAATCGGCCGAAGTCTAGCAGCCGGGGGCGATGTGAAAAGGAAAACCGCGCCGGGGGCCGAAGGTGAAAGTCATTTTCATGTCATGGAGATAACATCTGAGAGAGATAGGCCCCGGAGCGGAGAAACTGCTTGCCGTGGTGCGCAGGCGGAGGCCAGTCTGTGCATGACCGCACCGATCGGCTGCGGAAATGACAGACAGGCCGGGCGCGGGTGCTGGTGTAGCCTCGGGCTCACTGACCCTTACACGGTAGACCAACAGTTGGAGGATTTCATGAAGACCACAGCCAAGCGCATCAGCCTTGTCCTGGCCGCATCCCTTGCCGCCGGAACCGCTTTTGCCGCCAGCCATGCGATGGAACAGCAGAAAGCCCGTGAAGACCTGATGAAGGTGATGGGCCAGAACCTCGGCACCCTCGGCAAGATGGCCAAGGGCGAGATGGATTTTGACTCCACGGTGGCCAGCGAGGCCGCGACGGCGGTGCATGACGCGGCTGTGAAGGTGACGGCGGACGAAATGTGGGAAGCCGGGATCGACAGCGAGACCACCGAGGGCAGCCGTGCCCTGCCCGCGATCTGGGAGGACTACGACGACTTCAAGGCCAAGGGTGCCGCACTGGTGACCGCCGCCGAGGGCGCGCAGACGGCGGCCGGCGAAGGGTTGCAGGCGCTGCAGGCCTCGATGGGAGAAATGGGCCAGGCCTGTGGGGCCTGCCACAAGGCCTATCGCGCCCCGGAATAAGCAATGCGTCCGGTGATCAGATGGGGAATTGCGGTGGCGCTCGTGGGCGCCGCCGTGTTCTGGGTCGTGACCATCCCGGGCGATATCTCCGAGGAGGAGGTGGCCGGGCTGACGGGCGATGCGGCGCGTGGCGAGGGCCTGTTCTGGGCTGCGGGGTGCGCCAATTGCCATGCCGCGCCGGGCGCCGAGGGCGAGGCGCGGCTGGTGCTGGCGGGGGGGCAGAAGTTTCCCTCGCCCTTCGGCACCTTCCTGGCGCCCAACATCAGCCCCTCCGAGCAGGGCATCGGCGGCTGGAGCCTGCGCGAGCTGGCCCGGGCGATGAAACAGGGCGTGGGGCGCGGCGGCGAGCACCTGTTTCCGGCCTTTCCCTACAATTCCTACGACATGGCGGAGATGCAGGACGTGGCCGATATCCACGCCTACCTGCAAACCCTGCCCGCGGATGCCACCCCGAGCCAGCCCCATGAGGTCGGCTTTCCGTTCAACATCCGCCGCAGCCTCGGCGGCTGGAAGCTGCTGTTCATGCGCGAGGGCTGGAAGGTCGAGGGCGATCTGACCGAAGAACAGACCCGCGGGCGCTACCTTGTCGAGGCCATGGCCCATTGCGGCGAATGCCACACCCCGCGCAACGCGCTTGGCGGCTGGACCGGCGACTGGCTCGCCGGCGCCCCCTCGCCCGACGGCAAGGGCAACATCCCCAACATCACCCCCGGCGGGCTGGACTGGTCGGAGGGTGATATTGCCGAATACCTCAAGAGCGGCTTCACGCCCGAGTTCGACACCGCAGGCGGCGAAATGGCAGTGGTGGTGGAAAGCACCGCCAAGCTGACCGACGAGGACCGCGCCGCGATTGCCGCCTATCTCAAGGTTGTCCCCGCCATAACGAACTGACCGCGGTCACTTTGCCCCGCCCCTGCTCATTTTCTTGCTGAAAATATCTCCGGGGGTGTGGGGGCTGGCCCCCACTCCAACAGCACGGCCCCAACGCGACGCCTGCGGCCCAAACCCCAAGCGACCTCAAAGCCCGTCCAGCGCCTCCCGCAGAGCCGCCCAAAGCGGCTCCACCGGCTCGGTCCCGACCGAGAGGCGCACGAAGCCCGGGGCCACCGCATCGCCCCAACGGGCGCGGCGCTCGGCGGAGCTGTGGACGCCGCCGAAGGAGGTGGCGGGGCGCAGGAAGGGGCAGCTGTCGATGAAGGCTTCGGCTTTGGCCTCATCGGAGAGGGTCAGGCCGATCAGAAAGCCGTTGGTCGCCATCTGCGCGGCGGCGAGATTGTGCGAGGGGTCTTCGGGCAGGCCGGGGTAGCGGCATTGGGTGACCGCCGGATGGGCGGCGAGGCGGGGGGCGATGGCCTCGGCGCTGGCGCACATGGCGGCAAAGCGCAGGTGCAGGGTTTCGAGCGAACGGTGCAGCAGCCAGGCCTCGAAGGGGCCGGGAATGCCGCCTGCCACGGTGCGCCAGGCCCGGACGCGCTCCATCAGCGCGGGGTCGCGGGCGGCGACATGGCCCATCAGCGTGTCGGAATGGCCGCCCGGCGCCTTGGTGTCGGAGGCGACCACCACGTCGGCGCCAAGCTCCAGCGGGCGCTGGCCGAGCGGGGTCATGGTGGTGTTGTCGACCACGGTGAGGCCCCCTGCCCCGCGCACCGCCGCGCAGGTGGCGGCGAGGTCGATCAAATCGAGCCCGGGGTTGGAGGGGGTTTCGATGAAGACCACGGAAAACCCCGCGAAGCCGCCTTCGGCAAAGCCGGTGGTGGGGCGTTCGACCACCTCCACCCCGAACCCGGCGAGAAACTCGTCGGCCAGTTTGCGCACGTTGTAATAGCCGTCCGAGGGCACCAGCAGCCGGTCGCCCGCCTTCAGCGTGGCGAAGAGCGCGGCCGAGATCGCGCCCATGCCGGAGGGAAAGAGCAGCGCGGGCGCCTCTTCGAGGTGCGACAGCAGGTGCTCGGTGGCCTCCCATGTGGGCTGGTCGGAGCGCCCGTAGCCCGGCACGCCGCCCGGCGTGCCCGGCAGGTGATACATCGAGGCCAGCGTGATCGGCGGGGCGATGGGATCGCCCTTGGCAAGGCTCTGGCCGCGCAGGTGCAGCAGTTCGGCGGCTTTGGAATCGGTCATCACGGGGCCTACGGCATGAAGTTGCAGGACAGCAGCCAGTTCATCGCCTTGTCACTGTCGGACAGGGTGAAGCGGGCGAGAAGGTCGGTGTGGGGTGTCGCGTTGGGCCCGGCGACGAAGAGCGTGGGGCCGCGGGCGATCTCGGTCACGAAATGGCGCATCTCGTCGAGGCTGGCGAAGTCGTGCAGGAAAATGCCGGTCTCGCCCGAGGTGCGCAGCCTGCCGGTGATGGGCGTACTTTTCTGACCCGAGGAGGCGAAGGACAGGAAGATCTCGCCATCGGGATGGGGGATGGTGTTGCGCGCGCCCGTCTCCATGAAGAGCGCGAGGCGGAAATCGTACTTGCGCCGGGCGGCATCGCGTATCGACAGCTCGATGAGGGAGCGGTTCTCGCCGCGGGATTGAATCGCGCATTGCCCCGCACCGGGCCCGGCGGCGGGGCGTTTGTGCAGCGTCCAGCCCTCGGCGTTGGCCTGGAGCGGCAGCAGGGCGAGGAGCGTTGCGAGGGCGGTCAGTCTACTCATCGGGCGGGGCCTCCGTGGCGGGGGTGCATCGGGCGAGGGCCTGCATGGCCGGCGCGGCCTCGGCGGTGGTGAAGCGGGCGATCACCCCGGCCTCGGGATGGAAGACGGTGAGCCGCCCCGATGCGGTGGCGCGGCCGAAGGTGAGCGCCTCTTCGGCGCTGGCGAAGGAATGGGTGAACTCGAAGAGCGGGCCGAGGGGCGCAATCTGCCCGTCGAGCAGGATGGCGGGCTGGCCGGCGGCGCGAAAGGCAAGCGAGAGCGGGCCGTCGGGCAGCGGGATGGTGTCGCGCAGCGCGGGCGCGAGGGTGAGCGTGAGGCGCGGGCCTGCCACGTCGCCCGGCCCGAAGAGGGCGAGCACGGCGCCGGCCTCATCCTTCAGGGCGGCGGAGCATTGCACCGCGCCGGGCGTTGCGGTGCTGTGCGCGCTCAGCCGCCAGTCGCCGATTTCTCGGGGCGCCGCCGCAAGCGGGCTGGCGGCCAGGGTTGCGGCGAGCAGCAGAGCGAAAGAGGGCCGCCTCATGCCCCGGCGAGCTTGGCCAGCCGGTTTTCGCGCAGGCGGGCAAAGTCATCCCCCGCGTGGTAGGACGAGCGGGTGAGCGGGCTGGCCGAGACCATGAGGAAGCCCTTGCCGTAGGCGGCCTTTTCGTAGGAGGCAAATTCCTCGGGGGTCACGAAGCGGTCCACCGCGTGGTGCTTGGGCGTCGGTTGCAGGTATTGGCCGATGGTGAGGAAGTCGATGTTGGCGGCGCGCATGTCTTCCATCACCTGGATGACCGACTGCCGGTTTTCGCCCAGCCCGACCATGATGCCCGATTTGGTGAACATCGACGGGTCCAGCTCCTTGACCCTTTGCAGCAGGCGCAGGGAGTGGAAGTAGCGCGCGCCCGGGCGGACCTCGGGGTAGAGGCCGGGGACGGTTTCGAGGTTGTGGTTGAACACATCGGGGCGGGCCTCGACGACGAGTTCCAGCACCTTCGGGTCACAGCGGATGAAGTCGGGCGTGAGAATCTCGATGGTGGTGCCCGGTGCCTGCTTGCGGATGGCGCGGATGGTCATGGCGAAGTGTTCGGCGCCGCCGTCCTCGATATCGTCGCGGTCGACCGAGGTGATGACCACGTGGTTCAGCCCCAGCTTCTTGACCGCATCGGCCACCCGGCCCGGCTCGAACACGTCGAGCGCCTCGGGCGGCTTGCCGGTGGCGATGTTGCAGAAGGTGCAGGCCCGCGTGCAGACCTCGCCCATGATCATCATGGTGGCGTGGCCCTGGCTCCAGCATTCGCCCACGTTGGGGCAGCCGGCCTCTTCGCACACGGTCGTCAGGCGGTTCTCGCGCATGATCTTGGCGGTGTCGTGGTAGCCCTTGGAGGTGGGCGCCTTGACCCGGATCCAGTCCGGCTTGCGGGGCTGGGGATTGTCGGGCCTGCGGGCCTTTTCGGGGTGGCGCAGGCGGGGCGGGCTTTGGTCGGTCATGCTTCGGGCCTTTCGGGGCGCGTTTTGCCTTAGATAGCGCGTGGGGGCTGCCGGGGAAAGACCTGCCGGGGGAGCCATGCGGGGGGCGCAGGGCTGGGTTTTGCCGGGCATGTGCCCGGGCGGGAGGCGGGGCGGATCAGGCGGGCCGGGTCCAGAGATGCTCGACGTTCATCAGGCCGGTGCCCTCCTCGACCTCGCGGCAGCGTTCGACGAAGCCTTCGCGGCGGTAGAAGCGGCGGGCGGCGCGGTTGTCTTCATAGGACCAGGCGATCATGCGGGGCTGATCCTCGCGGGCGAGATCGAGCAGGCGCTTGCCGACGCCCCTGCCCCGCGCCTGGTGGTCGACATAGAGGCCGCAGAGGTGGCGCTCTTCGCGGTTGGAGAAGCCGACCACCTCGCCGGCTTCCAGCGCGATCCAGACCGGGTGGCGGGCGAAGATCTTGGCCCAGAAGGCGGACATGGGGGCGAGGTCGTCCATCGGGTCGATCCAGTCGACCTCTTCGCCCCAACCACGGATGATGCGAGCGCAGGCGGTGGCGTCTTCCGGGGTTCCGGGGCGGTAGCTTGTGGACATGGGGCAACCTAGAGCGGCGGGGCGGAAGTGTCCACGCGTCGCGCGCCGGTGAGGAGAGGTTTTGGCGGGGGCATTTGCGGGGCCCTGCGGGGGCGGTTTGCATGGGGTGCGGGGCAAGCCATGCGCGGGGTGCATGGCCGTCCGGGGGGCGGTTGCGGGCCGGTTGGAATCATTCTAGGCAGGTCGCAGGAGGAGGGCTGCCCCGGTGGGGCGGCAGATTGGATTTAACGGGTCCGGTCGGCTCTCCCCATGGGTGTCGCTGGATGAACATTGCGAGGCAAACCCATGAAAACCGGAATGAAACTCCCCACTGTCACCTTCCACACCCGGGTGCGCGACGAGGCCATCGGCGGCCCCAACCCGTTCCGCTGGGAAGACAAGACCACCGAGGATTACTTTGGCGGCAAGCGGGTTGTGCTGTTTTCGCTGCCCGGTGCCTTCACCCCGACCTGCTCCACCTACCAGCTGCCCGGTTTCGAGAACGGCTTTGCCGATTTCGCCGAGCAGGGTGTGGATGCGATCTATTGCATGAGCGTCAACGACAGCTTCGTGATGAACCAGTGGGCCAAGGCGCAGGACTTGAAGAACGTGGGCGTGATCCCTGACGGATCGGGCGAGTTTACCCGCCGGATGGGGATGCTGGTGCGCAAGGACAACCTCGGCTTCGGGCTGCGCTCCTGGCGCTATGCCGCCGTGGTGAGGGACGGCGTGGTGGAAGCCTGGTTCGAGGAGCCGGGGCTGTGCGACAACCATGGGGAAGACCCCTATGGCGTGTCGTCTCCCGAGACGGTGCTGACCTGGCTGAAAGAGGCCAACGCGGCGGTGGCTGCCTAAGCGCCGATTGGCGATTGGTGGGGTTTCCCCCACCCAAGGGGCGCGGGGGAGATCCTGCGCCCTTTTTTCATGCGCGGGTCAGACGGTGGCGCGAAAGGCGGCGGCGCGGTTTTGCGGGATGGCGGCGATCTCGAGCCCGGTGAAGACATGAAGCGTGCCGAGGTCGTCATCGACCACCGCATGGTCGGAGACCCAGCCGCCGAGCATGAGGAAGCTGCGCAGGAGCGGCGGCATCTGGAGTTGGGCGCGGCGCTTGTCGGGCGCGTGGGCGGGGAGATCGGCGAAGCGGTGGACCTGCGCGGATTTGATCGCGGGGCGCCAGCGGGGCGGCGCGACATGGCGCTGTTTCAGCAGGGTGAGCGCGTCGATATGGACTGCCGGGTCGGTGCCGTGGAAGGAGGAGCAGCCGAAGAGCAGGCGCACATCGTGGGTGTCGATGTAGTCGGTCATGCCGACCCAGGCGGTGCGCAGCACGTGGGGGTCGCCGCGAAAGCCGGGGTGGATGCAGAATCGGCCCATTTCGAGCATCCGGCCCTCGTAGCCGGCAAGGGGCGCGGTGTCGTAGAATTGGGCGGTGTAGCCGCTGGCGATTTCGGCGCCGCCGGATTGCGACAGCAGGCGGAAGCAGCAGGCCAGCCGTCCCTGCGCCAGATCCTCGACCAGAACATGCATGGCGCGGGCATCGAAGGCATCGGCGTCGGCGGCGCCCGCATCGCCGCGAAACACCTCGCCGCGCAGGGCGAAGATGGCCGGGAGGTCATCTTCCCCGGCCAGGCGCACCCGGTAACGGCCCTTTGTCAGCTCGCGCATCACCCCAGCTCCCCGCGCATGATTGCGCTTTTCGGCTATGACCCTAGATATGTCCGGCGCGAGCATAGGCGCAAGTTGTGACCGGAAGATGGAGCGAAGCAGATGGCCGAGATCGAGAAATCCGATGAGGAATGGCGGGCGCAGCTTGGGGAGCTGGCCTACAAGGTGACGCGCAAGCATGGCACCGAGCGGGCCTTTAGCCACGATAATTTTCCCAAGGAGCCGGGGCGGTTTCGCTGCGTCTGCTGCGGGGCGGCGCTGTTCGACCAGGCGCAGAAGTTCGACAGCGGCACCGGGTGGCCGAGTTTCTGGGCCCCGATCGAGGGGGCCGAGGTGGGCGAGAGCGTGGATCGGAAGTTTTTCATGACCCGCACCGAGGTGCATTGCGAGCGCTGCGCGGCGCATCTGGGGCATGTGTTTCCCGACGGGCCGGAGCCGACGGGGTTGCGCTATTGCCTGAACGGCGTGGCGCTGGAGTTCGAGCCGGAGGAGTGAGGTTGTCTTGGTTGGCCCACCATCCCTTGTGAGGGGGTGGGTTGCACCCACCCTACGGGTTTTGCGAGGTGGGTGAGCGGGTTTGCAAGGGGTGGGCTGTGGCCCACCCGCCTGCCGGATCAGTCGAGGAAGTCTTCGGCGCGGAAGCGGCCGAGGTTGCCGAGCAGCTGGCGCAGGAAGCTCACGCCCTTGATGTTGCTGTCGGTCACGCGCCGCGAGAGCGCCACCACGTTGCCGTCGCGCAGGGTGAAGCGCTCGATGTTGCTCACCCGTCCGCTCGGATCGAAGGAGATCGCCAGAAGCTGGCGATCGACGAATTCGGGCTCGCGCGGGCCCCATGTGCGGGTGCGCGCCGACAGGTAGTAGTAGCCGGTTTCACGCAGCACGCCGTAGCCGGCGGGAGACCCCACCGCCTCGATCACGCTTTCGCGGGTGTCCACGCCCACCTGTATCTGCGCAAGATCCGCATCCGACGGCGTATAGCCGTGATTGCGCATCCGGGCGCTGCATGCGGCCATCGACAGCACGAGCGCCAGAAGCATCAGCCCTTTTGCCGCGCCAGGGCCTGCCCTCCTCAAAGCCGCCATCATCCCCTCGTGCCTCAGTTTCTTTTGTCTGTTAATCGGCTTACAGAAGGATCGAGGTTACATCAAGAAAGGAAGCGCATGGCAGAGGGACGCGGGGCCGGGGTGATCCGGCTTTCGGATCTGGGCACGGGGCAGCCGACCGCCTTCGAGCGGGTGCCCGATGCAGGGGAGCTGGACCGGATCGGCACGGCGCTGGGCCTGCTGGCGCTGCGCAAGCTGCGCTTTGCCGGGACGCTGACGCCGGTGGGCAAGCAGGACTGGCGGCTCGACGGGGCGCTTGGCGCGACCGTGGTGCAGAGCTGCGTGGTGACGCTGGAGCCGGTGACGACGCGGATCGAGGAGAAGGTGGTGCGCCGGTATCTGGCCGATTTCACCTTTCCCGACGAGGATGAGGCGGAAATGCCCGAGGATGACGAGGCCGAGCCGCTGCCGGCCAATGTCGATCTCGACGAGGTGATGCAGGAGGCGCTGGCGCTCGCCCTGCCCGCCTTTCCGCGGGCCGAGGGGGTGGAGCTGGGCGAGGCGGTGTTCACCGAGCCCGGCGCCGAGCCGATGACCGAGGAGAAGGTGAAGCCCTTTGCGGGCCTCGCCGAGCTGAAGAAGCGGATGGAAGAGTAGCCACCGCCGCGCCGGAAGAGATTTTGGGCCTCCGGCGGGAGATATTTGCAGCAAGAAAATGCAGGGGTGGCGTGCGAGGCCCCATGCCGGGTGCGGTTTGGGGCGCGTGGGGGAACTCTCTGCTTGCGTTTGTGCAAAAGTTTCGTATTTTGCCGCCTCCCTGCCGATCGGCGCTTGATCGGTGCGGCGGGGCGGCGTATGACGCGCCGGACGAGATTCCCGAAGATGCAGGGGCGAGACCCGCCCTGCCCAGACCCGAGGTTGTGACATGGCTGTCCCACAGAATAAGATCACCAAGTCGCGCCGCAACATGCGTCGTTCGCACGATGCGCTGGTGGCCGACAATCCCGCCGAGTGCTCCAACTGCGGCGAGCTGAAGCGTCCGCACCACGTGTGCGGTGCCTGCGGCCACTATGCCGACAAGGAAGTTGTCGCCGCGGCCGACGAGATCGACTTCGACGAAGACGCTGCTTGAGTGTGAAGGATCGCGCGCGCGGACATGAGTGACGCCGCCCCATCCGATGCCCCTCAGCTCCCGGCCCTTTCGGGCCGGGTTGTTATTTCTGTCGATGCGATGGGCGGCGATGCCGGCCCGGCCGCGGTGGTGGCCGGGATCGCGAAGTCTGCTGCCAAGAATCCCGATATTGCCTTTATCCTGCACGGCCCCGCCGCCGAGCTGCGCCCCCTCGTGGAGAAGCGCAGGCTGGCGAGCCGGGTGGTGATCCGCGATGCCACGGGCGTTGTGCGGATGGACGACAAGCCGAGCCATGTGATGCGCCATGGCAAGGACACCTCGATGTGGTCGACCATTCAGGCGGTGGAAAAGGGCGAGGCCTCGGTGGCGGTGAGCTGCGGCAACACTGGCGCCCTGATGGCCGTGTCGATGCTGCGGCTGCGCAAGATCGAGGGCGTGAACCGCCCCGCCATTGCCTGCCTCTGGCCCTCGCGCAACCCTCAGGGCTTCAACATCATGCTCGACGTGGGCGCCGACATTCGGGCCGACCAGCAGGACCTGTTGCAATATGCGCTTATGGGCATGAGCTATGCCCGCAACGGCATGGGCCTGAGCCGGCCGCGGGTGGGCCTGCTGAACGTGGGCACCGAGGAGCACAAGGGCCGCGCCGAGCTGAAGGTGGCCCATGACCTGATCGAGGATGCCGCCGCGAAGAACGACTTCGACTTTATCGGCTTCGTGGAGGGCGGCGACATTCCGAGCGACCGGGTTGACGTGATCGTGACCGACGGGTTCACCGGAAACATCGCCCTGAAGACCGGCGAAGGCACCGCAAAGCTGATCGGTCAGTTCCTGCGCGAGGCCTTCAAGCACACCCCGCTCAGCCGGCTTGCCGCGCTGCTCGCGCTCACCTCGCTGAAGCGTCTCAACAAGCGGATCGACCCACGCCGGGTGAACGGCGGCGTGTTTCTGGGCCTCAACGGCACCGTGGTGAAGAGCCATGGCGGAGCCGATGCCACCGGCGTTTCGGCGGCGATAAAACTGGCCTTCACCCTGGCCCAGAGCCGCTTCAGCGAGCGTCTGGCCGCCCGCCTTGCAAGTGTGGGCCACGCGGGGCAGGATGCGCCGCATAACGAATGAGAAAAGGCATCTGAGAGCATGGTGGTTCGGGCCGTTGTAAGGGGCGTCGGGCATTATCTGCCCGAGCGGGTGGTGCCGAATGCCTGGTTTGAAGAGCGCTTGGATACGACGAACGAGTGGATCGTGTCGCGGTCCGGCATCGAGCGCCGTCATTTTGCCGCGCCGGGAGAGACCACCAGCCAGATGGCCGCAGAGGCCGCGAGGGCCGCGCTGAAGCAGGCCGGGCTGGAGCCGGCGGACATAGATGCCATCGTGGTGGCGACCTCCTCGCCCGATTTCACCTTTCCCTCCGCCGCGACCATGGTGCAGGCCGAACTGGGCATGCAGCACGGCTTTGCCTTCGACATCCAGGCGGTCTGCGCGGGATTCGTCTTTGCGCTTTCCAACGCGCAGGGGCTCATTCTGGGCGGACAGGCCAAGCGGGTGCTGGTGATCGGGGCCGAGACCTTCTCGCGGCTGCTCGACATGGAAGACCGCGCGACGGCGGTGCTGTTTGGCGATGGCGCGGGCGCGCTGGTGCTGGAGGCCGCCGAGGGCGAGGGCACGGTTGCGGACCGGGGGATTCTGTCGACAGATCTCAACAGCGACGGGCGTTATCGCGAGCTGCTCTACGTGGATGGCGGGGTGTCGACCACGCGGACCACGGGCTTTTTGCGGATGGAAGGCAAGGAAGTGTTCCGCCATGCGGTCGAGAAGCTGGCGGCCACCGCGCATACCGCGGTGGAGAAGGCCGGGCTCACCGATGCCGATGTGGACTGGCTGGTGCCCCATCAGGCCAACCTGCGGATCATCACGGCCACCGCCCGCAAGATGGGCCTGTCGATGGACAAGGTGGTTGTGACGGTGCAGGACCACGGCAATACCTCTGCCGCCTCGATCCCGCTGGCGCTGTCGGTCGGGGTTGCGGAGGGCAAGATCCAGCCCGGGCAGATCGTGGTCTGCGAGGCGATCGGCGGCGGGCTGGCCTGGGGCTCGGTGGTGCTGCGCTGGTAGCCACGGGCAGGCCGCGACTCACCCCGGAGGGGCGCGCAAAGCGGCGCGCACAGGGCCGAAACCTGTGCATAATCCCGCATCATACGCCGGCATCAGCCAAAAACGGTGAATAAACAGCAGCTTCCAAGCTGCTGATATTGACTCGGAAATTCCTCTGCCCCATCCTCCCCCGAAACCAACGGGGGACGACACATGGCCGGCAAGACGTTGACGCGGATGGATCTGAGCGAAGCGGTGTTTCGTGAGGTGGGCCTCAGCCGTAACGAGAGCGCCCAGCTCGTGGAAACGGTTCTGGCCCATATGTCGGATGCCCTGGTGAAGGGCGAGAGCGTCAAGATCTCGTCCTTTGGCACGTTTTCGGTGCGCGACAAGGCGGCCCGCGTGGGGCGCAACCCCAAGACCGGGCAGGAAGTGCCGATCAGCCCGCGCCGGGTGCTGACCTTCCGCCCCAGCCATCTGATGAAAGACCGGGTTGCGGACGGAAACCGCAAGTAAGCCGGCAGGCGCGGCCCTGCCCTAGAAGGCATTGCGCGCGCGAGAGATCGAGGGACAAGAGCGAGGCAACAGCCCATGGGAAAAGCGCCTGACGCCTTTCGCACCATCTCCGAAGTGGCCGACTGGCTTGGCGTTCAGACCCATGTTCTGCGCTTTTGGGAAAGCAAGTTTACCCAAGTGAAGCCGCTGAAGCGGGCTGGCGGGCGGCGGTATTACCGGCCTGCCGACATGGAGCTGCTGGGCGGGATCCGCAAGCTGCTGCATGAGGACGGGCTGACCATCAAGGGCGCACAGAAGTTTTTGCGGGAGAACGGGGTGAAGGCCGTGGCCGACCTGTCGCCGCCGGTGGATGGCGAGGAGGCGGTGGCGTCTGCGCCTGCGGTGGAGGCAGCGGTTGAACCCGTGGCCGAGGTGGCGCCGGAGGTGAAGTCGGCGGTGGTGGACATCACCGGCGAGGCGCCTGCGCCTGCGGCGGAGCCGGAGCCGGAGGGCTATTTTGACGCGGTGGATGTGAGCGGCGAGGTGCCTGCACCTGCTGCGGAGGTGCATATTCTGCGCGACGGGCCGGAGGCTGCGGTGGACATGACGGGCGAGGCCCCTGCCCCGGCTGTGGAGGTCGAGACGGCGGAGGATGCGGTTGAGGCGGTGGAGAATCTCTTTGCCGATGACTCCGAGCCAGACGAACCCGAGAGTGCGGCCGGGGAATCAGCGCCGCCGGCGGAGGAGGATGAGGCTCTGGGCCTGCCGAGTTTCATTCGCAAGCCGATGTCGGGGCGGGAAACCACGGTTCCGCCGGTGACGCCGGGGCCCTTGCCGCTAACCGGGGCGGAAATGGTGGATGAGGCGGACGCGGAAGCCGAGCCGGAGCCGGAAGATCACAGGTTTGCGGGTGTGGGCGCGGCGGAGATGCCTGACCGTGCCCCTGCGCCGCAGGAGGAGGAGGCCAGCGAGCCGGTGGCCTTCGTGCCCCCTGCTCCGCCTGCCCCGCAAGCGCCCGCGCCTGACGAGAGCGCCGCTGAGGCGACGCCGCAGGAGGCGCTGGACGGCGACCAGCTTCGCCCGCTTTACGACCGCTTGCGGGCCTTGCGGGCGCGGATGGGCTGAGGCCCGCGCCGCTGCCTTCGAACCCGCCCCGATCTCCCCTTGCATGGTCCGCAGAATCGTCTAAAAAGCCCGAACGTCGGGCTATGGCGCAGTCTGGTAGCGCGTCCGTCTGGGGGACGGAAGGTCGTAGGTTCGAGTCCTGCTAGCCCGACCAAAAGTTTCATCACCGCCCGCACCCGAGAGGGTTGCGGGCGTTGTTGCATGAAGGGGAGCCAGTGCGGATGAACGAGCCCTTGGGTGTGCTGCCCGGACAGGCGATTGCGGCGATGATTGCGCGGGGGGCCCTGCGGGGTACGCCCGAGGTGACCTCTGCCCAGATCCAGCCCGCGAGCCTTGATTTGCGTTTGGGAACCGTGGCTTACCGGGTCCGTGCCTCGTTTTTGCCGGGCAAGGGCGCGAGTGTGGCGGAGCGGCTTGCAGAGTTCGGGATGCATGAGGTTTCGCTGGAGCAGGGCGCGGTTCTGGAGAAGGGCTGCGTGTATTTGGTGCCGCTGATGGAGAGCCTGAGCCTTGAGGCGGGGCTGACGGCGGTGGCCAACGCCAAGAGTTCGACCGGGCGGCTGGACCTGCTGACGCGGCTTGTCACCGACGAGGGCGTGGAGTTTGACCGGGTGCCGGCGGGCTACGAGGGGCCGCTTTATGCCGAGATCTGCCCGCGCAGCTTTTCGGTGCTGGTGCGGCCGGGGATGCGGCTGAACCAGCTGCGGTTTCGCCGGGGCCAGGCGGTGCTGGATGACGCGGCGCTGCGGGCGCTGCACGGCGAGGTGCCGCTGGTGGATGGCGGCGCGGCGGTGATTTCGGAGGGGCTGGGGTTTTCGGTCGATCTGCGGCCCGGGCCGGGCGGGCTGGTGGGCTATCGCGCCAAGCCGCACACCGGGATCATCGACCTTGACCGGATCGGGGAATATCCGGCGGCGGAGTTCTGGGAGCGGATCGAGACCGATGAGGGGCGGATCATCCTCGATCCCGGGGCGTTTTACATCCTTGTCAGCCGCGAGGCGGTGACGATTCCGCCGATGTATGCAGCCGAGATGGCGCCCTATCTGGCGCTGGTGGGCGAATTTCGGGTGCATTACGCGGGGTTCTTCGACCCCGGATTCGGCCATGCCGAGGCGGGCGGTGCCGGGAGCCGGGGGGTGCTGGAGGTGCGCTGCCACGAGGCGCCTTTCGTGCTGGAGCACGGGCAGGTTGTGGGGCGGCTGGTGTATGAGCACATGGCCGAGCGGCCCGAGCGGCTCTATGGTGCCGAGATTGCCTCGAATTATCAGGGCCAGGGGCTGAAGCTGTCGAAGCATTTCCGCGTCTAGCACGTCGGGACAAGTCCCGACCTACGGGGGGGCTGGCGGCGTGAGCCTGCGCCGGTGTGGTGCCGGGTGGCGCTGTCGGGTTGAGTATTTTCAGCAAGAAAATTAAGCAGTTGCGCCTAGATCGGCACCTCTGCGAGCCGGGAGCGGCCGGCGTCGCGCAGGAGGTCTGCGAGGGCGGTGAACCAGCCGTCGTCGGTGGCGGTGCGGCGGCGCAGCAGGCCGAGGCGACGGGAGGGTTCGGGGGCGGAGAAGCGGCGCAGGGCGAGCTTGGGAGAGGCGGCGAGTTCGGAGGCGGCGGCGAGTTCGGGCAGGAAGGTGAAGCCGAAGCCCTCGGCCACCAGCCCGGCCAGTGTGGCCAGCGAGGAGGCGCCGAGGTCGACGCGGGTGTCGGCGCGGCGCAGGGCGCAGACCTCGAGTGCCTGATCGGCAAGGCAGTGGCCCTCTTCGAGCAGCAGCAGGCGGTCGGGGTCGAGCGCGTCGGGGCGGATGCCGGCGCCCTGCCCTGCGAGCGTGGCGGCATTGCCGGCGAGCAGGAAGCGATCTTCGAACAGCGGCTCCTCGATCAGCCCGGGGCGGCCCGAGGGCAGCGCGACCACGGCGGCGTCGAGGCGGCCGGATTCAAGCGCGTCGAGCACCGGGTCGGTCTGGCTTTCGCGGACCTGGAGTTCGAGGCCGAGGTTGCGCGAGCGGATCAGCGGCAGGGCCACGGGCAGGAGGTAGGGGGCGACGGTGGGGATGACGCCGAGCGAGAGCCGCCCGCCGAGGCCGTCGCGCCAGCGGGCGGCCTGTTCGAGCGTATCCATTGCCGCGAGCACGGTGCGGGCGTGGCCGAGAAGCTCGTGGCCGGCCGGAGTGAGCACCGCGCGGCGGGGCTGGCGCTCGACGAGGCGGAAGCCGGTCTGGGCCTCCATCTCCTTGATCTGCTGGCTGAGGGCGGGTTGGGAGACATGCACCACCTCGGCGGCGCCGACGAAGCTGCCGGTGTCGGCGAGGGCGGCGAAGGAGCGGAGCTGGCGGAGGGTGAGATTCATAAGGGCAGCTAATCGGAACGCGGAAAGAATGCAACTTCCAATTATGTCGCGGATCGGCGAGATGGGCGCGACCGCAACGGGATGAGGCTGCGCCGCAATGGGCGGCCTCAGGCGGGTGCGCGCCCCCAGCGTGCACCCGCTGCCGGGGTCAGCCGATCATGTGGGCTTCGGGGCCGTGGGTCTCTTCGTAGTGGCGCTTGAGGCGTTGCAGCGCGATCCGCAGCACGATCTTGCCGGAGCGGGCCGACCAACCCATGCGCTTTTCGGTCGCTTCCAGCCCTTCGAGGAAGCAGCAGCAGCGCAGCACCATGTCGCCCAGCCCCGGCCCGAGATCGCGCAGCGCGCCGGCCACCCGGGCGCGGCTGGCGGCGGGGCCGTTGGCGGGGCCGGAGGCGGACTGGAACTGGCCGCGGGTGCCGCCGGTGAGGAAGTTGTCCCAGTTCTGGGCAACGCGCGGACCCATCTGGGCCATCTCGAAGTCTTCGCGCAGGCGCTCGGCGGCGGCGACGAGATCGGCGGAGAGGAAGGGTTTGCCATCCTTCTCGCGCCGCCGCGACAGGGCCGTGACCGGGCTTTCGGCGCGGTTGTAGCGCAGCTTGCGGGGACGGTCTTCGCCGGCGTCGGCCTCTTCCATCTCGGCGTGCTGGAGGGCGAAGGGGGTCATGGCCTCGGCGAAGCCACGCGCGCCGCCCCCTGCCCCTTCGGTCTCGGCCAGCATCCGCTTGAGCGCGGCGCGGCCGGTGGCGGTGATGGTGTAGCTTGCGACGCGGCCCGGCTTGCGCAGGGCGATCCACTCCTTGAGGGCGAAGGCCTGGGCGACCTCGCGGTCGACCACGGCGGTGCGGGTGGAGCGGCCATCGGCGAGGCTGCGCACGACGGCGGCCTTTTCGAGGTCGGCGGCGACGGCGAGCACGGCGCCGCTTTCGCAGAGGCGGCGCAGGATGCGGCGGCCCTCGCGGGCCACGGTGGTTTCGTCACAGATCTTGCGGTCGGGGGTGAAGTGGCGGCTCATGGACAGGGTCTCCTTGGCGGCCCGGGGCTGGCCCGTGGCGTCGTGGTGCATGAAATGTGCCTGCCCGAGACGCGCGAGCGCCTCATCGACAAGCGGATCGTCACGACGCTGTTCAAACCGCCTGATCTGCCTGAGTATGGTCGAGGCATGTACCCCTTCCATCCGCGCAAGGCCGCGTATGCTCTGGCCCGCTTCGGTGTGTTTCAGGTAGTGCAGGGCGCTTCTGGGCACCCATTGGGGCACGGCTTTGGAGGGCTCCATATCTCCGTCAATCCCGGTCATCTGTCCCAATCCCCTCAGGCCAATCGGCGGTATAAATGTACTCCAGCCAGCTCAACCTAGAGAAGAATTAGTTACTCAGAAGTTAACAATGCGTCGTGAAAACAAGATTTGTCTAAAATTCATGAAAAATCCCTGACGTTGCGCTCGCTCAATCGGAGATTGCGCAACACCCGTTTAGGTTGTGCGAGGCTGAGGCCCTCACATCTGGGAGTTTTTCACATGACCGACGCACCAAACATCACGATCGGCGGGCACCAGGCCCGCAAGGCGCAGGGGCCGCTGGGGGGCATCCGCCGGCCCAAGCTGTTGATTCGGGCCGCGAGGCTGGGGCTTGCCGACTACTCGCGCAGCCGGGATCTGAAGCGGATCATGCGGGTGGCCACCCTGCCCGCCCCGACGCGGGCGGTGCGCGACCTGATCGAGACCGAGGCGGAGATGGAGGAAGGCCGGCAGCACGGCCTGTCGACCTATTCGGTCATCCGCCACGTCGAGGTGATGATCGCGCTTCTGGCCGAGGCCCGCCTGCTGCCGCAGGCCCCGGTGGAGCACTAGGGGCCGATGTGGCGCTGCCCTATGCCATCGCGTCGGGCAGCACCTCCTTGCGCTTGGCGATGAAGGCCTCGAGCTCTTCGCGCGTGCCGGGATCGAGCGCCGGGGCCTCGTAGGCGGCGAGCAGTTTGCTCACGCGTTCGGAGGCGAGGGTTGCGGTGTCGCGCCCGCCCTCCTCTTCCCAGGTCTCGAAGGGCTTGTAGTCGAGCACTTCGGATTTCCAGAACGCGGTTTTGTAGTTGGCCTGGGTATGGGCGCAGCCGAGGTAGTGGCCGCCGGGGCCGACCTCGCGCAGGGCGTCCATGGCCTGGCCGTTGTCATCCACCGGCACCGGGGCCGCGAGGCGGTGGAGGATGCCGAGCTGGTCGGCGTCCATCACGAACTTCTCGTAGGAGGAGACGAGGCCGCCTTCGAGCCAGCCGCAGGCGTGGAGCATGAAGTTGACGCCCGAGAGCAGGCCCATGTTCAGCGAGTTCGAGGTTTCATAGGCGGCCTGGGCATCGGGGAGCTTGGAGCCGTTGAAGCTGCCCGCGGAGCGGAACGGCAGGCCCATGCGGCGGGCGAGTTGGCCCGCGCCATAGGTTACTTGGCTGGCTTCGGGGGTGCCGAAGGTGGGGGCGCCGGAGTTCATGTCGATCGAGGTGACGAAGGCGCCGAAGATCACCGGCGCGCCCGGTTTGACGAGTTGGGAGTAGGCCACGCCGGCCATGACCTCGGCCAGAACCTGCGTGAGCGTGCCCGCCACCGAGACCGGCGCCATGGCGCCGCCGACGATGAAGGGGGAGATGATGCAGGCCTGCCCGGCCTCGGCATAGGCCTCGAGCGCGCCCATCATCACCGAATCGAAGGTGAGCGGCGAGTTGATGTTGATCAGCGAGGTCATCGCGCAGCGCCCGTTCAGCCCGCCTTCGAGGCCGCCGAAGAGGATTTCGGCCATGGCGACGCTGTCGACCGCGCGGGAGGGCTCGGTGACGGAGCCCATGAAGGGTTTGTCGGACAGGGTGATGTGGCTCATCAGCATGTCGAGATGGCGCTTGGCGACGGGGATGTCGGTGGGTTCGCAGACGGTGCCGCCGGAGTGGTGCAGCCATTTGGACATGTAGCCGAGTTTCACGAAGTTATCGAAGTCGGCCATGGTGGCGTAGCGGCGGCCGCCGGAATTGTCGCGCACGAAGGGGGGGCCGTAGACCGGGGCGAGCACGAGGTTCTTGCCGCCGATCTCGACGTTGCGCTCGGGGTTGCGGGCGATTTGCGTGAACTGGCCGGGGGCGGTTTCGCAGAGCTTGCGGGCAAGGCCGCGGGGGATATGCACCCGCTCGCCCTCGATGGTGGCCCCGGCCTCGCGCCAGCGGGCCAGCGCGGCGGGGTTTTCGACGAAGGCGACGCCGATCTCTTCAAGCACGATCTCGGCGTTGTGCTCGATGATCTCAAGCGCCTCCTCGTTGAGAATGTCGAGATTGGGGATGGCGCGGGTGATGAACCTGGCCGCCTCGATCTTCATCCCGGTGCGCTCGGCCCGACGCGCGGCTCCGCCACCGCCCCGCCCGCGCCGCCTGCCCTCTGCCGCCGCTTCGACCATATGCGATTCCTTTCCCGCAAAAACGCATGCCTTTGCAGCCTGATAGCGGATGAATTGGGCACAGCGAGGCCGGATTGCGCCGCCTCGGGGGGAAAAGCGACATGTGCGGGGCCATGGCGGGACAAGTCCCGCCCTACGGGGCTTGCGCGGGCTGGGCTGGGGCAATATTGCCTGAGCCCATGAGCATGATCCATCCCGAGCGCCACCACGAGCGCCTTCTCATCATCGACTTCGGCAGCCAGGTGACGCAGCTCATCGCGCGCCGTCTGCGCGAGCTGAACGTCTATTGCGAGATCCACCCGTTCAACACGGTGGATGACGCCTTTCTGGCCGAGTTCGCCCCCAAGGCGGTGATCTTTTCGGGCGGGCCGGACTCGGTGACCCGGACAGGCTCGCCCCGGCCCCCGGCCAGCGTCTACGAGCTTGGCGTGCCGATCCTCGGCATCTGCTATGGCCAGCAGGCGATGATGGAGGACCTTGGCGGCAAGGTCGAAGGCGGCAAGATCTCGGGCGGCGGCGGCACGGCGGAGTTTGGCCGCGCCAAGGTGACGCCCTCGGAGGCGCGGATCGACCTGTTGCAGGGCTGGTTCCTCGAGGGGCCAGAGCAGGTGTGGATGAGCCATGGCGACCATGTGAGCAAGCTGGCGCCGGGCTTCGAGGTCTATGGCACCTCGCCCAACGCGCCTTTTGCGATCACCGGGGATGTGGCGCGCAACTTTTATGCGGTGCAGTTCCATCCCGAGGTGCATCACACCCCGAATGGCGCGACGCTCTACCAGAATTTCGTGAAGCTGGCCGGGTTTGCCGGCGACTGGACCATGGGGGCCTACCGCGAGGAGGCGGTGGCCAAGATCCGCGAGCAGGTGGGCGATGCCAAGGTGATCTGCGCGCTGTCGGGCGGGGTGGATTCTTCGGTGGCGGCCGTGCTGATCCACGAGGCGATCGGCGAGCAGCTGACCTGCGTGTTCGTCGACCACGGGCTGATGCGCAAGGACGAGGCCGCCGAGGTGGTGAGCATGTTCCGCGAGCATTATAACCTGCCGCTTATACATGCCGATGAGGCGAAGCTGTTTCTGGGTGAACTTGAGGGCGTAAGTGACCCTGAGACAAAGAGAAAGATCATTGGCCGCCTGTTCATTGACGTGTTCCAGAAACATGCCGACGAGATCACCGGCGTGGCTTATCTGGCGCAGGGCACGCTCTACCCGGATGTGATCGAGAGCGTCAGCTTTTCCGGCGGGCCTTCGGTGACGATCAAGAGCCACCACAACGTGGGCGGGCTGCCCGAGAAGATGGGGCTGAAGCTGGTCGAGCCGCTGCGTGAGCTGTTCAAGGACGAGGTGCGCGCGCTGGGCCGAGAGCTGGGCCTGCCCGACAGCTTCATCGGGCGCCACCCCTTCCCCGGGCCGGGCCTTGCGATCCGCTGCCCCGGCGAGATCACCACCGCCAAGCTCGACATTCTGCGCGAGGCGGATGCGGTCTATATCGACCAGATCCGCAAACACGGGCTTTACGACGAGATCTGGCAGGCCTTTGTGGCGATCCTGCCGGTGCGCACGGTGGGGGTGATGGGCGACGGGCGGACCTATGATTATGCCTGCGCGCTGCGGGCGGTCACCAGCGTCGACGGGATGACGGCGGATTATTATCCGTTCACCCACGAGTTCCTGGGCGAAACCGCGACGCGGATCATCAACGAGGTGCCGGGGATCAACCGGGTGACCTACGACATCACCTCGAAGCCTCCGGGGACCATCGAGTGGGAGTGAGCCTGCGCCGCGCATTGACCTGATGCGCGGGCTGCTCCAGAGTTGAAGACAGTTTGCATCTTGTTCCAGCGTTTTCGGGCATTTACGCCCGCATGTGTTTTCATGGTTGAGCATTTTTCCGCAACCTATTGAAAGTCAATTGATTTGCCCTGCAGCAAGCGGCGCGTTGCGCCCGCATTTCCGGTGGCCATGCGGCCCCGTTTTCCTGTCATTGCGGTCATCGCCCGATGGAGATGACCGACACCCCGACCGTGGCCTATGTCTGCGACGCAGGGTTTCTGGCGCCGACGCTGGTGTCTCTCCATTCGCTGTTGAGCCATCGGAAGGGACCGGTGGAGGTGCATGTGTTTCATCTCGGGGAGGTGACGGGGATCGAGCGCCCGCTCGACAGGCTGCGGGCGGAGTTTCCGCAGGCGCGGCTGCACAGCGCCCGGTTGGAGCTGCCCGCGATCGAGGCCGAGCAGCATTGGACGGCGGCGACCTATGGGCGGCTTTTCCTGCCAGGACTGCTGGGGCGGCGGGTGATCTACCTCGATGGGGACACGCTGATCTGCGACGATATCATTGCGCTGCACCAGGCCGACCTCGGCGGCAGGCCGATGGGCGCGGTGCGAGATTATCCGGTGGAGCGCTGGCATGCCCATCGCAGCCGGGGGCTGTTTCGGCGCACCCTGCCCTGGTTTGCCCATATCGCCCGGATGGAGCCGCTGCTGGACGGGGCGAGCTACGTGAACACCGGCGTTCTGGTGCTGGAGGGGGGCGACCCGGCGCATGAGGCGATCTTTGCCGAGCTGGCCGATCTGGCGGCGGCGCTGCGGTTTCGGGCGGAGCACCAGACGCATTTTGCGGATCAGGACTGGATCAACCACGTGATGAAGGGGCGGATCACCCATCTTGCGCCGGCATGGAACCTGTTGTGGGGCAATGCGAAATCCGACAAGCGGCCGCTCAGCCGGGCGCAGCGCAAAGCTCATGCGGCGGCGCGGGCGGCGCCGGGGCTGTTTCACTACGTGGGGTCCGCCAAGCCATGGCGCGACATTCCGGCCCCGCAGGACTGGATGAAGCTGGACGCGCTGGAGCGCTACCGCAGGGCGATGGTGCCGGCGCTGAGGTGCCTGGGGCCGGATATCTCTGAAATGCTAGAACGTTAGCCGCGTTTCTTCAGGTGCCTTAGGTCGTGGATGCCCGGGCGGGCGCGCGGGTCTTCGCCGGGGGCGAAGAGGGCGTGTTTCTGGACTTTCTGGGTGCCGGTGACCGGGATTTCCTCGACGAAGAGCACCCAGCCCGGGGGCTTGTAATAGGCCATGCGGGCGAAGGCGGCGGCGAAGATGGCTTGCGCGGTTTCGGCGGTGGGCGCATGGCCGGGGGCGAGGCGGATGGCGGCGAGCACCTCTTCTTCGCGGGTTTCGTCGGGGCATGGCACGACGGCCACGTTCTCGACGGCGGGGTGCTCGAAGAGCACGTTTTCGACCTCGGCGGCGGCGATGTTCTCCCCTGCCCTTCGGATAATGTTTTTCTTGCGATCCACGAAGGTTATGACGCCTTCTTCATCCATCTCGACGGTATCGCCGGTATGAAACCAGCCGCCCTTCCAAGCCTCTTCGGTGGCCTCGGGCTTGTTGAGGTAGCCGGAGAAGAAGCCGCGTTTGGGGGTGGCGGCGGAGTGGCGGATGACCATTTCGCCGGGGGTGCCGGGGGCGACGCGCTTGCCGCTGTCGTCCCAGACCTGCACCTCGAGATCGGCGCGGGGGCGGCCCATGGCGCGGGTGTGGGGGTGGCGGGGCTCCTCTTCCATCGACAGGACGCGGCACATTTCGGTCATGCCCCAGAGTTCGACGAGGGGGATGCCGAAGCGTTCCTCGAAACCGAGATGCAGGGCAGGCTCCACCCCGGCCCCGAGACCCGCACGCAGGGTGCCGAGGCGGCTGCGGTCGGCGGCCTTGTCGGCCATCAGCACCGAGATCACCACGCCGAGGTAGTGGAACACGGTGGCGCGGGTCTGGGTGCAGTCTTCCCAGAAGCGGGAGGCGGAAAAGCGGGAGGGCTGGATCAGCGCGGCGCCGACGATCATGACGCCGAAGAAGGTGAGCACCCCGGCGTTGACGTGGAAGGCGGGCAGCGGGTTGAACACGCGGTCGGCCCCGGTGATGGCCATGGCGCCGCGCGGGCGGATGTAGCTGGCGCCCATCAGCAGCTCGTAGTCGTGGCTGAGGATGCAGCCCTTGGGGCGGCCGGTGGTGCCGGAGGTATAGAGCAGGCTGGCCTCGCTCTGGGGTGTGATCACATCCGGGCGCGGTGCGGAGGCTGCCTGCGGGAGATCAAGAGTGCGCTCGAAGGTGCTGAAAAGGGGCGGGTTTTCCATTTCCGACATGGCGGCTTGCGCGAGGGGCGCATGGTCGGGGCTGGCGAGGATGAGGGCGGCGGCGGAGTCTTGCAGGACGTAGGCCAGCTCGCCGGGGCGGTAATCGGGGTTGATTGGCACGAAGGAGATGCCGAGCTGGTTCATCGCCAGTTTGAGGATGTAATGCGCCGGGCAGGTGCCGAGGCAGACGGCGATGCGGTGGCCCATGCCGTAGCCTGCGGCGGTGAGCCCGGCGGCGGCCTCCGATACGGCCTTTTGGGTCTCGGCGTAGGTGAGGCTCGGGCCATCGGGGGCCAGCAGAAACTCGGCCTCGGGCCAACGCCCAGCCGCCTCGGCAAAGACCGCGCCTATGCTGCGCCCTTCTGTGTCGATCATCGCATGTCCTCCCGGCCGCCACGATGCCCGCAGCGGCGACGGAGGAAAAGGGGGTCAGTCGGCCTCGGGGGCCTTGAAGCCGGTGGCGACGACGAATTTTTCGGAGCTGTCAGCGCGGCTGGCGCCGGGCTTGACGTTGGCGACCTTGGCGAAGCGCTGCTTGAGCAGCTTTTGCAGCTCGCCCTCGGCCCCGCCGGCGAGAACCTTGGCGACGAAGGTGCCGCCCGGCGCGAGCACGTCGAAGGCGAGGTAGGCGGCGGCTTCGCAGAGGGCGATGATGCGCAGGTGGTCGGTCTGCTTGTGACCCGAGGAGGCGGCGGCCATGTCGGACATCACCACATCGGCCGGGCCGCCGAGCCAGGCCTTCACCTCATCGTCGGCCCCGTCTTCCATGAAATCAAGCACATGCAGCTCGGCCCCGGCGATCGGCTCGACCTCCTGAAGATCGACGCCGATGATCCGGCCCTGGGCCTTGCCGGCCCGCTCGCCGAGCGCGTTGATGCGGGGCACGGCCACCTGGCACCAGCCGCCGGGCGCGCAGCCGAGGTCGACCACGCGGGCGCCGGGAACGAGAAAGCGATACTTGTCGTCCAGCTCCATGATCTTGAAGGCGGCGCGGCCCCGGTAGCCCTCTTTCTTGGCGCGCTGGACGTAGGGGTCGTTCAGCTGGCGCTCGAGCCAGAGGGTGGAGGACAGCTTGCGGCCGCGCGCGGATTTCACCTTCACTCGAAGGTCGCGCATGCCCCGTCCGGAGCTGTTTTTTCCTGTGGGTTTCTTTGCCATGCTGCGGGTTAGCGTGGAGTTCCGGTTGGTGCAAGCATCGTCGGTTGGTGGGTCTCACCCGCCCTACAGGCGGGAGGTAGGGTCGGTGCCACCCCAGCGCCGCTCAAAACGGGCCGTCCTCCAACACCCCATCGGCGCTCATCTGGGCGTAGAGCAGCCCCTCGCGCAGGCCCCGGTCAGCGACCGAGAGCCGGTCGGTGGGCCAGGCGCGCATCAGCGCCTGAAGGATCGCGGCGCCCGACATGATGAGTGCCTGCCGGTCGCGCCCGATGCGCGGATCGGCCCGGCGTCCGGCGTCGCCCATGATGAGGTAGCCGCGGATCACCGAGTCGATCTGGGCCGTGGTCATGCGCAGCCCGTCGACCTTGTTGCGGTCATAGCGGCGCAGCCCGAGGTGGGAGGCGGCCACGGTGGTGACGGTGCCCGAGGTGCCGATGATCTGGAACCCCTCGCGCCCGACGCCGACCTGATAGGGGGTGAACTCGGCCAGCATGTCCTCGAAGTAGCAGGACATCAGGGCAAAGCGGGCGCCATCGCCGGCCACGTCGCGGAACTGGTCGCGCAGGGTGGCAACGCCGAGGGGGATCGAGATCCAGTCGACCACCTTGGCGGCGGGAAACGGGCTGTTTTCGGTGACGAAGCCCTTGTGCAGCCGCATGATGGCGCGGGACCGGTCGGCGCGGGGGACGCGGGAGATGTCGATCCAGACAAGCTCGGTGGAGCCGCCGCCGATATCGACGACCAGGAGCTGCTCGGTGCGGGTGGAGACCAGCGGCGCACAGCTCACCACGGCGAGGCGGGCCTCTTCCTCGGGCTGGATGATTTCGAGCGCGAGGCCGGTTTCGCGCTCGACCGACTCGATCAGCTCGTGGGCGTTTTCGGCCCGGCGGCAGGCCTCGGTGGCGACGAGGCGCATCCGCTCGACCCGGTGTTTCTGGAACTTCTTGCGGCAGATCCGCATGGCCTGCACGGTGCGCGCCATCGAGGCACGGCTGATCCGGCCAGAGGCCTCAAGCCCCTGCCCCAGCTGGACAGACTTCGAAAAGCTGTCGATGACGTGAAACTGGTTGCCCTTGGGTTGGGCCACCAACATACGGCAGGAATTGGTGCCGAGGTCCAGCGCCGCATAGGTGGCAACTGGGTCGGCAACCGGCGGTGCAGGTGGTTCGACCGCTTTGGGGAACGCGCCCGCACCAGTGGGACGCTTCGCGGGCATGACGCCCTCCATTTCGAGTTGGGCCCAGCGTAACGCTCATTGCGCAGCGATAGCAACTGTTTTGCCGGAGCGCAGTCTGCTCATGATTAACATGAAATATTCGACGGCTCCGGCGCCTTTAACCACACCTCAACCCCCGGTAGGGTCGAATGCGACGGGCGCTTGTCGTTTCCGCTTCTCACCATGTCGAAATTCGCGCGTGGGGGGGCGGAGATTCCGCGTAGACGGGATTTGAGAGGTGCCCATTTGGGCAAGTGAAGGGACGGGCTGAATGGCCGAAATCACCGTGGTTTACTGGCGGGACATCCCCGCACAGGTCATCGTCGGCAAGGGCCGTCGCGGATCGAAGGCGGTGCTGCCCGAGCGCTTTGAGCAGGCGATTGACCGTTGCGCCATGAAGATCGGCGCGAAAGACAGCGATGCCTACCTCTCGGAGTGGCGCAAGGTGCCCTCGGGCACGGCGGAGGGCGACCCCGATGCCGTGGCCAAGGAAACCGCCGAGCGCTTGGACAGCGAGCATGGCCCGGATGTGATCCGCGCCCTGATCGCCAATGACGGCTGGGCCAAATCGGCCTGACATGATCCGTTTCTGGGAGCGCGCCATGAATATCCTCAACTTCCGCCGCAAGAGCCCCGCCCCGATGAACGGGGATGTGGCGAGCTACATTCAGGGCTACTCGATCGAGGTGATGCCCCGGACGGCCGAGAAGGTGGAGGATTTCCGCGCACTGCTGCCCGAGGGCACCCGGGTTTACATCGCCCACATCGACGGCACCCCGATCTACGACATGGTGGCGACGGCGAAGCGCATCGCCGG
Organism: Oceanicola sp. 502str15; assembly: GCF_024105635.1. Lineage (NCBI taxonomy): Bacteria > Pseudomonadati > Pseudomonadota > Alphaproteobacteria > Rhodobacterales > Roseobacteraceae > Oceanicola > Oceanicola sp. 502str15. Next base: position 1,176,198 of record NZ_WYDQ01000001.1, read on the forward strand.
TGAGGGCTTTGAGGTGATGCCGCACTTCCCGGCCCGGATTATCCCCGATGCCGCCACGCTGGCCGACTGGATCGCGCGCTACCAGGGCGAGGCCGGGGTGACCCAGGGCCTGCTGCTGGGCGGCGGGATCAGCCAGCCTCACGGCGATTTTTCCGACTCGATGCAGTTGCTCGAGACCGGCCTGTTCGACCGCGCCGGGTTTACCCGCCTTCACGTGGCCGGCCACCCCGAGGGCAACCGCGACATCGACCCGGACGGCGGCATGAAGAACGTCATGCAAGCCCTTCGCTGGAAGCAGGATTTTGCCGAGCGCTCCGATGCGCATATGGCCATTGCCACGCAGTTCTGTTTCGAGGCGGACCCGGTGGTGCACTGGGCCGAAGACCTTGCCGCCGAGGGCATTTCGCTGCCGATCCACATTGGCATTGCGGGTCCGGCGAAGTTGCAGACCATGATCAAGTTCGCCATCGCCTGCGGTGTCGGCCCCTCCCTGCGGGTGTTGCAACGCCGCGCCAAGGATGTGACCAAGCTGGTCCTGCCCTTCGAGCCCTCCGACGTGCTCGCCGGCCTCGCGAGCGCCCGCGCTGCGGGCCGGGCCACCAACATCGAGCAGGTGCATTTCTTCCCGCTGGGCGGGATCAAGACCTGCGCCACATGGGCCGCCGAAAACGGTGCGCCCGCCACCGCCAAATCCGCCTGAGCCGCCGCGCCAGAGCCAACCCCTGAGAAAGAGCCCCATGACCCGCACTGTCATCGAGTCCAAGACCAAGACCGTCACCATCGGCTTTGACGAGCCGTTCTGCGTGATCGGTGAGCGGATCAACCCGACGGGCCGCAAGAAGCTGGCCGCCGAGCTGGAGTTGGGCGATTTTTCCACCGTCGAGCGCGACGCGCTGGAGCAGGTGGCCTGCGGGGCGACGGTGCTGGATGTGAACTCGGGCGCGGTCTTTACCAACAAGATGGCCGAAGATCCGCGCTATGCCGACAACAACTTTGTCGAGCCGATGCTGATGAAGGAGCTGGTGGCGAAGGTGCAGGCCGTTGTTGATGTGCCGCTCTGCATCGACTCCTCCGTGCCCGGCGCTTTGGAAAACGGGCTGGAAATGGCCGAGGGCCGCCCGCTGCTGAACTCCGTCACCGGCGAGGAGGAGCGGCTGGAGCTGGTGCTGCCGCTGGTGAAGAAATACAACGTGCCGGTGGTGGCGATTTCCAACGACGACACCGGCATTTCGGAAGACCCCGACGTGCGCTTTGCGGTGGCCAAGAAGATCGTGGAGCGCGCTGCCGATTTCGGCATTCCGGCCCATGACATCGTGGTGGACCCGCTGGTGATGCCGATCGGCGCCATGGCGACTGCCGGGCACCAGGTGTTTACCCTCGTGCGGCGGCTGCGCGACGAGCTGGGCGTGAACACGACCTGCGGGGCGTCCAACATCAGCTTCGGCCTGCCCCACCGCCACGGGGTCAACGCCGCCTTCCTGCCCATGGCCATCGGCGCGGGCATGACCAGCGCCATCATGAACCCGGTGCGGGCGGTGGAGATGGAGGCGATCCGCGCCGCCAACCTGCTGATGAACCACGACCCGAACGGCGGGGCCTGGATTGGGTTTTCGCGCATTCTGGATGCGGTCGAGGCGGGCGAGAGCTTTGCCGAGGCCTCAAAGGCTTCGGCTGCGAGTGGCGCGGGGCGCGGCGGGCGTCGGCGTCGGCGGGCCTGATCGGGATTTGATGCAAGTTTTAAGGGCTAAATCGGGCCTGTCGGGGGCTACGGTTAACCGGCTGTTAGAACCTGTGGCTCAAGTTGGACGTCATGGACATGGAGGGCCGCATCGCCCCCGCCGCCCAGAACGGGCCTTCACGCCTCCCCTTGCACCGCCTCGGCGTGCCTTTAAGGGGGCAATGCGGCCCGTTTTTCCAGCCCACCCGCTGGTGCGTCCTCCCCTTGTCAGACAGCGCGCGAGCAGGCATCCATGGGCCGATTCATCGGAGAGCCCTGCGATGCGACCTGCCCTGATTGCCCTCACCGCCCTGCTTGTTCTGGGCACCGTCGCGGCGCTTGCCCTTGGCCTGTCGCGGCGCAGCCAGACGGCGGGAAGCGGTGAGGATGAGGGGTTTCCGACGCTGTGGAGTGCGGGGGCGTTTACCTATCGCACCGATCTGGAAACCGGGGGCTGCGAGATGAAGATCACCACCGAAGTGATTGAACCGGAAGGGTTTGACGGTGAAAGCCGGGTGCTTTCCGTTGCGCTTTCGGCGCTTGACCCGGCGCGGATCGAGACCACCTCGCGCAACCCCGCCCTTGGCCTGCCGGGACTGCTCACCTTTCATGCCCGCCCGGGCGAGACCGTGGCCTGCACGTTGCTGGAAGGTGGGCCCTGCCCGACCGCGACCCGCGACAAGGCAGAGCTGCAACTGCCGCCCTTCTGGGCCGACCGGCCCGATGACCTTGCCCGGCTGATCCGCGCCGACATAGATGGATGCACCCCCCAATGACCGACCCTCTCGTGATCTTCACCCCCTCCGGCAAACGCGGCCGCGTGCCCGCCGGCACCTCGGTTCTGGCCGCCGCCCGCAAACTCGGGGTCGATCTCGACTCGGTCTGCGGGGGGCGCGGGATTTGCTCGAAATGCCAGGTCAGCCCCGGATCGGGCGAGTTTTCCAAGCATGGGGTGACGGTGGAGGCCGATGCGCTGACCGACTGGAACGAGGTGGAGGCGCGCTATGACCGGGTGCGCGGGCTGAAGGAAGGCCGCCGCTTGGGCTGCCAGGCCTGCATCGAGAAGGACGTGGTGATCGACGTGCCGCCGGAGAGCCAGGTGCACAAGCAGGTGATCCGCAAGAGCGCCGACACCCGCGCCATCGAGATGGACCCGGCCACGCGGCTCTACCTGGTGGAGGTCGAAGAGCCCGACATGCACGCCCCCACCGGCGACTTCGAGCGCCTTGCAACGGCGCTGGAGAAGGCGTGGGGCATCAAGGGCTTGCAGGCCGACCTTGACCTGCTTTCACAGCTTCAGCCGGTGCTGCGCAAGGGGGAGTGGCAGGTGACATGCGCGGTTCATCAGGCCGAGGGCGCGCCCCGGCTGCTGGCGCTTTGGCCGGGGTTTTACGAGGGGCCGCTGCACGGGCTGGCGATCGACCTTGGCTCCACCACCATCGCCGCGCATCTCTGCGATCTGACCAGTGGCGCGGTGCTGGCCAGCAGCGGCGTGATGAACCCGCAGATCCGCTTTGGTGAAGACCTGATGAGCCGGGTCAGCTACGCGATGATGAACCCCGGCGGCGACAGGGAAATGACCGCCGCCATGCGCGGCGCGCTGGCCGACCTTGCCCGCGCCTGCGCCGAGGAGGCCGGGGTGGAGACCGACTCGATCTTTGAGATCACGCTGGTCTGCAACCCGGTCATGCACCACCTCGCGCTGGGGATCGACCCGGTGGAGCTGGGCCAGGCGCCCTTTGCGCTGGCCACCTCCGATGCGCTGGAGCTGCCCGCCGCCACGCTCATGCCCGGCGCGATCCACCCGCAAGCTCGCGCCTTCCTGCTGCCCTGCATCGCAGGCCACGTGGGGGCCGATGCCGCCGCTGTTGCGCTCTCGGAAGCGCCGCACAAGGCCGAGGCGCTGACGCTGATCGTCGATGTCGGCACCAACGCCGAGATCCTGCTGGGCGACAAGCGCCGCGTGCTGGCCTGCTCCTCGCCCACCGGCCCGGCCTTCGAGGGGGCGCAGATCAGCTCGGGGCAGCGGGCCGCGCCCGGCGCGATCGAGCGGGTGGAGATTGACCCCGAGAGCAAGGAGCCGCGCTTCAAGGTGATCGGCTGCGATCTGTGGAACACCGAGGAGGGGTTTGATCTGGCGACCGCGACCACCGGGGTGACCGGGATTTGCGGCTCGGGGATCATCGAGGCGGTGGCAGAGATGCGGATGGCCGGGCTGCTTGACCGCTCGGGGCTGATCGGCTCGGCGGAGGCCACGGGCACGGCGCGGATCACGCCGCAGGGGCGCACCTTCGTGTATCTGATCTTTGACGGCACCGCCGAGGGCGGGCCGCGCATTACCGTCACCCAAGGCGATATCCGGGCGATTCAGCTCGCGAAATCAGCGCTTTACGCGGGTGCACGGCTGCTGATGGACGAGCTGGGCGTGGACGAGGTCGACCGGGTCGTGCTGGCCGGGGCCTTTGGCGCCCATATCAGCCCGAAACACGCGATGGTGCTCGGGATGATCCCCGATGCGCCGCTAGAGCGGGTGACGAGCGCGGGCAATGCTGCGGGCACGGGGGCGCGGATTGCCCTGCTGAACAAGGCGGCGCGGGTCGAGGTGCAGAAGATCGTGCGCGAGATCACCAAGGTAGAGACCGCGATCGAGCCGCGCTTTCAGGAGCATTTCGTGGCGGCCAACGGCATTCCCCATGCCACGGCGCCCTTTCCGGAACTGTCGAAAGTGGCGCCCCTGCCCGAGCCCTCGTTCAACACCGGCGGCAGCGGTGGTGAGGGCGGACGGCGGCGGCGCAGGCGGGGCTGACGGGCAAACCCTTGGTTTTGCGTGCCTTTCAGGAGGCGCGCAAAAAACCTTATGCGCCAGGTCTGGAAAATCGCCGGGCGCGCGCCCACCTGTTGAGCATCACGATATTGCGTGATGACCAAGACCTTTTCAGACGATCTTTCGACAGGAAGCCATATCATGACCAGACCCGTTCTTGCAGCTTTCGCGCTTGTCGCCCTCGTTACGGCCCCGGCCTTTGCTGGCGATATCAAGACCGCGACGAAATCCTCCAAATCCCCGCGCGGCGGCATTTCGGCGCCCGACAGGGGCTATACCGCGACGGACGACCTCTGGAAGTAACACCACGCCGTGGCGGCGCGCCCTCCCCGCGCGCCCGGCAAGAGCAGATCCCGGCCTGACGGCCCCGGCGCCCTCTCCTCCCCAAGGCCTGCCCTCCCGCAGGCGGGCGCGCTGTCAGCCGGTAGATCCGGGCCGGTGGCCTGGCAGGTCCTCCCCCTGCCAGCCCCGGCCCGGCCCATTTTTGGCAGGCGAAATTGCATGACGGGCTTTGTCATTGGCAATCGGCGCGCGGCTCCCCCATATCTGTTTCATCGCAGCGACGAGCTGATGGAGCGAAACGAAATCAAGGGGTTACTTGCCATGGATCCGGTCACTTTCCTCCCAGGCCAGCCATGGCGCCCCCTTGGCCATCAGCTTCGTTCGCGGCGAGAGGTGTTTCCCTCCGGCGGTTGACGGGGCCTCCCCCAGTCATCCTCCCCTGATGGCCCGATTTCTCCGCGGGCCGGGGGTTGGCTCCCGCGCCGGTCCTTGCGGGGTGGAGTGTGGCAGGTCAGGCCCTGCCGCTCCGCCCCGCCTCTTTTTTCAATCCCTTGACGGCAGGCGCGGCGAGACGTATCTCAGCCTTCGCGGCGGGTATGATGTAGTGGTAGCCTGTCAGCTTCCCAAGCTGAACGTGCGGGTTCGATTCCCGCTACCCGCTCCAGATCTTCGAACAATCGGATGGGCAGCCGCATGGCCTGCGGGCCGCGCCGGACGGGCGCAGCCTGCCGGGGTCAGCGGCGCTTGCGGATGAAATCCACCAGCATCCGGGTGCTGTCGTCCTTGTCGGCGCCATCGGCTTCGCCGGCGACCACGGGTTGCAGGGCGACGGCGAGTTCCTTGCCGAGTTCCACCCCCCATTGATCGAAGCTGTTGATGCCGAGGATCACCCCTTCGACGAAGACGCGGTGCTCGTAGAGCGCGATCACCATGCCGAGGATCTCCGGGGTCAGCTCGGGGTAGAGCAGCATGGTGGAGGGGCGCGAGCCGGGGAAGACGCGGTGGGCGGCCTGGCGCTCGAGTTCGGCACCCTCGAAGCCCTTGGCGGCCATCAGGGCGGTCGCTTCCTTCATCGAGCGGCCGTTCATCAGCGCCTCGGCCTGGGCGAGGCAGTTGGCGACGAGCAGCTCGTGCTGGTGGGCCAACTCGCTTTCATGGCCGCGGGCGGCGACCATGAACTCGCAGGGCACAACCCCGGTGCCCTGATGGATGAGCTGGTAGAAGGCGTGCTGGCCATTGGTGCCGGGCTCGCCCCAGACCACCGGGCCGGAGGGCACCTTGAGCCTGTCGCCCGACATCCGCACCCGCTTGCCGTTGCTCTCCATCTCGAGCTGCTGGAGGTAGGCCGGGAGCCGGGCCAGCCGCTGGTCGTAGGGCAGCACGGCGCGGGTGGGGTAGCCGCAGACCTGGTGATGCCAGATGCCGACGAGGGCGAGCAGCACCGGCAGGTTGTCCTTGAACTCGGCGGCGCAGAAGTGCCTGTCCATCGACTGGGCCCCGCGCAGGAAGGCCTTGAAGGCGTCGGGGCCGATGGCCAGCATCAGCGACAGACCGATCGGGCCCCAGACCGAATAGCGCCCGCCGACCCAGTCTTCGAAGCCGAACACCCGCTCGGGCGGGATGCCGAAGGCGGCGGTTTTTTCCATGTTGGTCGAGAGCGCGGCGAACTGGGCCTTTGCATCGCCCCCGCCCTCGGAGATCCAGGCCTTGGCGGTGGCGGCGTTGGTCATGGTTTCGATGGTGGTGAAGGTCTTGGAGGCGACGATCACCAGCGTTGTCTTTGGGTCGAGGCCGTGCAGGCTGTCGGTGATGTCGGCACCGTCGACGTTGGAGACGAAATGGGTGCGCGGTCCGTCGTGGTAGGGCGCGAGCGCGAGGCAGGCCATGGCGGGGCCGAGATCGGAGCCGCCGATGCCGATGTTGACGACATCGGTGATGGCGCCCCCTGCCCCCGTGAAGCTGCCCTTGCGCACCTCGTTCGAAAACGCCTCCATCCGGCCGAGCACCTCGAGCACGCCGGGCATGACATCGGCGCCGTCGACCATGACAGGGCCGCCGTCGATCCCGCGCAGGGCGGTGTGCAGCACGGCGCGGCCTTCGGTGTCGTTGATCTTTTCGCCCGCGAACATCGCATCGCGCTTGCCTGCCACCCCGGATTTTTCGGCCAGTTGCATCAGCAGCCAGAGCGCCTCGGTGTCGATCGAGGTTTTCGAGAAGTCGAACAGCATGTCACCGAAGCGGGCCGAGAAGTTGGCCGCCCGGTTGGGGGTGGCGAAGAGCCTGGAGATGGGGCGACGGGCATGTTCGGCCTGATAGGCCCTCAGCTTGTCCCACATGGCTGATATCCTTTCGTCGATCCGCCTTCCGGCCTGTTTGCGCTAAATCTCTGCATGAAAGCTTAACGGCCTTCATGAACCTCAAGTCGGGCGGGCGCCTAGGGGGCCCAGTGCACCACGGCCTCGCCCAGCACGCACTTTACCGGGGCCTCGGCGGGCGAGAGGTGGCGGGCGCGTTCGAGGGCCGAGAGCTTGGCCTCGCCGGTGATGAGAATATGGGTCGAGAGCGCGCCCTGAAGCACCGGCGCCGAGAGGGTGATGCGCGGCTCGTCGGCGGCTTCGGCCCGCATCGGCAGCAGGATCGGGGCCTCGTCGGAGAGCGCCTCGGTCAGCCGGTCGGCGCCGGGAAAGAGCGAGGCGGTGTGCATGTCGGCGCCCATGCCGAGCAGCAGGACGGAAATGGGCAGGTGCGGGGCGATTCCCTCTGCGAGCCCCTCCATCGCGTCTTCTGGGCGATCGGCCGGGGCATAGAGCGGCACGTAGTTGGCCGCCGCCGCCGGGCCGGTGAGCAGGCGCTCGCGGATCAGGCGGGTGTTGGAGCGCGGGCTGTCTTCGGGCACCCAACGCTCGTCGTTGAGGAACACCGTCACGCGGCTCCAGTCGAGCGACTTGCGCCCTGCGAGCAGGTCGAAGACCGGCCCCGGGGTGGAGCCGCCGGGCACGCAGAAGCTGGCGGCTTCGTGGGTTTCGAGCGCCATGGTCAGTTCCGACGAGATCTGGTCGGCCAGATCCATCATCATCATCTCGGCGTCGGGATATTCGCGCAGTTTCATACCTTGATGTCTCGCCATTTGCGTCCGTCGCGGTGCAGCAGCGCCAGCGCGTCTTCGGGGCCGGTGGAGCCCGCGTCATAGGGTTTGGGCACGTCGTGGCGGGCGATCCAGCCCTCGATGATCGGGTCGGTCCAGGCCCAGGCGGCCTCGACCTCGTCGCCGCGCATGAAGAGGGTCTGGTTGCCGCGGATCACGTCCATGATCAGGCGCTCGTAGGCGTCGGGGACATCCTCGGCATCCGGCCCCAGCGCCTCGGCGAAGGACATGTCGAGGGGCACGTCCATCAGGCGCATCCCGCCCGGGCCCGGCTCCTTGATCGTTACCCCGAGTTCCATGCCTTCGTTGGGCTGGAGGCGGATGGTGAGGATGTTGCGGTGCAGCCCGGCCTCGGCGCCGAAGATGGAGTGGGGCGTTTCCTTGAAGACCACGGCGATCTCGGAGGCGCGCGCCTTCAGCCGCTTGCCGGTGCGCAGGTAGAAGGGCGTGCCCGACCAGCGCCAGTTGGAGATGCCGACCTTCATGGCCACGTAGCTCTCGGTACGCGAGCGCGCATCCTCAACGTCTTCGCGGTAGCCCGGCCCTTCCGGCCCGGCGTCATATTGGCCGCGCACGATGTGGTGGGGGTTCACCTCGTCGAGCGCGCGGATCACCTTGAGCTTCTCGTCGCGCACGGCGTCGGGGTCGAACTTGGCGGGCGGCTCCATGGCGATGAGGCAGAGGAGCTGCATCAGGTGGTTCTGCACCATGTCGCGCATTGCGCCGGACTTGTCGTAGTAGCTGCCGCGCCCGCCGACGCCCACGGTTTCGGCCACGGTGATCTGGATGTGATCGACATATTGCGAGTTCCAGAGCGGCTCGAAGAGCATGTTGCCGAAGCGCACGGCCATCAGGTTCTGGACCGTTTCCTTGCCGAGGTAATGGTCGATCCGGTAGATCTGGGTTTCGTGGAAATGCGCCGCGAGGTCGGCATTCAGGGCCTTGGCGGAGGCGAGGTCGTGGCCGAACGGCTTTTCGACCACGATGCGGCTGCGCTCGGTGGCGATGCCGTGGCTCTTCAGCCGCGAGGCGAGGTCGCCAAAGAGGCTGGGGCCGACCGAGAAGTAGTAGGCGCCGATGACGCCGGGGCGCATCTTGGAATTCAGCTCTTCCCAACCGGCCTCGCCCTTGGCGTCGATCGCCACATAATCCAGCCGCTCCAGAAAATCGCTCACCCCGGCCACGTCGCTCTTGTGCTTGGGGTCGCCGAACTCCTCGATCGCCTCTTTCACCATCTCGCGGTAGCCGTCCCGGTCGAGATCGGAGCGGGCGGCGCCGATGATGCGGGCCTCGGAGGGCATCTGGCCGGAGGCCATGCGGCGGTAGAGGCCGGGCAGGATCTTGCGGCGGGCAAGATCGCCCGTGCCGCCGAAGATCACCAGGTCGAAGGGATCGACGGGAATGACGCGTGATACCATGGGGTCTCCCTGCGGCTCGGCGCTCTGGGGTTCGTTAGCGCTAACGGCCCCGGTTTAACCGCAGCCCTCGGGGAAGTCTAGCACCCAAGGGTGGGTGGGCAACCCGGCGAATGAACGGATTTGTCACGACAAGGCGGATTGCCCGACCGGGGCGGCATGAGCATAGTTGGGATGAAGATTTGAGACAGACATTCACCAAGGAGCCATTGCCATGTCCCCTGCCCTGCGCAGCCTTGCCCTCGCCGCCAGCCTCACCCTTTCACCGCTCGCCGCCACGGCCCAGTCGGGCGGGATGATCCAGCAATCCGACCCCGAGCACGTGGCCCGCATCGCCGGGGTGCTGACGGGCATGGGCTTTCAGGTCTCGGACCTCGGGCAGGACGGGCCATGGGGCTTTCTGGCCGAGTACAAGGGCAGCAAGGTGCTGGTGCAGCCGGTGAGCTGCCAGCAGGGAAAGCCCTGCAACTTCCTGCGGATCGAAACCCGCTATGGCTATGACAGCGCCTTCGATGCCGCCGATGTCGAGGATTTCAACCGCCGCGCATGGTGCTGCAAGATGGTGCAGGTGGCGCCGGGCAAGGTGCATATGTCGATGACCCTGCCCTTCAACGCGCCGATGACCGAGGCCTATCTGCGTGAAAGCCTCGCGGTGCAGTATTCGATGCACAACACCGCCTGGGACATGCTGACCGAATGGTATGAGCGCGGCCCCGCCACGGCGGCGGTGGCCCCCTCGCAACCCGCCACGCCGCCCTCTGCCCCGCCGACGCTCGGCATCAGCCCCGCCGAGATCGAAGTGAGCGGCGCGGCCCCCTCCGAGGCCCCCAAGCTGGGCGTGGGTGTGGGCAGCTTCAGCGCGGATGTGCTGCTGGAGTGATCGAGGCCGGGTGAGGCGTTTTCCGTTTGGAGGGTATCGAGATGTTTCTGCGCAAGACCGTGTTTGCCGCCCTTTTTCTGGCCCCCCTCGCGGCCGGGGCGACCACGCCGGAGGATCTTGCCGAGCTGGCGGCCGGTCAGGGCGTTGCCTTTGATCCCGCCGGCGGCGAGCTGAGCCCCGGGGGCACGGTCATTGCCTTTCCGCTCGACCTGCCGGGTGGCGACCATGTGCTGCGGTTCTATGATTGTAGCGTGGGCGGCTGCGGCGAGGTGGAGGTGACCTCCAAGCTGCCCAATCCGGGCGGGATGGATGGCGACTCCTTCAGCCAGCTGCTGAAATCGGGCGGGCTTGCGGCCTTCATGTCGCCGCCGCTGAAACACCGGATCACGTTGAAGGCGGAAGAGGCGCGCATCGTCACAGCTTTCGAGACCGACGCGCCGGAGGCGCTGGCGGAGGCTCTGGGGCATTGGCGGCAAGGGATCGGGGTGCTGGGCAAGGCGCTTGCCGACTTCACCCCGCCGCCGGAGCTGGAGCTGCCGCCGGTGTTCCGGCCCGAGGCGCTGGAGGCGGTGCTGGCCGAGTTGGGCGGCATTCTGGAGCGCGATGACGAGGGCGGCGCGCGGGTGCCCGAGGGCGAGCGCAGCTACCTGGTGTCGCTCGACGAGCTCTCCTACCTTGCCATCTTCTCGGGGTGCCGGGCGGAAGGCTGCGGCGGGTTGCAGCTGGAGGCGGTGGTCGAGAACCGCTCGGGCAGGACCGGCGCGGGGTTCAGCGAGATCTATGACGACGGGCGTTTCGGCTTTCTGGACGAGGGCGAGCTGGCCTATGAGGTGCGCCCCGGACGGCGCACGGTGACGATCGCCAGCATCGTGGCGCCCGAGCTGTTCGAGCGGCGCGCGGATTTCCTGCGCAGCCTCGGGGTGTTTCATCGCTATGTCACCGAGGTGGAGGCGGCTCTGGCCACCGCCCCGCCTGCGCCCGATCCGCTTGAGCTGCGCGCCCGCAGTCCGCAGGAGCTGGCCGAGCTGGCAAAGGCGATCGGCTACTCGGCCAGCGCGGTAATGAGCGGCGGGCAGCATATTGTACGGGTGGCGACGCGCTCGGCGCCGATCCTCATCCGCTTTCAGGGCGGCTGCGCAGAGGACGACCCGACGGGCTGCCGCTTTGTGATCCTCTCCTCCAGCCTCGAGCTGCACGAGCGCCCGGGCCTGGAGGACATCGAGCGCTACAACGCGGAAAGCTACTGCTGCAAGGCGATCTGGTCGGCGGAGACGCGGAGGCTGGTGCACAGCATGAGCCTGCCGCTGCAACAGGGGATCGACGGGGGGCTGCTGCGCGAGAGCCTGCTGATCCATCGCTCGCAGCGCGCTCTGTTCGAGCGGGCCTTCGGGGCGGCGCAGTAGGCGGGCGGCTCAGGCCTCCAGCTCGGCGTCCCAATAGAGGTAATCGACCCAGCTGTCGTGCAGGTAGTTGGGCGGAAAGCGGCGGCCCATGTTCATCAGTTCGCCCGCGCTCGGGGGCCGTGGCGGCTTGCGCAGGCTCATGCCGGTTTGCGCCAGCTGGCGCGAGCCCTTGCGCAGGTTGCAAGGCGCACAGGCGGCCACCACGTTTTCCCAGCTGGTGCGCCCGCCGCGGGCACGGGGCACCACGTGGTCGAAGGTCAGATCGCCCTTGGCCCCGCAGTACTGGCAGCGGAATTCGTCCCTCAGAAACAAATTAAAGCGCGTGAAGGCCACGCGCTTTTGGGGTTTTACGTAATCTTTCAACACGACGACCGAGGGGATCCTGATCTCGGTGGAGGGACTTCGCACCACCTCGTCGTATTCGGCGATGATGCTCACCCTGTCGAGCCAGGCCGCCTTGATGGCCTCCTGCCAGGGCCAGAGGGAGAGCGGGTAGTAGGAGAGCGGACGGTAATCGGCGTTCAGCACCAATGCGGGGTGGTGTTTGAGGTTCGTGGGTTCTCGGACGAAAGCCGTCCTGAAATCGCCGTCCATCTGCCTGTCTCCGTGCTCGTCTGCCTGTCTGTTCTTGCGTCTCGCGCCGTGAGTCTTTTTCCGACTATATCTGGGGTGAAACCCCGCGCAACCCCCGCAACATGCGGTGTTGTCTGAAGAAATGCCCCGATTCCGTGACAGGGGCGTGACAGCGCCCGGCCCGGGCGGGCGGCCGGAATGCTGCAGTGCCGCATATAGTGCGCCGCCCCGCGCCGACCAGCGTAGGTCGGGACTTGTCCCGACATTCGGGCGGCGGCGGGTGGTGTCGGGGGGATTTTGGGGGCGGCTCTAGGCTCCGGCGAGCTTGAGGAACATCGCCAGAAGGCCAAGCTCGGCATCGGCCTCAAGCCTGCCCTTGGCGCGCCAGGAGATCGACAGCGCCACCTTGGCGGCCGCCCAGCCCAGCATCTCGGCCTCGCTGACCTCGGCTGCCGGCGCAAAGAGGGCCGCCAGCCGCAGGGCGCGGGCCGGATCGGCCACCAGCGCCTCGGCCCCCTTGGGGTTGCGAAAGGCGTTGGCGAGGTCGAAGGGGCGCGGGCCGGCGATGCCCTTGGCGTCGAAGGCGGTCCAGCCACGGGGGCCGAGCTTGACGTTGTCGTGGTGGAGGTCGCCGTGGAGGGCGATGGGGGCGCCGGCCTCTGCCAGAAGATGGCGCAGGAGCGCCCGGGCCTGTGTGATCGCGGCGCGGTGCGCGGTGCTCAGGCCCGGCGCGAAGTCCAGCGCGTAGAGGGCGCGGCACCAGTCGGTTTCGCTCACCAGCCGGGGGTTTGGCCAGAGGGCGGGTTGTGACCACAGGCGCCGGGCCACGGCTGCGAGGTGTTCCGCGGCCTCGCGGTCGCGGCCCTCGCGCACGAGGTCGCCCAGCGAGGGACCGTCGAGCCATTCCATCAGCGCCGCACCTTCGGCCCTTGCGATCACCTGCACCGCACCCTGCCCGGCCCGCTCGGCCAGATACCCGACGCCGTCGGCCTCGTTGACCATGGACGGGTCGTGCCAGAGCTTCAGCGCCGCCAGCCCCGCGCCATGCCGCACGCGCCAGACCCGCGCAATCGCGGTTTCGGCCACCAGTTCGGGCGCGGAGACCGCGAAGCGGTCGAGCAGCCAGCGCGGCGGTTCGATCATGCCGTAGGGTGGGTGCAACCCACCGCCCGGCGGGTCTGCCATCCCGCAGAGAAGGTGAAACCCACCACGCCCCTGCCCTCAGCCATCCTTCAGCAGGAACTCCCGCAGGAAGGCGAAGGCCTGGCTGAGGCCCTCGGGGGCGATGCCGTGGGGCGTGCCCTCCATGGTGAAGGTATAGACCGGGAAGCCCGCGGCGGTGAGCGCCTCGCCGGCCAGTGCCATGCTCTCGAAGGGCACCAGCGGGTCCTGATCGCCATGGGCCAGCAGCACGGGGAAGGTGCTTTTGACCTCGCCCTTCAGCCGCTCCGGCTCGAGCAGGCGGCCGGAGAATCCGACGACCCCGGCGAAGGGCTCGGCGCGGCGGGGGGCGACGTGGAGGCTCATCATCGTGCCTTGGGAAAAGCCGACGAGGGCGACCTGGTCCGGGGTCACGCCCTCGGTTTCGAGCACGCTGTCGAGGAAGGCGTTCAGGTCTTCGACCGATTGCGCCATGGAGGCCTGCGCCTCCTGCTGGCTGGAGCCGTCCATCATGGGGATGGGAAACCACTGGAAGCCCATCGGGTTGTTGCGGCAGGGCTCGGGGGCATCGGGGGCCAGAAACAGCGTGTCGGGCATGTGCTGGCCGAGCGGGGTGGCGAGGCCGAGCAGGTCGTTGCCATCGGCGCCGTAGCCATGCAGGAAGATCACCACCTGTTTCACAGTGCCCGATTGCGGCGCGACCCGCCCGACCTTCAGCTCTCTCGGTGCCATCTACAACGTTCCTTCCCGGTTTTTCTCCACCCGGAAGTAGGCCCAAAGCAGCCGCGCCGCAACCGCCCGCCAGGGCGACCAGGCCTCGGCCATGGCGCGCAGGGCCTTCTCCGAGGGGCGCTCGGGCAGGCCGTAGAGCATGCGGGCGCTCTCTTGCAGGGCGAGGTCGGCGGGGGCGAAGACATCGGCGCGCCCGAGGGAGAACATCGCGTAGATCTCCGCCGTCCAGCGCCCGATGCCGGGGATCCGGGTGAGGGTGGCGATGATCTCCTCGTCGGGCGCGAGGCGCAGGGCGAGATAGTCGACCTCGGCCTCCGCCAGTGCGCGGGCGTAGCGGACCTTGGGGCGCGAGAGGCCACAGGCGCGCAGGGCCTCGTCGTCGGCGGCCCGGACCCGCGCGGGATCGGCAAAGCCCGCCGCCTCGACCCGGGCCCTGATCGCGGCAGCGGAGGCTACGCTGACCTGCTGGCTGACGATCGCGGAGAGCAGCGCGGGGAAGCCGTCGGGCTTGAGGCGCAGGGGCACCTCGCCGCAGGCCTCGAGCGCGCGGGCCATCTGCGGGCAGTTTGCGGCGAGCCAGGCGGCGCCTTCGGCCACGCAGGCGGGAGAGTGGATGATGCGGCCCAGCCCTTGGGCGGGCGCGGCACTCACAGGGCCTCGATCCAGTCCATCGCGGCCTGGAGGGTTTCGGCGCGTGTCACCCCTTCGGGCTCGGGCGGGCGGGCGAGCATGGCGACCGGAAGGCCCATGGCGCGGGCGGCGTCGAGCTTGGGGCGCGCGCCTTCGCCGCCGGCGTTCTTGACCACCAGCCAGTCGACCTCGAGTCGATGGAACAGCCGCATCTCGGCCTCCACCGAGAAGGGCGGCACCGAGACGATGAACTCGCCGCCCTCGAAGGGAAACGGCCCGTCCGCCGCATCGAGCTGGCGGCAGATGACCCGCCGGCCCTCGAGGCAGCCGAAGCGTTCGAGCCCGGCCCGCCCGGTGCCGAGAAACACGCAGGCGCCTTCGGGGATCAGGCTGCGACAGGCCTCGGGCGAGTCGATCTCGACCCAGTCATCGCCCTTGGTGGCCTGCCATGGTGCGCGCTCGTGGTGCAGCAGCGGCAAACCGAGGCTGCGGCAGATCCCGGCGGTGCGGGCGGTGATGGATTCGGCATAGGGGTGGGTAGCGTCGATCACCGCGTCGGGCTTCCAGTCGTCGAGGAAGGCGCGGAAGCCCTCCGCGCCGCCGAAGCCGCCGGTTGTGGCCGCCACCGGAAAGGCCCGCCCGCGCATGGGACGCGCCAGGCGCACTTCCAGCGTGACACCTTCACGCCAGGCCAACGCCTGTGCCAGCGCCCGGCTCTCACCGCTGCCAGCAAGCAGCAGGAGTCTTTTGCCCCGATCCCGTATCATACCGACGCGAACCATAGGTCTCCGGCGCCGCCGGGCCAAGCGTGACGTGGCTAAACAGACTGTTCGCAGAATGGCTTTGGCGCTTGCACCCCCCCCGGCCTTGGGCTCTAAACCGGCCATGAGCACTGCCCCCCTGACCCCCGCCGGAGACGATCGCAAGGCGCGCCGCAACGTGACCGTTCTGGTCGCGGCGCAGGCCTTTCTGGGCAGCCAGATGCCGATGATCTTCACCATCGGCGGGCTGGCCGGGCAGAGCCTTGCGCCCAACGTCTGCCTTGCCACCCTGCCGATCTCGCTGATCGTGCTCGGCTCGATGCTTTCGGCCACCCCGCTCTCGGCGCTGATGCAGCGGTTCGGGCGGCGCGCCGGTTTCTGGGCGGGCACGGCGGGCGGTGCGGCGGGGGGCGCGATCGGGGCGCTCGGGCTCTATCAGCAGAGCTTCGGGCTGTTCCTGCTGGGCTCGCTCCTTACCGGTATCTACATGTCGGCGCAGGGTTTTTATCGCTTTGCCGCCGCCGATACCGCCTCGGAGGAATTCCGCCCCAAGGCGATTTCCTACGTCATGGCGGGCGGGCTGGCCTCGGCCATCATCGGCCCGCAGATCGTGAAGTTGACGGCGGATGCCTATGTCATCCCCTTCCTGGGCACCTATGGCGCGGTGATCGCGGTCAATCTGATCGGCTCGCTGCTGTTTCTCTTCATCGACATCCCGCGCCCGCCGGTTCCGGCCCATGACGCGCCGAAGGGCCGCTCGCGGATGGAGCTGCTGAAGACCCCGCGCATTGCGGTGGCGGTGATCTGTGCGATGGTAAGCTACGCGCTGATGAACCTTGTGATGACCTCGACGCCGCTCGCGGTGGTGGGCTGCGGCTTCGAGACCGGCGATGCCGCCGACGTGGTGACGGCCCATGTGCTGGCGATGTTCGCGCCGAGCTTCTTTACCGGCCACCTGATCGCACGGTTCGGGGTGGAGAAGATCATGGCCACGGGGCTGGTGATTCTGGCCGGGGCCGGAGCGGTGGGGCTTTCGGGGGTGAACCTCGAGCAGTTCTTCCTTGCCCTCGTGCTGCTGGGGCTGGGCTGGAACTTCGGATTCATCGGCGCGACGACCATGCTGGCGGGCGCCCATGGTGCCCATGAGCGCGGGCGGATGCAGGGGCTGAACGATCTGATCGTCTTCGGCGGCGTCACCCTCGCCTCGCTGGCCTCAGGCGGGCTGATGAACTGCTCGGGCGGCTCGCCGCAGGCCGGGTGGACGGCGGTGAACCTCGCCATGGCGCCGTTCCTCGTGCTTGCCGGGGGGGCGCTGATCTGGCTTGTGATGCGCCCGAAGGACACCCGCGCCTGAGCCTGCCGCGGCCCGCGCCCGCCCGGACCGGAAAAAGGCCCGCCCCAAGGGGACGGACCTTTCCCGGAAGGGCCCGAGCCACCACGCCTGCGGGCCTTCCTGCCTGGTGAGGGGAAAGGGTTAAACGCCGCTCACCGGCTGTCCGGAAATCCGCAGGATCGCGGGGAGGCCCCAGTCTGCGTTGTCCTGCCGGTCCTCTGCCGTCAGCATGCCGCTGGCCAGCTCGTCCTCGGGGGTCCAGCCCGGATCGGCGTTGACGAAGGCGCGCGGGTCGCCCTTGAGCAGGCCGGCGAAGACCGCCGCGACGATGGTGGAGCCGAGCCGGCCGAGCCGTGCCCCGCCCTGCCCTTCGGCCTCCTTGAGGATGTAGTACCAGAGCGCCGCCGGCTCCTCGGCGGTGAGGGTCACCGCGTTGGGCACGTTCAGCTTGGCCGCCACGTCGGGGCCCGAGGGCAGCTCGAGCGCGACGCCGCGGATGAGGTTGCGGGCCGCCAGCTTGTTGTCGACATGAGCCGGGTCGCCGTCATTCTCGCCGAGGAACAGCAGGGCGTTGGCCAGCTTGGTGTCGATCTTGCGGGCCTTCTGGGGGAAGAAATCGGCCTGGTTGCCCATGTCGAAGAACCAGTCCCACTGCACCGTCGTCACCTCGGTGCGGGGCCGGAAGCCGCGCAGGTCGGGCTCGTCGGCGCCGGGGCCGGAGGTGATGTTGTTGAACAGCGGCACCCGCTTGAGCTGGTTGTGGGTGAAGTTGGTCTGGTAGCCGTTGCGCACCATCGAATGGCCGAAGCGGTAGGCCGCGACCGAAAACTCGAGCGGCATGTAGGGATTGTACTCCCAGGAGTAGACGTCCTTGAGGCCCAGCTGCCATTGCACCCGCCCGTCCTTGCCCTTGTCCTTCTGGAGCGCGGTATCGACCACCGCGTCGATGCAGATGCGGCGGATGAAATCGTTCCAGACGCAGTGCTGGTAGAGATAGGTCAGCACCCGGCGCGCCTCCATGAAGGGGTTCACGGCGCCTGCGGCGACGGCGCGGTCGACCAGGGTGTTGTGGGCGGTGAGGAAGGCGAGCTGGATCTGGCTGACGATGGCGTTCTCGTCGTTGCGCTTGTCGCCGATGATGGCGATGCCATTGCGGTTGCGCGGCAGGTCGGCCAGCCCGGTGCCGGGGATCTCGCCGATCAGGAACTTGCCCGCGCCGTCATACATGAAGGGCTGGTCGCCCGGGCCGGTGCCGTAGACGCAATCGAGATCGAGCCGGGGCGTGCGGAAGTTCTCGAGCCCTTCCGGGTCGGTGATGGTGACGCCGAGCGGCGAGGGATCGAAGGTGATGTCATGGTCGACGAATTGGCCGAAGTAGGTGTAGCCCGCCGGGATGTCGGAGCTGAATTCGGCCTCGAGCTCGTCGGTGATCGCGTTGGCCTCGTCGGGGCTGAGGCCGGGGCGCTCGGTCATGTGGGCATTGGCGAAGGCGACGAAATGCGCCTCGATCTCTCCGAGCGGCACGCCGGGCGGAACCCAGGGCGTGAGGCCGGGGCAGATGCGCCCGAAACGGCCCTTGTAGAGCTTGGAACGCGGGGCAAAAGCGGGACGGGCGGGGCCTTTGGCATGTGTCATTGCTGGAGTCCTCCTGAAGAACGGCCACGCCGGGGGCGCGGCATTTGCTGGGGGCACCGGGCAGAGAGGTCGGGGGAAACGACAGCTTGGCCTTGGGGCCGGCAAGCCGTCTGCCCGGTGCCTGCGACGAGGGTTGCGCCGGGGCTGACCCAGCGGCAATCGCGGCGGGGGCGCATTCACGCGGTTGCACCGGAGCATTCACGTTTCCGTAACGGAAGCCGGGGCACGGGGGCGCGCGCTTTGCCGGAATCGGTGCGCGTGCTAGGCTTGGGGAATTAACCGGAGGTATGAGACCCATGAAGACGAAGACCGCCCTGGCCGCCCTCGTGCTGGCCCTCGCTCCCGCGCTTGCCCATGCCGAATGCTCGTCGAGCCACGAGGTCACGATGACCTGCGCCGACGGCAAGGTCTGGGACGAGAAATCTGCAAGCTGCATCACGCCCACCGGCTGAGGCAGGAACGGCCCGGCAGAAACGCGGGCGCGGTAACGCCGCCTTAAACTCATCCGCCTAAGCTGGTCGGCAACGATCACTGCTCGAGGCGCGAGGCGCTGATGTCTACCTCTCTTTCCCCGCTGCCCGGCGGGCTGGGTGCCTTTGACTCCCTGTCCGATGATGGCCCCGCGTCCTCCGGCGGCCTCGGCGGGCTGCCTGCCATGGCGGGGGGCGGCATGGGCGGTGGCGGCGCGGCGAGCGTGAAGCTGTCGCGGCGCCAGAAGGCCGCGATCATCGTGCGGCTGCTGGTGAATGGCGGGGCCAAGCTGCCGCTCGCCGACTGGCCCGACGGGATGCAGACCGAGCTGACCCGCGCCATGAGCCAGCTGCGCACCATCGACCGCGACACGCTGGCCGAGGTCATTTCGGAGTTTTCCGGCGAGCTCGACCGCATTGCGCTGTGCTTTCCGGGCGCGATGGAGGGGGCGCTCGGCCTGCTCGACGGCCATATCTCGCCCATCACCGCCGCCCGCCTGCGCCGTGAGGCCGGGGTGGCCGCCAAGGGCGACCCCTGGGAGCGGATTGCCGGGCTCGATGCTGCCAAGCTCCAGCCCATGCTGGAGGAGGAGAGCGTGGAGGTCGGCGCCGTGGTGCTGGCAAAGCTGCCCACCGGCAAGGCGGCGGAGGTGCTCGGCCGCCTGCCCGGCGACAAGGCGCGCCGGATCACCCATGCGATGTCGCGCACCGGCAAGGTTGCGCCCGAAACCGTGGCCCGCATCGGGCTGACGCTCGCTGCCCAGTTCGATGCCCTGCCCATCGCCGCCTTCGAGGAAGGTCCGGTGGAGCGGGTTGCCGCGGTGCTGAACTTCTCGCCCTCCGCCACCCGTGATGACGTGCTCAAGGGGCTCGAGGAAGACGATGCCGAGTTTGCCGACCAGGTGAAGAAGGCGATCTTCACCTTCGCCAATATCGCCGACCGCCTCTCGACCCGCGATATCCCCAAGATCATCCGCGGCATCGACCAGTCGGTGCTCGTCACCGCGCTGGCCGCCGCCACCGGCGAGGCCGAGCGCAGCCGCGATCACATCCTCGACAATATCTCCAAGCGCATGGCCGAAGGGCTGCGCGAGGAAATGGCCGAGCGTGGCAAGGTCAAGGAGAAGGAGGGTGAGGAGGCGATGACGGAGGTGGTCGGCGAGATCCGCCGCCTCGAAGCCGCCGGAGACGTGATCCTGCTGTCGCCCGACGACGAGGAGTAGACCGCCCGAGCCATAGCCTCCCCCTTCCCTTCCCGCCGCCCCACGGCTAACCCTGTGCCACCACCCGGGGAGGAGCCGCATGGCCGAAACCGAAGAGGATGCACCGCAGGGCTCGGCGGCCGACTGGCTGACCGACAAGCTCCTGCGCGGCTTCATCGGCGGGGCGCGGCTGCTGCCCTATCCGGCCCGCATCCCCGCCTTCGGCAAGCTCACCCGCGGCGTCATCGGCCCGCTGGCGGGCTATGGCAAGCGGGCGCGCGACAACCTCGCATGGGTCTGGCCCGACATGGACCCGCCCGCCCGCGCCGCCCTTGCCGCCAAAGTCTGCGAAAACGCGGGCCGGGTGCTGATGGAGAACTACTCCAACCCCCAGTTCTTTGCCCGCGCCTCCGGCTTCTCGCTCTCCGGCCCCGGCCTGCCGGCGCTGGAAGAGGCGCGCGAAGCGGGCCGCGCGGTGATTGCCGTCACCGGGCATTTCGGCAATTACGAGGCGGCCCGCGCCCGGCTCAACACCGGGGGCTACCACTTCGGCGGGCTCTACCGGCCGATGGCCAATGCCTTCTTCAACCAGCATTATGTCGCGACGATGGAGGCGGTCGGCCGCCCTGTATTCCCGCAGGGACGCAAGGGCACCATGGCCTTCATCCGCCACCTGAAATCGGGCGGCATGCTGATCATCCTGCACGACGTCCACGCCTGGCGCGGCGAGGTGATCGACTTCATGGGCCGCCCTGCCCGCACCGCCACCTCCGCCGCCGAAATGGCCCTGCGCTACGATGCGCTGATGATCCCGATCTATGCCACGCGCCAGAACGGCGGCCTCGATTATGCCGTCGAGGTGGAGGCCCCGATTGCCCACAGCGACCCGCGCAGCATGACCGAGGCCGCCACCCGCAGCCTCGAAGACCGCATCGAGGCCGACCCCGACCAGTGGTTCTGGATCCATCGCCGCTGGAAAGAAGGCCGCTGAGGGCCGGAACATCCCCTGCGCTGCCACGTTGACAGGCTCAACAACTCAACAGGAGGCACCTCATGATCAAGCGCAACGCATCGGCCCATTGGAGCGGCGGCATCAAGGAGGGCAAGGGCAGCATCTCGACCGGCTCCGGCGCCCTGTCCGACCAGCCCTACGGCTTCAACACCCGGTTCGAGGACAAGCCCGGCACCAACCCCGAAGAGCTGATCGGCGCGGCCCATGCGGGCTGCTTCACCATGGCGCTCTCCAAGGTGATCACCGACCAGACCGGCAAGGAAGCCGAGGCGCTGGAGACCAAGGCGACGGTCTACATGGACAAGGAAGGTGACGGATTTGCCGTGAAGCGCGTGCATCTCGAGCTGACCGGCCGCGTGGCGGGCATCGACGAAGAGGCCTTCGTGGCCGCAGCAGAAGCCGCCAAGGCCAACTGCCCGATCTCCAAGCTGCTCGAGGGCGGCGCCGAGATCACCCTCGAGACCACCTTCGAAGGCTAGAGGTAGAGACCGACCAGCCAGGCAATCGCCGCCAGCCAGGCCACACCCAGCACCCTGCCTGCAAAGAGGCAGGCCCGGGTCTGGCCGGCGGCGAGAAGGCTCTGCTGTGCGCCGAGCAGCAGCGGAATGGCGAAGAAGAAGGCGAAGGCGAGGGCAAAAAGCGCGCTCTCCATGCCGCCGCCCTCGCTCAGCCGCAGGCCCGAGGCGGCCAGCGCGGCGGCAAAGATCGCGGCGGCGAGCACAAGGGCCGCACGGCCCGCCATCGGGCGCCATGTGGGGGTGACTGTAAGAAGGGTGGGGTCGCTCATATGCATCGGGGCAGCTCCGAAAGGATTGGTCGTCAAAGGTATTTGGCGTTCTGAATGGCCCCAAGATGGGAAGCCGCTTGCCCGCTCGCAAGGCCCAATCAGAGGGATTCACGCCCGCAGGCCCCGGATTCACGCTCGTGCAAGCACCTTTCCCTGCCCGCTTCGAAGCCCCATATAGAGGCCAATGCTCAAGCTCACCCCCATCCTCCTCGCCCTCGCCTACGGGCTGATCCTGTGGCGCTTCTCGGCCTGGCGGCTGGCGCGCCAGCTCGACAGCCAGAGCAGCCCGCTCGACGATCCGGCGATGAGCAAACTCACCGACCGCATGGCCCGCAGCCTCGATCTGCCCCGGCTGCGGGTGCATATCTTCGAAACCCCGGCGATAAACGGCCTCGCCGCGCCCGACGGGCGGATCTTCATCACCCGGGGCTTCCACAACGCGCTGAAGCAGGGCGCGGTGACCGAGCAGGAGCTGGCTTCGGTCATTGCCCATGAGCTCGGCCATGTGGCACTGGGCCATTCGCGCCGCCGGATGATCGACTTTTCCGGGCAAAACGCCCTGCGGGTCGGGCTTGCCATGGTGCTCAACCGCATCCTGCCCGGCATCGGCGCCGCCATCGCCACCGGCCTGACCTCGATGCTCATGGCCCGCCTGTCGCGCGCCGACGAGTTCGAGGCCGACGCCTATGCTTCCGCCCTGCTGACCAAATCGGGCATCGGCACCGCGGCGCAGAAATCGCTCTTTGCCAAGCTCGACAAGCTCACCGGCGCAGGTGGGGCCAAGACCCCGGCCTGGTTCCTGAGCCATCCGCCGGCGGCAAAACGCATCGCCGCGATCGAGGCCAACGAGAAGAAGTGGGGCGGGGCCTGAGCGCACAACCCGTTCATTTTCTTGCTGAAAATATCCATACACGCCGTTGCCGCGGGCGTCTCACCGCGACGGCACGCCGCCCTTCAGGCCAGCGCCTTGCCCAGCCGCGGGAGGCGCGCCTTCTTCAGGAGTGCCCGCATGTCCCAAGGCTCGCCCGAGAGCCGCTCGGCCTCGGCGCGCACTGCCTCCGCCACGCTGGCCATCCGGGCGCGGTCGGCCTCGGCGAAGCCCAGCAGCAGCCCGTCGGGATCGGCCCGCATCAGCCCCTCTTCGGCCAGCACGTTTCTGGGAAAATCCTTGGCGTTGGCGGTCACGATCCCGTCGGCCGATCCGGCCACGGCGGCGGCCAGCACGTGCACATCGGCCGGGTCGGGCAGCCAGAGGCGGGCTTCGAGGCCGGGCTCGACCTTCACCTCGGCGCGCGGCCAGGCGGCGCGCACCATCGCGATCTCGCCCTCGGCCTGCACTCCCACGACCGGACCGCGCTTGAGCGCGGCGCGGCGCCATTCCTCGAGGATGCGCGCCGACCACATCGGGGTGAAGAACCCGGCCCGCGCCGCACCGAGCAGCACCTCCCGCATCACCGTGGGGTAGATCACGCAGGTGTCGAGGCAGAGCTTCACCGGCGTGTCATCCCGGCAGCCGGTAGGTGAGCGCCTTCAGGTAGCCCGACTCCGCCAGTTGCGGCAGCATCGGGTGATCGGGGGCGGCGTAGCCGGTGCGCAGCAGTTGCGGCGCCCTGCCCGCCCGCCCGATGCCCCGGGCGCAGGCATTGCCGAACTTGCCGAGATCGGCGGCGTGGGAGCAGGAGCAGAGCGTGAGGTAGCCGCCCGGGGCGACCAGCGGCGCGGCGAGGCGGGCGACGCGCTCGTAGGCGCGCAGGCCCTGGGTCAGCGCCTTTTTCGAGGGTGCGAAGGCGGGCGGGTCGCAGATGACCACGTCGAAGCGGGCCCCCTCTTCGGCCAGCGCCTCCAGCACGGCAAAGGCATCGCCCTTGCGGGTGGTGAAGCGCTCGGCCATGCCGCCGGCCGCCGCCCCTGCCTCGGCCAGCGCGAGGGCGGGTTCGGAGCCATCGACCGCCAGCGCGCTCTCGGCCCCGCCCGCCAGCGCGGCAAGGGCGAAGCCGCCGACGTGGGAGAAGACATCGAGCACGCGCGCGCCCCGCGAGAGGGCGGCGGTGAAGGCGTGGTTGTCGCGCTGGTCGTAGAACAGGCCGGTCTTCTGCCCGCCCATGAGGTCTGCCATGTAGGTCGCCCCGTTCATCGGCACCGGCAGCGGGCCTTCAGGGGCGGAGCCATGGACCACCTCCAGCTTTTCCTCGAGACCCTCGAGCTTTCGGGCCCGGCCCATGCCGTTCAGGATCACGCAGGTTGCGCCCGTCACCTCGCGCGCGGCCTCGGCCAGCGCGTCGAAAAGGGCATCGGCCCATGCCGCGTTGGGCTGGATCACGAGGGTGTCGCCGAAGCGGTCGATCACGACGCCGGGCAGCCCGTCGGCCTCGGCGTGGACGAGCCGGTAGAACGGCGCGTCATAGAGCCTTTCGCGCAGGTCGAGCGCGCCTTGCAGGCGGTTGGTGAACCATGCCCTGTCGATGCTGGCCTCGCAGTCGCGATCCAGCACCCGGGCGGCGATGCGGCTTTCAGGGGTGACGCCGACCAGCGCGAGCGGCGCCCGGTTGGCATCTTCCAGCACGGCAATCGTGCCCGCGGCCAGCGCCTTGGTGCGCCGGTCGAGCACGAGGGTATCGGAATAGGCCCAAGGCGCGCCGTGGCGGATGGCACGGGCGTCGGCGGAGGGCTTGAGACGGACGGTGGGGAGGGTTTGGGCAGCACACATGCGCCTGACCTATCCGGTCAGGCCGCCGCCGAAAAGGGGTCAGCGATAGTTGCCGGTCGACCAGACGGTGGTGCTGTCGAGTTGCTGCACCGGAATGGCCTCGATCGGGGATTGCGAACAGGCGGCCAGGGTGGCCAGCGCCAGTGTAACCAGAGTGAGTTTGGGTGTCATCATCGGTTCATCCTTTGAGGCTCAACGCGGAGCCCTTGCTGCTCGTTCCCCGTTATATGTCAAAACATGAGCTTTCGGGGCTTTTCTCGATGTTTTCGCACGAATTGCTTACTTAAGGGTAACCTGCGTGCAACACCGGCGGCTTCTTGCCGCCGCCGGCGTGGTCTGTGTCGGGTCAGCTGGCCGTGGGATGGGCCGAAAGCTCGGCGGCAAAGGTATTGGCCAGATGTTGTGTGATGCGGGCTTTCTGCCCCCACCCTTTGGCTTCCATCGCCACCGCCTTGGAGCCGCCATAGGCCTTGAGGTCGGCGGTGATCACCCGGCTTTCCAGCTCTTCGCCGGTGTCCGGGTCAACCACGGTCATGCGGAACTTGATCGAATGCACGCCGCCCACGGTGTAGCGGGTCTTTTCGGTGAGCGAGTGGAAGCGCATCACCTCGATCTGCACGTCGACCGGCTTGCCCTTGGTCAGGCGCACCGATCCGCGGCCGAGGGCCTCTTCGAAGATCGCGGCGACCTGCTTGTGGCGGTCGCCGGGTGCATCATCGCGCCAGACGATATCGGCGTTGGGGAAATAGGTGTTGGCCTCTGAGACGCGCAGCGAGCTGGGCACGTTCACGTCGATGTCGTGGATCTGGTAGGCCTGCGCCACGGCGGCGCGCTGTTGGGTGACGGCCACCGGCTGAGAGGTGCCGAGCGGCGCGGACCGGGTGGCAACCGGAACGCTGGTGTTCACGGCGCAGCCTGCGACCGACAGCACGACGGCGGCCAGGGCGGCGGTTTTCGCGAGTTGTTTCATGGTTCAATCCTCCGGACCGATTGCAGTGTTTGACCTGCTGATGCCCGGATGGAGCGCCGAAATTGAGGCAAGAATATGATAAATTCGACCGAATTGTTCACCATGGGGGGACAATGGCCTGCTGTGGCCGGAAAGCCGCAGTCAGCCCGGATCGCCCACGAGGATGAAGGGGGCCCAATAGGCGGGGTGGCTCCATTTGGGTTGCTGCATGAGGGCGAGCACCGCCTGCTGCTGGGCCTTCGCGGCCGAAAGCTCGGGGTCGGCGGCGCGGCGGGCGAAGATATCGGTCATCAACGCCACCGCGCTCTGGCTCTCCACCGGCCAGTGGCTGACCAGCAGCGCCCGCGCCCCGGCGTAGAAGAACCCCTGCGCCAGCCCCGAGAGCGCCTCGCCCCCCGGTTTGCCCCCCACGGCGGTGTTGCAGGCCGAGAGCACGACCCAATCGGCGTTGAGCTTGAGCCGGGCAATCTCTGAGACGGTCAGAAAGCCGTCTTCTCCGGTGCCGGGGGTCAGCGCGAGGGCGGGTTCGGCGAGCACCGCGCCACCCACCGCATCGCCCGCGACAAGCCCGTGGGTGGCGAAATAGAGCACGCGGAAGCGGTCGAGCGCCCTGCCCTTCAGCGCGGCCTCGCTGGCGGCGGCCTGTTCCAGCACCGCCCCTGCGCCCGCCCGGACCGCGCCGGCGACTGCGTGCACCTCTCCGGCGGTTTCCGGCAGCGGGGCGAGGCCGGCGCGAAGCTGCGCGGCGCGGGCATTGGTGGCGGGGGCCGGAACGCCATAGTCGGGGTTGGCCACGCCGAGGAAGGGCTCGGGCGCGCGGCCCAGCTCGGCCCCGAGCGCGGTGATACGCAGCGAGAGCACCGAGGGGATCACGGTGATGGCGTGATGGCGGATCAGCCAGTCGGCCCCGGCGAGGTCGGGGTTGGGGGCCGTTGGGGCGGAGCGTAGCAGGAGCTGCGGCGGCAGGGCGGAGACCGGGCCGCGCATTTCGACGTAGATGTGGTGCACGCCCTCCAGCGCCGGGGCGATCTGGCCGAAGGTGAGCGCATAGAGCTCTGCCGCCGCCTCGGTATCGAAGGCAGGCGGGGCCTCGCCGGTGGCGGCTTTCAGCGAGGTGGCGGCGCGCACGCCGATCTGAAGCTCGATGCCGCTGCGCACCCGCTCCACCAGCGCCGCAAGCTCGGGCTGGGTGGCCGGGACTGGCGCCCAGGCGGCGGTGTCCGGGGTCACCACCACGATCCGGCTGCTGCCCCATGCCTTGGACGAGACATCGAGGATGACCACCGCCTCGCCCGGCTTCAGCCCTTCGCGGGCCTGTGCTGCCGTGGCCGCCGCGCCTTCGGCCAGCCCGTTCAGCCAGGGGTCGCGCCCGGCCAGCTCGGCCTGGAAGGCCTCCATCCGCGCGATGGTGCGGCGCAGCTCGTCTTGCAGGATCTCGGCGCTGTCGGCGGCGCGCTCCTCGACCGGCAGCGCGGAGTTGGCCAGCAGCGCGGCCTGTAGCTCGTTGCGCCGCCGCAGGCTGTCGGTGTAGCCGCGCGCCGCATCGCCTACGCCCTCGCGGGCGAAGTCGAGCCGTTGGGCCAGCATGCTGGTGCTGGCGGAGGCCACCGAGATGTAGCTCGACTGCACCGCCTCGAAGGCCTCTTCGGCGGCGCTGACCGCGGTCATCTTTCCGGCGGCCTCGGCGCCGGCCAGCGCGTCGAACCATGGGCCGGACATGGAGGTGCCGATCTCGGCGGACCATCGGGCCAGCTCCAGCGCCCGCTCCCATCGGTTCTGCTCCATCGCCAGGGTGGCGGCCCAGGCCAGCGGTTCGGAGAGCGCGGGATGGGTGCGGCCGAGGGTTTCCTCCATGTTGGCGAGCACCGTATCCATCAGCCCGATGCCGATGTCGTAATACTGCGCATCCGGCCCCTCGCGGGTGAGCAGCAGGGCGATCATGGCGTTGACCTCGTTGGTCTGGCGACTCTTCATGCCATAGAGCGCCTCGGCCAGTTGCGCGCTTTCCAGCAGCACCTGCGAGGCCACGTCGAAATGGCCCTGCTGGGCGGCCAGCCGTCCGGCCTTGTAGAGCACCGCTTGCAGCGCCGGATGGCTGTTTCCGAAGGCGGCACGGGTGGCGACGACGGCCTCGGCAAAGAGCTGGAGCGCCTCGTCGTCGCGCCCCAGTTGCTCGGCCATCCGCGCCGCGTGGCCGTAGGCGTTGGCCCGGTGCCGCTCGGCCCGCAGCCCGCTGGCCCCCTCCAGCGCCTCGGCCACCGCCCTGAACTCGGCCAGCGCCGCCTCGAACTCGCCGGTGCGCTCCATCAGCCCGGCGACGTTGGAGCGGAAGAACAGCGTGGTCACATGTTCCGGGCCCCAATGGCCGCGGGCGAACTCGAAGGCTTCAAGCGCATAGGGCATTGCCTCGCCCGCGCGGTGGGCGTTGGAGAGCGCCATGGCGAGGTTCATCCGTGCGCGCTGGGCCTGCGGATGGTCGCGCCCGTGGTGGGTGACCCAGAGGTCGAGCACGCGGCGGCTGATCTCGAGCCCCTCGTCGCGGCGCCCGATGCGCTCGAGGATATTGGCGAGCAGCGCATGGTTGAGCAGCGCGCGCTCGGAATGGAGACCATAGGCCGCCTCGAGCGCGGTCTGGAGCGCCTCGGCGGCGGGGAGCGCCTCTTCGAACCGGCCTTGGGAGTAGAGCTCGAAGATCGCGTCTTCGTCGGCATCGGCCGCGATCTGGGCCGTGGTCTTCCCGCCCTCTTGGGCCTGCGCTGGCGCGGCCAGGGCGAGGCAGAGGGCAAGGAGGATGGGGCGCAGGCAGGTCATCTGTCGGGGTCTCCCACAAGGATGAAGGGGGCCCAGAAGGCGGGGTGGTGCCAGTCCGGGTTGGGCCCGTCGATCATGGCCAGCATGGACTGGCGCTGGGCCTCGGCGGCGGGCATCGCGGGGTTTGCGGCGCGGCGGGCGAAGATATCGGTCATCAGGGCCACGGCGCTCTGGCTCTCGACCGGCCAGTGGCTGACCAGCAGCCCCCGCGCCCCGGCGTAGGTGAAGGCCTGCGCCAACCCTGAAAGCGCCTCGCCCCCCGCGCCGTCGCCCTGCGCGGTGTTGCAGGCCGAGAGCACGACGAGGTCGGCATCCAGCGTGAGCGCGGCGATCTCGGAGGCCTTCAGCAGGCCGTCCTCGCCGCCGCCGCCGGTGAGCGCGAGCGCGGGCTCGTCCAGCCGCTGACCGCCCACCACATCGCCTGCGACGAGGCCGTGGGTGGCGAAGTAGAGGGTCTTGTAGAGGGCGAGGTCGGCGGATTTGGCTGCTGCCTCGCTGGCGCCGGCGCCGTCGCGCAGGCCCTCGGCCCCGCCGCCGAGGGCGCGGGCCACGGAGTGGAGTTCGCCGGTGGTTTCGGGCAGCGCCAGCAGGGCCCCGGCGAAATCGGGGTTGGAGAAGCCGAGGATGGGGGCCTCACCCCCTGCCCCGCCCGTGCCGGTCCGCCCGCCGCGCAGGGCGGCCACCGAGGGAATCACCGTGATGGAGACATGGCGCACCAACCAGTCAGCCTCTTCCAGCCTTTCGGGCGCGTTGCGCGAAAGCAGATGCGGCGGCAGGCTGGCCATGGCCCCGCGCTGGAGCACGAAGAGGTGGCTCTTGTCGGCCAGCGCCGGTTCGATGGCGGCAAAGCTCATCCGGTAGAGCCATGCGGAGGCCGGAAGGTGGAAGGGTTTGGGGCCGGCGCCTGCACCCTCCGGGGCCTTCAGCGCCGTGGCCGCGCGGACCCCGAGGCGCAGGTCGATGGAGCCGCGCAGGTCGGCCACCGCGGCGGCCAGCGCCTCGGCCTCGACATGGATCGGCACATAGATTGCCTGCTCGCGGGTAATGGCGTGGATCACATGCGGATCGCCCGGGCGGGGCGAGTAATCCATCACCACCAGCGCCTCTCGCGGCCCCAGCAGCGCCTGCACCTCCTCGATCTCCAGCACGGCCGAGCCCAGCAGGTCGGACATGGCCGGTAGCTGCCCGGATAGGGCCTGTTCGAGCCGGGCGATCTCGGCGGTGTTCTCGCTGATCGCCCCGCGCAGCGCAGCCTCCTGAACGGGGTCACGCTGGGCGAGCGGGCGGCCCGCGATCTCGGCCAGCGCGGCGTGAAGCTGCCCCTCCCGGCGTTGCCGGTCGGTCAGGGCCCGATACTCCCCGCCCCCCTCTCCGAGCGCCTTGCGATAGGCACTCTGCTCGAAGGCGATGCCCGCCCGGCTGGCGAGGAAGCCCTGCGCCACCCGGAACATCTCGCGCGTGGCCCGCTCGCCGGAGATGACGCCGTGGGTGAGCGCATTGTCGAGCATTCCGATCAGCAGCTTGCGGCTCGGGGCGCGGGCCTGTTCGGCGGCGAGCGCGGTTTCGAGCGCCTCCAGCGGTGCCCCGGCGTCGCGCAGCATCGGGGCGAGATCGAGCAGCGCCCGGCCGAGTTCGGGGTGGTTGGGGGGCAGGATCTCGCGCAGCAGGGCCACCACGGCGCGCTGGTCGTCGATGGCGCTCGCAAAGAGCGCGCTGCCTGTAGGCGAGCGGCTGCGCAGGAGGGCGCGCAGGTGGAGGGTCTGGGCGTAGGTCAGGTTGCGGGTGCCGTAGGTTTCGATGGTGCGCGCCAGCGCGACCTCGATGAGATCGTGCGCTTCGAGGATGCCGCCTGCGTGGTAGAGGCGCAGCGCCTGGTCGCGCATCGTGCGCAGGGTTTCGGGGTGGATCGGGCCGAGGCGGTCCTGCGCGAGGGCGATCGCCTCGCGGCCCCGCGCCGCGGCCGCCTCCCCCTGCCCCATCTCGTCACCGAGCCGCGCCCATTGCGCCATCACCGTCGCCCGGTAGAGCGCGGCCTGTGCGGAGCCGGGCGCGCGGGCCAGCGCCTCTGCCGCGCGGCCATAGATCGCGTCGGCCTCCGCCAGCCGCCCGAGGTCCTGAAGGAAGCCGCCAAGGTTGTAGCGCCAGAGATTGAGCTGGGGGTCATCGGCGGGCAGATGGGCCTCGGCCATGGCAATGGCCTCCAGCGCCAGCGGCACCGCGCGCTCCGGCTCGCCCACTTCCGAGAGGCGCACGGCGAAGGTCATGGCCTCGGTCTGGGTGCGCCGGTGCCCGGGGCCGAGCACGGCCAGAAACCCCTCGTAGGCGCGCTGCCCCTCCTGCCGGGCCGCGCCGTAGTCGCCCACCCCGCTGAGGAGCCTTGCCCGCATCGCCCGCGCCTCCAGCGCCTGCTCCGAGCCTGCGCCCCAGCCCGCCTCGGCCGCCGGCAGCAGCCGGTCGGCCATCGCGAGGGCGGCGGGGAAGTCGCCGCGGGCCTCGGCGGCGATCATGTTGCCCCAGAGTGCATCCCATGCCGCCGGGCTTTCGACGGGTTGCGCCCCGGCGGGCGGGACCAGCGAGACAAGTGCCAGAAGGGCCGCCGTCAGAAGGACAGCCGCCGCCCTCATCTGTCGGGGTCGCCCACGAGGATGAAGGGGGCCCAGTAGGCCGGGTGATGCCACTCGGTCCGCGGCCCGTCGATCATGGCCAGCATCGCCTGACGCTGGGCCTCGGCGGCGGGCAGATCGGGGTTGGCGGCGCGGCGGGCGAAGATGTCGGTCATCAACGACACGGCG
The DNA here is from genome assembly GCF_024105635.1 of Oceanicola sp. 502str15. Classification (NCBI taxonomy): domain Bacteria; kingdom Pseudomonadati; phylum Pseudomonadota; class Alphaproteobacteria; order Rhodobacterales; family Roseobacteraceae; genus Oceanicola; species Oceanicola sp. 502str15. Next base: position 1,207,440 of record NZ_WYDQ01000001.1, read on the forward strand.
CTCTGGCTCTCCACCGGCCAGTGGCTCACCAGCAGCGCCCGCGCCCCGGCATAGAGGAAGCTCTGGGCAAGCCCTGAGAGCGCCTCGGCGTCCGGGGTCTGGCCCACGGCGGTGTTGCAGGCCGAGAGCACGACCCAATCGGGGTTCATCCGCAGCAGGGCGATCTCGGAGGCGGTCAGCAGCCCGTCCTCGCCATCGCCGGGCGTCAGCGCAAGGGCGGGTTCCTCGACCACGAGGTCCTTCACCTCGTCGCCCGAAACCAGCCCGTGGGTGGCGAAGTAGAGCACCTGATACTGCGACAGGTCCGCGCTCTTGATTGCCGCCTCGCTGGCCGCCGCCTGCTGGATCACCGCCTCCGCGCCTGCCCCCATGGAAGCCGCCACGTCGCGCACCTCGCCGAAGGTTTCCGGCAGCGGCGACAGCGCGCCGCCGCGGTTGGAGGAGACCTGCACCGGCGCGGTGCCGGAGGGGTCGAAATCGGGGTTGGCGATGCCAAGGATCGGCTGGGGGGCGTGGGGCTTGTCGCGGGTCAGCTCCATGGCCTTCATCGCGAAGACCGAGGGGATCACGGTGATCGCATGGTGGCGGATCAGCCAGTCGGCCTCTTCCAGCGAGGTGGCCGGGCGGCGCACCAGCAGGTGCGGCGGGATCGCCGCCATGCCGCCGCGCAGCTCGACATAGAGGTGGGTCTTGCCCTCGAGGTAGGGTTCGGCCACCTCGAAGGTCTGGGTATAGAGCCAATGGGCCGCGCCGAGGGCAAAGCCGCTTGTGCTGCCGCTTTCCTGCGCCTTCAGCGAAGTCGCCGCCCGCACCCCGAGCTTGAGGTCGACCGAGGCGCGCAGATCTGCAATCGCCTCGTCGAGCTGGGTCGGGTCGATCGGCATGGGGATCCAGAAGCGCTGATCGGCGGTGATGATGAAGATGAAGTCCCAGTCGTCGGGCGCCGGCCCGACATCGAGCACCACGACCGCCTCGTCGGGGCCGAGCAGGGCCTGGGTTTCGGCAATGGTGATCTTGCCGCCAGAGACCATGGCGGAGAAGTCGGGCGCAGTGGCGTAGAGCTCGTCGGTCAGCCGCTTCTGCTCGCGCGAGGTGGCCGCCAGATCGGCCTTGAGGCGCGCCTCGTGGGTCGGGTCGCGCTCGGCGACCGGGGTGAGCATGAGCGCGGCATATTCGCTCTGCAGCTCGGACTCGGTGGCGTTTGCATCGGTGATGGCACGGTGAAGGGCGGCAGCCGGGCTGTCGCCCAGGGTCAGCCGGGTGACCATCTGGTAGAGCGCGTGGCCGGCATCCGTCTGGGTGCTGTTCTGGGCGATCCGGTAGCTCTCTTCGATCACGTCGCTCCAGCTCCAGGCCTCCTCGATCCCGGCCCGGTCGAGCGCCTGCAGCAGGGTGTTGCGGCTTGCCTGCCCCAGCTGTTCGGCCTTCAGCGCCGCGCGTACCGAGCCGTCCCAGTCGCCGGTATCCGACAGCACCGCCGAAAGGTTGAGCACCGCCTTGCCCCAGCTTTCATGCACCGCACCCGGCTGCGGGCCCTTGGGAAAGGAGGCATCGAACATGTCGGCCGCCGCCTGAAGCATCTCGAGCCCCTGGGCAAAACTCGCCACCTCGGGGCCGCCCCGCAGGAAGTAGAGCGCATGCACGCTCAACGCCCGCGCCGTGAAGGGGTTGTCGCCCTCGTAGATCGCGTCGATCTGGGGCAGCACCTCGCGGATCACCCGGTCCATCTCGTCGTATTGGTCGAGGTCCACGAGGTAATCGGCCAGCTTGAGCTTGTAGGCGATGGTCTCGGCATCGCCCTTGCCGTAATAGGTCTCGACCCGCGGCATGATGGCCTGCAACTGGGCCAGCGCCGCCGCGTCCTCGCCCCGCTCCTTCAGCAGCTCGGCGATGTTCGTGCCCATGGTGATCGAGGCGGTGTAGAGCCCGCCCGAATTCGGGTCGTTCACCTCGGCGATGTTGCGCTCGAGCCCCGCCAGCGACGCTTGGAACAGGTCGAGCGCCTCCTGCCGGTAGTTCTCGGCCCGCAACATCTCGGCCAGCTTGCCGCGCCAGATATTGGCGACAAACCCGTCGGGCCCGTGCAGCGCCTCGGCCACCGACACCGCCTCGATCGCCAGCGGCAGCGCCTCGCGGCGCTGGCCGGTCGCCGCCAGCGCCACCGCCAGATCCATCTGCGCGATGGCATGGGAGGGGTGGTAGACGGTCGAGACCTTGCGGAAGCGCTCCCAGATGTCGCGCCGCATCTCCAGTTCGGTCGCCCTGTCGCCCTGCCGCCCGCGCATCGAGGCGATCTGCCCCTCGACCGTCAGCAGCTGGGGCGCGTTCTCGGGGTTGTCCTTGCGCAGCTCCGCCAGAAGCGCGCGCAGCACCTCCTCGGCCTCCGCCAGCCGGTTCTCCAGCGCGAGCCGATCGGCCCTCTGGTGCATCTCCTGAAGGGCCGGCGGCATGTCCTGCGCGGGCGCCGCAGCGGCCCAGAGCAGGAACCAGATCATGTGCATGACGTATCGCATGGCTTGAAATATCCGGCTTCAGCCCTTCATGGTCAAAGGGAATTGCGTGACAAATCCGGTCATTCAATCCCCTGTTTGCCCCGTTAGCGCTAACAGGCTATCCTGACGCCAGCCAGAATCGGTTTATCCCAAGCACGCCACCCGAAAGGCCAAGCCCTTGCCGCTCAACCCCACCATCGCCGCCGTCACCCAACGCATCATCGACCGCTCCGCCTCCGCCCGGGGCGCCTATCTCGAGCGGATCGGCCGGGCGGCAGAGGCCGGGCCGGTGCGCGCGCATCTGAGCTGCTCCAACCAGGCCCATGCCTATGCGCCGATGGGCGAGGATCAGGCCGCGCTGGCAGGCGGCACCGCCCCCAACATCGGCATCGTCACCGCCTATAACGACATGCTCTCGGCCCATCAGCCCTTCGAGCGCTTCCCCGACCTCATCCGCGAGGCGGCCCGCGCCAAGGGCGCCACCGCGCAGGTGGCAGGCGGCGTGCCCGCCATGTGCGATGGCGTCACCCAGGGCCAGCCCGGCATGGAGCTGTCGCTGTTTTCGCGCGACGTGATCGCGCTGGCCGCGGGTGTCTCGCTCTCGCACAACTGCTTTGACAGCTCGATCTACCTCGGCGTCTGCGACAAGATCGTGCCCGGCCTTATCATCGCCGCCGCCACCTTCGGCCACATCCCGGCGGTGTTCCTGCCCGCCGGCCCGATGACCTCGGGCCTGCCGAACGACGAAAAGGCCAAGGTCCGCCAGAAGTTCGCCACCGGCGAAGTGGGCCGCGAGGAGCTGATGAAGGCCGAGATGGCCTCCTACCACGGGCCGGGCACCTGCACCTTCTACGGCACCGCCAACACCAACCAGATGCTGATGGAGTTCATGGGCCTCCACCTGCCCGGCGCCAGCTTCGTCAACCCGAACACTCCGCTCCGCGATGCGCTCACCGTCGCGGGCACCGAGCGCGCGCTGGAGATCACGGCGGCCGGGAATGATTACCGCCCCGCCGGGCTGGTGCTCGACGAAAAGGCCTTCGTCAACGGCATCGTCGGGCTGATGGCCACCGGTGGCTCCACCAATCTCGTGCTGCACCTGCCCGCCATGGCCCGCGCTGCCGGGGTGATCCTCGACCTTCAGGATTTCTCCGACATCTCCGAGACCGTGCCGCTGATGGCCAAGGTCTACCCCAACGGTCTGGCTGACGTGAACCACTTCCACGCTGCCGGAGGCCTGCAATACCTCATCCGCCAGCTTCTCTCCGAGGGGCTGCTCCATGACGACACGCTCACCGTGTCCGGCGAGGGCCTTGGCAGCTACACCGAGGAACCCAAGCTGGTGGATGGCAAGCTGCACTGGCAGCCGGCCGCCGAAGAGAGCCAGAATGACCGCATCCTGCGTCCCGCCACCGACCCCTTCCAGAAGACCGGCGGGCTGAAGGAGCTGAAAGGCTCGCTGGGCCGGGGCGTGATGAAGGTCTCCGCCGTCGCCCCCGAGCGCCATGTGATCGAGGCCAAGGCCCGCGTGTTCCACGACCAGCACGATGTGAAAAAGGCGTTTCAGGCCGGGGAGTTCACCGAGGACACGGTGGTTGTCGTCCGCTTTCAGGGGCCCAAGGCCAACGGCATGCCCGAGCTGCATTCGCTCACCCCGCCCCTCGCGGTGCTGCAGGACCGCGGGCTGAAGGTGGCGCTGGTCACCGATGGCCGGATGTCCGGCGCCTCCGGCAAGGTGCCCGCCGCCATCCATGTCACCCCCGAGGCCGCCATGGGCGGGCCGATCGCGCGGGTGCATGACGGTGACCTCGTGCGCGTCGATGCCTCCGCCGGCACGCTCGACATTCTCGTCGAAGGCTGGGAAGCCCGCACCCCCGCCAGCCCCGACCTCACGGCAAACAAATTCGGCATCGGCCGCGAACTCTTCGAGGCCTTCCGCCAGACGGTCGGCACCTCGGACGAGGGCGCGGCGGTGGTTGTCTGAACACAAAGGATCAAGAGCATGACCCCGGCAGAAGCCTCCCAGAAGACAAAAGAAATCTGCGCCCTCGCCCCGGTCGTCCCGGTGCTGGTGGTCGATGACGCGGCCCATGCCGCGCCGCTGGCCCGCGCGCTGGTGGCGGGCGGGCTGCCCGCGCTGGAAGTGACCCTGCGCACCCCCGCCGCGCTCGACGTGATCCGCGAAATGGCGCAGGTCGAAGGTGGCGTGGTCGGTGCAGGCACCCTGCTCACCCCGGCAGACGTAAAGGCCGCTGTCGCCGCCGGTGCCAAGTTCGGCGTCTCTCCCGGCGCGACCGACACCATCCTGAAAGCCTGCGAAGACGAGGGCCTGCCCCTCCTGCCCGGCGCCGCCACCGCCTCCGAGGCGATGCGCCTGCTCGAGCGCGGCTATACGGCGATGAAGTTCTTCCCCGCCGAAGCCTCCGGCGGCGCGCCCGCGCTCAAGGCCATCGGCGCCCCGATCCCGCAGATCAGCTTCTGCCCGACCGGCGGCGTCAGCCTGAAGAACGCTCATGACTACCTGGGCCTGTCCAACGTCATGTGCGTCGGCGGCTCCTGGGTCGCCCCCAAGGACAAGGTGCTCTCGGGCGATTGGGACGGGATCGAAAGCCTCGCCCGCGAGGCCGCTCAACTCAAGGGCTGACCCGCGCCGAAAAAGCGCGACAGGCTGCATTTTCTTGCTGCAAATACTCTGCCCCGCAGGTGCAACCACGCGCCGCGCTCAAGACGGCGCGCATGCCCTGGCAGCCGCGTAGGGCGGGACTTGTCCCGCCCTCCGAAAAGCCCTCAGGAGCGCCGGCCGCGCCAGCCGCCGCGCCGGCGCGGCGCGGCTTCCTGCTCCATCGCCGCCTTCAGCACCTGGCTCATCGGATGCTCCGGCGCCTCGCGCCCGTAGTGCGCCCAGAGCGCCTCCAGCGCCATGGCCTGCTCGGTCTGCTCGGGCAGGCTCAGAGCCCAGTCCAGAAAGATCGACCGCGCCTCGGGATCGCCCACGCCTTCCATCCGGTAGGCCTCTCGGATCAGTCCCTTGTGGTCGAATCGCGCCGTTTCATCGAGCTGTGCCATCAGCCGTCCCCTTCTGCGCTGCCTAGCGCGGTTTCTATCAACTCCGCCGCCTCGGCGGCGGCCTCTTCCATCCGGGCCACCAGGGCCGGTCCGTCGGGTTCGCCGGTCTCGCGTGCCAGCAGCGCCTCGGCACCCTCTCCCAGAGCCTCCGCCTCCAGCGGACCCTCGGTCAGGAGCCGGGCGCAGCCCTGCACCTTTCGCATCAGCGCATAGGTCTCGGCAAGCCGTTCGGCCGCCGCGGCCCCCAACCAGTCACCGGCGGCGGCAAGCTGCGGGTCGAGCCTGCGGTCGGGCGCGCCCGCCAGCAGCGCGGCGGCCTGGGCCACCAGCTCGATATCCTGCATCCGCCCCGGGCCGATCTTGGCTTCCAGCCCGCCGCCGGTGCCCTTGGCCTCGAAGATCCGCGCCCGCATCTCGGCCACGTCGCCCAGCAACCTGGCGCGGTCGCGCCGGGCGGCCAGCACCTCGCAGCGCACCGCCTCCACCTCCTCGGCCAGCGCCTTTGCGCCGCAGATCACCCGCGCCCGCGTCAGCGCGAGGTGCTCCCATGTCCAGGCCTCCTCGCGCTGATAGGCGGCGAAGGCCCCGATCGAGGTGGCAACCGGCCCGGCATTGCCCGAGGGCCGCAGCCGCATGTCGACCTCATAGAGACGCCCCTCGGCCATCAGCGCGGTCAGCGCCGTCACCAGCGCCTTGGTCAGCCGCGCATACCACGCCCCGGCCGTCAGCGGACGCTTGCCCTCGCTCGCCTCCACGCCGGCGGAATCGTAGATCACGATCAGGTCGAGGTCGGAGCGCGCATTGAGCCAACCCGCCCCGAGCGAGCCCATGCCCAGCACCACCGCCCCGCGCCCCGGCGCCGCGCCGTGGCGCGCGGCATGTTCGGCCTCCACCACCGGGAAGACCGCACGCAGCACCGCCTCCGCCAGCAGTGCATATTGCTCGCCCGCCACCAGCGCATCGGCATGGCCACGCAGCAAGTGCACGCCGATCCTGAAGTGCCATTCCTTGGCCCAGCGGCGGGCGGTGTCGAGCTTGCCCTCGTAATCCCCCGCCCGCGCCATCTCCTCTCGCAGCGCCTCGGCCAGCACCTCGACGCCCGGCCAGTCGGCAAAGAAATCGCCGCCGATCACCGCATCCAGCACGCCCGCGTTCCGACTGAGGTATTCCGCCAGTTCCGGGGCGCTGGCGCAGATGTCGACGATCAGCCCGAGGAGCTGCGGATTGGAGGCGAAGAGCGAAAAGATCTGCACCCCCGCCGGAAGTCCGCGCAGGAAACCGTCGAAGGCCAGCAGGGCCTCTTCCGGGCGCGGTGCCCGGCCGAGCTGGGCCATCAGCTCGGGGCGGATACGGGTGAAGAGCTCGACCGCACGCTGCGAGCGCAGCGCCGGGTAGCCCTTCCAGCGGCCGATGACCTCGCGGGCGCTCTCGCTCCACTCCGGCCCGTCCTGCGGGCTGCGCTTGCTGCCGGGCGCAAAGAAGCCCTCGGCCAGCTTCGCCACCCGCTCGAGTCGCGCCGTCAGCCCCGCGCGAAACGCCGCCGTGTCGCCCTCGCCCGCCAGCCGCGCCACCCGCTCGATCCCGGCGGCGTCCTTGGGCAGCGCATGGGTCTGCTGGTCGTTGACCATCTGGATGCGGTGCTCCAGCTCGCGGTGCGCCCGGTAGTCCTGCGCCAGCTGCACCGCCTCCTCCGAGCCCACCCAGCCTTTCTCCGCCAGCCGGGCCAGTCCCTCGACCGTGCCGCGCACCCGCAGCTCGGGGTCACGCCCGCCGGCGATGATCTGTCGGGTCTGGGTGAAGAACTCGATCTCGCGAATGCCCCCGCGCCCCAGCTTCAGGTCGCGCCCCTCCAGCGCGTCGCCATAGAGCCCCTTGTGCTCGCGGATCGCCAGCCGCATGTCGTGGGCGTCCTGAATGGCGGCAAAGTCGAGATGCTTGCGCCAGATGAAGGGCCGCAGCCGCTCCAGATAGCCCGCGCCCGCCGCCGCATCCCCGGCACAGACCCGTGCCTTGATGTGGGCCGCCCGCTCCCATGTCCGCCCGAGACTTTCGTAATAGCGTTCGGCGGCTTCCATCGACAGGCAGACCGGCGTGACCGAAGGGTCGGGCCGCAGCCGTAGGTCGGTGCGAAACACGTAACCCTCGGCGGTGTTCTCGCCCACGATCTGCGCCGCCGCGCGGGTGGCCCGCACGAGGCTGCTGCGCAGCTCATGGGGATCGCGCTCGGGCCAGCGGTCCTGATCGTAGAGCGCGATGAGGTCGATGTCGGAGGAGTAGTTCAACTCGCCCGCGCCCATCTTGCCCATTGCCAGCACGAAGATGCCGCAGAGGTCATCGTCCACGTCCTCCGGCTCCAGCACCGACTTGCGCCGCGCAGCCTCGACTTGCAACGCATGGCGCCAGGCAAGCTGCACCGCCGTATCGGCCAGCCCCGTGAGCGCGCCCGTCACCTGTTCCAGCGGCCAGACCCCGGCGAGGTCGGCCAGCGCGGTGAACAGCGCCGTGCGCCGCTTGGTGACGCGCAATGCTACCGAGGGGTCGCCCTCGGCAGCGGCGGCCTCCGCCAGCAGCCCGGGCACCACCCCGTCGAGCGGGCTGGCGATCGCCTCTTCCAGCCAGGCGCTCTCGCGGGCGATGAGCCCGGCGAGATAGGGCGACGACCCCGCCGCCCCGGCCAGCAGGCGGGCCATGTCGCCCCCGGCCCAGCCTGCGGCCTCAAGCGCCCTCTGGCCGGCGGTTTCGTCAACGGCGATGGGCAGGCGGGTGATGCGGGATTCAAACTCCATGCCGCCTTCATCACCCGCCCGCGCGGCCCGGTCAACGGGGGCAGATATTCCGCCCCCGCCCCCTTGTTGCCGCCCCCTGCGGTCCCGATATGCGGCAAACCACCCTTTGAGGTCTGCCTCCCATGCTTCTGCTTTCCCTGGCCGCCGGCCTTGCCCTGCTGATCCTCGGCGGCGAGCTTCTGCTGCGCGGCGCTGTCGCGCTCTCGCTCCGGCTCGGCCTGTCGCCGCTTTTCATCGGGCTGACCGTGGTCGGTTTCGGTACCTCCACGCCCGAACTCTTCACCTCCTTGCAGGCCACCTTCTCCGGCGCGCCCGATATCGCGCTGGGCAATGTCATCGGCTCGAACATCGCCAATGCCCTGCTTATCCTCGGCGCCGCCGCGCTGATGGCCCCCATGGCGGTGCGCCGCGCCGCGCTCTATCGCGACGGGATCGCGGTGATGCTGGCCACCCTCGCCTGCACCGGGCTGGCCCTGACCGGCAGCTTCACGCCGCTCTCGGGCGTGCTTCTGCTCGCGGGCCTCGCCGCCTACCTGCTGCTCGCATGGAAGACCGAATCCGCCGAGGCTCCCGAGCCGCTGCCTCAGGCCCTGCCCCCGCTCGCGGCACTGGCCCTCACCGCAGGCGGCATTGCGCTCACCCTCCTTGGCGCGCGCTTCCTTGTCTCGGGCGCGGTGGAACTCGCCACAACCCTCGGCGTCTCCGAGGCGGTGATCGGGCTGACCATCGTGGCCGTGGGCACCTCGCTGCCCGAGCTGGTCACCTCGATCATGGCCGCCCGCAAGGGCCAGCCCGAGCTGGCGCTGGGCAACGTGCTCGGCTCCAACATCTACAACATCCTCGGCATTCTGGGCGCCACCGCCCTGCTCAGCCCCGCCCCGCTCGATGCCTCGGCGATGGTGCCCGATGCGCTGGCGATGCTGGCGGCCACCACGTTGATGTTGGTGCTCGCCACCACCGGCTGGCGGATCACCCGCACCGAGGGCGGGCTGCTGCTGGCGCCCTACGCGGCCTATCTGATCTGGCTGATCCCGGCCTAGGCTCCTAGAGTGGGCGCACCCCAGCAATTCCAAGGCCCTGTCATGTCGAAATCCCTCAAGCGCGTCCGCGCCGCCCTGCTCGCCGCGGCGCTGCCCGACACGATCTGTGAAATGCCCGAAAGCACCCGCACCGCCGCCGAGGCCGCCGCGGCGGCGGGCTGCGAGATCGACCAGATCACCAAGTCGATCCTCTTTGCAGGCGAAGAGAGCGGCGCGCTGCTGCTGTTCCTGACCGCAGGCGGCAACCAGGTCGACCCGGCCAAGGCAAGCGCCGCCGCCGGGGAGCCGCTCGCCCGCGCCGATGCCGGGCAGGTCCGCGCCGTGACCGGCTTTGCCATCGGCGGCGTCGCCCCCATCGGCCACCTCACCCCGCCCCGCGCCTTCCTCGACCCGCGCCTGCTGGACTTCGCCGAGGTCTGGGCCGCCGCGGGCACCCCGCGCCATATCTTCTCGATCGCCCCGCAGGACATGGCCCGCCTCGCCGGGGCCGAGACGGTGGCCTTTACCGCGTGACGGCCTGCCGGCCCTTAAGTCGGAAATGTAAAAAACCTTCACATCGACCCTTGAAGCCCGCGGAAGCCGCCCCCATCTGGTGTAATGTGAAAGACATTCACATACACAAACAAACGGAGATACCCCTGATGAACACCGCCCAAACCGCCACCGTCACGCCCCAGCCCGGATTGCTGGCCCGTGCCGAAGGCTGGCTGGACGAGCGTGGCAAGGGAGCCTGGATCGCAGCCATGGTGCTGGGGTTCATCTTCTTCTGGCCCCTCGGTCTCGCCCTTCTCGCCTACATGATCTGGAGCAAACGCATGTTTTCCGGCAAATGCGCCCACCGGCGCTCGCACCACCACGAAACCCACCGGATGAACCGTCGCCATGGCTTCCGCTCTTCCGGCAACACCGCCTTCGACGCCTACAAGGCCGAAACCCTGCGCCGCCTCGAAGACGAGCAGGGCGCCTTCGAAAGCTTCCTCGAACGCCTCCGGGCCGCCAAGGACAAGGAAGAGTTCGATGCCTTCATGGATGACCGCGCCACCGCTGCGCGCGGCGACAGCAAAGGCAGCGACGAAAGCGCCGAACCCGAGCTGAACGAGCCGCGCTAAGGCTTTCCTCGGAACGGGGTGCGCCCTTCCCGCGTTACCCCTGCAATGGCCCGCCGCGTCCTCCCCCCTGCGCGGCGGGCCACTTACATTCAGAACGGAGACACCCCAGATGTCCGCCATGGACTATGACCACCAAGCCCCCCTGCCCGACCCGGAGCTGAACCCCGAGTTCTACGCCGACACGCCCGCCAAGCGGTTCTTTGCCTGGCTGGTCGACGGGGTGCTGATCTTTCTGGTCACGCTGGCCGTGCTGCCCTTCACCGCCTTCACCGGCATCTTCTTCTACCCGCTGCTCTGGCTGGTGATATCCTTCGCCTATCGCACCGTGACCCTCGCCTCCGGCTCCGCCACATGGGGCATGCGGCTGATGTCGCTCGAGATGCGCACTCACAGGGGCGAGCGCTTCGGGCTGGGCGAGGCCTTCATCCACACGCTGGTCTATTCCTTCGCCATCTCCACCTTCTTCGTGCAGGCGATTTCCATCGTGCTGATGCTCGCCACCCCGCGCCGCCAGAGTCTGGGCGATCATCTTCTGGGCAGCGTCGCCCTCAATCGCGCCGCCGCCCGCCGCTGACCCGGGTTTTCGCTGCACGGCAGCATCTTTGCCGCGCCTCCCCCGTTCTGGGGGCTTGGCGCGGCGTCATACCACTGTTACCGTCCCCCCGAAGCCCTTGAACCAACAGCTGCCTGCCCTTGCGCCACACCCTTCCTATCGCGCCCCAATTCTACGTGACGGCCCCCCAACCCTGCCCCTACCTCGACGGGCGGATGGAGCGGAAGCTGTTCACCGCGTTGCAGGGCGAAGGCGCCGAAAAGCTGAATGACACGCTCTCGCAGCAAGGCTTCCGCCGCAGCCAGAACGTGCTCTACCGCCCCTCCTGCGCCGATTGCTCGGCCTGCATGTCGGCCCGCATCCGGGTGGCCGATTTCGTGCCCACGAAGAGCCAGCGCCGGGTGACGCGGCGCAACACCCTGCTCACCCGCAAGGCCAATTCGCCCTGGGCGACCGAGGAGCAATACGCGCTCTTCCGCCGCTACCTCGACCAGCGCCACGCCGATGGCGGCATGGCCGACATGGATATCTTCGAGTTTGCCGCGATGATCGAGGAAACCCCGGTGAAGAGCCGGGTGGTCGAGTATCACCTGCCCGCCGGGGCCGAGGGCAACCAGACCGGCGAGGAACAGCTTGTCGCGGTCTGCCTGACCGACGTGCTCGAGGACGGGGTGAGCCTTGTCTATTCCTTCTTCGAGCCGACGATGGAGAAGCACTCGCTCGGGCGCTACATCATCCTCGATCACATCGACATCGCCCGCGAGGCGGGCCTGCCCTATGTCTACCTCGGCTACTGGGTGCCGGGCTCGCCCAAGATGGGCTACAAGGCCAGCTACGGCGCGCTCGAGATCTACAAGAACGGCGCGTGGCGCGAACTCGGCAACCCCGAGACCCACCGGCAGGACATGCACCCGCTCTCGGTCGACCCGATCGCCGAGCAGGTCGCCCGCATCCGCCTGCCCGACAGCCGCCCCGCCACCCGCCGCGCCAGCGGGCAGGACTGACGCGCCGAACGGCCCCGCGCCGCCCGCCGCCCCCCCCACCAGCAACGAAAAAGGGCACCCCGCAAGGTGCCCTTTCGTGTTTTTTGCGCAGCGGCGGCGGCGCTGCGTACGCCGCCTGCCGGATCAGTTCGGGATCAGGTCGGGGATGATCGAGACGATCCCCGGGAAGACCCAGAGCAGCCCCAGCCCGACCACCTGGATCAGCACGAAGGGGGCAACCCCGCGGTAGATATGGCCAGTCGTCACCTGCGGCGGCGCGACGCCCCGCAGATAGAACAGCGCAAAGCCGAAGGGCGGCGTGAGGAAGCTGGTCTGGAGATTCACCGCGATCATGATCGTCACCCACTTCGGGTCCATCGTGCCGCCATAGATCACCGGCCCCACGATCGGCACCACGATGTAGATGATCTCGAGGAAGTCGAGCACGAAGCCGAGGATGAACATCACCAGCATCACGATCAGGAAGACCTTGAACTCGCTGTCGAAGCTCTTGAGGAACTGCTGGATGTAATGCTCGCCGCCAAAGCTGATGACCACCAGGTTCAGGAGCTGCGAGCCGATGAGGATGGTGAAGACCATGCTCGTCACCTTCGCCGTCTCCCGTACCACCGGTGTCATCACCGCGCCGCGATAGAGCACCCAGACCCCGTAGAGCACGCCGAAGAAGGCCACCATGTAGGCCGAGTAGGCCACGAGGAAGGCGATCCACGTCACCGGACGCACGGTCTCCTGGTTGATCCGCAGGTCGAAGTTCATGCCCGCGAGGATCATCAGGATCGTGGCATAGGCCGCGATCAGGATTACCTGCCCCGAGCCGCCCTCTTCGCGCAGCTTGCGGTAGGCCGCCAGCATGATCGCCCCGGCCGCGCCGAGTGCGGCGGCGGGCGTGGGGTTGGTGATGCCCCCGAGGATCGAGCCGAGCACGGCCACGATCAGCACCAGCGGCGGAAACACCACCCGGATCAGCTCGTTCTGCGCCAGCCGCCCGGCGGCATGGCGCATCGACCAGAGCACGACGATGATCGGAATGAGCAGGATCACCAGCGTCTCGGCCGACGACATGCCCGAGTGGATCAGCAGCGCATCGGCCAGCAGCATCACCACGATGCCGCCCGCCCCGATCAGCAGCGGAACCGGGCTGGCCGTGGGCGCCACCCCACGGGCGACCAGCAGGGTCAGCCCGAAGAGCACCGCGAGGGTTGCCACGCCGGTTCCGATCGGCGGGGCGTTGGGCACCGGGGCGGCCTCTTCCACCGACTCGCCGGCTTCCAGCGCGGCCGCATCGGCCTCTTCGGCGGCAGCCACCGCAGCCGCACCGGCGGCGCGCGCCTCGACAGAGGCATCCCAGCGGGCCTGCCCGTGAAGCTCGATCATCGCCGCCTGGCACTGCTCGCTGACATTGGTGCGCAGGATCCCGCCCTCGACCCCATGGGTCTCGGTCTGCACTGCCCGCACCACCTGGCTGCCGATCACGCCGACCTGCCCCAGGATCACCGCGCCGCCGATCAGCACGACCGGAAGCGCGAGGAACCATGTCAGCCCTTCGCGGCGGGTGATCACCTGGCCACCGGTGGAGGCTTCAAGCTGCACCGCCGGCGCCTTGGAGGGGTTCACCACCGCGTAGCCGAAGGCATAGAGCGCATAGAGCGCCGCCAGCATCACGCCGGGCAGCATCGCCGCCTGAAACAGCGTGCCGACCGACACCACCGCAGGCCGCCCCAGCAGGGTCAGCGCATCCGAGCAGCCCACCGTTTGGGCCCGCGCTTCCTGCGCCGTCGAGTAGAGATCGCCCGCCAGCGTGCCGAGCAGAACGATCACGATCGAGGGCGGAATGATCTGCCCCAGCGTGCCCGAGGCTGCGATCACCCCGGTCGAGAGCTCGGGGCTGTAGCCGCTGCGCAGCATGGTGGGCAGGCTCAGCAGGCCCATCGTCACCACCGTCGCGCCGACGATGCCGGTGGAGGCGGCGAGGAAAGCGCCCACGACCACGACCGAAACGGCAAGGCCGCCCGGCAGCGGGCCGAAGACCTTGGCCATCGTGGTCAGCAGATCCTCGGCGATCTTGGAGCGCTCAAGCACGATGCCCATCATCACGAACATCAGCACCGCAAGCAGCGTCTCGATGGACTGGCCCGCAAAGACCCGCTCGTTCATACGGTTGACGACAAACGACAGGTTCCGGTTGATCGCCTGCTCCCAGCCGCCCGGAAACAGCGATTCCTCGACCCTCGGCAATTCCGGGTATCGGAAGACGCTCACATCGTCCCGATGGACCCCGCTCGCCAAAATGTCCCTATAGGCATCGGAGCCTGTGTCGATGGCCTGGTGTATCAGCACACCCTGCGCATCGAGCAGCGCGATGATCCCGAAGGCTATGAGCCCGGCGCCACCGATGGCAAAGGCCACCGGGAACCCCGAGAGAATGCCGCCAAACAGGCAAAGCAGAACGATCAGCAGGCCGATCTCGACGCCATCTAGTCCGAAAATCATCTGCCGGTCCCCTAGTGTGTGCCTTCGTAGGCTTCTTCACCCTCGCCGAGAGTGTCTTTATCCAGATACTTGCCGTCGCTCTCCGGCCCCTCCAAGAACTCGCGGTAGCTGCGGTAGAAGAAGGCGACCGCCTGAAGCAGCACCAGCCCGCAGAAGGCGACCATGAGGATCTTGAAGAGGAAGTAGGCGTTGAAGCCGTTGGGCGAGAAGCCGATGGTCTCGACGTTCCACTTCACGATCTTGCTCTTGCGCATCAGCAGGTCGAGCCCTTCGGAGGCGCTGACCTTGGGCGTGATGAGCGAGCGCCAGAGGAAGAACCAGGCGTAGAGCCACGTGAGCACGGCCACCGGCACCATGAAGAACAGGCTGCCGAACATGTCGATCACCTTGCGGGTGCGGTAGCGCACCACGGCGTAGACAAGGTCCACCCGCACGTGACTGCCCTGCACGAAGGCGTAGGTGACGCAGAGCGCGACCACCATGGCGTTGTAGAATTTCAACTCTTCGCCGAACCAGCTCACCGATTGGGTGAAGCCGAAGCCGAAGGGCGCAATGGTGATCTCGCCGAAGCGGAACACCGATTGCAGGAACACGACCATCACCTGCTGGAGCACCATCAACAGGCCGACCCAGGCCACCAGCCGGCCGATGCCGTTGGCAAACCATTCCAGCCCGCGCACGCAACTCCACATGAACCGCGGAAAGATGAAGCCGATGATGGTGATGACCAGGAAGATGTCGAAGACTGCAAAGAACAACTCGACCGAGGCGCCGTAGTAGATGAAGCGCATCAGGCTTTCCGTGTTGGTCCAATCCAACCAGAGTCCCGGATGCGTCACCGCATATGCGATGTTGTAAAAGCCCATCCCGATCTGGGTGATGAGCCAAACGAGCGCGGTCCCCATACGCCCTTCTCCCCGTCTGTTGCTGGGCCCCACGCCACTGTGGCGGGAGGCCCGTTTTCATTTTTTCCTGCCGGGGACTGCAGCCGCTCTAGAGCGAAGACAGAACCCGATCGCGTTGCCGCGTATAGGCGCTTTCAGCCAGCGAAAGCCAGCCCGAAGACGCCCGCATCGAAGCCTGTGCGCTCTCGTGGACCTCCTTGAAGAGGTCGTCGCCCAGGTATTGTCCCAGCACCGAAACCGCGCCGGAGCCGAAGGCATCCCAGATGTCGTCGGCAAACTCGCGCACCTGTGTTCCGCCGTCCTTCAGCCGCTGCAGAGCCGGGCCGTTGTTGGAGGTGAAGAGCGCGTAGTTGGCCTGGTGGCCTTCGGCGGTGGCGGTCTCGATCATCAGCTGCTGTGCCGGGGTGAGGCTGTTGAACACCTCGAGGTTCACCCCGATCGACAGCGCCGGGCCAGCCTCGTGGAAGCCCGCCGGGTAGTAGAAGTCGCAAACCTCCTGAAGGCCCAGCTTCTCGTCCGACCAGGGGCCGATCCACTCGGTCGCATCCAGCGCGCCGGTGGAGAGTGCCTGGTAGATCTCGCCGCCCGGAAGCACCTGCACCGAGGCGCCCATGGAGGCCAGAACCTCGCCGCCGAGACCCGGCATGCGGAACTTCAGGCCATTGAAATCATCGGCAGAATTGACCTCGGAGCGGAACCATCCGCCGCCCTGCGCGCCGGTCTGACCGCCAAGGAACGGACGGATCCCGAAGACCTCGCCCAGCTGCTTGTGCAGGTCGGCGCCGCCATCGGCATAGTACCAGGTCATCATCTCGGCAGCGGTCATGCCAAAGGGCACGGCGCCGAAATAGGCCCAGGCCGGGTGCTGGCCGATCCAGTAGTAATCCACCCCGTGATAGATATCGGCCTGCCCGGCCACCACGGCGTCAAAGCTCTCGAAGGCGCCGACGAGTTCGCCGGCGGCCTTGGGCTCGACCGTCAGTTCGCCATCCGTCATCTCGGTGATGCGGTTGGCAAAGCGCTCCACGCTGTCCCACACGCCGGCCAGCCCGCGCGGCCATGTGGTGACCATGGTGAGCGTGCGGCCGCCCTGTGCCAAGGCCGGAGCGGCAAGCGTGCTTGCGGCGGCTGCGGTGCCCCCGAGCGCAGAAGTCTTTAGAAATGAGCGTCGATCCACGGATCGTCCTCCCTGGGTATTGCATGTTGAAAAAACGACCAGGAACACGCCGGTCCCTGCATCGAACGCCACATTATGTCCGCAACAAACGGGCGCAACCAGAAATATGCTTAGGGCACATCTGTATTTTCAACATATAATCGCAAGACCAAGCCTTGAGCCTTACGAAACTGCGGCCGGAAGACCGGCCGCAGTTCTGTCTCTGCCTTGCCCGCGGCAAGGCCGTTTCAGGCTTACATCGCGGCCAGAACGCGGTTGCGCTGGGCGGCGTAGTAGCTGTCGGACACCGAGAGCCAGCCCGAGGTGGACTTCATCGAAGCCTGGGCGCTGTCGTGGATCTTCTTGAACAGATCGTCCGAGGTGTAGCCGTTCAGCAGCTCGACCGAGGCCTTGCCGAAGGCGTCCCACACGTCGTCGGGGAACTCCATGACATTGGTGCCGCCGGACTTCAGACGCTCCAGCGCCGGGCCGTTGTTGGCAAGGAACTGGGCGTAGTTGGCCTGGTGGGCATCGGCGCAGGCGATCTCGACGATCTTCTGCTGGCTCGGGGTCAGGCTGTTGAACACTTCGAGGTTCATGCCTGCCGACAGGGCCGCGCCGGGCTCGTGGAAGCCGGCGGGGTAGTAGTAGTCGCAGACCTCCTGCAGGCCGAGCTTCTCGTCCGACCACGGGCCGATCCACTCGGTGCCGTCCAGCGCGCCGGTGGAAAGTGCCTGGTAGATCTCGCCGCCCGGAAGCACCTGCACCGAAGCGCCCAGCTTGGAGAGCGCCTCGCCGCCAAGGCCCGGCATGCGGAACTTGAGGCCGTTGAAGTCATCGGCAGAGGTGATCTCCTTGCGGAACCAGCCACCGCCCTGCGCCCCGGTCTGACCGGCGATGAACGACTTCACGCCGAAGACGTCGCCCAGCTCGTGGTGCAGCGCCATGCCGTCCTGGCCGTAGTACCAGGTCATCAGCTCGGGCACGGTCATGCCGAAGGGAACGGCGGTGAAGTAGGCCCATGCCGGATGCTGGCCGACCCAGTAGTAGTCGGCGCCGTGATACATGTCGGCCTGGCCCGAAACGGTGGCGTCAAAGCTCTCGAACGCGCCGACGAGTTCGCCCGCGGCCTTCGGCTCGACGGTGATCTGCCCGTCGGTTGCGGCGGTGATGTTGTTGGCGACCCGCTCCACCGAGTCCCAAACGCCGGCAAGGCCGCGCGGCCAGGTCGTAACCATGGTCAGCGTGCGGTTGCCCTGAGCATAGGCCGGTGCGGCCAGCGTGGCTGCGGCGGCTGCACCGCCACCGAGTGCCGACGTCTTCAGAAATGAACGACGATCCATTGTGTCCTCCCATAAGTAGGCCCGGTCCTCTCCGAGCCTTTCCTTCTTGTGGGCGTCAGCCTAGCGACAAGCCATGTCAAAGCATATACCCACAACTGCGTAGAGAGGGCCGAAAGAATCTTGCGCGCCCGATCCCGCCTCCGGGCGATTGACGCGCCTGCCCCGCCGCGCCACTCTTTCGACGCCCACCCAACCCCGGAGCCCCGCCGCTGAAACGCCTGCTGCGATACCTCGACCGCCATCTTGCCCCGCGCTACGCCCAGAAGCTGTTTCTTCTGGCCACCCTGCCGATGCTGCTGGCGGTGGCGGCCATCTCGGTGCTGGTCGCGCAGCAGTCGCGCCTTCTGGCCGAGCGCGAGATCGCCGCGCTGGAGGCCCAGCTGATCGAGGCCAAGAAGGCCGAGCTGCGCAACTACGTCACCCTCGCGCGCGCCGCCTTCTACTCGGTCTATGCCGCCGCCACCCCCAGCGATCACAAGGCACAAACCCGCGTCACCCAGATCCTCGCCGCCATGACCTATGGCACCGACGGCTACTTCTATGTCTACGACTACGAGGGCACCAACCTCGTCGCCCCGCTCCAGACCGAGCTGATCACCCGCAACTGGCAGGGCCTGACCGACAGCGAGGGCACCCTCGTCGTCGACCGGCTCATCGAGCAGGCCCGCAAGGGCGGCGGCTATCACACCTACCTCTGGAAGAAGCCCTCCACCGGAAAGGAGGCGCTGATGATCTCCTACACCGGCGGCCTGCAGGACTGGCGATGGGCGGTGGGCACCGGCGTGTTTCTCGATGACGTGCTCGCCTCGGTCGCCGCCGCCCGCGCCCAGACCGAAGCCCGCATCCGCACCACCTTCCTGTGGATCGCCGTCATCACCCTCGGCGCGGTGATGCTGGTGTTCCTCTCCGGGCTGGCGCTCAACATCCGCGAACGGCGGCTGGCCGACAACAAGCTGAAGGCCCTGACCCAGCGCATCTTCGACACCCAGGAAGAGGAGCGCGGCCGCGTCGCCCGCGAGCTGCACGATTCCATCTCGCAGCTGCTGGTCGGCATCCGCTACGCGCTGGAACTGGCCAAGCGCCGCCTCTCCACCGGCGACCCCAACGCCGTGGAGAGCGTGGAAAAGGGCATTGTCGGGCTGAACGGCGCCATTCAGGAGGTCCGCCGCATCTCGCGCGACCTGCGCCCCGGGCTGCTCGACGATCTCGGCCTCGGCCCCGCCATCCAGGCGTTGACCGAGAGCTTTGCCGCGCGCACCGGCATTGCCGTGGAGTTTGAAACCGTTGTGTTCCGGAACCGGCTCGACCAGGAGGCCAAGATCGCGCTCTACCGGATCGCCCAGGAGGCACTGACCAATATCGAGCGCCATGCCGGCGCCAGCCGCGTCACCGTCAACCTGCGCGGCCACAGGCGCGGGGCGCTGATGCGGATCGAGGATGACGGCATCGGCCTGAGCGAGGTGGCCGGTGCCCCCGAGAGCCCCGGCATGGGCCTGCGCAACATGGCTGAACGCATCGAACAGCTCGACGGCACCCTGCGGGTCATGTCCTCGCGCAGCGGAACCCTCATTGAAGCCGAGATCCCGCTAAGCCATATGCTGCCCCCCGAGAACGCACAGAAGGCATCCGCATGAACACTCCCGCCCCGATCCGCGTGGCCATCGTCGACGATCACCCCATGGTGGCCGAGGGCGTGCAGGCGATCCTGCAAACCTATGACGATATCGAAGTGGTCGGCACGCTCTCCTCCGGGCAGGAGATCATCGACTCCGTCGAGGAGCTTGCGCCGGACGTGGTGCTGCTCGATCTCAACATGCCCGGCGTCAGCGGCCTCACCGCCACCGAGCTGCTGCTCGAGCGCCGCCCCGAAACCCGCGTGCTGATCCTCTCGATGCACGACAGCACCGGCTACATCTCCTCCGCCCTCTCCCACGGGGCGATGGGCTACATCCTCAAGGACGTGCCGACCGAAGAGATCAAGACCGCGATCGACACCGTGATGCAGGGCGAGCGCTACCTCTGCACCGGCGCCACCGCCTCGCTCCGCCCCGCAACCCGCGGCGGCGTCGAGCAGCTCACCAACCGCGAGCAGACGATCCTGCTGCAACTGGCACAGGGCAAATCCAACAAGGAAGTCGCGCTGGCGCTCGACATCTCCGTGCGCACCGTCGAGACCCACCGCAAGAACCTGCGCGCCAAACTCGGCATAACCTCCACCGCCGGCCTCACCCGCTACGCGATGGAGCATGGCGTGTTGCAGGGAACTGGGAAGTTCTGAAATGCACAAAGGCCCGGCGCAGGGGCCGGGCCTTTGGCGTTTGTTTCGCGGCGCTGTTCCTTCAGGTGAAGAGAATGAACAGCAGGATGATCCAGATCGGAACACCGAGCAGCCAGAGAAGTATCGCTTTCATGGCTTGTCCTCCTATGTCCAGCGGCCGAAGTGCTTGAAGCTCCGGCTCTCGTCGCGGTGCAGGCCACCGACACCGGCAGCCCAATAAGCACCCGCAGCGGCGATCATCAGCGACGCGGCAAGGGCAAAGGCCGAGATCACCGAGTATTTCCGCGCCGTTTCCGCCGCAGCGGCAGCATCGGCCTGGCTCACCTCGGCTTCGGCCACGGCTTCACCGGCCGCGTCCACCGCATCGCCGGTCGTGCCGTCACTCGCGGCTGCCGCCACCTGCGCCACGGAAGAGGCGGTTTCACTCGTTGCCTGAACGGCGGTATCCGCCGTTGCGCCCAGCAGGTAGGCGCCCAGCAGCACGGCCACGGCCCAGACGGTCAGCCCGTGAATACCGTCGCGCACGGCCACCTCATCGGCCTCTGCCGCATCCACCCGGCGGCGCATCCGCCCGGCAATGTAGCCCCCGGCCATGAAGCTCGAGATCGTCGTCCACAGCATCCAGGAGGCCACGGCGATCAGCGCGGCCATGGCATTGCCGTCGCCCTCGTACGGCGAGATGATCGACAGCCCGAGGGCGGCGCCGAAGGTGGTGAAGACGAAGGCGATCCCGGAGGCGACAGCCGCGCCCGCAAGGATCGACGCCCAGTCGACATAACTGCCCTCCAGAGCCACGCGGGGCGCGGCGGACTGGGTCAGTGCTTCTGTTCGTTCGGTCATGTATCTGTCCTTTTTCTGGGATTGGTCTGGGTCAGCCGAGGCCAATGAGGGACAGCACCGCCATAACGATGACAACGAGCCCGACGAGATAGATAATACCGTGCATTTTCAGATTCCTCCGGTGTGTTTTTAAAGTGAGCTGACAAGAACTCACGTCTCGGTGAACAACGCCGGCTTTCGCAGAATTGTTCCGCCCGGCCGTTTTCCACCCCCGCCAAGGGGCGGCCCGAGCCACATTCCGCCGAGCCAAAACCACGCCGGAACATCGCAGGTACTTCCGGGTTGGTTTTCCATCAAACGGAGGAGACAAATATGACCACAACAACCACCAACCGCCTCGTCGCCTCGAGCGACGTGAACGGCACCGAAGTCTACAGCCGCGACGGCACCCACATCGGCTCGATCGACCACCTGATGATCGACAAGGAGTCGGGCAAGGTCGCCTATGCCGTGATGGGCTTCGGCGGCTTTCTCGGCATCGGCGAAGAGCATTATCCCGTGCCATGGGGCAAGCTGACCTTCGACACCGCCAAGGATGGCTTCGTCACCGACATCACCGAAGAACAGGTGAAGGGCGCGCCCGCGCGCCATGACACCTGGCACGACGACCGCGAGTGGGAGCGCCGCGCGCACGACCACTACGGCGCGCCCTTCTACTGGATGTAACCCCTCAGCCCAACCGGCGACGGCTCCCCTCAGCGGGAGCCGTTTTCGCATCCGAGGGCCAAATGCGCCCTCAGTCCGGCCCTCAGTCCGGGTCGTGATCGCCAAGCCGGTCCATCGCCCAGCCCACGGTGAACCCGTGCAGCAGGGTCGACAGCAGGATCACCAGGGCGACGAGCGACCAGAGCTGCGCCTCGTTGAAGAACTCCACATGCCCGCTGGCGTAGCAGAGGTAGTAGATCGACCCGATCCCCCGCACCCCGTAAACCGAGACCACGCCCCTGTCGTGGTGCGTGATCTGCGTCCCCATCAGCGCAACCCACCCCGCCGCCGGGCGGATGAGCAGGATCAGGGCCAGCGCGATCCACAGGTGCGTCCAGTCCAGATCGGCAAACAGCATCGGCAGGGCGGTGCCGAGCGCCACCAGCAAAATGGCGGTCAGCGCGTGCTCGATGGATTCCGAGAAGTTGTGCAACCGACGGTGAAAGTGGTGGTCCTCCTCGATCCGCCGCAGCGTCAGCCCCAGCACCGCCACCGCGATGAAGCCATAGCCTTCCACCAGCTCGGTCGAGCCGTAACACAGCAGAACCCCGGCAAAGGCGATCACCCCCGAGCCGGTATCGGCCAGCACCGATCCCTTGGGCACCATGAACAGCACGAACCCCAGCGCACGGCCCCCGAGCCAGCCCATCCCCACGCCCACGGCGATCCGGTAGAAAATGTCCAGGCCCACCCATTGCAGCGCCCAAGCGCCCGGCGAAAACCCCTCCGCCGCGATGATTAAGCCAAGGTAGACGAAGGGGAAGGCCAGCCCGTCGTTCAGCGCCGCCTCGGTGGTCAGCGTGAAGCGCACCGGGTGTTCGGCCCCCTCCTGCGGCGGGCCAACCTGCACATCCGCGGCCAGCACCGGGTCGGTCGGCGCCAGAACCGCACCAAGCAGGATCGCACCCGCCAGCGTCAGCCCGCCGAGCCAGACGCCCAGCAGCGCCACCGCCAGAATGGTCAGCGGCATCGCGATGGCCAACATGCGCACCGTCGGAATCCAGCGCCGCCATGGCCGCAGGCTGTCGATCCGCATCCCCGCCCCAAACAGCGCCACGATCACCGCCAGCTCGCTGACCAGCTCCCAGGGCCGCGGCACCTCGCGCGGATCGGGAAGCATCTGGAGGTGGTCGGGCACCAGCAGCGCCGCCCCCGCTCCGAACAGGATCATCAGCGGCGCCGCCGCCGGCTCCCGGTCGGAGAACAGCCGCGGCAGCCAGCGCGACAGGATCACCACCGCGCCCACCAGTGCCAGCGTGATGTGATAGTCATCGAATGAGAAAAATGCGTCGTCCAAGGGGCTCGCGATCCTGTTCCGCTGCATGAGCCCTTCGCCCAGCACCCGCCACCCTACCGCGCCCGGCCCCCGGGCCACCAGCGCCTTCCCGCAGCGACACCACCCACGCCCCCTGCAACAAAGTTACCAATTTCCCGCTCACCACGACATTTTCTGAATTTCGCCTGTTGACGCCCCCGCCCTCCTCTCCTAACGTCCGCCCACGCAACACGCATGAGAGACCAGAATGACCAACATTCTCGTACTTGTAGGAGAAAGGCGCATGGGCCGGTAAACACCGGAAAGCTCAAGACCTTATCCCATGCGCCCCCGATGACCCTCGGGGGTTTTTTTATGCGAATCGAAGATGACGCCAGAACGGAGAAGAGAACATGGCACGTCAGATGACCGGCGCAAAAATGGTAGTCCAGGCCCTGAAGGATCAGGGTGTGGAAGTCGTATTTGGCTATCCCGGCGGTGCGGTCCTTCCGATCTACGACGAGATCTTCCAGCAGAATGACATTCGCCACATCCTGGTCCGTCACGAGCAGGGCGCGACCCACGCCGCCGAGGGCTATGCCCGCTCCACCGGCAAGCCCGGCGTTGTGCTCGTCACCTCCGGCCCCGGCGCGACCAATGCCGTGACCGGCATCACCGACGCGCTGATGGATTCGATCCCGATGATCGTGCTCACCGGCCAGGTGCCCACCTTCGCCATCGGCTCCGATGCCTTCCAGGAGGCCGACACCGTGGGCATCACCCGCCCTTGCACCAAGATGAACTGGCTGGTGAAGGACACCGACCAGCTTGGCCAAACCATCCACGAGGCCTTTCACGTCGCCACCTCGGGCCGCCCCGGCCCGGTGCTGATCGACATCCCGAAGGACGTGCAGTTTGCCAATGGCACCTACACCTCGCCCAAGCAGATGCAGTCGCATTACGCCCCCAAGGTGAAGGGCGACAGCGAGATGATCACCGCGCTGGTCGAGGCGATGGAAGAGGCCGAGCGCCCGGTGTTCTACACCGGCGGCGGCGTCATCAACTCCGGCACCGCGGCCAGCCAGCTGCTGCGCGAGTTCGTGTCGGAAACCGGCTTTCCGATCACCTCCACCCTGATGGGCCTCGGGGCCTACCCGGCCTCGGGCAAGGAATGGCTGGGGATGCTGGGGATGCACGGTCTCTACGAGGCCAACCTCGCGATGCATGGCTGCGACCTGATGATCAACATCGGCGCGCGCTTCGACGACCGCATCACCGGGCGCATCTCCGACTTTTCGCCCCATTCCGCCAAGGCCCATATCGACATCGACCCAAGCTCCATCAACAAGGTGATCCACGTCGATTTCCCGATCGTGGGCGACGTGGCCCATGTGCTCGAGGATGCCCTGCGCATCTGGAAGTCGCGCGGCCGCAAGACCAACAAGGCCGGCCTCTCCAAGTGGTGGAAGCAGATCGCCGACTGGAAGGCCGTGCGCTGCCTCGCCTACGAGCCGAGCAAGAAGACCATCAAGCCCCAGCACGCGCTGGAACGGCTGGAGGCGCTCACCAAGGACCATGACCGCTACATCACCACCGAGGTCGGCCAGCACCAGATGTGGGCGGCCCAGTTCCTCGGCTTCGAGGACCCCAACCGCTGGATGACCTCCGGCGGCCTCGGCACCATGGGCTACGGCTTCCCCGCCTCCATCGGCGTGCAGATCGCCCATCCCGACGCGCTGGTGATCAACGTCGCCGGCGAGGCGAGCTGGCTGATGAACATGCAGGAAATGGGCACCGCGGCGCAGTATCGCCTGCCGGTGAAGCAGTTCATCCTCAACAACGAGCGGCTGGGGATGGTGCGCCAGTGGCAGGAGCTGCTGCACGGCGAGCGCTATTCGCACTCCTGGTCCGAGGCGCTGCCCGATTTCGTCAAGCTGGCCGAGGCCTTCGGCGCCAAGGGCATCTGCATCTCCGACCCCGCAGACCTCGATGACGCGATCATGGAGATGATCAACCACGACGGCCCCGTGATCTTCGACTGCCTCGTCGAAAAGCACGAGAACTGCCTGCCGATGATCCCCTCGGGCGAGCCCCACAACAAGATGATCCTCAACGGCGCCAACACCGCCGATGCCATCAAGGAGGGCGGCAAGGTCATGGTCTGACCGGCCCCCGGTGCGGCGCCCCCCCTCGCGGGGGCGCCGCCCTTCTGCCCGAGGCACCCTCATGTCGCACTACATGCGCTTCTTCTTCACCAGCCCCGCGCCCGCGCTGTCCCGGCTCGCCGCCACGCTGCCCACCGCCCTGCCCCGCCACAGCCTGCGTCACCTCGCCCCCGAGGACGCCCCCCGCGAGGCAGAGCTCTACGCGGGCGAAACCCTCTGCGCCGCGCTCGACCTCACCCTGCCCGGCACGCCGCTCTTCACAGACGAGATCGCCGAGTTCATCGCGGCGCTGGAGGCCGGCAAGGGCACCGGCGAAATGGCCCGGGTGCGCGATGTGCTCACCCGCTGCACCGCCGTCCTCGCCGCCCAGATCCTGTGGCAGGGCCGCAAGACCGATGAGGTGATGGACGATATCGACCCGTTCTGGGACTGGATCGCCGCGCAGCACGAGGGGCTGCTGCAAGCCGACACGCAAGGCTTTTTCGAGGGGTATGACCGTGTCCTTGCGCTCTGAGCTACGCCTCGACCTCTTCCCAGCTCCCGTCGCGCGCCATGACGCTGACAACCTGCACCCCGGCCTCGTCGGCAGCCACCACCACCACCGGCCCCGCCGCGCCCTCTGCCTCCTCGATCAGCGCATCGAGCAGCTCGCAGTGAAAGGTGTTGCAGATCCCGGCCCGATGACTGCGCGGCAGGGTGCAGCCCATCGGCCCCTGAAACAGGCAGCCCCCGGCGCTGCTCTCTTCGGGAAAATGCGCCTCGTAGCGCGCCAGCACCGCCTCCTTCGTCAGCCCGGGCTCGGCCCGGCGAAAGCCCTGGATCGTGCCCAGTTTCACGAAGGCCATCTGCCCGAAGCCCCTGATGCAGCAGCTCCCCCGGCAAGACGCACAGGCCCGCCCCACCACGTCGGGCTCCTCCGGCTCCTGCGCCTTGCGGTCGTAGACATCCCCGATCGCCTCCACATCGACCCGGAAGGCCTCGTCGCAGAGCCGCGCCACATGGGCCAGAAACGCGGCGCGCCGGCCCTCCTCGGCCGCCACCAGCACCGGCACCCGGTGCGTCACTGCACCCAGCAGCGGCCTGGCACCGGCACCATCCTCGGCCTGCACCCGGGCCAGCACGGGCGCAACGGCCTCCGCCACCCGCGCCCGCGCCGCGCCGGCCTCCACGCGCCGCGCGTCCACAGCCCTCTCGGCCGCCGCCCGGCTGTTCGCGAGGGCACAGAGCGGCCTGCCGCAATGGCCCGCCACCGGATGGGCCATCGCGTCATCGCAGTATGGGCAGTTCGCCTCGCCGGACCGCATCGGCACTCTCCTTCACAGGACGCCCTGCCAGCCTATGCCCCCGCCCCGGCATTGACAAACCGCGGCCCAGCCGCAAAACCACGACCAAACCCACCAAGGAGCCCGAAATGGCCGCGCTGAAACTCAAGAAGGGTCTGTCGAAGCATTCCGCCTACGACCTGAAGGACCCCAACGCCGAAGTGATCGAAACCCACACCCTCGCGGTGCTGGTCGAAAACGAGGCCGGGGTGCTGGCGCGGGTGATCGGGCTGTTCTCGGGCCGGGGCTACAACATCGAAAGCCTCACCGTGGCCGAGGTCGACCACGAGGGCCACCGCTCGCGCATCACCATCGTCACCACCGGCACCCCCGGGATCATCGAGCAGATCAAGGCCCAGCTCGGCCGCCTCGTGCCGGTCCACGAGGTCCACGACCTCACCGTCGAAGGCCCCGCCGTCGAGCGCGAACTGGCGCTGTTCATGGTGGCGGGCGAAGGCGAAAAGCGCGTCGAAGCCCTGCGCCTGGCCGATATCTTCCGCGCCAACGTGGTCGACAGCACGCTGCACAGCTTCATCTTCGAGATGACCGGCCCCTCCGAAAAGATCGACGCCTTCGCCGACCTCATGCGCCCCCTCGGCCTGAGCGAAATCGCCCGCACCGGCGTCGTGGCGCTCTCACGCGGCGAAAAGGGCTGATCGGCCCCCGTAGGGCGGGACTTGTCCCGCCCTCACCCGCCAGCAGGCACCCGGCCTATTTCTCCAGAACCAGCGTCATCCGGCAGCTGAACAGCCCACGCTGCGCCATCTCCCGTGCCATCGCCACCGGGTAGCTCTGCCGTGCCCGCACCGCCGCGCCCCGGCATTTTTGCAGTGCCACCGCCTTCGCCTCCGCCCCGCTGCCAAGGTTGCTCGCCCCGCCCCAGGCCCCTTCGGGCGTATTGGCAAAGGCCGACCAGCGGCCATGTCGAAGGCTCCGGAAGCGGTCCACCATCACGTTCGCCAGCGTCCCCGAATTGGCAATCCGCCCCTTCGGCCCGGCATTCACGCCCCGAGGCATGATTTCCGCATGGGGCACGCAGGCC
Organism: Oceanicola sp. 502str15; assembly: GCF_024105635.1. Lineage (NCBI taxonomy): Bacteria > Pseudomonadati > Pseudomonadota > Alphaproteobacteria > Rhodobacterales > Roseobacteraceae > Oceanicola > Oceanicola sp. 502str15. Next base: position 1,234,991 of record NZ_WYDQ01000001.1, read on the forward strand.
TGCCGCGCCCGCCGCTCGCAGCCCAGCCGGGCGATCAGATGCGCCGCTGCCGCCGAGCTTGCGCCCGCATGGCCGTGGGCCACGTCGCCCGAGCGGCTCACGTAGAAGGCCCCGTAGTAGTCATGCGAATGTCCGAAGCGCGCCAACGCGGCCTCCTGCTGCGGCCCGAGGGCCTTCACCGCCCGCACCGCCACCTTCCCGGCGGTTTCGAGACGCACCTGCGCGGCGGCCTGCTGGGGCAGCGCGAGGCTGAGTGCGATGATGGCGGCGATCCTGGCAAATGCTGTCATGGGGCTGGCTCCTCTGTTGCCCCGAAGCTCGCCCCTGGCCGCGCCGAAAATGGGGCAAAGCCCTGCCCCGGGCGTGGCCCATCGCTAAAATCCAATCCATCCGCCCGCGTTCTAACGGCAGGCCAGCGCCTCGCCAAACGCCTCTTCCGGCCAGCCCGTCAGCCGCACGCCGCCCGGCCCGGCGCAGAGGAGCTGCGGGTCGTTCCCCGCATCCACCGCGTAGCCGCAGACCAGCTGCATGCCAAAGAGCCGCCCCTTCAGCCGCCAGCTCTCGTGCTCCCGCCGCCAGCGCAGCGTGCCCGCCGGACCGGCGCAGCCCTCCGCCTTCAGCCCGCGCCTCTGCACCCGAAGCGCGAGCGGCTCGGCCATCAGCGCCCCGTCCGCCCCCCGGCCCACCATCTCGTAGGTCTCTTCGAAAAACCCGAGCTCCGGCCCGTTCTCCGGCCCCGCCGCCAGCGCCGCCCCCGCGCTCATCGCCCAGATCACCAGCCACCGCATCGCCGCACCCCTCTTGTTGCTACCGCCCCCCGAGTGTATCCGACCCTCGACCGCTGACCAGACGCGAAAGGCGCACCCATGATCCCCCGCTATTCCCGCCCCGAGATGACCGCCATCTGGGAACCCGCCACCAAGTTCCGCATCTGGTATGAGATCGAGGCCCACGCCTGCGACGCCATGGCAAACCTCGGGGTGATCCCGCGCGAGAATGCCGAGGCCGTCTGGAAAGCCAAGGACGTCGAATTCGACGTCGCCCGCATCGACGAGATCGAAGCCGTCACCAAGCATGATGTCATCGCCTTCCTGACCCATCTGGCCGAACACGTCGGCTCCGAAGAGGCCCGCTTCGTCCATCAGGGCATGACCTCCTCGGATGTGCTCGACACCTGCCTCAACGTCCAGCTCACCCGCGCCGCCGACATCCTGCTCGACGATATGGATGGCCTGCTCGAAGCCCTCAAGAAACGCGCGATGGAGCACAAGCATACCGTCCGCGTCGGCCGCTCCCACGGCATCCACGCCGAGCCGACGACAATGGGCCTCACCTTCGCCCGCTTCTACGCCGAGATGGATCGCAACAAGGCCCGCCTCAAGGCCGCCCGCGAAGAGATTGCCACAGGGGCCATCTCCGGCGCCGTCGGCACCTTCGCCAACATCGACCCGGCGGTGGAAGAACACGTCTGCGCCAAGCTCGGCCTGCACCCCGAGCCGATCTCCACCCAAGTGATCCCCCGTGACCGCCACGCCATGTTCTTCGCCGTCCTCGGGGTGATCGCCTCGAGCATCGAAAACGTCGCCATCGAGATCCGCCATATGCAGCGCACCGAGGTGCTGGAAGGCGCCGAGTTCTTCTCCATGGGCCAGAAGGGCAGCTCCGCCATGCCCCACAAGAAGAACCCGGTGCTGACCGAAAACCTCACCGGCCTCGCCCGGCTCGTCCGCATGGCCGTGATCCCGGCAATGGAAAACGTGGCCCTCTGGCACGAGCGCGACATCTCCCACTCCTCCGTCGAGCGCGCCATCGGCCCCGACGCCACCATCACGCTGGACTTCGCCCTGAAACGCCTCACCGGCGTCATCGACAAGATGCTGATCTTCCCCGAGAACATGCTCGACAACATGAACAAGTTCCCCGGCCTCGTGATGAGTCAACGCGTCCTCCTCGCCCTAACCCAGGCCGGCGTGAGCCGCGAAGACGCCTACGCCATGGTCCAGCGCAACGCCCTGAAGGTCTGGGAAGACCGCGTCGATTTCCGCGAACAGCTGCTGGCCGACGCCGATGTGGTCGCCGCTCTCGGAGAAGAGGCCATCAACGAGAAGTTCGACATGGGCTACCACACCAAACACGTCGACACGATCTTCACCCGCGTCTTCGGCTAATCGGATAAGTGGTGGGGTCCACCATCCCTACAGGCCGCCTGTAGGCCACCTGGATCCCACCCCAAACTGCCCAAATCCCGTCTCCGATTTCACACCCCGGGATCGCTCCGCGACGCCCGCGGCAAAGGCTCCTTGATAAGCCTCAAAGAGCCCATGTCACCGCACGCCACGCCCCGGGAAAACCGCACCCCTGCTCATTTTCTTGCTGAAAATATCTCCGGGGGGTGCGGGGGGCTGGCCCCCCGCCGCACGACGTCACCCAGAGAACTCACGCCCCAGGCAACCCAACCCCCCGCAACATACCGTAGAGCGGGACTTGTCCCGCCCCGGCCTCAGCTCTCAGGCTCCACGTAAACGCCCTGCTCCTTCAGCGCGTCCACAACCTCTTTGGGCATGTAGGTCTCGTCATGCTTGGCCAAAATCTCCGTGGCCCTGAACACCCGACCGTCATAGCTGCCGGTGCCCACCATGCCCTGCCCCTCGCCAAAGAGGTCGGGCAGGATGCCGGTGAACTCCACCGGCACCACCGCGCCGCCATCGGTGACTGAAAAGCGCACCGTCTCCCCCTCGCCGCGCACGATCGAGCCCTCTTCCACCAGCCCGCCGATGCGGAACACCTCATTCGGGCTGGGCGGGCTCTCCATCACCTGGCTGGGCGAGCGGAAGAAGTTGATACCATCCTTGAAGCCATAGCCGATAAGCCCGCCCGAGAGCGCCAGCGCCACGGCGGCCACCGCCAGCACCTGCACCCTGCGCCGCTTCTTAAGCCCCTTGAGCCCGGCCATGCGCCCTCCTTACGGGAACAACGGGGCCATCATCAGCCCCTCGGTTTCCGGCAACCCCAGCATCAGGTTGGCGTTCTGCACCGCCTGCCCGCTGGAGCCCTTGGTCAGGTTATCGAGGGCGGCAAACACCGTCGCCCGGCCCCGGGCCCGCTCCTGCGCCACGCCCAGATGCACCATGTTGCTGCCCCGGATCGAGCGGGTCGAGGGCACCTGCCCCATCGGCAGCACATGCACGAAAGGTTCGCCCTCATAGGCCGCGACCAGCGCCGCATGAAGCGCCGCAGCCTCGCCCTGCACATAGGCCGCCGAAAGGATGCCCCGGTTTGCCGGGATCAGCGTGGGGGTGAACTGCACCCGCACCTCGCGCCCCGCCGCCCTTGAAAACTCCTGGTCGAACTCGCCCAAGTGCCGATGCTTGCCGCCCGCCGCATAGGGCATCCAGCCCTCGGAGAGCTCGGCATGCAGCAGGTTCTCCTTCAGGCTCCGCCCGGCGCCCGAAACCCCAACCTTCATGTCGAGGATCACCGAGTCCGGATCGATCATCCCGGCCCTGAACAGCGGCAGGAGCGAAAACATACCGGTCGCCGCATTACAGCCCGTCCCGGCCACGAAACGCGCGCCCCGGATCTCGTCGCGGTAAAACTCGGTGAGGCCATAGACCGCCTCTTTCTGAAGCTCCACCGCCTGATGCGGCTGGCCGTACCACTTTTCGTATTCCGCCGGATCGCGCAGCCGGAAGTCGGCCGAAAGATCCACCACTTTCAACCCCTCGGGCAGACCGGGGATCACCTGCTGGCTGGTCACATGCGGCAGCGCGGCAAAACAAAGGTCGATCTGGCCAAAGTCGATCTCGTCGATCGTCACCAGCTTGGGCAGGTCGAGATGGGCCAGATGCGGGAAGACATCGCGCATCTCCATCCCGGCCTTGCGGTCGGCAGCCAGCGCGGCCACCTCCATCCCGGGGTGCGAGGCGATGATCCTGACGAGTTCGGCGCCGGTGTAGCCGGACGCGCCGAGAATGGCGATCTTTGCGGTCATGGGTCTTTCCTTGGTCGTGCGATGTTTAAGCTGAAGTCAGACAGACTGAAATTCAACTCTTGTTCAGGCCGAGACAAACTCGACCCTTCGTCGCAAGAAACGCGTGGCCTGATCCGTCACCTTGCGCGGATCGCCGGTGGTGAGATATTTCGTCTCCTCGCCGGCGCCCAGCTTGTCGGGGTGGCGGGTGAGATAATCGGCAAGGCTGTCGGCCACGATGCTGGCCTGGCTGTACACGCTCACCTCCGGGCCGAGCGCCTCCTGAAAGGCCTCTTCCATGATGGGGTAATGCGTGCAGCCCAGAATGGCGGCCTCGGGGGTGGGCATCTTGCGCTTGAGCGCATCGACATGGCTGTGCACCAGCGCCTCGGCCAGGATCATGTCGCCATCCTCGATGGCATCCACCACCCCGCCGCAGGCCTGCGCCTCGACATCAACGCCAATCGCCCGAAACGCCAGCTCGCGCTGAAAGGCGCGGCTGGCAACCGTGGCAGGCGTGGCAAACAGCGCCACATGCTTCACCGCAACCTCGCGAGGGGGCGAGTTATCGCCCCACTGCCGCTCGGTCAGCGCCTCGATCAGCGGCACGAAGACGCCAAGCACCCGTTTGCCCTCGGGCACCCCGGCCTCCTGCATCCGCCGCAACGCCGCGGCGCTCGCCGTGTTGCAGGCCAGCACGACCAGATCGCAGCCCTCGTTCCACAGCCGCTCCACGGCGGCCCGGGTCAGGTCATGGATGTTGTCGGCGGTACGCACGCCATAGGGGCTGTGGGCATGGTCGCCATAATAGACAAACGCCTGATCGGGCAGCCGTTTCTGCACCGCGTCCAGCACGGTGAGCCCGCCGATCCCTGAGTCGAAAATGCCAACCGCCATGGCAGCTTACGCCTTGTGAAAATCCTCGAATTCCTTGCCGTATTCGCGTGCACGAACCGGCGTGTTCGACAGGCTATACGTTGCCTCGCGCAGGAAATCCATCAGAGCTTTGGGATCGCCCGCGCGACTGTCGATTTCATGCCGCGGGATCGGCTGGCCAATGGCCACATCCACCGGCTCGTCGATGCGGGCGCGGAACTCCTTGATCAGCAGGGCGATCCGGAGGGTCGAATGGATATGGCTGGCCATCTGGAACAACCGGCTGTTGGCCCCCTCGAAGAACACCGGCACCACGGTTGCATTCGACTTGGCGATCATCTTGGCGGTAAAGCGCCGCCAGCCCGGATCGAGCGGGCGCGAGAGCAGGCGCGCCGAGGTGCTCACCGTGCCGCCCGGAAACACCCCGATCGCCCCGCCCTGCCCCAGATAGGCCAGCGACTCCTTGCGGGTGGCGAGGTTGGTGGCCTGGGCCTCGCGGCTGCCATCAAAGTCGATCGGCAGGATGATCCGGTTCAGCTCTTCGGAGCGCTTGAAGACCTGATGCGCCAGAATGCGGAAATCGCCTCGGGTCTGGCTGAGGATATGGCCCATCATCAGCCCGTCGAGGATGCCGTAGGGATGGTTGGCCACCAGCACCAGCGGCCCGGTGGTTGGGATGTTGCCGAGGCTACCCCGCGTGATGCGCAGGCTCAGGCCATAGCGGCGGCGGATCACATCCCAGAAGTCCTCGCCCTGCGCCACGTCGCTCTCGTAGCCATCGGCCCGCTTGATCAGGCCGATCCGCCCGGTGGCGTTTTCCAGCAGCTTCACGAAGGCACGGCCCGGCTTGGAGCGCACCGAGTTGGCATAGGTGATGTCACGGGCGACCTGGTGGCGCTGGTCCATGGGGCGCGTCCTCTTCTTCATGGCGCTCAAATAGGGCGCGGGGGCCGATCTGGGAAGGCTTTATGACGGGTGCGTAAAGCCTGTGTGACACCCTGTTGGAGAGGTTGCGCAGCGGGGGGCCAGCCCCCCGCACCCCCCGGAGATATTTTCAGCAAGAAAATGAACAGGTTATTCCGCAGCCTGGCGCATAGGCGCTTCGGGGTTGCGGAAGACTTGCAGGAGTTCCTCACGCCGTTTGGCCGCCTTTTCGGCGTTGGCGAGCTTTACCGGGCCGAATCCGCGAATGGTGAGCGGGAGTTCGGCCAGCGCCAGCGCCGGGGCGCGGTTGTGGTCGTTCAGGCCGGCGAGGATATCGGCCATGTCGGACTCGTATTGCGCGATCAGGGCGCGTTCGAGCTTGCGTTCATGGGCGAAGCGGAAGGGGTCGAAGAGCGTGCCGCGCAGGGGCTTCATCGCCGCGAGCAGCTTGAAGCCCTGCCGCATCCACGGGCCGAAGGCGCGCTTTTTCGGGCGGCCACCGGGGCCCTTGGTGCCGAAGATCGGCGGGGCGAGGTGGTAGTTGAAGCGCATCTCGCCCTCGAAGACCTCGGCCGCCTTGGCCTCGGTGTCCAGCAGCAGGCGGGCGGTTTCGTATTCGTCCTTGTAGGCCATCAGCTTGTGGTAGCCCTGCGCGATGGCCAGCTTCATCTCGTCATCGGGCGCGCGCGCCACCAGCGCGCGGTAGCGGCGGGCGGTTTCGGCATTGCCCCAGGCTTCGAGGTGGGCGGCGCGATACTCGATCCGCTCGGCGAGGGTCTTCTCATTCGGCGTTTCGGGGGTGAGCAGCGCGGCGGCACCTTCCGGCTCGACCACGGCCCATCGGCCGATCTCGAAGGCCCGGGTGTTGCCCGCCACAGCCTGCCCGTTCAGCTCGATGGCGCGCATCAGCGCCTCATAGCTCACCGGCACCAGCCCGGCCTGCCAAGCGGCGCCGAGGATCATCATGTTGGAATAGATGCTGTCACCCAGTAGGATGCGGGAAAGCGCCTGCGCATCAAACACTTGCAAGCCGTCCTTCAGGCGGGCCTGAAGCGCCAGGACCATCCGGTCATGGGGCAGCTTGAAGTTGATGTCGCGGGTGAAATGGCCGGTGATGATATCGGCCCCGTTCACCACCGCCCCGGTCTGCCCCTCGCGCATCAGCCCCAGCGTCTTGGAGCCTGCCGTGGTGACAAGATCGCCGCCGATGACCGCGTTGGCCTCGCCGGTGCCCACCCGGATCGCGTTGATAAGCTGGGGCTTTTCGGCAATCCGCATATGGATGTGCACCGCGCCGCCCTTCTGCGCCAGCCCGGCCATCTCGATCATGCCCACGCCCTTGCCGTCGATATGCGCGGCCTGGGCGAGCACCGCACCCACGGTGACAACGCCGGTGCCGCCGACGCCCGTGATCACGATGTTATGGGTGCCCTCGATCGCGGGCAGTTCCGGCGCGGGCAGGTCGGGCAGATCCACCGCCTTTTCGGGCGCCTTCTTCACCTTGGCGCCTTCAATCGTCACGAAACTGGGGCAAAACCCGTTGAGGCAGGAGAAATCCTTGTTGCAGGCGCTCTGGTCGATCTCGCGCTTGCGGCCCAGCTCGGTCTCTTTCGGCAGGATCGCCACGCAGTTGCTCTGCACCCCGCAATCGCCGCAGCCCTCGCAGACATCGCTGTTGATGAACACCCGCTTGTCGATGTCGGGGAAGGTGCCGCGCTTGCGCCTGCGCCGCTTTTCGGCGGCACAGGTCTGCACATAAATTATGGCCGACACGCCCTTGATCTTGCTGAATTTCTCCTGAACCTGCTCCAGCTCCTCGCGCGGGTGCTTGCTGACCTCGGCCGGAAATTCGTTCAGCGCCACCTCTTCCTTCTCGTCGAAGACCAGCGCCACCTCCTGCACCCCCATGGCCCGCACCTCGCGGGCGATCTGCTGGGGTGTCAGGCTGCCTTCATTGGGCTGTCCGCCGGTCATGGCGACCGCATCGTTGAACAGGATCTTGAAGGTGATGTTGGTGCCCGCCGCCAGCGCGGCCCGGATCGCCAGCGTGCCGGAATGGTTGTAGGTGCCGTCGCCGAGGTTCTGAAACAGGTGCTCGCGCTTGGAAAACGGCGCCTCGCCCATCCAGTTCGCCCCTTCGGCGCCCATATGGGTGAAGCGATCGGTCGAGCGGTCCATCCAGCGGGCCATGAAGTGGCAGCCAATGCCCGCGCCCGCCTCGGAGCCTTCGGGCAGCTTGGTCGAGGAGTTGTGCGGGCATCCGGCGCAGAAATAGGGCAGCCGGGCCGCGATATCGGGGGCATTGTCGGCCAGCCGCGCGCTTTCGATCCGCGCCATCCCGGCCTTGATCCGGTCAGTGCCGCAATCTTCCTCGATCAGGATCTTGCCAAGTTCGAGCGCTATGTCATTGGGATCAAGCGCAAAATGGGTCGGGAAAAGCACCTCGCCATTCTTCATGCCGCCATAGACCCGACGGCCCCGGCGATCGTCAAAGATCGCCTCCTTGACCTGCACCTCGATCAGCTTGCGCTTCTCTTCCACCACCACGATCACATCGAGCCCCTCGGCCCAGTCGTGGAAGCCCTTCATATCCAGCGGCCAGACCTGCCCGACCTTGTAGGTGGTCACGCCAAGGCGCTCGGCCTCCTCGCCGTCGATGCCCAGCAGCTCCAGCGCATGGCAGAGGTCGAGCCAGTTCTTCCCGGCGGCGACAAAGCCAATCTTCGCGCCCGGCTTGCCATGCATCCGGTGGTCGATTTTGTTTGCGTTCGCAAAGGCTTCCGCGGCGAACCTCTTGTGCGCGAGCAGCCGCTCTTCCTGGGCGATCCAATGGTCGCCGAGCCGAATGTTCAGCCCCCCCTCGGGCAGCTTGAAGTCCGGGGTGACAAAGTTCAGCCGGTCCGCCCGGCCATCGACCACGCTCGTCGCCTCCACGGTGTCCTTCATCACCTTCAGGCCCACCCAAACGCCCGCATAGCGCGACAGCGCCCAGCCGTAGAGCCCGTAATCGAGTATTTCCTGCACCCCCGCAGGGCTCAGCACCGGCATATGCACATCCACCAGCGCCCAGTCGGACTGGTGGCAGACGGTCGAACTTTCACCGGTGTGATCGTCGCCCATGGCCATCAGCACGCCGCCATGGGGCGAGGTGCCCGCCATGTTGGCATGGCGCATCACGTCGCCCGAGCGGTCCACCCCCGGCCCCTTGCCGTACCAGAGGCCGTAAACGCCGTCATAGCGCCCCTCCCCGCGCAGCTCCGCGTTTTGCGACCCCCAGAGCGCGGTGGCCGCGAGGTCTTCGTTCAGCCCCGGCTCGAAGCGCACATCGCTCGCTGCCAGCACCTTGGCCGCGCGGGTCATCCATTGGTCGACACCGCCCAGGGGCGAGCCGCGGTATCCGGTGCAATAGCCCGCCGTGTTCAGCCCGGCGGCCCTGTCACGCGCCTTCTGCATCAGCATCAGCCGCACCAGCGCCTGTGTGCCGTTCAGCAGAACCGGTGATTTTTCCAGATCGAAACGGTCGGTGAGACTTACATCTTGCCTAGTCATTACGCGCTTCCTCCCAGTAGCGGGCATAATGTGATATTAGGTCATAATCTATGACCTACAAACACAATTCTGTGGGAGTTAATCATTTGCGCGTAAGCTGATGACGTGCATAAGGATGCTGCGCTGCAACCGCTTTGAAAGTCGTGAACCGTTATCCATGGATTGGGACAAGCTCAGAATATTTCACGCCGTGGCCGATGCCGGCTCCCTCACCCATGCGGGTGAGACGCTCGGGCTGTCGCAATCTGCCGTGTCCCGGCAGATCCGGGCGCTGGAAGAGAGCCTGAACACCACCCTGTTCCACCGTCACGCCCGCGGACTGATTCTCACCGAGCAGGGCGAGCTGCTGTTCGACGCCACCCAGGTGATGAACCGCCGCCTCGATACCGCCGCCGCCCGCATTCGCGACAGCGAAGAAGAGGTGTTTGGCGAGCTGCGCGTCACCGCCACCACCGGCTTCGGCTCGCTCTGGCTCACCCCGCGCCTGCCCGCGCTCTACGAGCGCTACCCCGATCTCACGATCGACCTCAACCTCGAGGAGCGGGTGCTCGACCTGCCGATGCGCGAGGCCGATGTCGCAATCCGCATGAAGGAGCCGTCGCAGGCCGACCTGATCCGCCGCCGCCTGATGGGCGTGCGGATGCGCCTCTACGCCTCCCAACGCTACGTCGATCGCTACGGCGCCCCCGACGACCTCGATCAGCTTTCCGAGCATCGCCTCATCAGCCAGGCCTCCCACTCCACCCAGGTGCGGGCCGGGGCCGAGATGATCCAGTCGCTGCTCACCCACGACATCACCAAGCGACTCACCGTCAACAACTATTTCGGCGTCTTGCAAGCGGTGATTAACGACCTCGGCATCGGGGTGCTCCCCGACTACGTGGCGCTCGACACGCCGGGGCTGGTTCGGGTGCTTCCCGAAGAGGAAAGCTCCGAGGTTCCGGTGTTCCTCGCCTACCCCGAAGAACTGCGCCAATCCAAGAGGATAGCCGCCTTCAGAGACTTCGTGACGGGCGAGATCCAGGCGCAGCGCAAGGCCGTTCGGGAGGCCGCGGCCGAATAGCTTTGCCCTGTGTGCCATGCGCCACAGTCATAGCTGCCATTCACTAAACTGTCATTTTAAAGCTTGAATGAACGCGCCCGCTGCCCATATGAAAAGTTATCAGGCGCACCGGCTTCGGCCAGCGCGTCTTTTACCTCCCTGTTGGACTTAGGCCGAGCTTGTCTCGGCCTCTTTTTTTGTCCAACGGTCTGGCGATCATCCAGCGATGTCGGGGGCCCGGGCGGGCCGAATTCCGCGGAGCCTGCACCGATTTCCAAACCGGTTCAAGCCCTTGCAGAGCAGTCCGGGCGCGCCTTCAGCCTGCGGAAGATTTCCCCTGCGGCAGCGCTCAATCCGGGGTTGCAAATCACCCACCGCGCCGCCGTCAAACCCGTGCTTTGCGCCCATTTCCTCCGGCCCTCAACGCCCGACCGTCCACGGAATGGATACAATTCGTGCCAAATTTTACCACACTCTAGCGCTCTGGTTGAGTGGCGCATGTCGCGCATGAGGAGAAGTAGAATGAACACTCGCAGGCAGACCAACATCCGCCGCGGTCAAGCACTTCTGGCTGCATCCTTCGCAATCTTCGCGGCCCACACCGCGCACGGCCTCGGGACCGGCGGCATCTCCGCCAGCGTCTCCGTCGGCGGTGGGGGCATCTCGGCAGATGTCTCGGTGGGCGGCTCCGGGTCCGGCTCCGGTTCAAGCTCGGGCTCGAGTTCGGGCCAGGGCGGCGGCGCCCTCGCGGACGTCGATGTCAACCTCGGCGGCTCCGGCTCCGGCGGTTCCGGCAGCTCTGGCGGCGCCCTTGCCGATGTCGACGTCAATATCGGCAGCTCGGGCAGTTCCTCCGGCTCCGGCGGCACCCTCGCCGATGTCGACATCAACCTCGGCTCCGGCCATCCCGGCGCACAGCCCGATGTCATCGTGCAGACCACCCGCGCCAAGGCCCGCAGCCTCTCCCCCGCCGAGGCCGAGCGCCTCGGCAAGCTGCCCAAGAAGTTCCGCACCGCCGTGGGCATGCCCGTGTTCAGCCGCGATGGTGTCTATCTCGGGCAGGTCCAATGGGTCGGCGGCGCGCGCTCCGACATCCGCATCAAGGTGCCGCTGGTCGAAAGCGCCCGCCTCGGCGTCCGCACCATCGAGATCTCGGTGCGCCACCGCGACCTGCGCCAGGGCGTCATCCGCCTCGGCGTGGTGCATGCCAAACTGAGCCAGATGCTCGGCGGCCGCTGACACCCCGCGCCAACAAAAACCAAGGGTCCCGAAGCAAACCTGCCTCGGGGCCCTTTCCTGTGCAGCCCTCGGGCCGCCTGACGTCAATGCTCAGAGATGGCGCAGCGAGCGGACAAAGCGGCGCTCGGTCTGGCGCAGCAGCACCCGGCGATCATCCAGCGCGCGCGGGTCGGTCGTCAGCTTGAGGGTGCGGCCCTCATGCTCGCCGAGCGCCGCCGAAAGCCGGACAATCACCTCGACCCCATCGCCGGAGTAGGCCACCGAAAGCACCCGGCCCAGCACCGTCCCATCGGACGAAATCAGCGCCGTGCCCTCGTAGGAGGCCAGCTTCTGCGCCAGCAGCAGCCGCTTGCGCTCGGCCGTATCCTGCGGCGCGGTCTGCGTCTTGGTGCTGACGCTCACGCCATCGGGGGTATCTGTGGGCGTGCCGGAGCCACCACCGGAGCCGCCGCCACCGCCAATGGCGATGTCCACGTCAACACCGGCGCCACCGCCCGAGCCGGACCCCGAGCCAGAGCCCGACCCCGAGCCACCGCCCAGCGACACATCCACATCGGCATCAATGCCGCCCGAACCGGAGCCCGAGCCCGAACCCGAGCCGCCTCCGCCAATACTTACGCCGACATCGGCGCCAATACCGCCAACCCCGACAGATACGCCCGCGCTGATGCCGCCCCCGCCGCCGCCACCACCGTGGGACTTTCCGAGGCCGAGCGCCGAGACCGCGCTGGGTGTTACGAGGCAGAGAGCAGCGGCGACCATCGCCGTTGCGGCCTTGAGTCTATTATTTCGTGCATAATCCATTGTTCTACCTTTCGTCAGGCTGGCCCCCTCCAACTCAACCCTGACCCTACAATTTGTCGGGGATGCGTCACCGTTAAGCATATTTCCGAAACACTGCGCGCGCCCTGCCCCCACTGTTCACGAACCGCCGACAATGACGGCAGAATATGTCGGATCCGTGCCGAGTGCCCCAATCTCGTCAATCGACCGCCCGCCCCGAGTCGCTTTGCGTCTTTCCCTTGCCCGGCCCTTTTCCTAAAAGGCCGGTGAGCAGCAGGGGAGCCTCCATGACCGAACCCGCCATCACGCCAGAGCTGATCGAAGCCCACGGGCTGAAACCGGATGAATACGAGCGCATCCTCGGGATCATCGGCCGCGAGCCGAGCTTCACCGAGCTGGGCATCTTCTCGGCCATGTGGAACGAGCACTGCTCCTACAAGTCCTCCAAGCTGCACCTGCGCAAGCTGCCCACCAAGGGCCCGCAGGTCATCTGCGGCCCGGGCGAAAATGCCGGCGTCGTCGATATCGGCGATGGCCAGGCGGTGGTCTTCAAGATGGAGAGCCACAATCACCCCTCCTATATCGAGCCCTACCAGGGCGCGGCCACCGGCGTGGGCGGCATCCTGCGCGACGTCTTCACCATGGGCGCCCGGCCCATCGCGGCGATGAACGCGCTCTCCTTCGGCGAGCCGGGCCACCACAAGACCCGCCAGCTCGTCAACGGCGTGGTCGAGGGCGTGGGCGGCTACGGCAACTGCTTCGGCGTGCCCACCGTGGGCGGCGAGGTCCGCTTCCACTCCGCCTACAACGGCAACTGCCTCGTCAACGCCTTCGCCGCCGGTCTCGCGGATGCCGACAAGATCTTCTACTCCGCCGCCTCCGGCATCGGCCGCCCCGTGGTCTACCTCGGCGCGAAAACCGGGCGCGACGGCGTCGGCGGCGCCACCATGGCCTCCGCCGAGTTCGACGACACCATCGAAGAGAAGCGCCCCACCGTTCAGGTCGGCGACCCCTTCACCGAAAAGCGCCTGATGGAAGCCACGCTGGAGCTGATGCAGACCGGCGCCGTGATCTCCATTCAGGACATGGGCGCCGCCGGCCTCACCTGCTCCGCCGTCGAGATGGGCGACAAGGGCGGCCTCGGCATCAAGCTCGACCTCAATGCCGTCCCCCAGCGCGAACCCGACATGACCGCCTATGAGATGATGCTGTCGGAAAGCCAGGAACGCATGCTCATGGTGCTCGACCCCGCCAAGGAGGCCGAGGCCCGCGCGGTCTTCGAGAAATGGGATCTCGACTTTGCCATCGTCGGCGAAACCATCGCCGAAGACCGCTTCCTCGTCATCCACAACGGCGAGACCAAGGCCGACCTTCCGCTCGCCACCCTCTCCGGCTCCGCCCCCGAATATGACCGCCCCTGGGTCGAAACACCGCCCGCCGAGGCCCTCGCCCCGGTGCCCGAGATCGACGCCATCGATGGGCTGAAGGCCCTCATCTCCTCGCCCAACTACGCCCACAAGGCCTGGGTCTGGGAGCAATATGACACCATGGTCATGGCCGATACGGTCGTCACCCCCGGCGCAGGCTCCGGCGTGGTGCGCGTGCACGGCACCGGCAAGGCCCTCGCCTTCACCTCCGACGTGACCCCGCGCTACGTGAAGGCCAACCCCTACGAGGGCGGCAAGCAGGCGGTGGCCGAAGCCTGGCGCAATCTCTCCGCCAAGGGCGCCCTGCCGCTGGCCACCACCGACAACCTCAATTTCGGCAACCCCGAGAAGCCCGAAATCATGGGGCAGTTCGTCGGCGCCCTGCGCGGCATCGGCGAGGCCTGCGAGGCGCTCGACATGCCCATCGTCTCCGGCAACGTCTCGCTCTACAACGAGACCGACGGGCAAGGCATCCTGCCCACCCCCACCATCGGCGCCGTCGGCCTGCTCGACACCCTCGATGCGCTGATCAACGGGGCACCCCGCGCGGGCCACGTCCTGCTGATGCTCGGCAGCGAGGGCAGCCACCTCGGCCAATCCGCCCTGCTGGCAGAGGCCTTCTCCCGCGAAGAAGGCGACGCGCCCCATGTCGATCTCGCCGCCGAAAAGGCCCATGGCGACTTCATCCGCGCCAACGCCGCCCATATCGACGCCTGCACCGACCTGTCCGATGGCGGCCTCGCGCTGGCCGCCTTCGAAATGGCCGAAGCCGCGGGCGTCGGCGTGCAGGTCGACGCCACCGGCAACGGCCCGCTCTTCGGCGAGGATCAGGCCCGCTACCTCATCGCCTGCTCTTTCGACAAGGCCGAGGCCCTGATGGTTGCCGCAGGCCAGGCCAGCGTGCCGCTCACCACCGTCGGCAAGTTCGGCGGCGACACGGTAAGCCTCGGCGGCAGCACCGCCCCGCTTTCCGAGCTCTCCGAAACCTACCGCAGCACCTTCGCTGCAAGTTTCGCGTGACCGGCCCCATTTTCTTGCTGCAAATATTCCCGGGGGTGCGGGGGCAGCGCCCCTCCGTCGCATGAGCCAGATCCCCGACCTCACCCCCGATTGCTCCCGCTGCGCTGCGCTCTGCTGCATGGCGCTGGCCTTCGACGCGGGCGAGGACTTCGCCATCGACAAGCCCGCCGGCCTGCCCTGCCCCAAGCTCGAGCGGCACCTTTGCTCCATCTACGAAGACCTTGAAGAAGAGGGCTTTTCCGGCTGCGCCCGCTACAGCTGCACCGGCGCGGGCCAGCGCGTGACGCAAGAGGTCTTCGCCGGCAAGAGCTGGCAGGACGAGCCCGAGCTGGCCGCCCCCATGTCCGAGGCCCTGCGCCAGATGAAGGCCGTGCACGAGGCGCTCGAACTCCTCGCCATGGCCGAAAACCTCGGGCTGGAGGATTACGACGAAGAGGTCCGCGAGGCGCTGCTCACCGCCCTCACCCCCGAAGAGGGCTTCACCCCCGAAACCCTCGCCGCCACCGCCGCCCCGCTCAAGCGCGTGCCCGCCTTCCTGGCGACCCTGCGCGATTACATCTGAGGCACCGCCTCGATCAGCCGCCGCAGCCCCTCGGCAATATCCGCCTCGCCCCGCGCATAGGAAAACCGCAACCATTTCGCCCCGCGCGCGGAGTCGAAATCCAGCCCCGGCGTCACGGCAACGCCCGTCTTTTCAAGGATTTGCTGCGAGAACTTCAAGCTGTCGTCAGTCATCTCCGACACATCCGCATAAACGTAAAACGCCCCGTCCGGCGGCGCAAAGCGGGTAAACCCGGCCTTCGGCAACCCCTCCAGCATCGCCGCCCGGTTGCGGGCATAAACCGCCCGGTTCCCCTCAAGCTCCTCCTCGCAATCCAGCGCCGCCAGCGCCGCCACCTGCGCCACATGGGGCGGGCAGATGAACATGTTCTGCGCCAGCCGCTCATAGGTGCGAATGTCCGCCTCCGGCACCACCATCCAGCCCACGCGCCAGCCGGTCATGGAGAAGTATTTCGAGAAGGAATTGATCACCACCACGTCATCCGTCAGCTCCAACGCGCTCACCGCCCGATCACCATAATGCAGCCCGTGATAGATCTCGTCGCTCACCACCGAGGCCCCAACCGCTCCGGCCCGCTCCAAGAGCGCCCCAAGCGCCGCCCGGTCCAGAATCGTCCCGGTCGGGTTCCCCGGCGAGGCAAGGATCAACCCCGCAAGCCCCTCCGGCACATCCTCCGGCGCAGGCTGCATCCGCGTCGCCAGCCGCGCCTCGATCTCCACCGGTTGCAAACTCAACGCCCGCAAAATCTGCCGATAGCTCGGATACCCCGGCGCCCCCAGCCCCACCTTCTCGCCCGCATCGAACAGCGCCGAAAACGCCAGCAAGAACGCCCCCGAGGAGCCGGTGGTCACGATCACCCGCTCCGGGTTCAGCTCCACCCCATACCAGCGCGCATAAAGCCGGGCGATCCCGGCCCGCAGCTCCGGCAGCCCCAGCGCCACCGTGTAGCCCATCGGCCCGGCCTCCAGCGCGGCGGCCACCGCCGCCCGCGCCCCCGCCGGCGCAGGCGTGCCCGGCTGGCCCACCTCCATATGGATCACCGAGCGCCCCGCGGCTTCCGCCGCCCGCGCCGCCTCCATCACGTCCATCACGATAAAGGGATCAACCTCGCTTCGTCTTGAAACCCGCATGCGCCTCTCCTTAACCTGCCGCTACCCCTATCAAGCGGCGCCCTGCCGTCAATGCCGCCTGCGCTTGCGGCACAGCCCCAACCGTGCGACACCCTGCGCACGACGCCAGCCAAAGGACGACGCCCATGCTCCGCGCCCCCCTTCTCGCCGCCACCCTCGCCCTCACCGCCCTGCCCGCCGCCGCCTTCGACGTGGCCGCGATGAGCGATGGCGAGCGCGAGGCCTTCCGCGCCGAGATCCGCGCCTACCTGCTCGACAACCCCGAGGTGCTGATGGAGGCCATCGGCGTGCTCGAAGAGCGTCAGGCCGCCGACCAGGCCCAGGGCGACGTGGCCCTCGTGGCCTCCAACGCCGATGCGCTCTTCAACGATGCCAACTCCTGGGTCGGCGGCAATCCCGAGGGCGACATCACCATCGTCGAGTTCATGGATTACCGCTGCGGCTACTGCAAAAAGGCCTTCCCCGAGGTCGAGAACCTGATCAAGGCCGATGGCAACATCCGCTTCATCGTCAAGGAATTCCCGATCCTCGGCGAGCAGTCCGTCGTCGCCTCCCGCTTCGCCATCGCCACGCTTCAGGTGGCCGGCCCCGAGGCCTACAAGAAGGTCCATGATGCGATGATGGGCCAGCGCGGCGAGTTCACCGAGGCCGCCCTGACCGCCCTCGCCGAGCAGGCCGGCGCAGACCCGGCCCCGATCCTCGCCGCCATGGGCAGCGATGAGGTCAGCGCCGTGATCGCCGAAAACCACGCCCTCGCGCAGGCCATGCAGATCTCGGGCACCCCCACCTTCGTGCTGGAAGACCAGATGCTGCGCGGCTACGTCCCGCTTCAGGCGATGATGGGCATCGTCGCCGAGGTCCGCGAGGCGCGTTAGATGGCCCATTCAACGAATTATTCACGCGGACAGCTGCGATTGCTCCACTAGTGCGCCTAGACGAATAGATTTCTTCGTCATTAATATGGGGATGCCTACACGGGGTATCCAGATGCGCATACTTCCGAGAAATTCAGAGGAATTTAAGAACCACTCCGACGCCTTGTTATCGGTTGCAAAGATAGTCGCTCTAGCGGCAGCTGCTATCTGGACATTGTACCAGTGGGACAAGTCCATTTTTCCAAAAGAGGACCATGAAAGACTGCTCAGGGCGGCGTCATTGTCACCAGACATAACTGTCACCGATAGTTTTTTTGAATCATTCTCGATTTATGACAAGCCAAGTGCTCGTGTCAGGAACATGCCGACCTTCACGGCTTCTATCCTAACGCTTTTTAACTATTATTTCAGCTTTCTGAATAACAGTGATTTTCCCATGAGCTTCAGCGAAGGCCGGGTTCTGTTGGAGGGGTATCAAGTTAGGAACGAAGAGGATTCCGAAGAGTGGATAACATTGGCGGAATGGTCGTTCGAAGAAGCTTTTGGCGAGTGGGCAAACACGAGCCGGGTTATCATGCCAGGGGGAGGGCTCGACTTAGGTGGATCGCGTGCTTTAAACGTTGAGTGGTGCTGCAAACCGAGCTTGATTGGTCGGGACCTGATGCTTTTTCGGATATCTATCGAACTGAATCTGGCGACTTTAGATCCAACCACAGCACTCCCAGCATCAGAGCAACGGAAGCCAAAGTATGTCAACCAAGTCACTTTTCTATCCGGGATGGACGAACCGCTGGGATATTCCAGTAGCTATGTTCCACTAGAGGATAGTTCCGCACCAAAGGCTTCGGGCTCGCCTCCGTCACAGCAAAGTCGTTCGAATAGCTCTTTACCCAATCTAAAGAGACCCCAATCCACCAAGCGTATAGGAAGTGTGCAAAGTAAAGCGTCCAAGAGCGCACCAAAGGCAGCCACGAACGACGTTGGCACTCAAGGCACTAAGAAGAAAATTACAAGAAAACTTCGTAGCGGCGTCTTTCGTTAACCCTACTCCGCCGCCGCCTTCCCAGTCTCGATTTCGGCTGCCTTCTTCTCCACTTCCTCGACGATCTTGTCGACCATCTGGTCGTTGCTGATCTTGTGGTCCTGCTTGCCCGCCAGGTAAACCATCCCGTGGCCCGCGCCGCCGCCGGTAAAGCCCACATCGGTCATCAGCGCCTCGCCGGGGCCATTCACCACGCAGCCGATGATCGAGAGGCTCATCGGCGTCTTGATGTGCTCCAGCCGCTTCTCCAGCGCCTCCACCGTCTTGATCACGTCAAACCCCTGCCGCGCGCAGCTCGGGCAGCTGATGATATTGACGCCCCGGTGCCGCAGGCCCAGCGATTTCAATATCTCGTAGCCCACCTTCACCTCTTCCACCGGATCGGCAGAGAGGCTCACGCGGATCGTGTCGCCAATCCCCATCCACAGCAGGTTTCCGAGGCCAATGGCGCTCTTGATCGTGCCGCTGGTCAGCCCGCCCGCCTCGGTGATGCCAAGGTGAATCGGCGCATCGGTCGCGTCGGCAAGCTGCTGGTAGGCCGCCGCGCTGAGGAACACATCGCTCGCCTTGCAGCTTATCTTGAACTCGTGAAAATCGTTGTCCTGCAACAGCTTGATATGGTCGAGGCCGCTCTCCACCATCGCCTCCGGGCAGGGCTCGCCGTATTTTTCCAGCAGGTGCTTTTCCAGCGACCCGGCATTCACCCCGATGCGGATCGAGCAGCCGTGGTCCTTCGCCGCGCGCACAACCTCCTGCACCCGCTTCGCATCCCCGATGTTGCCGGGGTTGATCCGCAGGCAGGCCGCGCCCGCCTCGGCGCTTTCCAGCGCGCGTTTGTAGTGAAAGTGGATGTCCGCCACGATCGGCACCGGGCTTTCGCGCACGATCTCCTTCAGCGCCTTGCTCGAGGCCTCGTCGGGCACCGAAACCCGCACAATATCCGCCCCCGCCTCGGCGCAGCGCAGCACCTGCTCGATGGTCGCCTTGGCGTCCGTCGTCGCGGTGTTGGTCATGGTCTGCACCGAAATCGGCGCCCCGCCGCCCACCGGCACATTGCCCACCATCACCTGACGGCTCTCGCGGCGGTAGATGTTCTTCCACGGGCGGATTGCGTTGATCGACATGGGGCCTCCGGAGGTTCACGCGTCAGGCCCAGACATAGGACGCAGGCCAGCCAGCGGCAATGCGCGATTTCCGCGCGGGCCGTTAGCAGGCCGTGAGCGGTTGGGGCGCGTCACCGCGCACCCACCGTCAGATCATTCGGAAACCAGCGGCCCGTTCTCGGCAACCATGACGTTCTGCAACGCCGGGTCGCGGCTCAGGTCGGCCACGGCAAGGCTCTCGGTCGCGCCCTCGGCACTCAGTGCAAAGTTCGAAACCACCTCGCCCCGGTTGCCGATCGGCCCATAGGCCTGGCCGCCGGCCACAACGTAGATCGAGCCGGCATCGCCGGTGCGCAGCGTTGCCGCCACCTCGGCCTGAGGCAGGCTGTAGCGGTCTCCGGGCTGCATGGTGCGCTCGTAAATCGTCGAGCCATCGGCGGCCCGCACCCGCACCCAGCTCGGGCGCACGGCGACAAGTTCCACCAGCGGCTGGCCATCGGCCGTGACCTTGGGCGCACCGGCCACGATCGCCTCGGCGGCGCGGCGCAGCTCTTCGTAGTTTTCGGGCGCGTTCAGCGGCTTTTGCGGCGCTTCTGCCAGCACCCGCGCCAGGGCCCCGTCGCCCCCGCCATCGGCGGTGGTGAAGGCATCGCGCAGGCTGTCGCGGCTCAGGGTCAGCCCGGCCACCACATTGCCGCTCGGGCCCGCCGGGCCATAGGTCTTGCCGTCCATCGCAAAGTAGACAGCACCCGCCGCGCCGGTGCGCAGCACGGCCGCACTCTGGCTCGGGTCGTCGCCTTCCGGCACGATCCAGCGTTCACCGGCGTTCAGCGTCTTCTCGAACAGGATGTTGCCTTCGGCGTCCTGCACCCGCACCCAGGCCGGGGCGGTTGCCACCAGTTCGAGCACATCGGCACTGGCCACCTCGGTGCCGTCGTCGCGGGTCACTTCGCCGGTCTCGGCCACCAGCCGCCCGCCGCTTCCGGCCCCGGCGCCGGGCGCGAGAGCGCCCTGTGCGAGCGGATCGAGCGCGGCAATCGGGCCGTCACGCGGGGTCATCACCGGGGTATCGAGCGCTTGCGGGCGATAGAGCCGGTCAAGCGCATCGGGGGTCGCGGCATCCACGCCGGCATAATCCACCGTGGGCGCCGAGGGCGGCGCCAGCGGGTCGAGGTCGGCCACCACGCCGGGGGCCTCGTCCACCGGGGCGACCGACACGCGCTGCACCTGTTGCAGCACGGCCCAGCCGCCGTAGCCCACCGCGCCGATCAGCGCCAGCAGCACCAGCGAGGAGCCGACAGCGCCGGGCTCGATCTTCGACAGCATCCCCTCGCCCCGCGGGGTGAAGGACACGTTGGGTTCGGCAAAGGGGTCGCGCGCCCCGGCCACGCGGGTCAGCGGGCGTGCCTTGGGCCCGCCCTTCTGCTTCGCGCCCGGCTTGCCGCCCTTCAGCCGCGTCAGCATCCCCCCAAGCGCGCCGTCGGCGGCGGCCACGGCCTCTTTCGAGCTCTTGGAGGCCTCGCCCTTGCGCCCGTTCTGCTCCAGCCCCGAGAGGGTGGCAAAATCGGCTTCGCGGCAGAAGGTCTCGAAGGCCCATTCCGGGTCGAGCGCGAGGTAGCGGGCGTAGGAACGCACGTAGCCGGCAATGAAACCGGGGGTCTCGAAAGCACTCGGATCGGAGTTCTCGATGGCAGCGATATAGGTGGCCTTGATCTTCAGCTCGCGCTGAACGTCGAGCAGGCTCTTGCCCATGGTCGCACGTTCACCGCGCATGATATCGCCGAGCCGAAGATCGAAATCATCGAAGCCCTTGGGAGGTTCCTCCTCCGCCTTCGGCTTTGGCGTCCTGCGCCTAATCATCTGCCCGCCCCGTGCGCATTTACAGTTTATCCCCAAGACCTATGGCGATTCGTGCGCTACACGCCAAGATCACGTGTAGATTACCATGATGATAACCACGATGCACTTGCAGAAGCGTTAACCGGAATGATCTTGCCGACCGCGCCCGGAGGCCCCTGGGGCAAGACCTTCAAAAAGCAAGAAAACTCCCGGCGCTCAGGCGCTGAGCTCCTGCCGGTTGAGCTCGCAGTGGTTCCACAGCCCGTCCATCGCCTTAACCAAGCCGTCGATCATCCGCGGCCCATGCACCGGCGAGGGCGTGAACCGCAGCCGCTCGGTGCCGCGCGGAACCGTCGGATAGTTGATCGGCTGCACGTAGACCCCGTAGTCCTCCAGAAGCATGTCCGAGATCATCTTGGTGTGCTTCGGATCGCCCACGATCACCGGCACGATATGGCTGCCGTGGTCGATGATCGGCAGGCCGAGCGCCTTGAGGCGGGTCTTGAGGATGCGGGCATTGGTCTGGTGCTGGTCGCGCAGCGCCTGGTCGGTCTTGAGGTGCGCCACGCTGGCGGCCGCACCCGCCGCAACCACCGGCGGCAGGCTGGTGGTGAAGATGAAGCCCGGCGCGTAGGAGCGCACCGCATCGCAGATCTTCGCGCTGGCCGCGATATAGCCGCCATGCACGCCATAGGCCTTGCCGAGGGTGCCGTTGATCATGTCGATCCGGCCCATCAGCCCGTCGCGCTCCGCCACCCCGCCGCCGCGCGGGCCATACATGCCCACCGCGTGCACCTCGTCGAGGTAGGTCAGCGCGCCGAACTCGTCGGCCAGGTCGCAGAACTCGCGGATCGGGCCGAAGTCGCCATCCATCGAATAGATCGACTCGAAGGCGATCAGCTTCGGCGCCGCCGGGTCATCCGCTTCAAGAAGCTCGCGCAAGTGGTTGACATCATTGTGCCGGAAGATCCGCTTGTCGCCGCCGTTGCGGCGAATGCCCTCGATCATGCTGGCGTGGTTCAGCTCGTCGGAATAGATGATCAGGCCGGGCAGCAGCTTGGGCAGCGTCGAGAGCGTGGCATCATTGGCGATATAGGCCGAGGTGAACAGCAGCGCCGCCTCCTTGCCATGCAGGTCCGCCAGCTCCGCCTCAAGCCGCTTGTGATAAACCGTGGTGCCGGAAATATTGCGCGTCCCGCCCGAGCCCGCACCCGTGGCCTCCAGCGCCTCGTGCATCGCCTCAAGCACCACCGGATGCTGCCCCATGCCCAGGTAGTCGTTGCCGCACCACACCGTGATCTCCTGCTCGGAGCCATCGGGCTTCATCCAGACCGCATGCGGAAAGTGACCCTTGCGGCGCTCGATATCGATGAAAGTCCGGTAACGGCCTTCCTCGTGCAGCTTTTCCAGCGCGGTATCAATGCTTCTCAGGCTGTCCGCCTTGGAGCTCATAGGGCATGTCACGGGGCGCGTCCTCTTCTTGTCCGCTCTGCGTGTCCGGAGTTCTTAACAGAGCCATCTCACTACGTGAACACATACCTCCTGCGGTATTTTGGCACTTTGATCCAGATCACGTCAATTTCACGGCCCGTGCACGCCAAACCGTGAATTTCCGCCGCTGGACACCCCAATTCCCGGTGCTACCCTCCGCGCCAACAAAGGAGGCCCCATGTCTGTCACCCCCGTGCTCGACCGCATCGATTCTCAATTGCCCGAGGCGCTCGAGCGCCTGATGGACCTGCTCCGCATCCCCTCCATCTCCACCGATCCCGCCTTCAAGCCCGACTGTGCCCGCGCCGCCGACTGGCTGGTGGAAGACCTGAAATCCCTCGGTTTCGAGGCCTCCGCCCGCGAAACCCCCGGCCATCCCATGGTCGTCGCCCACGGCGGCCCGGAAGGCGGCCCCCACGTCCTCTTCTACGGCCACTACGACGTGCAGCCGGTCGATCCGCTCGAGCTGTGGGACCGTGACCCCTTCGATCCCGAGATACAGGACACCCCCAAGGGCCGCGTCATCCGCGCCCGCGGCAGCTCCGACGACAAGGGCCAGTTGATGACCTTCGTGGAGGCCCTGCGCGCCTGGGTCGCCGAGCACGGGAGCCTGCCCTGCAAGCTCACGATCTTCTTCGAGGGCGAGGAAGAAAGCGGCTCTCCCTCCCTCATCCCCTTCATGAAGGAAAACGCCGAAGAGCTGAAAGCCGACATCGCCCTGATCTGCGACACCGGCCTCTTCGCCGATACCGTCCCCGCCATCATCACCCAGCTACGCGGCCTTCTGGGCGAGGAGCTGACGATCACGGCGGCCAGCAAGGATCTGCACTCCGGCATGTATGGCGGCGCCGCGATGAACCCGATCCGCGTACTCACCCGCATCCTCGCCTCGCTCCACGACGACGAGGGCCGCATCACCGTGCCCGGCTTCTACGATGGCGTCCCCGAGATCGGCGACAACCTGAAGAAAAGCTGGGAAGCCCTTGGCTTCGATGAAAAAACCTTCTTAGGAGACGTCGGCCTCTCCGAGCTTGCCGGCGAAAAGGGCCGCATGGCGCTCGAACAACTCTGGTCCCGCCCGACCTGCGAGATCAACGGCATCAAGGGCGGTTATACAGGGGACGGCTTCAAGACCGTGCTCCCCTCCAAGGCCTCCGCCAAGGTCTCCTTCCGCCTCGTCGGAGACCAAGATCCACTGGCCATCCGCGAGAACTTCCGCGCCCTCGTCCGCTCCATGCTGCCGCCCGATTGCGAGGTCGAGTTCCACCCCCATGGCGCCGGCCCCGCAGGCCACATGAACACCAGCCACCCCGCCTTCGAAACCGCCCGCCTCGCCCTCTCCGAAGAATACGGCCGCGAAGCCGCCTATGTCGGCTGCGGCGGCTCGATCCCCATCGCGGGCTACTTCAAGAGCATCCTCGACATGGACGCCATGCTCATCGGCTTCGGCAAGGACGACGACGCCATCCACAGCCCCAACGAGAAATACGACGTGGAGAGTTTCCACAAAGGCACCAGAAGCTGGGCCCGAATCCTTGCAGCCCTGACGAAGACAAACTGATGCCCCCCGAAGGTGGAAACTCTCATCACGGCTCCGCCCGTTCGGGCCTGAAAGGCTCCCCCGGAGCCTTTCCGAGCCGGCCCTCATTCCACAAAGCCACCCGGCCGCGGGCCCGCATCCTGGCGGCGCTCACCAACGACTGATCCCACCCACCGTCATCCGCGAGCTCGCCCCGAGGACTTCCATCCACCAGCCCCACCGTCATCCTCGGACTCGCCCCGAGGACCGCCCTCCACCAGCCCCACCGCCATCCTCAGACTCGCCCCGAGGACCTCCCTCCACCAGCACCACCGTCATCCTCGGACTCGCCCCGAGGACCGCCCTCCACCAGCCCCACCGTCATCCTCGGGCTTGACCCGAGGACCTCCAACCGGCGAGATCATCGGGTCAAGCCAGAGGATGCCAGCATCATGACCCTGACCGCCCATTCAGCCCATATCGACGGCCTCACCATCGCCTACGAGGTCGGCGGCGCCCCCACCGGCCTGCCGCTCCTCTTCCTCCACGGCTTCCCGCAAACCCGCGCCATGTGGCACCCGATCGCCCCGGCCTTCGCCGCCTCCCACCCGATCGTGCTCGCAGACCTCCCCGGCTACGGCGACTCCGACAAACCGGAAAGCCTCAAACCCTACGCCTTCCGCGAAATGGCCCGCCGCCTCGCCGCCCTGATGTCCGACCTCGGCCACGAAACCTTCGCCGTGATCTCGCATGATCGAGGCGCCCGCGTGGCCCACCGCATGGCGCTCGACCACCCCGAGCGCCTCGCCGCCGTCACCCTGATGGACATCATCCCCACCCACACCCTGCTCACCGAGCTGCAACTCCCGGTCGCCAAGAGCTACTACCACTGGTTCTTCCTCGCCCAACCCGCCCCCTTCCCCGAATCCCTCATCGCGCCCGACCCGAACGCCTTTTACGAATCCTGCCTCCTCGGCTGGGGCAGCGCCAAAATCACCGACTTCCACGAAGCCCAACTCGCCGCCTACCGCAAAGCCTGGGCCAACCCCGACACCCGCCGCGCCATGTGCAACGACTACCGCACCGCCCTCACCCTCGACCTCGCAGACGACACCGCAGACCTCGGCGCAAAGATCCAATGCCCGGCACAAATCCTCTACGGCGCTTCAGGTGCCATGGCCCAGCTCTACGACGTCCCCGCGACCTGGGCCCCCAAAACCACGCAGCAAACCCACGCCGCCCTCCCCGGCGGCCACTTCTTCCCCGACACCGCCCCGGCCGAAACCACCGAAGCCGTCAAAACCTTCCTCGCAACCCTCTGAGCCCCCGCCACCCGCCATTAACCCTAACCCCGGTTAAGTTTAACGCGCCCGCAAAGCCCCGACCCTGCTCATTTTCTTGCTGCAAATATCTCCGGGGGTGTGGGGGCAGCGCCCCCACTCCGACAGCCCGATACAAACGCAAGGCCCCGCCGCAGCGAGACCAGACCAGCATTTGAGATGAAAAAAGGTGGCGCGGTTGACGGGGCTCGAACCCGCGACCTCCGGCGTGACAGGCCGGCACTCTAACCAGCTGAGCTACAACCGCGCATTTGGCCTGATCGGCAGATACAGCGTGGCGCGGTTGACGGGGCTCGAACCCGCGACCTCCGGCGTGACAGGCCGGCACTCTAACCAACTGAGCTACAACCGCGCAGCGCTGTAGGGGGCCTTCTATGCGGGCGAGAAAGTCTCGTCAAGCGGCCAATCGACAGCTTTCAGTATTTGATCGACTTGGTCTTTTCGAGGTCGGAAACCATCAGTTCCTCCACCTTCGCGAGCTTGTCGATGAGGTAGGTCAGGTTTCCGTCCGAAATGTCCTGCGTCGCGGTGGTCGTCACCTCCTGCCCGTTCACCCGGTTGGTCACCCGGGTCTCCAGCACCACCGGCTGCCGGCGGGTGTAGATCGCCTGCATCACCTCCCATGCCGGATCGCCCGAAAACCCCCAGATCGGATTGCCGGGCACCGATTCCGCCTCGCGCTGGAGCGGCCAGCTGCCCCCGGCC
Organism: Oceanicola sp. 502str15; assembly: GCF_024105635.1. Lineage (NCBI taxonomy): Bacteria > Pseudomonadati > Pseudomonadota > Alphaproteobacteria > Rhodobacterales > Roseobacteraceae > Oceanicola > Oceanicola sp. 502str15. The sequence goes on from NZ_WYDQ01000001.1 coordinate 1,261,427, forward strand.
TCGGGCAGCTTCAGGTCCATCGCCATGCGCATCCGCCCGGCCTCCACATCGTCGCCCACCATGTCCCAGAGCGCGGCATTCACCACGCCGGAGGCCGGAAAGGCCATCACCCGGATGCCGGTGAACTGCAACGCCTCGTCAAAAAACCGCACCAGAAACAAGCCCTTGCCCGCCGCCATGTCGACCCGGCAGACGAATCCCCCGCCATCGCGGCGCGCGCAATCGGCCACCGGACGGGCTGCGCCCTCATCGCCGCTGAACTTCAGAAAATAGGTGATGCGCCCCTCGGTATAGGTCACATGCTCCTCGGTCTCGCCACCGCCGGGCAAAAACTCCGCCCAATATTGCTCCACCCGCCCCTCGGCCAGGCTGCGCAGGCATTCCACCCGGCCGCCAAAGGCCCCGGGCCAGGCCTCGATCCGGTGCACCCGTTCCGCCGCGGTGCCCTCCGGCAGATCGTCGAGGAACTTCGGTGCATCGCAGGGCGGGCTCTCCTGCGCCAGCCCGGCCCCGGCCCACAAAACCAACCCACAGGCCGCACCCATCCCACGCAACATCCTCAGCCCTCTCGAAAAATCCTTAATCTGTCGGCCAGAGGCTAAGCGACGCAGGGGCAAGCTGTCCAGCGGCTCACCGCGCGTCCGCAACACCCCCCCGCCCCGATGGCCGAGGCAATGCGCGTTGTGCACCGGTCGGCCCATCAGCACGACACCTGCCGTGCTGCTCGTCTCAACGGTAAGGGATGTTGGGTCGTGAGAGGCTCGAACTCCCGTCCAAGTGCACCGCGCAAGCGGTGTGCGTAGGTCGGCCCATCAGCATGAAATTAGCCATGCGGCACAGTACAACGATGCAGAATGGTGGGTCGTGACGGGCTCGAACCGCCGTCCAAGTGCACCGCGAAAGCGGTGTGCGTAGGTCGGGCACTCAGCATGGTAGGACCGCGCGGCACAGCACAACAATGCAGAATGGTGGGTCGTGAGAGGCTCGAACTCCCGACATCTTCGGTGTAAACGAAGCGCTCTACCAACTGAGCTAACGACCCGTCCGGCGGGATTTACCCCGGCTGCCCCTGCAAATGCAAGGCCCTGTTCTACAGCTCCGGGAAGGCCGCGCGGAACACCTCCAGCCCGTGCGCGATGTGCCCCGACAGAACCGCCTCCGCCGCCCCAGCATCCCGCGCGCGGCAGGCCGCCAGCAGCGCCCGGTGCTCGCGGTCCGAGCGCTCCCGCAGCCCCTCGGGCGCCGTCACCATGCAGAGGTAGCGATCGGCCGCGTTGAACAGCAGGTCCACCTGCGCCAGCAGCCGCTCGCGGCCCGAGGCGCGGTAGAGCCCCATGTGAAACGCCTGGTTGAGCTGGCCGAAGTTCACCGCGTCCACCCCTTCGATCCGGTCCTGAATCGCCTCCGCCGCATCTATCATCGCCTCGGTCAGATGCGGAATCGCCGCCCTGATCGCCACGCCCTCCAGCGCCACCCGCATCTCGTAGATGTCGGTCAGGTCGGCAAGGCTGATTCCCGCCACGCGGGCGCGCTTGTTGGCCTCGATGGTCACGAACCCCATCGCCTCCAGCGCACGGATCGCCTCGCGCACCGGCATCCGGCTGATCCCGAAGCGCGCCGCCAGCGCCTCCTGTCCCAGCGCCGCGCCCGGCGCGATCTGCCCGCGCACGATCTCGTCGCGCAGGGTGCTCACCACCCCGGCCACGGCGGCGGAGGCGTGGGTCACGGGCGCAAAGGCCTCTGCGGGGCGGGCTGGCGGGCTCATGACCTCCTTCTATCACGCAGCTTCGTTGACAGAACATCAAAACTGTATCCAAAATCAGAAGCATGGCGACATTACGCGCGATCCCCCTGCTCGTCTTCCTCCTCCTCGCCCTCCCGGCCCGGGCCGAAGAGCTCTGCTTCACCCCGCCCCACGACCGGCTCTGCGCCACCTACCCGGAAGACCAGCGCGACTTTTCCGCCCTCTTCGAATACCGCGTCATCGCCGGGGCCGCGCAGGACCCGTTCGATACCTTCTCATGGCAGGCCTTCACCGCCCTGAATTGGCCCGACACCACCCGCCCCGGCGCCGCCCCCGCCTCCTGGCGCGGCTTTGCCCGCAAACCGCAGGCACCCGGCCCCTGCGGCCCCCGCCCCCCCGGCACCGTGCTGGCAACCCCGCTGCAATCGGACGGCAACGCCCTGATCGACCGCCACGCCCGCTTCATCACCTATGAAACCCGCCTCAACCCGGTGGCCGCCGCCTATCTCGCCACGCTCCCGCCGGAGACGGAGACCGAGGTGAACTTCCCCCGCGGCGAAAGCACCGCCCGCCCCGCCTCCGTCCTGCTCAAGACCGCCTGGCGCATCCTGCCCGCCCCCGACCCGGCCTATATTACCGCCCCCGGCGCCATCGAGATCCCGGCCCACATGCGCCCCGATGGCGTGCCCGCCTGCGCCGAGGCCCGTCTCGGCCTTGTCGGCATGCACATCGTCACCAAGGTCGCCTCCGGCCATGGCGACCACTGGCTCTGGTCCACCTTCGAGCATGTCGCCCTCGCGCCCGAGGCCGAAAATGCGCGCGAAATCAATTCGCTCTACGCCAACCCGCTGTTCCCCGAGGGCTGCCGGGGGCCGGCCGAGGCCCCCGGCGACTGGCTGCTCTACAACCCCGCCACGCCGCATGCGCCCGCCAATGCCCCGCCCGCCTCCGCGCTCTGGCACGATGTGGCGCCCATGGCCCGCAGCGCCTCCGGCTCGGCCCTGCCGCCCACGCAGGTGCTGCGCTGCTGGGCCATCTTCGGCCCCACCCGCGCCACCAACGCCCGCTGGCAGGCCCGCCACGCCGGCACGCCGCTGGCCCGCTACCAGCTGATCTCCACCCAATGGCGCGGCGCCAACCCCGACCCGATCTTCCCCGAGGGCGAACTGCCCCGCTACCTCTCCAACCTCACGCTTGAAACCTACGTCCAGACCGCCCCGAACGGCTCCTGCCTCTCCTGCCACGCCGCGGCCACCACCCGCGCCGGAGCGCCCTCCGATTTCACCTTCCTGCTTCAGGACTAGCCCCATGCGCCTCCGCCCTGCCCTCCCCCTCCCCCTCCTCCTCGCCCTGCTCGCCGCAGCCACCCCCGCCGCCGCCGCCCCCTGTACCGCCAGCTTCACCGTCCGCACCGGCGCGCCCCACGGCACCCTGCCGCCCGACACGCCCCTCACCGGCACCCTCAGCTACACCCCCGGCGAAGGCACACCTATGGGCGCCGAAACCGTCTCCTACCCGGCCACCGGCACCCTCACCGTCACCGCGCCCGACGGCACCGAGGCCCACGGCACCCTGCGCGCCATCCACGTCACCCGCACACCCCACTTCGTCGATTACATCAGCTTCGACACCAAATCCGTCGCCGGCACCCTCGGCGGCGTAACGGCCTACAAGGACCCAATGCTGCTGACCCTCTACGCAAAGGGCGGCGCCCTCACCACCTTCACCCTCCCCGCCACCACCGCCCAGTGGAACACCCTCAACACCCGCCGCACCTTCCAGCTCCACGGCCCCCAAACCTTCCTGTCACTCCCCGGCCGGGTGACGGGTTTCGAGGGCAACTGCGCGGGGTAGACCGAAGTTCGTAACGAGTAAGGCCCCGACGCATCCCGCGCGGGGCCTCTGTTTTCCGGCCCACGGCAGCCGCGTCATCCGAGTGGTGGCGGAATGTGCATCTCCCGCACCAGTCAGGCCCTCAACCCGCTAGACGGGGCGTGCTCTGACCATGACGCTGGAAAAGTGGTGGGTGACAAGAGATCTGGCCTCCTGACCCAGTGGCCCGCGCCAGCGGGCTGCGTCGGTCAGGCCCTCAACCCGTCAAACGGGGAGAGCTCTGACCTGATCGCAAGAAAAATGGTGGGTGATAAGAGATTTGAACTCCTGACATCTTCGATGTGAACGAAGCGCTCTACCACTGAGCTAATCACCCGTGGGGGGCGATTTAGCCGTTGTCGTCGTCCTCTGCAAGAGGCTTCACCGCAGTTTTTCGGCGCAGCTTCAGCATCACCATCTCACCGTTGGAGATCTCCTTGCGCTTGTGGATCATCAGCTTGCCCAGTTCGGGAAACTGCATGTCCGCGCCCTCGGAGATGATCTTGTCGATCTCGCCCAGCATCGCCTCGACGATCGGCTTCACGTCCTTGCGCTTCATGCCGGTGGCCGTCATCACCCGGTCGATCAGCTCGACCTTCTTCACCATCCGCTCCGTCATAACCGGCTCGGCGGGGGTGACAACGGTGATCTCGGGCGCGGGCGCGGGTTCCACCAGCTTGACGGGCGGGGCCTTGGCGGCGGTCTTGGCCGCGCCGCCCGCCTTGCCCGCTCCGCCGCCGGTGCCGCGCGGTTTCGCGGGGGCGCCGGGGCGCTTCGTCGTTCCGGTGGTCTTGCGTGGTCCGGCCATCTTGCCTCTCCAATGGGGGTCGCTTTCGGGCGCAGCCTAACATCCTGCGCCAAGCACGCAATCGCGCTCTTGACCTCAACCATGGTTGAGGCCCCAGCTTGCCCGGATGACAGAGCAAACCACCCTCCTCTCCCCCGGCACCCGCGGCCCGGTCCTGGCGATCTCGGCCGGCATCGGGATGCATGCCTTCAACGATCTCGCCATCACCGCCTCGATCCCGGTGGCGATGGACTCCTTCGGCGCCCTGCCGATGCTGCCGCTGGTCTATGCGCTCTTCTTCATCGGCGTGGTGGCGGGCGGGGTGACCTCCGCCGAGATCCGCGCGCGCCTCGGGGCCCGGGCCACGGCGCTCGGGGCGGCCACCTGCTTTCTGACCGGCACGCTGCTGACGGCCACGGCCCAGAGCGGACTGGCCTTCGCGCTCGGGCGGGCGCTTCAGGGCCTGTCCGACGGGGTGATCGCCGCGCTCTGCTATGCGCTGATCCCCCAGCTCTTTGCCGCCACCATCGTGGCGCGGGTCTTCGCGGTGGAGGCCACGGTCTGGGCCATCGCCGCCGCGCTCGGCCCGCTCGCGGGGGGCTATGCCACCGAACATGCAGGCTGGCCCTTCGCCATGCTGACCGGGCTGCCGCTGGCGGCGATCTTCCTCGTCACCGCCGCGCTCATCCTGCCGCCGCGCGGGGCCGACAGCTTCGTCATCAAGCGGCGCACGCCGCTGCGCCCGGTGATGCTCTGCCTCGCCGGGGCCGGGGTGCTCGCCCTGCCCTCCGCCCTGCCCGGCACGCCGCTCGCCGTGCTCGGCCTGCCCGCGGGCCTCGCCCTCATCGCCCTCGCGCTCTGGGTCGACCGCGCCCGCGCCGCCGGGCCAAGGTTCTTTCCCTCCCAGGCCTTCACCCTCTCGCCGATGGGCGCGGGCACATGGCTGATCTTCCTGATGCCGGTGGCCCAGAGCGTGTCGTCGATCTTCACCGCGCTCTGCACCCGGGCCATCTTCGGCCTCTCGCCCATCCTGACCGGCTGGGTGGTGGTGACGATGGCGCTCAACTGGAGCCTCTGGGCCATGGTCGCAGGCCGCCTGCCCGAAACCCGCCGCCGCGCCGCGCTGCGCTTTGCCCCGGCGCTGCAAGTGGCGGGCGCGGCCTGCGTCGGCACGGGTTTTGCCAGCGCCACACTTCCGCTGGTGCTGCTCGGCCAGTCGCTCTCGGGCGCCGCCTTCGGCCTGTCCTGGGGGCCCGCAAACCAGCTCATCATGGAGGCCGCCCCCGAGGCCGAGCGCCCGCGCACCGCCTCCTTCATGCCCACGGTGCAGACCATGGGCTTTGCCACCGGCGCCGGGCTGTTCGGCTGGATCGCGGCGCTCACCGGCCTGCTGCCCGCGCTCGAGGCAGGCCGCGCCGCCGCGCCGCTTATCGCGCTCTGGGGCGTGGCAATGCTCGCCGCCGCCCTCGCGCTGCTGGCCGCGCGCCGCCTCTACCGGCAAGACACTCCGCAGCCCGCCGCCGCCTGAGGCCGCCCCTGCCCGGCGGCTAGAGCGCGCCCTGTGCGGCCAGCTTGGCCCGCCGCGCAAGGGTCATCACATCGGGGCCATCACAGCGCGGGATCACCCGGTAAAGCCCCTCCACCGCGTTCTCCACCGCAAAGGCCATCAGCCCCACCGCCGTCACCCCCAGCAGGATCCAGCCATAGGGCGCGGCGCGGATCTTCCCCAGCGCCTCGCCCACGCCGCCCGCCGCCTGCGCATCGGCGGTGACGGCGGCATAGCAGATCAGAACCCCGATCACGCCAATCACCACGCCCTGCGCGATGCAGCCGAACTTCAGCACCGGGTCGAGCCTCTGCGTGGTCGAGGTGACCCGGATGTGCGCCTTGTATTTCTCCGAAATCCCCTTGTAAGCGTAGTAGATCCCGGCCCCGATCGTCCCCAGCCCGACAAGGCCCACCAGCCAGGGGCCAAAGGGCATCGCCATCAGCTTCGCCGTCATGGTCTGGGTGCCGCCGCTTCCCCCATCGGCCCCGCGCAGCGCAACCCCGGCCACCGCAACGCCAATCGCGCCGTGGATCACGCCCGTCACCACCAGCCCGGCACGCGCGACCACGCCCTTGGCCCCGTGGCCATAGGCCTCAAGGTCCAGCGCCGCATCCACCAACCGCCAGACGAGGTAGGCGATCAGCCCCGCCGCGATCAGCCAGAGCAGCGGCGTGCCCCACCAATGGGCCTGAAGCTCGGCCAGGGCATCGGTCGTGCCCTCCGCCTCGCCGCCCCGGATGGCGGCGACCAGCGCAAGCCCTCCGACCACGGCATAGACGACGGCGCGCGACAGGTAGCCCGCCCGCATCACCGGCACGACCCAATCGGGGGCATAATCTGACATCCGGAAGTCCTCCTGTTCTAGGAGGACGCGCCCCGCGCCCCTTGGTTCCCCGCCCGGCGCAAATGAAAAAGGGGCCACCCGCGCGGGCAGCCCCTCATTTCTCGTCTCGATGGCCCTACTGGCGCGCTTCGCAATAGGCGCGCTCGAGGCTGTCGGAGGGCATCGGGTCACATCTGATCTGCGGCCCGAGCGACGAGCTGTTGGGCAGCGCCGTCGAGATCGCCGGGATGTAGGTCACCATGATCAGGAAGATGAAGAGCACGCCGAGGAAGGGCGCGGCCGCCTTCACCACCCGCATCATCGGCATCCCCGCCACGCCCGAGGTGACGAAGAGGTTCAGCCCCACCGGCGGCGTGATCATCCCGATTTCCATGTTCACCACCATGATGATGCCAAGGTGGATCGGGTCGATCCCCAGCTCCAGCGCGATCGGAAACACCAGCGGCGCCACGATCACGATCAGGCCCGAGGGCTCCATGAACTGCCCGCCGATCAGCAGGATGATGTTCACGATCACGAGGAACATGATCGGCCCGAAGCCCGCACTCAGCATCGCCCCCGCAATCTGCTGCGGAATCTGCTCGTCGGTCAGCACGTGCTTCAGGATCAGCGCGTTGGCGATGATGAACATCAGCGTGATCGTCAGCTTGCCCGCGTCGAACAGCGTTGCCCGGGTGTCGCGGTGCCAGAAGGCCGTCGCCAGCGCCCAGGGCTTCTTCAGCAGGCTCGACTTGGCCACCCCCTCGCGCTCCGCCAGCGGCCCCATGTCGCGATAGACCCAGACCGCCACGATGAAGGCATAGACAGAGGCCACGGCGGCCGCTTCCGTCGGGGTGAAGATCGCCGGGGTGATGCCCGGAATGCCATAGATCCCGACCATGATGATGACGATCAGCATCAGGCCCCAGAAGGCCTCGCCGAAGCTGCGGGCAATCTCGCCCCAGCCCCGCCACTGCCCGGCGGGCATCCCCTTCAGCACGGCCATGATGTAGATCGTGACCATCAGCATCGTGCCCGCCAGCAGCCCCGGGATCACCCCGGCCAGAAACATCCGGCCGACCGACACATCGGTGGCGGAGGCATAGACCACCATCACGATCGACGGCGGGATCAGAATGCCCAGCGTGCCGGCGTTGCAGATAACGCCGGCGGCGAATTCCTTGGTGTAGCCGGCCTGCTTCATCGCGGCGATCACGATCGTGCCGATGGCGACAACCGTCGCGGGCGACGAGCCCGAGAGGGCGGCAAAGAGCATGCAGGCAAAGACCCCCGCGATGGCGAGCCCGCCCCGCAGATGGCCCACGCAGGCAATCGAGAACCGGATGATCCGCTTGGCCACCCCGCCCGTGCTCATGAAGCTGGAGGCAAGGATGAAGAAGGGGATCGCCAGCAGCGTGTAATGCCCCGCCATCGCCTGATAGAGGCTCTGGGCCACGCTCGCCAGCGAGGTGTCGGAGTGGATGAGCAGAAAGACCATCGAGCTGAGGCCGAGCGACACCGCGATCGGCACGCCGATCATCAGCAGCCCGATGACCATGACGAAGAGAAAGACCACGTCCATTATTTCTGCTCCTCGCCATGGGTGGCGGCCACGGCGGCCACCTCTTCTTCGGCCTCATGGCTCACGATCAGGCTGTCCTGCTTGCCCTGCACGATCCGCACCGTCGCCTGCACCATCCGGTAGAGCATCATCGCCACCGCCACCGGCAGCATGGCATAGGGGATGAAGCGCGGCAGCTTCTCCCAATGCTCCCACTGATCCTCCGGAAAGCCCTTGTTCAGCGTGATCGCCTCCAGCCAGCGCAGCCATTCGAGCATCGGCACCTGGTCGGTCATGTAGAAACTGTTGTTGCGCGCCCCGGTATCAAAGCCCGTCGGCAGCACCCGCCCCTCGGTGGGTGGCAGCCCGGCGAAGGGGGCAAAGTAGTCCCACGCGCCCTTCATCAGCAGCAGCCCGTAGATCAGGCAGGCCGCCGCCGAGAGCAGCGCCATGATCCGCTGGCCCCGCCGCGGGAGCATGTTGGTCAGCGCGTCCACCCCGAGATGGGCGGTGATCTTGAAGGCAAAGGCGATCCCGAAGAGCACCAGCCACGCAAACAGGATCAGCACCACCTCCTGGCCCCAGATGAGCGAGGAGTTGAACACGTAGCGCAGCACCACATTTGCAAAGGTGACCAGGGTCATAAGCCCCAGCAGCAATGCGATGAAGCCTTCTTCGAATGAGTTGATAATGCGGCCCAGCTTCGAGCCTTCTCCGGCATAGGATGACATGTCCCAGCCTCCCCCGATGTCCCCAGAACAAGCGCCGCAATCCCTTGCAGCACGGCCCCGCGCAGAGAGCGCGAGGCCGAAATCTTCAGGTTGAACCCGCGCCTCAGAAGGAGGCGTTGATCTCCTGCGCGGCAGCGATGTTGTCGGCGCCAACGTCGCCTTCAAACTGCTCCCACACCGGCTTCATCGCATCGACCCAGGCCTGACGCTGCTCGGCGTCCAGCTCGCGGATCTCGCCCCCGGCGTCGAGCACGGCCTGACGGGCCTCAAGGTCAACCTCGCCCACGGCGGCGTTCCGCTCGGCGGTCACTTCGGCCATGATGGTCAGAAGCTGGTCGCGCACGTCGGCATCGAGGCTGTCGAGCCAGTCGACCGAGGCCACCACGAGGTAGTCGAGCACGCCGTGGTTGGTTTCGGTGGTGCCGTCCTGAACCTCAAAGAACTTCTGGCCATAGATGTTCGACCAGGTGTTCTCCTGCCCGTCCACAACGCCCTGCTGCAGCGCACCGTAGACTTCCGAGAAGGCCATCGGCTGCGGGCTGGCGTTCAGCGCTTCCATCTGGGCAACCAGCACGTCGGAGGGCTGCACGCGGAACTTGAGGCCGGCGGCATCCTCGGGCTTCAGCAGCGGCTTGTTGGCCGAGAACTGCTTCATGCCGTTGTGCCAGAACTCGAGGCCCTGAAGGCCACGACGCTGCATCGAGTCCTTCATCGCCTGGCCGGTTTCGGAGCTTTGGAAGGCGTCAACCGCGTCGATGTTCTTGAACATGAACGGCAGGTCGAAGATGCGGAACTGCTTGGTGAAGGTCTCGAACTTCGAGAGCGAGGGCGCGGCAAGCTGCACGTCGCCCTGCAGCATGGCTTCCAGAACCTGGTCGTCGTTGTAGAGCGTGGAATTCGGGTAAACCTCGACGCAGGCCTTGCCGTTCATTTCCTCGTTCACCCGCTCCATGAGCAGGCTGGCAGCAATGCCCTTGGGGTGACGGTCGGTGTTGGTCACGTGGCTGAACTTGATGACGATCTCGCCATCGTCACAGGCCGCAAAACCGGCACCGGCAGACATGACCAGCGCCACGGCTGTGGCGGAAAGGGTCGCAAATTTCATGTGGATGTCCTCCCAGACATGTTGGTTCGCAGGGCGCCTCCCAGCGCCTCAGCGGACAGAACCCTATGCCCCGGCAAGCTGCAAGTGAATTGGCAAAGCGCCCCTCCGCCGGGGGTCAACCCCTTGATATCAGGCGATTTCCCTGCACACGGCAGGCATGGCCGCCCCCCGACCCGTCCCCTTTCCCACACACATGCACCACGGGACTGTGCGGTTTTCCGCACAGCTCTCAGGACGTTTTCTGCTCAGATGAGTCCGTTTGCGCCGGTTCAGGCCCCGGCCCGCCTTCAGGTTCGGGCCTTCCGCACGGCCCGGTCACGCCGTTCCGGCCCCGAAATGCCGCCCTGCAAAACCGCGCCCACGCGCCGCTCTCAGTCGACCCGCGCCGCCGCCACGATCGCGCCCGGCCCGGCCTTCTGCACGATCACCACCGCCGGCGCCTCGCCGGGGGCTTCCACCCGCATGTCCAGCGCCGCGCTGCCATCCCATTCGGCCAGAACCTGCCAGTCGCGCACGATATTGGCATAGCTCATCGTCAGCCCGGCATTCTCGCCGCGCTTGATCGCCACCGACTCCTCGGGAAGATAGCGCACCAGCTGCACCAGCAACGCGCCCTGTGCGGGCTGCGGCGGGGTGCCTTCGATCTCGACCATGGAGCCGTCGCGATGGGCGGTGAGCGTCATCACCGCGGGCCGCGCCTTGTGGGTGCCCAGCAGGTCCAGCACGTCCATCGGCCGTGCCCCCACCACGTGATCGACCCCGCCAATCACCATCTGCGGCGTATAGATCGTGCGGGCCCCGGCTTCGCGCGCATAGGCCTTCTGCCGCTTGGTGTGCTCGGGCTTGGCAAAGGCATCCTTCCAGCCGATGTAGTCCCAGTAGTCCACATGCAGCGCCAGCGCGATCACGCCCGGTTTCTTTGCAAGTTTGGCCAAAATTTCATCAGCGGGCGGGCAGCTCGAACAGCCCTGGCTGGTGTAGAGTTCCACCACCACGGGGCCTTCCGCTGCCGCGGGGGCAACCGTCGCTGCGCAAACCGCCATGGCCCCGAAGAGCTTTTTCATGCCTGATTTCAAGGCCATATTAACCTGCCAATGTCATCCCTTGTATCCGGTTTAGCCCCATCCGCAGGCACATGCCAATCAACGAAACGCGAGAGATGTGACAAATCCCCTGTGCCTCTTGCATCTGCATTGTGTGCAATGGTATACAAAAACCAACCCGGCCCACCCAATCCTCCTTGCGCCCCCGCGCTCTATAGGTCTATGGGAAGCCAAGTGCAGCCACCCAAGCCAAGGGAGCCCCCCATGCCAATCACCGTCGGCCACGATACTTCCAAAACCCGCAAGACCCTCACCGTCGGCAGCCAGTCGATCGACTACTATTCGATCCCCGCCGCCGAAGCCGCGGGCCTGGGTGACTTCTCCAAGCTGCCCGCCGCGCTGAAGGTGGTGCTCGAGAACATGCTCCGCTTTGAAGACGGTAAGACCGTCTCGGTGGACGACATCAAGGCCTTCGCCGAATGGGCGACCAAGGGCGGCAAGAACCCCCGCGAAATCGCCTACCGCCCCGCCCGCGTGCTGATGCAGGATTTCACCGGCGTTCCGGCGGTGGTCGACCTCGCCGCCATGCGTGACGGCATCGTGGCCCTCGGCGGCGACCCCGAAAAGATCAACCCGCTCAACCCCGTCGACCTCGTGATCGACCACTCGGTGATGATCGACGAGTTCGGCAACCCCCGCGCCTTCCAGATGAACGTGGACCGTGAATACGAGCGCAACATGGAGCGCTACGTCTTCCTCAAGTGGGGCCAGAACGCCTTCAACAACTTCCGCGTGGTTCCGCCCGGCACCGGCATCTGCCACCAGGTGAACCTCGAGTACCTTGCCCAGACCGTCTGGACCGACAAGGACCAGGACGGCGTCGAAGTCGCCTACCCCGACACGCTGGTGGGCACCGACAGCCACACCACCATGGTCAACGGCGCCGCCGTGCTCGGCTGGGGCGTGGGCGGCATCGAGGCCGAGGCCGCGATGCTCGGCCAGCCGATCTCCATGCTGATCCCCGAAGTCGTCGGCTTCGAGCTGACCGGCAAGATGATGGAAGGCACCACCGGCACCGACCTCGTGCTGAAAGTGGTCGAGATGCTGCGCGAAAAGGGCGTGGTCTCCAAGTTCGTCGAATTCTACGGCTCCGGCCTCGACAGCCTGCCGCTGGCCGACCGCGCCACCATCGCCAACATGGCCCCCGAATACGGCGCCACCTGCGGCTTCTTCCCGATTGATGGCGAGACCCTGCGCTACCTGCGCAACACCGGCCGCGACGAAGAGCGCGTGCAGCTGGTCGAAGCCTACGCCAAGGAAAACGGCTTCTGGCGCGGCGCCGACTACGCCCCCGTCTACACCGACACCCTCACCCTCGACATGGGCACCATCGTGCCCGCCATCTCCGGCCCCAAGCGCCCGCAGGACTACATCGCCCTGACCAGCGCCAGCACCGAGTTCGGCAAGTTCATCGAGGGCCTGCGCGGCAACAAGGACGCCGGCCCCAAGGCCGAAGGCCGCTGGGAAGCCGAGGGCGGCGCCCCCGAGCCGCGCGACATCCCCGGCGACACCGGCCATCACAACAAGGGCTGGTACAAGGCCGAGGAAGCCGCGCACCAGCTCCATGACGGCTCCATCGTGATCGCCTCGATCACGTCCTGCACCAACACCTCCAACCCCTACGTGATGATCGGCGCAGGGCTGGTGGCACGGAAGGCACGCGAAAAGGGCCTCACCCGCAAGCCCTGGGTCAAAACCTCCCTCGCGCCCGGCTCGCAGGTCGTGTCCGCCTATCTCGAAGCCGCAAACCTGCAAGAGGATCTCGACGCCATCGGCTTCAACCTCGTCGGCTACGGCTGCACCACCTGCATCGGCAACTCCGGCCCGCTCGAAGAGCCGATTTCCAAGGCGATCAACGACTACGACCTCGTCGCCACCTCGGTGCTCTCCGGCAACCGCAACTTCGAGGGCCGCATCTCGCCCGACGTCCGTGCCAACTATCTCGCCTCCCCGCCCCTCGTGGTGGCCTACGCGCTGGTCGGTGACATGAACATCGACATCACCTCCGAGCCCCTCGGCCAGGACAAGGACGGCAACGACGTCTACCTCAAGGACATCTGGCCGACCCAGAAGGAAATCGCCGACCTGGTCGAAAGCACCGTCACCCGCGAGGCCTTCCAGTCCAAGTACGCCGACGTCTTCAAGGGCGACGAGAAATGGCAGGGCGTGAAGGTGACCGACAGCCAGACCTACGACTGGCCCGCCACCTCCACCTACGTCCAGAACCCGCCCTACTTCCAGGGCATCACCATGGACACCCACGCCATCACCGACATCGAAGGCGCCTCCGTCCTCGCCCTGCTCGGCGACATGGTCACAACCGACCACATCTCCCCCGCAGGCTCCTTCAAGGACACCACCCCGGCCGGCAAATACCTGATCGAGCGTCAGGTTCCGGTGCGCGAGTTCAACTCCTACGGCTCGCGTCGCGGCAACCACGAGGTCATGATGCGCGGCACCTTCGCCAACATCCGCATCAAGAACGAAATGCTCGATGGCGTCGAAGGCGGCTACACCAACGGCCCCGATGGCGCGCAGACCTCGATCTACGATGCCGCCATGGCCTACCAGGAGGCCGGCACCCCGCTGGTGATCTTCGGCGGCGAACAGTACGGCGCCGGCTCCTCGCGGGACTGGGCCGCCAAGGGCACCGCGCTTCTGGGCGTCAAGGCGGTCATCGCCGAGAGCTTCGAGCGCATCCACCGCTCCAACCTCGTCGGCATGGGCGTCATCCCCTTCGAGTTCACCGGCGGCGACACCCGCAAGACGCTGGGCCTCACCGGCGAGGAAACCGTCTCGATCAAGGGCCTCGTCGGCGTCAAGCCGCTTCAGGAGGTCCCCGCCGAGATCACCATGGCCGACGGCAGCGTGAAGGAAATCACCCTGAAGTGCCGCATCGATACCGCGGTGGAGATCGACTACATCGAGAACGGCGGCGTGCTGCACTACGTGCTGCGCAACCTCGCCAAGGCCGCCTGACCGCGGTCACTTTTTGCAAGAACCAGAAAACGCGGGTCCCTCCGGGCCCGCGTTTTTCTTTCCCGCAGCATCACCGAGATGGGCATGGGATGAAGATCGGCACCCCAGACTTCGACGCCGAGATCGACCGGATCGAAAGCGCGCTGGCCAAGGCCGGGCCGGACACCGCCCAGCTGACCCTTTCCACCTGCCTCGGCGCCGAAAAGAGCTGCGGCTGGACAGGCTGGCTGCTCGAGGCCGCCTTCGACAGCCGGCGCAAAAGCGCCCTCTTCCCGACCACGGGCCGCCCCGTGCCCGCGATCACCTCCCAGACCTGCCCGAACTGCCACTCGCAGGTGTTCCGCACCGGCGTGACCCGGCGGTTCTCCCTGAACCCAAACTAGGCCACCCGCCGTCAAACCCGCGTAGGGCGGGACTTGTCCCGCCGCCCCGGCGGCCCATCCCGGCGCGCCTCCGCCCGTCTCCACATCACCACCAGCCCAACCTCCCCCTCCCGGCCCCGCGCTGCTATCATCGCCCCGACACCAGCGAGGAGCAGCCATGAGCGACGAGAAGATCGAGGTCGAAAACGTCAACACGCCGGGCAAGACCACCCGGGTCAACCGCGCCAAGTATGAGGCCATGCGCAAGGCCCTGCTCGCCGTCCTGCCCGCCGAACCGCCGGGAATGAAGGTGCCCGAAGCCAAGGCCGCCCTCCTCCCCGCCCTGCCCGAAGATCTCTTCCCGGGCGGCGACACCGCCGGCTGGTGGCTCAAATGCGTGCAACTCGATCTCGAGGCCAAGGGCACCATCGCCCGCGCCCCCAAATCCCCCGTCCGCCTCTTCAAAAGCTGACCCCCGAACAAAAAAAGACCCTGGCCACGGGGAGGAATGCCAGGGTCTTCTCTCTTGTATCGGGCGAGTGAGGCCCGCGGGGACCGGGCACGGGGGGCGGCCCGGATCTTCTCGATCAAATATATCGACGGTCAAAAAGCCTTGCTTACTTTCAAATCCGCGGCACCACGCTCGGCCCGCACCAACATCCTTGCCCCATCCCCCCGCCCCAAACCACGCCCCGCCCGACGCTTTCACCTGAGATTCACGCCCAATTAACGCAAGGGCACCCCGGCCCCACGTTTCGTCCGAAGAACCTCACCCCCATCCCCAACCGCAGCCACCGAAGACCACAGCCCCCAGAACGCCCCACCGCCTACATCCCCTCCCCAAGGCCACCGCCAAAGCGCCCCCCAGCTCCATTTTCCTGCCGAAAATACTCAATCCTGCCCCCCCCACACGCCTCCGCCAAAGGCCAACAGCCCCCAGGCACCGCGAGACCACCACAGCCCAACGCCGCCGCCAAAGCGCGCCCAATCCCATTTCCTTGCTGAAAACACCCATCCCCGCAGGCCACCGCAGGGACCGGCCCGCCGCCTCGCGGCTACTCCCCGAGCGACACCGAGATCCCCGCCGCCTCCAGCGCGGGCCCGAGGTCGCGGGCAAAGCTGCGCGCCGTCACCGGCCCCGCCACCCGCAGAAGGATCTTGCCCTCGCCGTCGATCAGGTAGGTTTCCGGCACCCCGTAGACGCCCCAGCCAAAGCCGTTGCGCCCCTGCGTGTCGGCCCCGATCGCCGCATAGGGGTTGCCCAGCTCGGCAAGGAAATCCGCCGCCTTCTCCGGGTCGTCCTTGTAGTTGATCCCGTAAACCGGCACCCCGGCCTGCGCCAGCGCCACGAGGTTGGGGTGTTCCACCCGGCAGGGCGCGCACCAGCTCGCCCAGAAGTTCACCAGCTTCAGCCCCTCACCGTCCAGCATCTCCCGCGTCAGCTCCGGCTCCGCGCCGAGGGCCGCCAGCTCCAGCCCCGGGGCCGGGCGCCCGATGAAGGTCGAGGGCAGCGCCTCCACCGCATCCGGGTCGGCCTTGTTGGCCATCAGCTTGGGCAGAAAGACCGCGCCGAGCAGGAGCGCGATCACCGCGAAAGGCACAAACATCAGCGGCCTCATTTCCGGCCCTCCCGCTCCATCCGGCGCAGCTGCGCGCGCACCTTCGCCCCGCGCCGGATCGTCACCCAGAGCAGCGCCGCCAGAATCGCGATCGACCCGCCATAGGCCACCAGCACCTCGGTTGCGTATTTTCCCAGCTCAGGCATCGCCCATCCGCGCCCGCGCCTCCAGCGCCTTGATCCGCCGCACCCGGATCTCGGTGCGCGTGCGCATCAGCACCAGCGCGATGAACAGCAGCACGAATCCCGCCATCGAAACGAAGAGCGGCACCGCATAGACATTGCTCACCTTCTCCTCCGTGTCGCTCCCGGTGACGGCCCCCGCCCGCAGCACCGAGGCGCCCTGATGCAGACCCTGGGTCCAGAAGTTCACCGCGTAGCGGCTCAGGATCGCAAAGACCGAGCCCACGAGGCAGAGCACGCTGGTGAGGTCGGCGGCGGTGTCGGGGTCCTCGATCGCGGCC
The DNA here is from genome assembly GCF_024105635.1 of Oceanicola sp. 502str15. Taxonomy (NCBI): domain Bacteria; kingdom Pseudomonadati; phylum Pseudomonadota; class Alphaproteobacteria; order Rhodobacterales; family Roseobacteraceae; genus Oceanicola; species Oceanicola sp. 502str15. The sequence goes on from NZ_WYDQ01000001.1 coordinate 1,278,125, forward strand.
CAGAGCGCCATGTAGCCGAGGTAAAAGAGGAACAGAATCAGGAAGGAGGTCAGCCGCGGGTCCCAGGCCCACCATGTGCCCCACATCGGCTGGCCCCAGATCGCCCCGGTGAAGAGCGCGATCAGCGTCATCGCCACGCCCACCGGCGCGGCCGCGCGGGCCGCCAGCGCGCTCACGTGGTGGCGCCGCACCACCCAGATGAGCGAGCAGACCAGCATCATCGCCCAGGCATTGATCGCCATCATCGCGGCGGGCACATGGATGAAGATGATCTTCACCGTCGCGCCCTGCCGGTAGTCCTCCGGCGTCGCAAAGAAACCCCAGGCCACACCGGCCAGCGTCAGCAGCCCGGCAGCGACCGCAAACCACGGCAGCACCCGGCCACTCGTGGCCATGAACTTCACCGGATTTGCATATTCCCACAACGACATGGAGCGCACCCTAGGCCCCGTCCCGCTTCGGCTCAATACACATCGCCCGGAGCCCCTCAGCGCAGGTTGATACGTATTGCCGCAGCCGCCGCGAAGGGCAGCAGCGCCACCGCCCCGGCCGCCAGCCCGCCAAGCAGCGCCAGCGGCGTGCCCACGGCCAGCCCCTCCGCGCCCCGCCGCGCCACCTCGGCCCCGAAGATCAGCACCGGCACGTAGAGCGGCAGCACGATCAGGCTCAAGAGCAACCCGCCCCGCTTCAGCCCCACCGTCAGCGCCGCCCCGAAGCACCCGATCACCGAAAGCGCCGGCGTGCCCACCGCCAGCGACACCGTCAGCCACACAAATCCCGGCCCCGGCAGATGCAGCAACACCCCCAGCACCGGCGCCGCCAACACCAGCGGCAGGCCGGTCACCAGCCAATGCGCCAGCGCCTTCACCGCCGCCACTCCCTCCAGCGGCACCGGCGCACTCGCCAGCAGCTCCAGCGAGCCATCCTCGAAATCCAGCGCAAAGATCCGGTCAAGCGACAGCAGGCAGGCCAGCAGCGCCCCGATCCACAGCACCCCCGCCGCAATCTCCCCCAGCACCTCGGGCTGCGGCCCCACCGCGAAGGGCACCAGCACCACCACGATCAGAAAGAACGCCAACGCCAGCCCAAAGCCCCCCCCGGCCCGCACCGCCAGCCGCAGATCCCTGACCAGCAAGGCTCTCACCGCCCCGCTCCATTTTCTTGCTGAAAATATCCATCCGCAACGCCAGCCAAACCAACAAACGCCAGCTCGAACACACCTCCCAAGCAGCCTGCGCACGCACGGCCCACCACGCCCCCGCCGCTCACAGAAACGCCTCGTCAAACCCGCCCGGCGCGGCCCGTGCCACCGCCCGATAGGCCTCCAGCTCCAACACCCGCGCCTCCTCCAGCCCGAGCGCAACATGCGTCGCAATCACCGCCGCCCCCCCGCCCGCCAGATGCGCGCGCACCACGCCGGCGAAGAGCTGCACCGAGGCCGCGTCCAGCGACACCGTCGGCTCGTCGAGCAGCCACAGCGCCCGCCCCGTCACCAGCAGCCGCGCCAGCCCGAGCCGCCGCTTCTGCCCCGCGCTGAGGCTCCCTGCCGCCCGCTCCGCCAGCGCCGCAAGGTTCATCCGCTCCAGCGCATCGCCAATGCCCGCGCCATGCAGATCCGCCCAGAATTCAAGGTTCTCGCGCACCGAAAGCATCGCCTTCAGCCCGTCGGCATGGGCCGCGTAACCCGCGCCCTCGCTCTCCACCCGCCCCGCAACCGGCGGCGCCAGCCCGGCAAGCACCCGCAAGAGCGAGGTCTTGCCCACCCCGTTCGGCCCGCGCAGCACCAGCACCTCGCCGGGCCCAACGTCAAACGTCAGCCCCTCCAGCACCGGCACCCCGCCCCGGGCCACGCAGAGGTCTTCTGCGCTCAAAAGGCTCAAACGCCGCCCACCGGAAGGAGCGCGGCCGCAACCCGGCGGCCCTCGCTCAACAGCACGTTGTAGCTGCGCGCCGCCGAGGGCGAGGCCATCACGTCCAGCCCCAGCCCGGTCAGCTCCACCGCCTCGCGCAGCGCGCGCGGCACCGGGGCAATCTCGCTCCCCATGCCCAGAAACAGCACATCCACCTTGCCCGCCATCTCGACCAGCGGCGCAGGATCGGCCAGCCCGGCCCAGGGCGTCACGCCCCCCGGCCCCACCAATACAGCGCCCTCAAACAGCTCGCCGCCAAGCCGCCAGAACCCGGGGCCGTAGCCCTCCACCGGCATCTCGCCCCTGAATTCAACTTCCGTGATCCGCATAAGGCCCCTTATCCGCCAAAGATCGGCAATCCCGCAAGGGCAGAGGCAATGAACACCCCGTAGGCCACCGCCCGATAGAGCCGCGCGCGGCCCGGGTCGAACAGCGCCTGCCCGGCAAGGTTCCCTGCCACATAGGCCGGGATCAGCAGGATGCCAAGCGCCAGCCCGCCGCCCTCCAGCACGCCCCGCAGCGCAAGGACCACGCCCAGCAGCGCCACGAACATCAGCATGAAAAGCAGCGTCGTCGCGCGCACCCGCTCGGGCCGGTATTGCCCGCCAAGGTAGGCCAGCACCACCGGCGGCCCCGGCATCCCCACGAAACCGCCCAGAAAGCCAGAGGCCGCGCCCACCCCCACCAGCCCCTTCGGGCCGATCTCCACATGGTGCCGCCAGCCCGAGATCAGCAGCGCCACCAGCGCCAGCGACAACCCCGACACGCCCCAGCGAAACAGCGCCGGGTCCGAGGCGGTCAGCGCATAGGTGCCCAGCGGCAGCGTCACCACGCAGCCCATGAGCATGAACATCAGGTCACGCCCGCGCACATCGCGGATCGCCCGCGGCAGCACCGGGGCCGAGCCCGCCACATCCACCGCGATCACGGCGGCCAGCACCCAGAGCGGATCAAGAAAGATCGAGCCCAGCGGGATGAACACCATCCCGGTCCCGAACCCGGCAAAGCCGCGCACCAGCCCGGCCACCCCGATGATCAGCACCAGCCACCAAAAGCCCTCCAGCCCCCACGCCGCCTCGAATGCCCCGATCATCGCCACCTCCGTAGGGCGGGACTTGTCCCGCCATCCCGCGCCCATGCCGTCGGGTGGGTGACCCCCACCACACCAAGGCCCAACGCCCCACCAGCCACCAGCGCCGCCGCCCTCACCACAGCGGCAGGCTCATCGCCACCGCCAGCCCGATCAGCCCATAGGCCACCCGCCGATAGAGCCGCTCCATCTCGGGCCGGAACATCGCCTGCCCGCCGAGCGCCCCCACCGTGTAGACCGGCAGCACCAGCACCGCGAGCCAGAGCGCCTCCACCCGGATCAGCCCCTGAAGCCAGAGCATCGGCAGCAGCAGCATCGACAGCAGCGTGAGGAAAGAGATCGTCGAGGCCCGCACCTCCGCCGCGCTGCCCTGCCCGGAGAGCTTGAACAGGATCATCACCGGCCCGGTCAGCCCCGTCGCGCCCCCCAGCGCGCCTGAGGCCGCGCCCACGCCCAGCAATGCGCCGGTGCTGTCGGCCGTCTTGCGCCGCCAGCCCGCCACCAGCAGCGCCAGCGTCAGCGCCGCCACGGCGCAGATCCCCCAGCGCATCACCTCCGGCTCCACCACCTTCAGCAGCCAGACTCCCACCGGCAGCCCGATGAGCGATGCGATGAGAAGAAATCCGGTATCCCGCTTGTCGGCGAGCCTGAGTGCGCCCGGCAGCACCGTCACCACGCTCGCCAGCCCCATGCAGGCCTCCAGCGTCACCGCCTCCACCGGCCCCACGCGGGCCGAGGCCACCGGCATGAAGATCAGCGCCGCGCCGAAGCCCGCAAAGCCATAGGCCAGCCCCGCCGCCCCGGCCGCCAACAGCACCCAGACGATCCCGGGCACCGCCAGCGCGGCGGCCAGTCCTTCAGGCAGCATCTGCCCCGTCAGGCCTCACGCACCGCTCAGGCATCCGTGGTCGAAAACTGCGTGCCGCCCGGCCCGTCGCTCGGCTTGGTCCAGTCGCGCTTGGTGCCCAGCATCAGCACGATGTTCTTGGCCACGTAGACCGACGAATAGGTGCCCACGATCACGCCCCAGGTGATGGCAAAGACAAAGCCCCGGATCACGTCGCCGCCCAGCACCAAGAGTGCGATCAGCGCAATCAGCGTGGTGCCCGAGGTCATGACCGTCCGGCTCAGGGTCTCGTTCACCGAGAGGTTCATCACGTCCTGCAGGCCCATCTTCTTGTACTTGATCAGGTTCTCCCGAACCCGGTCGAAGATCACCACGGTGTCGTTGATCGAGTAGCCCACGATGGTCAGCAGCGCCGCAATCGTGGCGAGGTCGAACTTGATCTGGAGCAGGGCAAAGAGGCCGATGGTCAGCAGCACGTCGTGGAACAGCGCCACCACCGCGCCCAGCGAGAACTGCCATTCGAAGCGCAGCCAGATATAGACCATGATCGCCCCGAGGGCCGCCAGCACCGCCAGCACCGCGCTCTGCACCAGCTCGCCCGACACCTTCGGGCCGACGCTCTCGACCGAGGTGAACCGAATGCTCTCGTCCACGCCCTTCAGCGCCGCCTCGACGCTGGCCACCATCTCGTTGCCGGCGCTCTCCTCGCCCTCCTGGGCCTGGATGCGCAGCATCGCCACGTGCTGATCGGCGTCGAAGGTCGGATCGAAGACCTCGCTGATCGCCACATCGCCCAGCTCCAGCGGCGCAATCGCGTCGCGGTACTGGGCCACGTCCACCGCCTGCGTGCTCTCGGTCCGGATCGTGGTGCCGCCCCGGAAGTCGATGCCGAAGTTCAGCCCCATCACCGCCCAGGCCACCACCGAAAGCACCATCAGCACCATCGAGGCGCCGAAGGTGACCTTGCGCGCGGCAAAGAAGTTGATGTTGGTCGTCTCGGGAACCAGTCGCAAACGCATCGCTTACACCTCGATCTTCTTGGGCCGGGCCCGTTCAAACCATGTCACGATCAGCAGCCGGGTGACGTAGATCGCGGTGAAGACCGACGTGATGATCCCCAGCGCCAGCGTCACCGAGAAGCCCCGCACCGGCCCGGAGCCCAGCACGAAGAGGATCGCCGCGGTGATGAAGGTGGTGATGTTGGCGTCGATGATGGCGCTCAGCGCCTTTTCGTAGCCTAGCGCAATCGCGCGGCTCGGCCCCTTCGAGGTCTTCAGCTCCTCGCGGATCCGCTCGAAGACCAGCACGTTGGCATCCACCGCCATGCCGATGGTCAGCACGATGCCCGCAATGCCCGGCAGGGTCAGCGTGGCGCCGATCGTGCTCAGCAGGCCAAAGATCAGCCCCACGTTGATGAGCAGCGCAATGTTGGCAAACAGGCCGAACAGCCCGTAGCTGAGCACCATGAAGATCAGCACCGCCGCAAAGGCCACCATGCAGGCAATCGCCCCCGCCCGGATGCTGTCGGCGCCCAGCTCGGGCCCGATCGTGCGCTCCTGCAAGAAGTCCATCCCCGCCGGCAGCGCACCGGCGCGCAGCAGCACCGCAAGGTCGCTGCTCTCCTGCACCGTGAAGCTGCCCGAGATGATCCCCGTGCCGCCCGGAATATGCTGCCGGATCACCGGCGCGCTGATCACCTCGCCATCGAGCACGATGGCAAAGGGGCTGCCCACGTTCTCGGCCGTGTAATCCCCGAACTTGCGCGCCCCGCTGGCATTGAACCGGAAGTTCACCGCCGGCTGGCCGTTCTGGTCGAAGTCGGGCTGCGCATCCACCAGCTCCTCGCCGGTCACCACCGGGGTCTCCTCCAGCACGTAGAACACGCCCTCCTCGGAGGGGTCGGCACTGGGCAGGGTCACGGTCCGTCCGGTGGCGTCGGCATCAGGCGAAGACACCCGCTGCACCACCGGGTTGAAGGTCAGCTTGGCGGTGGTCCCGATCAGATCCTTAAGTTCCTGCGCCGAGCCGATCCCCGGCACCTGGATGATGATCCGGTCGCTGCCCTGGCGCTGGATGGTCGGCTCCCGCGTGCCCACCTCGTCCACCCGGCGGCGGATGATCTCGAGGCTCTGCTGCACGGTGCGCTGATCGCTCAGCTCGCGCTCCGCCTCGCTGAGCTGCACCACCAGCACGTCACCCTCGGCGCTCACCTCGATATCGGTCGCCCCAGGGTAGGACAGCGACACCACCTGCCGCGCCAGCCCCCGCACCTCTTCCATCGCCGCGGCCATCTGGTCGGGGTTCTGGATGCGGATGCGCAGCTGCTCCTCGGGGCCCTCGACCCGGCGGATCGTGCCGATGGTGCCGCGCGCATCGCGCAGCGCATCGCGCACCTCCGGCCACATCGCCTTCATCCGGTCGGCATAGACCTCTTCCACCCGGACCCGGCCCAGCAGATGCGCCCCGCCCCGAAGATCGAGGCCGAGGTTCACGAGGCTGCTGGGCAGGTAGCCCGGCCACATCGCCGCATCAGCCTCAAGCTCGGGGGTCGCGCCGCCCGTGTCCATCGCCGCCACGGCATCGTTGTGGGTCTCGACCCGGGAGTAGAAGGCATTTGGCATCGCCACCAGCAGCCCGAAGGCCACCACGAGCCAGATCACCAGCCGGTTGAAAAAGGAGATATTGAGCATTGCGCCCCCGCCGATGGGTTGCTTGCAGCCGCCTTACGCCTTGGCGTCGGCTGCCGGTTCGGTCTTGCTGAGCACCTGGGCCACGGTCGATTTGACGACGCGCACCTTCACGCCTTCGGCAATCTCGACCTCGACCTCGTTCTCGTCGCGCACCTTCGTCACCTTGCCGACGATGCCCCCCTGGGTGATGATCTGGTCGCCCCGGCGCAACGCGCCCACCATCGCCTGGTGTTCTTTCAGCTTCTTCTGCTGGGGACGGATGAGAAGAAAGTACATGATCCCGAAGATCAGGATCAGCGGCACGATGGATTGAAAGCCCTGCATGGAGGCTCCTTCTTGGTCTTGTTCGTGGGGCCGCACAGCGGGCGGACGTTTCGGCGCGCACCCTATGACCGGGGCCATGGTGATGCAAGCGCGTGGGGTGGCAGATAAGGGCGATTTGATCCGAGCGCCAGTGGGGAGGCGAAACTGTCGCGGAAACATGGGCCAAAGGCGGGTAGTTCCGGAGTGTACGGATGCGGATCACGACACGCCCCACCCCAAGCCGGGCAGCGCCGTCCCGTGGGGTGGCGCCCACAACGCCTGTAAGTGCCACTTTATGGCGCAGCAGTCATCTTCCCCCAAAACGAAGCCCCAACCCTCACCAAAGCGCCGCCCCGTGGGGCGGGACGGCGCTGCCCGGCGCCTTACGGCGCGCACCGGGCAATCCACGCCCCTTCACCGGCCCTGTCCCTCCACCATGCCACATGAACGCCACCGCCCCCCCCCCGCACAGCCCACCCCGTTAACCCCCCACTTCTGTGCAAAAACCGCGTATGCACAGCCTGTGCACAGCTTGTGTACCACTTGTGACAATTAACGCTTCCCTACCAAACACCGCCTTGTTAACCCCTCCGCACGATGGGTCTGCTAGGCCCCGCACACGTCAGACAAGGACCAGAAGAGATGCACGATATCCGCACCATCCGCGACAATCCCGCCGGCTTCGATGCCGCCATGGCGCGGCGCGGGATCTCTTCGGCCTCCGCCCCCATCCTCGCGCTCGACGAGGCCCGCCGCGCCGCCATCACCGCCGCCGAGGCCGCCCAGGCCGAGCGCAACGCCGCCTCCAAGCAGGTCGGCGCCGCAAAGGCCGCCGGGGATGAGGCCGAGTTCGAGCGCCTGCGCGCCCTTGTCGCTGAAAAGAAAGACGAAATCGCCCGCCTCGAAGAGGAGTCCAAGGCCAGGGACACCGAGCTGCGCGACCTCCTGATGGGCCTGCCCAACATCATGCAGGACGACATTCCCGATGGCGCCGACGAGGCCGATAACGTCGAGATCCACCGCTGGGGCACCCCGCGCGACTTCGCCTTCAAACCGCTCGAGCATTACGAGCTGCCCGGCGCCAGGGAGGCGATGGATTTCGAGACCGCCGCCAAGCTCGCCGGCTCGCGTTTCGTGCTGATGTCGGGCGGAATCGCCCGCATCCACCGGGCGCTCGCCCAGTTCATGATTGATTTGCACATCAACAAGCACGGTCTGACCGAGGTGAACGGCCCGGTGCTGGTGCGCGAAGAGATGATGTATGGCACCAACCAGCTGCCCAAGTTCGGCGAAGACAGCTACCAGACCCGCGAAGGCTGGTGGCTCATCCCGACCTCCGAAGTGACGCTGACCAACATCGTAAACGACTGTATCGTCAACGAAAATTACCTGCCCCGCCGCTACACCGCCCATTCGCTCTGCTTCCGGTCCGAGGCCGGCAGCGCGGGCCGCGACACCGCCGGGATGCTGCGTCAGCACCAGTTCGAAAAAGTCGAGATGGTCTCCATCGTCCACCCCGAGGCCTCCGCCGAGGAGCACGAGCGCATGACCAAATGCGCCGAGGCCGTGCTGGAAGCCCTTGAATTGCCTTACAGAACCGTCGTGCTCTGCACCGGCGACACCGGCTTTGGCGCGCGCCGCACCCATGACATCGAGGTCTGGCTGCCCGGCCAGAACGCCTATCGCGAGATCTCCTCGGTCTCCAACTGCGGCGCCTTCCAGGCCCGCCGGATGAACGCCCGCTTCCGCCCCGAGGCCGGCGGCAAGCCGGAATTTCTCCATACCCTCAATGGCTCGGGCCTCGCCGTCGGCCGTGCGCTCATCGCCGTTCTGGAGAACGGCCAGCAGGAAGACGGCTCCGTTGTCCTGCCCGAGGCGCTCCACGCCTACACCGGCGGGCTGACCACGCTGACCCCCGCAGGCACCCTCGCCTGATCCCCTTGCTCCCCCGCCCCGCGGGCCCTACATTTCAAGTGCAGAACCAGAAGGCGACCCATGGCCATTGACGCAACCGACATCGAAAACCTCATCCGCGAGGCCTTCCCCGACGCGCAGGTCAGCGTGCAGGGCGACGATGGCCAGCACTTCGCCGCCGAGGTGGTCGACGAGAGCTTTCGCGGCAAAAATCGCGTGCAACAACAACGCGCTGTCTATGCGGCCTTGAAGGGCAAGATGGACGGTCCCGCGGGTGAGCTCCACGCTCTGGCGCTCACCACACGGGCGCCCTAGGGGCCGATCGTGGACCCGGGCCTCCTGCTCATCCTCGGGTTCCTCGTCGCCATCCTCGCGGTGCGCGCCGCCTTCGGTGTCCGCAAGAAGTACCGCATCAATCCCGACCCGGAGCCCGAGGCTCCCGAGGCCGTCGAAGCGCCACCACAAAAGCGCCGCGCCTCCTATGGCGCGGCCCGGGCGCGGACCCGTGGCAAGGCGAAGTAGAATGGGGGCTTCCGGCACATGACAGTTCTCGCTGCCGTCTGGCTCCTCCTCGGCCTCATCGGCCTCGCCCTCCTCGCCGCCATGGTCGTCCAGGCCCGCAGGCAGCGCCGTGCGCCCCGCCAGAACCGGGGTGTCGCGCCCGGTCAGGGCGCCTCCCTCCTGCATGAAGGCCACGGCGGCGGCGGTGGCGGCGGCGGCTACAATCGCCCGACCCTCGTGCCGCGCGACCCGCAGGCCTACGCCAAAGCCCTGCAGCCCCGCAAATGAGCACCTGGCTCCTTGTTTTATGGGGCCTCCTGCTCCTCGCCGGCGTGATCGGCGTGGCCCTGATCCTCCGCAAGGGCCCGCGCAAGCCCCGCTCCCGCGCCCTCTCCAGCCACCGCCCCGACGCCCGCGACATGCCCCAGGGCCTCACCCTCAACGACCGTTCCGTTCCCGCCCTCGGCCACCGCGAGGCCGTCACCGAGCACCAGGCCGAGCAGGCCCGCCATCGCCGCAGCGTGACCCAACGGGCCGAAGCCGACGCAAAGGCCGAACGCGCCCGCCGCCTGCGCCCCTGGGATCATCACTGAACCGGCTGGAAATCCCCCGCCAAGCGCTCTATCTGTAGCCCGAAACACACCGCCCGACCGGCCCCCGTGGCCAAAGGAGACCCCATGACCGCCCAAGACCAGATCGCCGAAACCGTCAAAGCAAATGATGTGGTGCTCTACATGAAAGGCACCAAGGAAATGCCCCAATGCGGCTTCTCCTCCCGAGTAGCCGGCGTCCTCAACTTCATGGGGGTCGACTTCACCGACGTGAACGTCCTCGCCAACGATGAAATCCGTCAGGGAATCAAGGACTTCTCCGACTGGCCGACGATCCCGCAGCTCTACGTGAAGGGTGAATTCGTGGGCGGATGCGATATCATCACCGAGATGACCCTGTCGGGCGAACTCGACACCTTGTTCGAGCAGAACGGCGTGGGTTTCGACAAGGACGCTGCCAACAAGATCCGCGAAGCAAACGGCTGATTTTCCAGCAACCCCAACGGGTTGCGCGGCAAAGCTACATCCGCCAGGCCGGTGTCGCGGCCATCCGCATCAGCCGGAACCGCTTGCGGAACTCGCTCATCTCCAGCGCCCCCGCGGCCACCCGGCCGGGGGCGTTTTGCACTTTCCGAAGCAGCACCGGCGCCATCGCCCCCAGGAGCATCGGCGAAGAGGCCGCGGTGCCGAGCTCTCCTCGGCACACGGAACCTGAAGTCATCGCCGCAAGCCCCTCATCTGCAAGCCTTTTCACCGCCTCGGGCCTTCCGTCCACCAGCGGCATCCGGCCACGGCCTTCCAGCTCTGGCACCGCCTGAAAATACCGCGCGAGGGCCGCACCACGGCCCCAGCCGCGCAACCCCGCTTCGGCCTCCGCCCCGGCCCCGAGCGCGGCCGCAGAGGCCCAGACAAGCCCGCCGCCGGTCGCATCGAGGTAGTCCCAGAATGCCGGCTCGTCGGCAAAAGGCTCCCGCCCCACGTCCCACTCCCGCGCATCGACGCAGGCCATCAGCGGCGCCACGGGCACGCCCTCCGCAACCGCCTCGGCCAGCGGGGCGGCCACCTCATGCGCCCGCGCCTTTCCGGCCTCGGCCTCCTCCAGCACGTCGCGCCAGAACTGAAGCCGCATCTGCGCAATCATCGGCTCTTCGCTGGCCCATGGCGCACGGGCCACTTCCAGCGCAAACGCCTGAACGGGAAAGAGGATTCTCCGCGCCTCCACCGGCGCGGCCATGATCGCGGCAAAGCCTTCACGCCCGCCACGGGCGACCAGATCTGCACAGGCCTGAAGGGTCATTTCGCGCGCGCCACGACCAGTTGATAGCCGGTCTCCAGCTTCACCCGGCTCCACAGTGCCATTTCCTGCTCCATCGCGGCCATCACGCCCTCCATCTCTTCCGAGGCTCCTTCGCCCCGCCGCCGCGCGATCTCGGCCTTCAACGGCGTGTAGAGCGCGGACCATGCGGCATTGCTCAGCGGGCGATCCGCGATCAGCTCGTACCCGGCCTCTGCCACCTCGGCGCGCAGCTCACCCTGCGTGGGCACCGGCACGTCCATCCAGAACGCCCGCGCCCCGGCCGAGGCCCCGGACTTGAAGTAGACCGGCGCCGAAAACGCCACCGCTCCGCCCGCTTTCAATGCCTTGCGAAAGTCGCGCAAGCCCTTGACCGTGCCCAAAAAATAGATCGCGCCTGCGCACCAGATAAAATCAAACGGCGCTTCGGGCAGATCGTTGAGCGCGGCAAGGTCGCCCGGCCCCACGCGCACCCGTGGCGGCCCGTTCAGCCGGGTCTGCGCGGCTTCCAGAAAGGTCGCGTCCTTGTCGCAGGCCATCACCTGCGCCTCCGGCATTGCCGCCAGCAGCGCCTCGGTGTCGCTGCCCGTGCCGCAGCCCGCATCGCAAACCCGGCTCGCGACCTCTGCCCCGGCCTGCGCCACCGCCCAGGCCACGTCCTTTGCCAGCCCCGGACCCTGCCGTGGCACCGATGAAAACAGCTCCAGAAACGCGCTCATTCACCCACTCTACGCAGCACCTCGCCGGTCTGCACCAATTTCCACGTCACCGCGTCGATCAGCGCGCCGAAACTGGCATCAACGATGTTGGCGCTTACCCCCACCGTGCTCCAGCGCCGCCCGTCGCGGTCTTCGCTGTCGATGATCACCCGCGTCACCGCCTCGGTGCCGCCATTGGTGATCCGCACCTTGAAGTCCACCAGCCGCATCCCCTCCAGCCGCCCCGCATAGGGCCCCAGATCGGCGATCAGCGCGTTCCAGAGCGCGTGCACGGGGCCCGCGTCCTGCATCTCCTCGGGGTGCTCGTTCTTGAAGTAGTTGGTCGTCAGCCCGTGGCCCGGCAGGTTCACCGCAACCACCGCCTCGCTTTCCACCACTATCTGCCCCTTGGCATTGCGGCGGCGCTCCGAGATCACCCGGTAGCGCTCGACATCGAAGTAATCGGGCAGCAGTCCCAGTTCGCGGCGGGCCAGAATCTCGAAGCTGGCCTGCGCTGTGTCGTAGGAAAAGCCCTGCGATTCCCGCTCCTTGATGGTGGTGAGGATCGCCGCAAGCTGATCCTTCTCCGCTTCCAGCCCGGCCTCTCCCAGCCGCCGCTTCAGGTTCGAGGTGCCCGCCTGGTTGCTCATCGGAATGACGCGCTCGTTGCCCACCAGCGCCGGGTCGATATGCTCGTAGGTCGTCGGGTTTTTCAGGATCGCGGAGGCATGCAGCCCCGCCTTGTGGGCAAAGGCCGAGGCGCCGACAAAGGGCGCGGCTCGCATCGGCACGCGGTTGAGGATGTCATCGAGCTTGCGCGAAATCAGCACCATCCGCCCCAGCCCCTCGGCGCTCACGCCGGTGGTGTAAAGGCTGCGATAGGGCTCCTTGAGCAGCAGGATCGGGATGAGCGTGGTCAGGCTGGCATTGCCGCAGCGCTCGCCCAGCCCGTTCAACGTGCCCTGGATCTGCCGCGCGCCCGCGTCCACCGCCGCAAGGCTCCCCGCCACCGCATTGCCGGTGTCGTTATGGGTGTGGATGCCCAGATGGTCGCCCGGAATGCCTGCTTCGATCACGGCCTTTACGATATCGTAAACTTCTGCCGGTAACGTGCCGCCGTTGGTGTCACACAGCACAACCCAGCGGGCGCCCGCGTCGAGTGCAGCTTTCAGGCAGGTCAGCGCATAAGCCGGGTTGGCCTTGTACCCATCGAAGAAATGCTCGGCGTCAAACAGCGCCTCGCGCCCCTGCGCCACGAGATGCGCCACCGAAGCGCGGATGTTCTCCACGTTTTCGTCCAGCGTGATCTCCAGCGCGTCGGTCACGTGGAAATCATGGGTCTTGCCCACAAGGCAGACCGAAGGCGTGCCCGCATTGAGCACGCCCGCCAGAACCTCGTCATTCTCCGCGCTCCGCCCGGCCCGCTTGGTCATGCCGAATGCGGTAAAGGTGGCCCTGAGCTTCGGCTTGGCCTCGAAAAACGCGGAGTCCGTCGGGTTCGCCCCCGGCCAGCCACCCTCGATATGGTCGATCCCCAGCCCGTCGAGCAGCGCCGCGATCTCCTGTTTCTCGTCGAGCGAGAACTGCACGCCCTGTGTCTGCTGCCCGTCGCGCAGGGTGGTGTCGTAGAGGTAGAGGCGTTCGGTCATTTCAAGGCCTCCAACTTGGTGGCGTCGAAGTCGGGCCCGGGTTGAAGATCGACACCAGCTTCAGACATCCGGACTTGCACCCCCGCTGCCACAAGTAAGGCCTTAAGAGCATCGACCTCTGAGTAGTCCCCCGATAATTTGGCAGCGTTTCGCAACATATCGAGAGCCATAGCCAGTTTGCTCAGTTCTGCGTTAGGGCCAGCCCCAAAACCGTGAGGAATTGCCGCCTCCAAATCTCTGCGCTCGCTCCGACTTTCATCCGACAAAAAGCCCAAAAACCGGGCATTATCTAAAAGTTTCTGGGGTTGTCGATGCAAAGCACGCAGATAACTAAGTGCGAGGTGGGTATTCAAATCCGATGCAAGGGCTTCCAATAAGATCTGTTCAGGCTCGAACTCAGACTCATGTGTCGGCTCCAAATTCCAAGTAAGGTCCATCCAATAACGAAGTGTCTCGAAAGCCTCGCCCCGCTTCTTTTCCGTCCAATCCATCGGCTTTCGGTAATGCGTCCCCAGAAACACAAACCGGATCACCTCCCCCGGCACCCCCTGGTCCAGCAAATCCCGCACGGTGAAAAAGTTGCCCAAGCTCTTGGACATCTTCTTGCCCTCGACCTGAAGCATCTCGTTGTGCATCCATATCCGGGCAAACTCCCCCTCGGGATGAGCGCATTTGCTCTGCGCAATTTCGTTCTCATGATGCGGAAACATCAGGTCATTCCCGCCGCCATGAATATCGAACGACTTGCCCAGCAGCGCATCCGCCATGGCCGAGCACTCGATATGCCAGCCCGGACGCCCCTTGCCCCAAGGCGAGTCCCACCCCGGCTCCCCCGCCTTCGCGGGCTTCCAGAGCACAAAATCCATCGGGTCTTCCTTGTAGGGCGCCACCTCGACTCGCGCCCCTGCGATCATGTCGTCCACCGAGCGGCCCGAAAGCGCCCCGTAGGCCTCGTAAGAGCGCACCCGGAACAGCACATGCCCCTCCGCCTCATAGGCATGGCCGCCCGAAATCAGCCCCTCGATCATCGCCACCATCGCCCCGATCCACTCGGTCGCGCGCGGCATCTCGGTGGGCTCCAGCGCGCCCACGGCGGCCATGTCCTGCAAGTACCACTCCGTCGTTTCCGCGGTGATTTCCCCGATCTCGCGACCGGACTCCTCCGCCCGCGCGATGATCTTGTCATCCACATCGGTAAAATTGCGCACATAGCGCACCGCATCCGCGCCGTAGACATGGCGCAGCAGCCGGAACAGCACGTCAAACACGATGACGGGGCGCGCATTGCCGATATGCGCCCGGTCATACACCGTCGGCCCGCAGACATACATGCCCACCCGTCCCGGCGTGACCGGCTCCAGAAGCTCTTTCTTCCGGGTCTTCGTATTGTGCAGATGAATGTCCATGAAGGCTCCTCGGGGGTCCCCGCGGGCTTTAGCAACTTCATCCTTAGGTGAAAAGAGACCGGGCCCGCGTGACGATGTCAGCGGGTAATGCAGCAGATGATGATCGCGGCGCGGGTCATGAGCTGTCAGTAGCAGCACACCCGCCCCCTGCCAAGCCTCTTGTGCCACGGGCCGGGGCGGGTCAGCCTGCCGGCGAAACGACGGAGGCCATCATGGACAAGTTCGAAACATTCCGCGCCCTGCACGTGCCGGGCAAGCCTTTCATTCTAGCCAATGTCTGGGATGTCGGCTCGGCCCGGATGCTCGCCGGGATGGGCGCCAAGGCGCTGGCAACGTCCTCCGCCGCCCTCGCCTTCGTGCAGGGCAGCGCCGACCTTGGCGTCATCAGCCGCGACGATGCGCTGGCCCATGCCGAAGAGATCGCGGCGGCCACCGATCTGCCGGTGCAGGGCGATTTCGAGAACGGCTTTGGCGATGATCCCGATGTGGTGGCCGAAACCGTGCGCCTCGCCGCCGAGGTCGGGCTGGCGGGCATCTGCGTCGAAGATCTCTCCTACCCCGCCTGCACCCCCTATCCCGCCGAGCTGGCCACCGAGCGGACGAAGGCAGGGGCTGCGGCAGCGCGGGCGCTGAGGCGTGATTTTGTCTTCGTGGCAAGGGCCGACGGGGTGATGCACGGGCTCTATGACATGCAAGAGGCGCTGGCCCGCGTCGCCGCTTTCGATGCCGCCGGAGCCGATGCGCTCTACGTGCCCCTGCCCCCCACGATGGACGATCTCGCCCGCATCTGCGCCGCCACGCGCAAGCCGGTCAATGCCCTTGCCGCCGGGGCCTTCACCGCCAGCAGCCTCGGCGATTTCGCCGCCGCCGGCGTGGCCCGCGTCTCGCTCGGCTCTTCGCTGGCGCGGGTGACACACCGCGCGATCTTCGACGCCGCGCAGGCTATGCTGGGGCAAGGCGATTTCACCCCGCTGGCACAGTCGATCTCCGGCGGCGAGGTGGAGGCGCTGATCGCCAAGGGCGCTGCCAGCGCCTGACACCATGTAAAGCGAGGAGGAGCATTATGGACAGAGCCAATGTCAACCAAATCTGCGCCGCCTTTCCCGGGGCCGAGGTCTCCGACCCCTGGGGCGGCGGGCATGATGCCTGGAAGGTCGGGGGCAAGATGTTTGCCTGCATCGGCGCAATGGGCCAAGGCGTGAGCGTGAAGACCGACAGCATCGAGACCGCACAACTGGTGATCGAGGCAGGCCACGGCGAAAAGGCCCCCTACTTCCACCGAAGCTGGGTTCTGCTGCCCTGGGGGATGGTGGAGGATGCCGAGGTCGAGGAGCGCCTGCGCAGCTCCTATGCTCTCATCCGCGCCGGTCTGACCAAGAAGGCCCAGGCCGCGCTGGCCCCCTTCACAGCCTGAAAATCCTTGCCAGACTCGCGCCCTCATGGCCAAATTCGGCCATGACATTTCAAATCCGCGTATTTCGCCCCGCCCAATTGCTTCTGGCCGTTCTGGCCCTCACCCTGCTGCCTGCGCTTGCCCGCGCCCAGAGTTATCCCGACCTTCCGTCGACCTATGTGCTCGACGATGCCTCGGTTCTGTCGGACGCGCAGGAAACGGCCATTGCCGAGGCACTGGCCAAACTGAAGGCCGAGAACGGCGTGGAGATGGCAGTGGTCACGGTGATGTCGACCGCGGATTACGGCGGCTTCGACACCATCGAGAGCTTCGTGACCGGGCTCTTCAATGAATGGTCTCTGGGTGACGAGGAAAAGGGCGATGGCATCCTGCTGTTTCTCGCCCGCGCCGACCGCGAGGTGCGTGTCGAGCTGGGCAGCGGCTTTGGCGCCGAATACGACAAGGAGAGCGCGCGTATCATCGACGAGGTGATGCTGCCCGCCTTCCGCGAAGATCGCTATGGCGACGGTGTGAATGACGGCGCGATGGCCGTGATCACCCGCATCGCCACGCCCTTTGCCACCCCGGCCTCCGCCTCGGGTGGCGAGAGCGCGGCGGCGGATGGCGAAAAGTCGGGCGGCGGCATGACCCTCGGCATCATCGGCGCGGTGATTGCCGGGGTGGTCGGCCTTGTCGTGTTCGGGGCCAAGCGCGCCAAGGCCAACCGGGTCTGCGACGCCTGCGGGGCCAAGGGGCAGGTCACGATCAAGAATCGCACCGTGCAGCAGGCCACCGAAACTTCCAACGGTCTGGGCGAGAAAACCACCACCTGCGGCGCCTGCGGCCACACCAAGACAGAGCCCTACACCATCCCCCGCAAGAGCAAGCCTTCCAAGACCGCCGAAACCGGCGGCGGCAAGTCCGAAGGTGGCGGCGCATCGGGCAAGTGGTGACGGGCTGAGCCTGCCCGCCCTCCCGGCCGGGCCCGCCTCACAAACGCGTCACGCGCTGTTACAGCCGGTTGCCAGCGGGTCGTGCAAAGCGCCATAACCCCCTGAAACCATGGGGATGGCTCACCAATGCTCGACGGCGTCGCACGAAGGCTGATCGACCCGCCGCTCAACCGCGCCGGTTTGGCGCTGGCGGCGCGCGGCTGGCAGGCCGATCATGTCACGCTGGCCGGGCTGGGGCTCGGGCTGGTGGCGGCTGCGCTGATCTGGGCCGGGTTGCCGGGCCTCGCGCTGGTGCCGCTTCTCGCCTCGCGCCTTGCAGACGGGCTCGATGGCGCTGTGGCCCGCGCCACCGCCAAGACCGACTTTGGCGGCTACCTCGACATCTGCGCCGACTTTGCCTTCTACGCCGCGATCCCGCTGGCCTTCGTTCTGGCCGACCCGGGTGTGCATGGCGCGGCCGGGGCCTTCCTGCTCGCCAGTTTCTACATCAACGGCACCACCTTTCTGGGCTACTCGGTGCTGGCCGAGCGCGCGAAGATGCAGACAACGTCGCGCGGGGCAAAGACCCTCTACTTCACGGGCGGACTGCTGGAGGGCACCGAGACCATCGTGTTCTTCTGCGCCCTCTGCCTGCTGCCGGGGCTCTTCACCCCGCTGGCCTGGGCCTTTGGTGGCCTATGCCTCGTCACCGCCATCAGCCGGGTTCTACTCGCCCGCCACACATTCACCGGGGAGGAAACCCAATGAAACACACCCTCGCACTGCCGCTTACCCTTGCCCTCGGGCTCGCCAGCCCGGCCCTCGCCGGTCCGGACCCCGAGAGCCTGAGCACCGGGCTGACCCCGGAGGCCTGGCAGGAGGTGCGTGCCGCCGCAGAGGGCCAGACCGTCTATTGGCACGCATGGGGCGGCTCGACCACGACCAACGCCTTCATCGACTGGGTCGGAACCCGGGTGAAGGAAGAGTACGGCGTGACCTTGGAGCACGTGAAGCTTTCGGACACCGCAGATGCCGTAGGCCGCGTGCTCGCCGAGCAGCAGGCCGGTCAGAACGAGGACGGCGCGGTCGACCTCATCTGGATCAACGGCCCGAACTTCGCCGCCATGAAGGGCCAGAACCTGCTGTTCGGCCCCTTCGCCGAGAGCCTGCCCAACTGGCAGTATGTCGACGTCGAGAACAAGGACGTGCAGACCGACTTTACCGTGCCGGTCGAGGGCTACGAGGCACCCTGGGCCATGGCGCAGGTGGTCTTCATCCACGACGAGGCCCGCCTGCCCGAACCGCCCCGCTCGATGGCGGCCCTGCTCGAATGGGCCAAGGCCAACCCCGGCCGCTTCACCTTTCCCCAGCCGCCCGACTTCCTCGGCTCGACCTTCCTCAAGCAGGCCTTGATCGACCTAAACGGCACGGATGAGGCCCTCTCGGAGCCGGTCGACGCGGCGGACGATTACGCCGCCAGCACCGAGGCCCTCTGGTCCTTTATCGACGCCCTCACCCCCAACCTCTGGCGCCAGGGCCGGGCCTACCCGCAAACCGGGCCGCGCCAGTTGCAGCTCATCGCCGATGGCGAGGTGGACCTGGCGATTTCCTTCTCCCCGGGCGAGGCCTCGGCCGCCATTGCAAACAACGAGCTGCCCCCCACGGCGCGCACCTATGTGCTCGACGGCGGCACCCTCGGCAACGCCAGCTTCGTCGCGATCCCCTACAACTCCTCCGCCAAGTCGGGCGCGATGATCGTGGCCGATTTCCTGATGTCCCCCGAGGCACAGGCCAGGGCGCAAGACCCCGAGGTGCTTGGCTACGGCACGGTCCTCGCGATGGACAAGCTGGGCGCCGATGAGCGCGCCGCCTTCGAGGCGCTCGACCTAGGGGTTGCCACCCTGTCGCCCGAGGAACTCGGCAAGGCGCAACCCGAGCCGCACCCGTCCTGGACAACCCGGCTGACCGAGGACTGGATCGCAAAGCACGGCGTGAAAGAGTGACCGAGGGCGGCGCCCCTTCTCCCTGCAAGCCGGTCTCGCCTGCGCGAAGAGCGGCCGGGGGATGAGGCGCCGCACAACCCGACCATGAGCCTGCCCCGCGCCACCCTGCCCGCGCTCACCATCGCGCTGCTGACGCTGCCTGTCGGGCTGGGGCTGTTCTTCACGCTCGCCCCGGCGCTCGGCTACATGCTGCCCCCCGGTCCCGCCCCCTTCATGCAGCTGATGGACTGGCCCGGCATCGGCCCCGCCACGCGGCTTTCGCTCACCACCGGGCTCGCCGCCACCGCCCTGTCGCTCGCCATCACCGCGCTTGTCGCGGCAGGCTGGCAGGGCACCCGCGCCTTCACCATCCTGCACCGCCTGCTCTCGCCCCTGCTTTCGGTGCCCCATGCCGCTGCCGCCTTCGGCCTCGCCTTTCTCATCGCGCCTTCCGGCTGGCTCGCCCGCGCGCTTTCTCCCTGGCTGACCGGCTGGCAGACCCCGCCTGATCTGCTGATCGTGCAGGACAGCGCAGGCCTCGCCCTCATCGCCGGGCTGACCGCCAAGGAAACGCCCTTCCTGTTGCTGATGCTGCTGGCCGCCCGCTCCCAGACCCGCTCCGAGGCCCATGCCCGCGTCGCCACCACCCTCGGCTATCCGCGTGCGGTGGGCTGGCTGCTGGTGGCCTTTCCCGCGCTCTACGCCCAGATCCGCCTGCCGGTCTACGTGGTGCTGGCCTACTCCATGTCGGTCGTCGATGTCGCCATGATCCTCGGCCCCAACACGCCCCCTACCCTCGCGGTCCAGATCACCCGCTGGATGTCGGACCCCGACCTTTCGCTGCGCGGCGTTGCCGCCGCAGGGGCGCTCTGGCAGCTGGCGCTGGTGCTCTCCACCCTCGCGCTCTGGCGTCTTGGCGAGGCCCTTGCCGCCGGGGCCGGTCGCGCCCTTGCCACCTCGGGTCACCGCCTTCCGGGCCTCAGTGCCGGGCTGAAGGCGCTCGGCCTTGCGCTCGGCCTGGCAGTTGCACTCTCGGTGCTGGCCGGGCTTGCCTCGCAGGCGCTCTGGTCGGTCGCGGGATATTGGGGCTACCCCGACGCCCTGCCCGACGCGCTGTCTGTGAAAACATGGATGCGCCATGGGCCGATGCTCTGGCCGGTTGCCCTCACCACCCTCTTCGTTGCCGCCGCCGCCGCGCTGGCCGCGCTCGCCCTCGTCACCGGCTGCCTCGAGGCCGAGGCGCGCCATGGGTTCCGGATGGGCGCCGGCGGGCGGCTGATCCTCTACCTGCCGCTGCTGATCCCGCAGATCGCCTTTCTGCCCGGCCTGCAGGTGCTCATGCTCACCCTCGGGCTGCGCGAGGGGCTTTGGCCCGTGGTGCTCTCGCATCTCACCTTCGTGCTGCCCTACACGCTCATCGCCCTCGCCGGCCCCTACCACGCCATCGACCCGCGCAGCTTCACCGTCGCCGCCGCCCTCGGCACCTCGCCGGCCGGTCGGTTCTGGCGGCTGCGCCTGCCGCTGCTGCTGGCCCCGCTGCTCACGGCCTTTGCCGTGGGCTTTGCGGTGTCGGTCGGGCAATACCTGCCCACGCTGCTGCTTGGCGGCGGGCGCGTGACCACGCTGACGACCGAGGCCGTTGCCCTCACCTCGGGCGGCGACCGTCGTGCCATCGGGGCCTATGCGCTGGCCCAGACCGCCGCCGCCCTGCTGCCCTTCGCCCTCGCCCTCGCCATTCCGAGGCTCGCCTTTGCCAACCGGAAAGGAATGCGCGGTGGATAGCGGGCTGACCCTCGACAGGCTTGAAGTCATGCTGGGCAGCACCTGCTTGCTCGGCCTTTCGGCCACCATCGCCCCGGGCGAGGTGCTCACGCTCATGGGCCCCTCAGGCGTGGGCAAATCGGCCCTTCTGGCGGCCCTGACCGGCACGCTCACCGCGCCTCTTGCGGCAGCAGGCGAGGCGCGGCTCGATGGCGCCAGCATCACCGATCTGCCCGCCGAGCGCCGCCGCCTCGGCATCCTGTTTCAGGAGAGCCTGCTGTTTCCGCATCTCTCCGTCGCCGGAAACCTCGCCTTCGCCCTGCCGCCCGGCCCGCGTGCAGCCCGGCGCGCCGCAATCGCTCAGGCGCTTGCCGACGTCGGGCTCGATGGCTTCGGCCCGCGGGATCCGGCCACGCTCTCGGGCGGCGAGCAGGCGCGCGTGGCCCTCATGCGCACCCTGCTGGCCGAACCGAAGGCGCTTCTGCTCGACGAGCCCTTCTCCCGTCTCGACGCGGCCCGGCGCGAAGAGGTCCGCAGCCTCACCTTCGATCACGCCGAAAAGCGCGGCCTGCCGGTGCTGATGGTCACCCATGACGCCGAAGATGCCCGCGCCGCCAAGGGGCGGGTGCTGGAGGCACAGCCCGGGCGGATCGTGGGCGACTGACGCCGAGATCGCCTAGGTGTCGGGCCGCGTGAGGTCGGCATCGAAAGGCCGCAGCGCGGGCGGGCGATAGTCGCTCAGGGCGAGGTAACGCTCCTTCGCGGGCGGCGAGATATCCCAATAGTAGTCGGGCCCGATGGGCACCTTGCGCATCTCGCCCGTCGCCGGGTCGGGCACCTCCATCCGGCCGACCCGGTCGAGCACCCGTCGGCGCAGCATACGGGTGGCAAACCCGGGCGGGCCGGACTGGTTGAAGAGAGAGGGCTCAAGCGCGTTTGCCTCTGCCGCAAACACCTGAAGCTGGGTGCCGTCAAACTCTAGCCCCTGCTCGCGCGCGCCCTCCACCACCCATCCGAGGGTGATGTTGCTCAGCCCGGCAATATCGCCGCCCCCGCCCACCGAGCCATGATCGCCGGCAAACCAGAGCTGCTGATAGCTGCGCTTTCGGTCCGGGTTCTCGCGGTTCAGATCGCCGAGGTTGCCCCAAAGCGTCGGCGGAAAGGCCTTGCGCCGCTCGTCGATCGAGACCGCGTGGCGAGCGGCCATGACCATGCCGGTGAGCTGGGTGTCATGAAAGCCCTGGCTCTGGTTGAAGATGCGCGACAGGGTCTTGTAGTAGCCCGGTATGCCGAGCGCCCCGACCGTGTCCCAGATGCCGAGGTAGGTGACCGTGAGCATCGGCACCGGCGGATGGCCCTGCGCCTCGCGCCAATCGGCCTCCTTCTGCGACGTGACCACATCGGGCGAATAGCCGAAGCGAAATGCGTGGCTTTCCTCGCTCGAGGGCTTGGTGCTCGGGTCGTTGTCGCGGTAGCGCTTCAGCGCCTCGCCCGCCTTCCACGCCTCGGTGTGCCGCGGCAGGCCGGAGGCCCGGATCAGCCCCACCAGCGAGCGGGCCGTGAAGGCGCCGCGGGAAAACCCGAAGACATAGATTTCGTCTCCCGGCTCATATTGTTCGATCAGGAAGGTGTAGCCCTCGAGGATGTTGCGGGTGACGCCCACGCCGAAGACGCCGCCGGTGATGCGATCGAGCTTCTTGCGCCAGCCGGTCTTGCCAAAGCCGGTGCCCACGCCCGGAATGTACTTGAGGATCTGGGTGGTCCCGTCTTCCGCCGTGCGCCGGGTGATGCGGTGGAGATGGAAGACGTTGGTGGGGTGCGTGGCATCCGGTGTGTTCCAGGTGCCATCGCAGAAAATCGCGATGCGTTTCATTGGGTCAAATGCTCCGATGTCAAATGTTCGGCCGGCGCGGGAAATCGGCCGCTGGAAATGCCGTCACTCTACCACAAGATGTGTGCCCTGTCGCCGCTCGGGTGACAGGGTGGCTCGCCCGAGTTAGGTTTCCCGCGCCTACCGGGGAGAAGCTGCATGTCGCAATCCGTTATAATTCTGCTCGTGGTGATGGTGTTCGTCGGCCAGATCGTGCTGGTCGGGGCGCTGCTGTGGTGGGCCCGGAAGCGCGAGGCGCTGCTGCGCGCATATTGTGCCGCCGCAGGCTGGAGCTACAAGAGCGGCCGCGAAGGCCGCAACACCACAACCCAAATCACCGCCCCCCGCGAAGGATGGAAGCTGCGGGTTGTGACGGGTCGCTCTTCGGGCTCGCAGAACAGTTCCTCGACCCGCACCACCGAGTGGAACGACCCGTCGCTTGCCCTGCCGCACGGGCTGGCCCTGCTGGCGCTCGACATTCCCGGCAGCCGTGGCGCGGATGTGCAACGGTTTGCCGCGATGATGGGCGGCAAGCTGGGCCAGGCCATGCTCGGTAAGCTGCTGGGTTCAATGGCGGAGGAGGTGCCCGACCTGCAGGTGGTGGAGCTGGACGACGGCCCCGGCCTGCTCATGGCCACTCCCGGCATGGAAGATGCGCTGCGCCCGATCGCCCTGCACCCCGCGCTCGCCAGCGCAGGCAGTGCCCTGCCCCGTGGCGGCTTGCCCGCGGTGCTGCGCAGCCGGGAGGGCCTGTCGGTCAGGCTGCGTCGCGCCCTGCACAAGCCGGAGGAGATCGAAGCCCTCGTGACGCTCGGCAAAACCCTGTCGGCGGCGCTGCGAACCTCGGAGACCTAGAGCGGTATACAACGGCATACCTTCCATGCGCCGAGGATTTGAGCTAGGAGTTCCGCAGCATTCCGATTCCGCACCGCAGCAGCGGGCCGCGAAGAGGTTCACCAACACAGCGAGGGGGCTCACCCGATGGCCGATAGCAACACGCCCGACATCATCTACACCAAGGTCGACGAGGCTCCGGAACTGGCCAGCGCCTCGCTCCTGCCGATCATCCAGCGCTTCGCCAAGGCGGCGGGCATCACCGTTGGCACCAAGGACATTTCTCTGGCCGGGCGCGTTCTGGCCACCTTCCCCGAGTATCTCGGCGAAGATCAGCGCATCGCCGACGACCTCGCCGAATTGGGCGAACTGGTGAAGACGCCCTCCGCCAACGTCATCAAGCTGCCCAACATCTCGGCCTCTGTCCCCCAGTTGGCGGCGGTCGTAAAAGAGTTGCAGTCCAAGGGCTTCGCTGTTCCCAACTACCCCGAGAACCCCACCACCGACGAAGACAAGGCCGTGCGCGCCAAGTTCGACGCGATCAAGGGCTCTGCGGTGAACCCGGTCCTGCGCGAAGGCAACTCCGACCGCCGCGCCGCACAGGCCGTCAAGAACTACGCCCAGGCCAACCCGCACCGCATGGGCGAGTGGACAGCCGAGAGCAAGACACGAGTCGCCTCGATGCCCGGCAACGACTTCTTCTCAAACGAGGTCTCGACCACGCTCGACAACGCCGCGACCGCCAGGATCGTGCTTGAAACCGCATCCGGCGAGACCGTGCTGAAAGAGGGTCTCAGCTACCCCGCCGGCACCGTGGTGGATGCCGCCTTCATGTCCGCCGACGCGCTCGATGCCTTCCTGGCCGACGAGATCGAAAAGACCAAGGCCGAGGGCGTGCTGTTCTCGCTGCACATGAAGGCCACCATGATGAAGGTCTCCGACCCGATCATCTTCGGCCACGCGGTTAAGGCCTGGCTCGCGCCGGTCTTCGAGCAGTACGGCGACAAGCTGAAGGCGCTGGGCGTCAACCCCAACGGCGGTCTCGGCTCTCTGCTCGACAAGGTGAAGGGCGACGCCGAAATCACCGCCGCGATCGAGAAAATCACCGCCGAGCGTCCGCCGATGTACATGGTGAACTCCGACAAGGGCATCACCAACCTGCACGTGCCCTCCGACGTGATCATCGACGCCTCCATGCCCGCGCTGATCCGCGCTGGTGGCAAGGGCTGGGGGCCGGATGGCAAGGAGCATGACACCGTCTGCGTCATCCCCGACAACAGCTATGCGCCGGTCTATGACGAGACCATCAAGTTCTTCAAAGAGAACGGCAAGCTGAACCCCGCCACCGCCGGCACCGTGCAGAACCTCGGCCTGATGGCCCAGAAGGCTCAGGAATACGGCTCGCACCCCACCACATTCGAGATCCCCGAGGAGGGCACCGTGAAGATGGTGCTGGAAGACGGCACCGTGCTGCATTCGCACAGCGTGAAGAAGGGCGACATCTGGCGTTCGGCTTCGGCCCGCAAGGCCCCGATCGAAGACTGGGTCAACCTCGCCATCGCCCGCCAGAAGGCCACCGGCTACCGCTCCATCTTCTGGCTCGATGAAAAGCGCGGCCACGATGCGGAGCTGATCGCCTACGTCAAACCCATCCTCGAAGCGGCTGGCGTTGCGGATAAATTCGAGATCATGGCCCCGCGCGAGGCAACCCGCGCCAGCCTCGAGACGATCACCAAGGGCGAGAACACCATTGCCATCACCGGCAACGTTCTGCGCGACTACCTGACCGATCTCTTCCCGATCCTCGAGCTTGCGACCTCGGCCAAGATGCTCTCCATCGTCAAGCTGATGCAGGGCGGCGGGCTGTTCGAAACCGGCGCCGGCGGCTCGGCCCCGAAGCACGTGCAGCAGTTGCAGGAAGAGAACCACCTGCGCTGGGACAGCCTTGGCGAGTTCTGTGCCCTCGGTGAAAGCTTCCGCTTCCTCTCCGAGGCAAAGAACAACCCCAAGGCCAAGGTGCTGGGCGATGCCGTGGATGCTGCCACGCAGGGCATTCTCGACAACAACCGCTCTCCCTCCCGCAAGGTGGGTGAGCCCGACAACCGCGACAGCCACTACTGGTTCGCCCGATATTGGGCCGAGGCCCTAGCCGCGCAGGACGAAGATGCCGAGCTGGCCGCCGAGTTCGCCCCCCTCGCCAAGGCACTTGCCGATGGCGAGACCGCGATCACCGGCGAACTGGCCGCAGCGCAGGGCAAACCGGCCGATACGGGTGGTTACTTCGTGGCTGACCCGGCCAAACTGGACAAGGTTATGCGCCCGAGCGCCACGCTCAACGCCATCATCGGCTGAGATCGCCTTTAAAAACAATGCGAAAGCCGGGCCCCGTGCCCGGCTTTCCTGCGTTTGGGCCCTAGGTCGCCACTGCCGAGATCACCGCCGCCGGGATCGGCACGATCCACTCGGGGCCATTCCCATGGTGCGCCAGGACCTGCGCCACCACATCGGCGCGGATTGCCGCCCTCTGTGCCTCGGGCTGTGGGCGCAGCAAGGCCCCGCCTCGCGCTGTGCCCTCGCGGAAATAGTCGAAGGGTGTTCCGGGGTCGCGTGTTACCCAGCTCGACGCAACGATCTCGCAGGTGCAGCCCGAGAAGCCTGCCGCTTCCAGCGCCGGAAAGGCCCGCGCAGGGTCGGCGTAGTCATTTGCGCCCGGCCCGGGTGGAAGCTGCACCGAGGGGTCGCCGTGCCGTGCGATGGCACCGAAGACATATCCGAAAGCCCCCTCCACCTCGGGCCCGCACCAGACAGAGAAGGCAACCCGCCCGCCGCGGCGCAACACCCGCCGCGCCTCGTGCAGCACGCGGGGCGGGTCGGGGACATGGGGCATCCCGAAGCCGATCGTCACCCCGTCAAAGCTCCCGTCCGCGAAATCTGGGGCCATGGCATCGCCCTCGTGGAAGAGAGCGTCCGGAACGGCCGCGCGCGCCAGCTCCAGCATGGCGGGCGAGAAATCGAGGCCCGTCACCTCGGCCCCCGCGGCCACCAGCCCGGCCGACACATTGCCATGGCCGCAGCATAAGTCGAGCATCTTGGCGCCCGCCACGGCCCCTGCACCGGCCACCAGCCGGGGCACCACCATGTCTGCCGCGCGCGCAAAGTCCCGCGCGTAGGCCTGCGCCACATCGGCCCGGTCCCATTCGCGCTTTTCCAAGGTTGCAAAGTCTCTGGTGTCCATCAGCCGCCCCTCCCGGATGGCATCCATGATGCCGCATGACTCAGGGGTAAGGCAAAGATCGCGGCGGCATAAACCGGATCTACATATCTCTGTGCTCTTTCTGCGCTGCCGCATGGCTGCTATAGGCAAGAGAAGCTGCAAAATCAGGAGCGTGCCCATGTCGAAGATCAAAGTCGAAAACCCGATGGTCGAGATCGACGGCGACGAGATGACCCGGATCATCTGGGATTTCATCAAGAAGAAGCTGATCGAGCCCTATCTCGACATCGACCTGCTCTATTACGACCTCGGAATCGAGGTGCGCGACGAGACCAACGACCAGATCACCATCGACGCCGCCGAGAAGATCAAGGAAGTTGGCGTTGGCGTGAAATGCGCCACCATCACGCCCGACGAGCAGCGGGTTGAGGAATTTGGCCTCAAGAAGATGTGGCGCAGCCCCAATGGCACGATCCGCAACATCCTTGGCGGCGTTGTCTTCCGCCAACCAATCATCTGCAAGAACGTGCCCCGCCTCGTGCCAGGCTGGACCTCGCCCATCGTGGTGGGCCGCCATGCCTTCGGCGATCAATACAAGGCGAGCGACTTCCACTTCCCGTCCGGCGGCAAGTTGACGATGAAATGGGAAGGCAACAATGGCGAGGTGATCGAACGCGAGGTGTATGACGCGCCGGATGCGGGCGTTTACATGGGGATGTACAACCAGGACCCGTCGATCCGCGATTTTGCCCGCGCCAGCTTCAACTACGGGCTCAACATCGGCTGGCCGGTGTATCTTTCGACCAAGAACACCATCCTCAAGGCCTATGACGGGCGCTTCAAGGATCTGTTTCAGGAGATCTACGACGCCGAGTTCAAGGAACAGTTCGAGGCCAAAGGGCTGTGGTACGAGCACCGGCTGATCGACGACATGGTGGCCTGCGCGCTGAAGTGGAACGGCAAGTTCGTCTGGGCCTGCAAGAACTACGATGGCGATGTGCAGTCCGACACCGTTGCGCAGGGCTTCGGCTCGCTAGGCATGATGACCTCGCAGCTGATGACCCCGGACGGCCAGATCGTGGAGGCCGAGGCGGCCCATGGCACGGTGACGCGGCATTATCGCCAGCATCAGGAGGGCAAGAGCACCTCGACCAACTCCATCGCCTCGATCTACGCCTGGACCGGCGGTTTGCGCCACCGCGCCAAGCTCGACAAGAACGAGGCGCTCAAGGGCTTTGCCGAGACATTGGAAAAGGTGATCGTGGACACGGTGGAAAGCGGCCACATGACCAAGGATCTCGCCCTTCTGGTCGGCCCCGATCAGGGCTGGCACACCACCATCGGTTTCCTCGAAAAGATCGACGAGAACCTGCAAAAGGCGCTGTGACCGCAGCCCTGATGCAAAGGGAAAAGGCCGGGGGATCGCCCCGGCCTTCGCCGCTTCAGCGCCCGAAGTAGGCGTTGACGGTGTCGCGGGCGACTTCCTGAAGGAAGGCCGCATCCTCGGCGCTCACCCGGCCGAAGTAGTCATATTCGTTGCCCACCGGATCGGCCCCGTAGAGCGTGGCATAGGCGGTGGCGGCGGCGAGGAAGGTGCCGAGCAGCGTGGGGTGGCTACCGTCGTAATCCTGCTGAAGCGCCATGTCGGGGCGGCGCTTGTAGGCCTCCTCGAAGGCCAGCGCGACAGGGATGACGATGGCATCAATCTCGTTGCCCGCCTCGGTGTAGAACCGCTCGTTGGCGCGGATGTTCTCCGGATCGGCGCTGTTGTGGGGCGCGACATAGGCGTGGGGCATGTAAAGCGCGATCTTGCCGCCACGGCCCTCGACCAGCTCCTTGGCCTTCACCACCGCATCCATGTAGCGCTTCTGGTTCTTTTCCGAGAGCGCCGCGTTGGAATGGCCCTGAAGCAGCACCAGCTCGAAGGGTTCATCGACGCCGATCTGCCCCGGCCCTGTCAGCCAGTCGAGGTTGTGATGGTCCAGCCGCGCCCCGCCGATGGTCGCGGATTTATACTGCGGCTCCACCTCGGTGCCCGCCATGACCATGCGGCGCAGATGGTTGTGCAGGCTGTCGTTGTAATAGAGGTAGCTGTTGCCAACGAGCAGGACGCGGGCCGGATTTTCGGCCTGCGGCTGGGTAATTTCAGGGGCGACATCCTGCGCGGCAAGAGGTGTTGCAAGCACAGCGATAGCGGCCGCCCGAATGAGCGTTTTACGGAACATGGTGTCCTCCCAAGATTGAAGCCCCGGCCCTCCGGCGGAGCATGTGCAGTGACGGTATCGTGAGGTCATCCTTTCACAACGAAAAAGCATGATAAGAGCAGGCATCTTGCTATTTATCTCACGTTTCCAATCACCTAACCGCCAAGACACCACCCCGCCGCCGTCTCCCTTGTGCGAAATTCCACACACCTCCGAGGCGTAACTGTGTGGCAATGCGCACAGGCGGGGACTCGCCCCTGCCGGCCCGACGGGGTAAGGATTCGTCACTGCCAATGCAGCTCGCCCCCTCCATGGATCCCCGATGCCCAAGACCTATCTCTTCCTCGTGCTCGCCATTGTCGCCGAAACGGTGGGCACCGTCGCCTTGCCCGCCACCAAAGGCTTCACCCGCCTCGCCCCCGCCGTGCTGGTAGTCGTGGCCTATGCGGTGTCGTTCTACTTCCTGTCGCTGACGGTGAAGGTGATGCCGGTGGGCGTGGTCTATGCCATCTGGTCGGGCCTCGGGATCGTGTTGATCGCGATGATGGGCCTGCTGCTCTACAACCAGAAACTCGACCTGCCCGCCATAATCGGCCTCGGCCTCATCCTGTCGGGCGTTCTGGTGCTGCATCTTTTCTCATCGGCAACGCCGCACTGAGAGGCAGCCGCACCGACGAGCCCGCCCTGCCCCTCCGGCATGGTTTGACCCCACACCCCTCTCTGGGCCAGATGCACCATGACCACGCCGAATGACTCGCCGCACTATTCGCTCCTTGAAGATGCCCAGGGCCTTCTCGTCGCCTCGGCGCAGGCGGCGCTTGGGGTGCACCTTCTGCGGGCGGCAGGGCTGATCTCCAGCGGCACGGCGGGCACCGCGCTGATCATCGCCTATCTCTCGGGCTGGTCCTTTGGCGTGGTGTTCTTTGTCATCAACCTGCCGTTCTATGCCTTCGCCTGGCGCGCACGGGGGATGATCTTCTGCATCAAGTCGCTTGCCGCCGTCACCCTGCTTTCCATCATGGCCGAAGTGCTCAAACCACTGCTCCAGATCGCCCAGATCCACCCCGCCGCCGCTGCCGTGCTCTTCGGGGTGGCCGCGGGCGTGGGGCTGCTCGGCCTGTTCCGCCACTCCGCCTCGCTCGGGGGCGTGTCGATCATTGCGCTGATCCTGCAAGACAAATACGGCTTCCGCGCAGGATGGACCCAGCTCATCCATGATCTGGTCCTCTTCACCGTCGCCGCCTTCGTCCTACCGCTCTCCGCCGTGCTCTGGTCGCTCCTCGGCGCGGTGATCCTCAACCTTGTCGTTGCGTTCAACCACCGCCGCGACTGGTATGTGGTCACATAGCCCCTAGCCTTTCGCCGCAGTGCAGGATATGCGCGGCCCGAACAGTCAAAGAGAGCCCCATGGACCTGCGCAACATCGCCATCATCGCCCACGTCGACCACGGCAAGACGACCCTCGTGGACGAGCTTCTGAAGCAATCCGGCGCATTCCGCGAAAACCAGGCAGTGGCCGAGCGGGCGATGGACAGCAACGACCTCGAGCGCGAGCGCGGCATCACCATTCTCGCCAAGTGCACCTCGGTCGAGTGGAAAGGTGCGCGGATCAACATCGTCGACACTCCCGGCCACGCCGACTTTGGCGGCGAGGTGGAGCGGATCCTGTCGATGGTTGATGGCGTGGTGCTGCTGGTGGACGCCGCCGAAGGCCCGATGCCGCAGACCAAGTTCGTCACCTCCAAGGCGCTCGCTCTCGGCCTGCGCCCGATCGTGGTGCTCAACAAGGTCGACAAGCAGGACGCCGAGCCGGACCGTGCGCTGGATGAGGTCTTCGACCTCTTTGCCGCTCTGGATGCCGATGAGGACCAGCTCGACTTTCCTCACCTCTATGCCTCCGGGCGCAGCGGCTGGTGCGACACCGAGCTGGACGGGCCGCGCAAGAACCTCGAGGCCCTGTTCCGCCTGATCGTCGATCATGTGCCTGCCCCGAAGCAGCAGAAGCACGCCGGCGAAGATTTTCGGATGCTGGCCACCACGCTGGGGGCGGATGCCTTCATCGGTCGCACCCTGACGGGGCGCGTCGAGTCGGGCCGTATCAAGGCGGGCGCGACCGTGCAGGCGCTGACCCGCAACAACCAGAAGATCGAGCAGTTCCGCGTTTCCAAGATTCAGGCCTTCCGGGGCCTCGGGCTTCAGGAAATCGAAGAGGCGGTTGCCGGCGATATCGTAACGCTGGCCGGCATGTCGAAGGCGACCGTGTCGGACACGATCTGCGCGCTGGCCGTGGAAGAGGCGCTGGACGCCCAGCCGATCGACCCGCCGACCATCTCCGTGACCTTCGGCATCAACGACTCGCCGCTTGCAGGCCGTGACGGCAAGAAGGTGCAGTCGCGCGTGATCCGTGAGCGGCTGATGAAGGAGGCCGAGGTCAACGTGGCGATCAAGGTGTCCGACACCCCCGGCGGCGAGGCCTTCGAGGTGGCGGGCCGCGGCGAATTGCAGATGGGCGTGCTGATCGAGAACATGCGCCGCGAGGGCTTTGAGCTTTCCATCTCGCGCCCGCAGGTTCTGATGCGCGAAGAAGACGGCCAGCGTCTTGAGCCCATCGAAGAAGCCACCATCGACGTGGATGACGAGCATTCCGGCGCTGTGATCGAAAAGCTAACCGGCCCGCGCAAGGGCGAGTTGGTCGAGATGAAACCGGCGGGGGCTGGCAAGACCCGGATCATCGCCCATGTGCCCTCGCGCGGGCTGATCGGCTATCACGGAGAGTTTCTTACCGACACGCGCGGCACCGGCGTGCTGAACCGCGTGTTCCACGGCTGGGCCCCCCACAAGGGCCCGATTCCGGGCCGCCGCGCGGGTGTGCTGATCTCGATGGAGCCGGGCGAGGCCGTGGCCTATGCGCTGTGGAACCTTGAGGACCGGGGCCGCATGTTCATCGGCGCGCAGACGCCGGTCTATACTGGCATGATCATCGGCGAGCACAGCCGCGAGAACGACCTTGAGGTGAACCCGCTGAAGGGCAAGAAGCTGACCAACGTGCGCGCCTCGGGCACCGATGAGGCCGTCCGCCTGACGACGCCGATCACACACTCGCTCGAAGAAGCAATCGCTTACATCAACGACGACGAGCTGGTCGAGGTCACGCCCAACGCTATCCGCCTGCGCAAGCGCCATCTTGATCCGCATGAGCGCAAGAAGGCTGCGCGCGCAGAGGGGTAACACCCGTCCTCCGGATGGATATAGGGTGGGCAAAACCCACCATCCGGAGGTCACATGCTAAAGATCCAGACCCAGGGCGTGCATCACATCACGCTCACCGGCGCCGACCGGCAGACATCCATCGACTTCTGGGAGGGCGTGCTCGGCATGCCCTTCCTGTTCGAGCAGCCCAACCTCGACAATCCGGAAGAAAGCCACCTTTATTTCGATCCCGGTGACGGACGGTTGATCACCATCTTCACCGACGAGAGCCGCACTCCGAACCGGCGGCGCACCCCCACCGAGCCCGGCTGCGTGCACCACCTCGCCTTCATCGTCTCCAAGGTCGTCTGGAACCAGGCCCAATCCAGGATCGAAGCCCGCGGCATCGGGCATTCCGGCCCCAAAGACCGCGGCTTCATGGATTCAATCTACTTCAAGGATCCGCTCGGTCTGCTGATCGAACTGGCCTGCTACAAGTTCGACCCGCCCGCCGGAAGCACCCATGCCGAAGTGCTGGCCGAAGCCCATAAACTTCGCGTCGCGGCGGGAGACAAGGCCATCGGCGATGTACATCTCGCAGATGCAATCGAAGCCCTTGTCGCGAGGAAATCCGGGTCATTGTCCAGCGACCGAAACCCCAAGAACCCTTACGCCTGAGGCGCCTACTCCGAGGTTTCAACCACCATCAGCTCGCGCTCGCTCGCGCCACGCGCGTGGTTGAGCGCCTCTTGATACTCCGGCGAATTGTAGCACTCCACCGCGGCTTCAACCGACGGGAAGCGCGCCACAACGTTGCGCGGCCGTTCCTTGCCCTCAAGCTGAACGAACTTCCCGCCTCTTGCGATGAAGCTTCCGCCATGCTTCGCAATCGCCGGTCCGGCCAGCTCGGCGTATTTTCCGTAGGCGTCGGGGTCAGTGACAGTCACGTGGGCAATCCAGAGAGCGGGCATGGGGCGTCCTATTCAATAGTGGTCAGGCCGGAGAGGTCGTCCCGTTGGATTGCGGGCCATGACTCTCGGTTACATGCCTGATCTAGCTGCCCCGCGACCGGAATTGCAACTCGTCCCCTGCCCTGCGAGGCCCTGAAAAGAACAAAGGCGGCCATCAAGGGCCGCCTTCGAAAAATTCAGTCAGGAGCCGAGACCCTCAGGATTCGAACATCTCGTCATCATCACCACCGGCGCTGTCATCCTTGTCGGCCGCGTCAAACTCGAGCCCGTGCGATGCCCGGATCTTGTCTTCGATCTCAAAGGCGATATCCGGGTTATCCTTCAGGAACTGCTTCGAATTCTCCCGGCCCTGGCCAATGCGCTCGTCGCCGTAGGAGAACCACGCACCGGACTTTTCCACCACGCCGGCTTTTACCCCGAGGTCCAGCAGCTCGCCGGTTTTCGAGATACCTTCGCCATACATGATATCGAATTCCACCTGCTTGAACGGCGGGGCGACCTTGTTCTTCACGACTTTCACGCGGGTCGCGTTACCCACCACCTCGTCGCGGTCTTTGATCGAGCCGATGCGGCGGATATCGAGGCGCACCGAGCTGTAGAACTTCAGCGCGTTGCCGCCGGTGGTGGTTTCGGGCGAGCCGAACATGACGCCGATCTTCATCCGGATCTGGTTGATGAAGATGACCATGCAGTTGGAGCGGCTGATCGAGCCGGTCAGCTTGCGCATGGCCTGGCTCATCAGACGGGCGTGAACGCCGACGCTGGAATCGCCCATGTCGCCTTCCAGCTCCGATTTCGGGGTGAGCGCGGCAACCGAGTCGACCACAACCATGCTCACGGCCCCGGAGCGCACCAGCGTATCGGTGATCTCAAGCGCTTGTTCGCCGGTGTCGGGCTGCGAAATCAGCAGCTCGTCGAGGTCGACACCCAGCTTGCGGGCGTATTGCGGGTCCAGCGCGTGTTCGGCGTCGACAAAGGCACAAACGCCACCCTTCTTCTGCTCTTCGGCTACGCAATGCAGTGTCAGGGTGGTCTTGCCCGAGCTCTCCGGACCATAGATTTCTATGATCCGGCCCTTCGGCAGCCCGCCGATGCCAAGGGCAATGTCGAGCCCGAGGGAGCCCGTGGAAGTCGATTCGATGTCCGGCAACTGGTTTTCGCCGCCGAGCTTCATGATCGAACCCTTGCCGAACTGCCGCTCAATCTGCGCCAGCGCGCTGTCGAGCGCCTTTTGCTTGTCGCCGTTAGGTGATTTGCCCATGTCCAGAAGTTTCGCTGTGCCCATTATTCCCGTCCTTATTCCATATGCCGCGCGGGGCGGCAATGACTGCCGTTGTTCTCTTCTTGTTCTCTGCTTTATGCGATCAAAACGAGAACAAAGCAAGATGAATCTTCACCACCTCATCTTGGACTCCCCTTGGTTAATGAAGCGTGAACGGTTACGAAAAGCATCGCGGCGCAGCTAAAGAGGGATTGGATGCTGGTATTCTGGGACGCACGGCTTGTGCTTTTGGCTACGCCCAAGACGGGGACCCATGCGCTCGAATCCGCGCTCGGAAACGAGGCCGATATCGCCTTTCGGCATCCGCCATTCGTCAAGCACATGGGGTTTGCCTGGGTAAACCGCCTGATGCCCCGGATCGTCGGTGAAAAGGAGTGGCCGAGTTTTCGCACAGTTGCCGTGATGCGCGAGCCGCTTGACTGGCTCGGAAGCTGGTATCGCTATCGCCGGCGCAACGATCTGGTAGGGCAGAACAACTCGACCCGCGACATGGATTTTTCCACGTTCCTGAAAGGCTACCTGAAAGACTCTCAGCCCGCTTATTCCCGCTTGGGTCGCCAGTGGAAGTTCCTGCGCCGTGACGACGGGCGAGTCGGGATAGATTATCTCTTCCCTTATGAACGTTTCGACACGCTCGTGGACTTCCTCGAGAACCGGCTGGACCGCGAGATCAAGCTGGAGCAGGAGAACGTGTCGCCCGAAGCGCCATTGGAGGTCGACCCCGGGCTGGCCGCGCCCTTGGCGAAAGCGCTCGAGAAGGATTTTCGGCTTTACGACGCGCTGATCTCCGGCGGCGACTGGAAGAACATCTGAAACTCGTCCGATGTCGGTAACGGACTTTCAGTGGGTCTGATCGTGGACCTTGGCGGTCAGCTCATTCAACGAGAAGGGCTTCGGCAGAAACACCGAGTTTGGAATCAAGGCCTGCTCATTGTCAAAGCTGTCCTCTGCGTAGCCTGACACGAAGACAACCTTCACATCCGGACGCATCTCCAAGGCTTTGCGCACCCAACTCGGGCCGTCCATGCCCGGCATGATCACGTCTGTCACGAAGACATCCACTTTCAGCTCAATGTCTTCAAGCATCTTCAGCGCGTCCTCTGCGTTCTCTGCCTCCAGCACTGTGTAGCCTCTCATCCGCAAGGCCCGCGACGCAAAGGCCCTTACCGGCGCCTCATCCTCCACCAAAAGGATGACGCCTTCGCCCTCGGCGGAGTGGTCGCGCGGAACGGCGTCCGCCGTCGGGCGCGGCGCCTCCTCGGGGCGATCATGGACCGGGAGGTAGAGGGTGAAACAACTCCCCTGCCCCAGAACGGAATCCACGAAGATGTAGCCGCCCGTCTGCTTGACGATTCCATAGGCGGTCGAAAGCCCGAGGCCGGTGCCTTCGCCGGGACGCTTCGTGGTCCAGAACGGTTCGAAAACCTTGCCGATCTTGTCGGGATGGATGCCAGACCCCTCATCGGAAACGCAGACAACCACGTATCCCCCGGGCGGCACTGTTGCGCGATCCCGATGCATCTCCTCTTTCAGCACGCGCTGTTGGGTCTCCACGGTGATCGTGCCGCCCTCGGGCATGGCATCGCGTGCATTCACCACCAGATTCATGATGACCTGCTCAAGCTGCCGCTTGTCGGCGCGGATCGAGGGCAGGTCGGGCTCGTGACTGAGGGCCAAATTCACCCGCTCTCCCACCAGTCGGTTGAGCAGATGGCCAAGATCCGAGAGGGTTTCGCGCATGTCCAAAACCTCGGGCTGGAGGTTCTGCTTTCGCGAAAACGCCAGCAGCTGGCCGACCAGACTGGCCGCGCGGTTGGCGTTCTGGTTGATCTGCACCAGATCGCCGTAATCAGGATCTCCCTGATCGTGGCGCAGCAGGAGCAGGTCGCAGTGGCCCGCGATGGCGGTCAGCAGGTTGTTGAAATCATGCGCCACACCGCCGGCAAGCTGACCGATCGCCTGCATTTTCTGGCTCTGAACAAACTGCGCCTCCAAGGTCTTCAACTCGGTGGCATCGTTCAGAACGGCCACCAGAGAGGCCTCGCCATCCTCAACCACGCGGCTGAGGGAAATCTGCAGGAAGACGTCCTGAACCGGCAGCTTGGCGCGGGCCACCTCAGGGCGCAGCGGTCCGCGGCCCTCGGCAGCCTCTGCAACCCAGTCTCGGACCGAGCGCCCAAGGCCTTCGACCAGATCCGCGAAGGACATGCCGACCAGTGCATCATGCCCCAGCAGCTCCCGCGCCAGCCGGTTGGCCATGGTCAGAGTGCCATCACGCTGGATGCGCAACAGGGCGACGGGCATATGGTCCAGCAGTTCGAGGGACGCGGTGCCATCCTGGACCGGCCGCCCCGGAACATCGGTGGATGGCAGCAGATACACCT
The DNA here is from genome assembly GCF_024105635.1 of Oceanicola sp. 502str15. Taxonomy (NCBI): domain Bacteria; kingdom Pseudomonadati; phylum Pseudomonadota; class Alphaproteobacteria; order Rhodobacterales; family Roseobacteraceae; genus Oceanicola; species Oceanicola sp. 502str15. The sequence continues at coordinate 1,314,994 of NZ_WYDQ01000001.1, forward strand.
CCCGCCGCCCGGCCTGCCCCGCGATTTCCACCACGTGGCAGCGCAGTTCGCCCACAGAGGCGGTAATGCGCTGCGGGCCGCTGATCCCGGCTTCGGACACGTCGACGATGATGTCTTCAAGCCGCTTGGCTCGCCCGCCGATCACTCGGCGCAGCGACTCGTTCATGAACAGGACCGCGCCGGTCTTGTTGATCGTCATCATAGGAAGGCTCAGGCTTTCTGCGCCTCGGGAACCTTCACGTTCCACCATGTCTTCCATCCGCCACAGGAACCCGTCTTCCCCGAGCCGATGCACGACCAGCCTCATATGGCCCTTGCGGGTGACGACATCTTCAGCGGCGTGGCCCCGGGTATCGGCCCTTGTCTCGAGCCGGCGAAGCAGCGCGGCCGGATTGGCGAGCAGATCCCGCATAACCCGCGGCAGGCTCTCGCCCGCATTGACGGAAAAACGCTTGCGCGCACTGGCGTTGAAATGGGTAACGGCGCCATCAAGGTCGGTGGTGAAACAGGGAGAACTGTCGAGCTCGGTGAAGCCTGCAACGGTTTCGGCAAGGGCCTTTTCGGCCACCGCCTGCCGCGCGCTCATCAGGCGCAGAAGCACCAGCAGGGCGGTCAGCGTTGCGCCACACGTGATGAAGATCAGCGACAGCTCAACCCCGGGCAGAACCACCCCGACAGAGACCAACACCAGAGCCAGCCCGAGAACCTGCCAAATCCTTCCCCGAAACGCCTGCGCCATTCGCGCAAGTGGTGAAGGTGTCAGCGCAGGGTGTGACACAGGTCGGAACTCCCTTTGATTCGTTGCAAAGCACCATCGCCCAAAAATCGTTAATCGGCGATTAAGACACCCGGTCTTCTGTGCATTCCTCCTACGTCAACTCTCTTCGGGAGGTCGCATTACGGCAAGGAAAAAACCGTCTCCGCCATCGAGCGGGGTCAGCCGCAGCGAGCTTTCCCGGGTCCAGCCGGGATGGCGGGACAGGAAGGCCGCAATCTGTGCATCGTTCTCGGCGTCCAGCAGGGAGCAGGTCATATAGGCCAGCTGCCCGCCGGGGCTGACATGGGCCACCAGCGTGTCGAGGATCCGCGCCTGTGTGGCCAGCAGGGCCTCGAGGCCAGCGCGGTCCAGCCGCCACTTGGCCTCCGGCTGTCGCCGCCAGGCACCCGAGCCCGAACAGGGCACATCGGCGACGACCAACTCGTAGGGCCCCTCCGGAGCCTCAATCGGGGCAATCCGGACCCCGGCACGGGTTGTACGAGCAGGCAGATCGTTCATCCGCAGAGGGTGGGCGTCATGCGCCACATAGGTGAGGTGCGGCGCGCGACAGGCCAGCGCAAGGCTCTTGCCGCCACCGCCCGCGCAGTAATCAAGCACACGCCCCTCCGCAGGCAGCGACAGCGCCTCGCAGATCGCCTGCGACCCGGCATCCTGCAGTTCAACCAAGCCATCGGCGAAGGCCTGGGAGTTGCGGATGCGGCGGGCGCCATCGGTCACACGCAGGGCGGTTGTCGCGAGTGGAAAGGGCTCGGCCGAAATGCCCTCAATCCCCAGTGCAGCACAGGCCGCCTCGGGGGTGGACGCCAAAGCATTGACCCTCAGGAACACATCAGCTCTGGCCTGCATCGCCTTGAGAACGGGTGCAAAATCGTCGCCCAGCGACGACTTCAGATCGTCCGCAAGCCAGTCCGGGCAGTCCAGCGCCTGCACACCCTCAGGCACCTCACCGGCAGCGGCTTCTGCCTCTGTCAGCACCGCAGGGGCATGGCCCACACCCGAGAACATCTCAGCCGAGTCGCGCCCCTGAGCGCGCAGCATCCCAAGCATCAGCGCCCGGCCACTCTCGCCGCCCCCCCGGGCCGAGAAGCTGCGGTGGCAGCGCAGGGCATCAAACACATGGTCGCGGATTGCCGCCCGGTCCCCGGACCCAGCAAAGCGATTGGACCGGCCCCAACGGCTCAGGGCCTGCTCAGCGGCGAGCCCTCCGGCGATGGCATCAAGCACCTGGGCGGCAGCGGCAATGCGGGCGGCGGGAGTCATGTGTTACCTCAAGTCAGGCCCGTAACCGCCTCAGCCTACGCGGTAATTCGGGCTTTCACGGGTGATCTGCACGTCGTGCACATGGCTCTCTTTCAAGCCGGCGCCGGTGATCTTCACGAATGTGCAGTTCTTGCGCATCTCCTCGACGGTCGCGCAGCCGGTGTAACCCATGGCCGCTCTCAAGCCGCCGACGAGCTGGTGGATCACGGCGGTCGCCGAGCCCTTGTAGGGCACCTGCCCCTCGATGCCTTCGGGCACGAGCTTGTCGCTCGCCGCATCCTTCTGGAAGTAGCGATCGGCAGAACCGCGCGCCATCGCACCAAGCGAACCCATGCCGCGGTAGGCCTTGAACGAGCGGCCCTGCCACAGGATCACCTCGCCCGGGCTTTCATCCGTGCCAGCGATCATCGAACCAACCATGGCACAGGACGCGCCTGCCGCGATGGCCTTGGCAAAATCGCCGGAAAACTTGATGCCACCGTCCGCGATCACCGGCACATCCCCTGCGGCCTTGGCACAGTCCATGATGGCGGTGAGCTGGGGCACGCCGACGCCTGCGACCATGCGGGTGGTGCAGATCGAGCCGGGCCCGATACCGACTTTCACCGCATCCGCGCCCGCGTCGATCAGGGCACGGGTTGCCTCGCCCGTGGCGACGTTGCCCGCAATCACCTGCACCTCATTGGAGAGGGTCTTGGCCCGCCTCACGGCGGCGATCACCCCTTCCGAATGGCCATGGGCGGTGTCGATCACCACGATGTCCACGCCCGCGTCGATCAGGGCTTCCGTGCGCTCGAAGCCCGAGTCCCCCACCGAGGTGGCCGCTGCCACCCGCAGGCGGCCAAGGCTGTCCTTGCAGGCCGTCGGGTTGAGCACCGACTGCTCGGTGTCCTTCAGCGTCAGCAGGCCGGTGAGCTTGCCGGTCGCATCCGTCACCAGCAGCTTCTCGATCCGCCGCGCCTTCATCAGCGATATCGCCTCTTCCCGATCGGCCGGCTCCTTCAGGATCGCAAGATCCTTCGAGGTCATCATCACCTTCACCGGTGTCTCGTCGGAGGTGGCGAAGCGCATGTCGCGGTTGGTGACGATGCCCACCACGCGATGGGCCTCGTCGACAACCGGGAAGCCGGTGAAATTGTATCGCTCAATCAGGGCCTTGGCATCGGCCAGGGTCTGATCGGGCGTGAGGGTGACGGGGCTGTAGACGATCCCGCTTTCAAAGCGTTTGACCCGGCGCACCTCACGGGCCTGTGCCTCGACATCGAGGTTCTTGTGGATCACCCCGATCCCGCCCGCCTGCGCCATGGTGATGGCCATGCGCCCTTCGGTCACCGTGTCCATCGCCGAGCTGAGAAGCGGGATGTTCATGGTGATCGAGCGCGTCACCTTCGTCGCCGTGATGGCGGTCGAAGGGAGCACCCGGCTTTCGGCGGGAACAAGCAAAACATCATCGAAGGTCAGTGCCTCGCGAATCTCCATCACGGCTCTCCTTGTGAGGGTTCGGTTGGCGCTTCCCTATTTCATGGATGCTGCAAAAGCGAAAGACCTATTGTGGCCTCCGCCTGCCCTGCCCCCGCATTTGGTGGTCATGGCGTGCTGGCGCGGGCTGCGAGATCGCGCAGGATGTCTTCCGGCGAAGGCCGCGCCACGGTGTCGGTGACAAAGCCCCACGAAAACAGCCGCTCCGCCTCGTACTGACGATTGACCCGCAGGTAGAGCGGCTTCAGCTCCGCGGGCCGGATGATGCCGGTTGGCGGCAGTTCCACCAGCATGTGCAGGCCCTTCAGGTCGTCCGGCACGGGCGACGGATACCAGGCCGGCGCCTCGAAGGGCGCGCCCTCCCACCAGAAGGCGGGCAGCGACAGGAAGGCATATCTGAACCTGCCCCGCTCGGCGCGGTCGGGCGTGGGGGCGTTGAGGTTGGCGCGCGCGGTCAGCTCGCCCCTGTGGTCGATGAGCACAGGATGGATGCTGGCAGTTTCGGCCTCTGTCACGAAGGGCAGCGCGGCAAAGTCGCAGGGGCGGCAGGTGATGCCCATATGGTTGTGATCTTCGAGGTGGATGAGCGGCCCGGGCTCCAGCACCAACCGGGCGGGCTGCGGCTCGGCGGCGGTGAGCGCAGCGTTGGTCCGGGCGCTTTCGATGCGCTGGAGCACGGGCGAAACGCAGCTTGCCGCCAGCGCGAGCGCCACCCCCGCAAGCCAACCCCACCAGCGCCGGCCGTTCACCAGCCAGATCGCCGCGCCAGCCACCCCGGCGACACCGAGGGTCAGCAGGAAGGCCGCAATGTAGGGCAGCGCCAATGCAAGGAAGAAGAAGATTGCCATGGTCAGCCCGCTACAGCGATTGCGGCGGGCAGATCGGGCGCTGTCGAGCGCCGATAAAACAGATCATCGCCCAGAGCGCCGATCAGAAGAGGACACCGGATCAACCCCAGCGCAAGGCGCCGCCCGCGCCCGACCTCACCAACCGCTGGCCAGAAAATTCCCTGTCCGCCCATACACTTCCCTGCCGGATAACTCCTCGGCGGAACAATGGCTCAAGGGCGGGCGGGCCGCAAGCGAGCGGCCTGCTCCAAAGGGCTCAGCCCAGGTAGTCGGAGCGTTGCAGCCCGTATTTCGCCATCTTCTCGTTGAGTGTGCGGCGGGGCAGGCAAAGCTCGTCCATGACGTTGACGATGGAGCCCTTGTGGCGGCGCATCGTGTTGTCGATCAGCATGCGCTCGAACGCCTCAACGTATTCCTTGAGCGGCTTGCCTTCGGTGGTCATCACCGGCTGCACCTCGCCCTCGTCGTTCATCAGAAGCGAAGCGATTGTGCCCGAGCCGCGACGGGCCTGAAGCACGGCGCGCTCTGCGATGTTGATGAGCTGGCGCACGTTGCCCTGCCATGGCGCCTGCAGCAGCTGTGCCGCTTCCTGCGCCGAAACCGCCGGGGCCTCGCAGCCATATTCCTCGGCAAAGCTCTCCGAGAGGCGGGTGAACAGCATCAGGATGTCCTCGCCGCGCTGGCGCAGCGGCGGCAGCGTGATCTTCATGGCCGCCAGCCGGTAGTAGAGATCGGGGCGCAGCATGTCTTCCGAGGTCTTGCCCTGCTCCTGCAGGTTGCTCACGGCGACAATGCGGGTTTCCGCCGGGGTGCCTTGATCGTTGATGAACTGCAAGAGCCGTGCCTGCAGCGCCGGGCTGAGTGCCTCGATGTCCTCAAGGCAAAGCGTGCCGCCCCGGGCCTGCTCCACCAGCGGCAGGCGGCCGGTCTCGGAATTGCCCTCGAAGAGCTGCGCGGCCAGTTCCTCTTCGTCGAAGGCGGCGCAGGAGAGGATCACGAACTCCTTGGAGGCGCGGCTGCCCACGGCATGAAGCGCATGGGCGGCCAGCGTCTTGCCCGTGCCGGTCTCGCCGTCGATTAGCACATGGCCGTCGGCCTGGCCGAGATCCAGAATATCCTCGCGCAGCCGCTCCATCACCGGGGAGGCGCCGATCAGCTTCTTCATGATCGTGGTGCCACCGCTCAATTCGCGGCGCAGGGCGCGGGCATCAAGGCTCATCCGGCGGCGCTGGGTGGCGCGCTTGGCGAGCTGGGTCATCCGGTCGGGGTTGAAGGGCTTTTCTAGGAAGTCGAAGGCCCCCACCCGCATCGCCTCCACCGCCATTGGCACATCGCCATGGCCGGTGATCATGATGACCGGCAACGCGGAGTCCTGCGCCATCAGCTTTTTCAGCAGGGCCATACCGTCCATACCGGGCATCCGGATGTCGGAGACCACGGCGCCCGGAAAGTCGGGGCCGATGCCCTTCAGCGCCTCTTCGGCGGAAGGGTAGGTTTCAGTTTCAAAACCGGAGAGCGCCAGCCATTGGCTGATCGATTGGCGCATGTCCTGTTCGTCGTCGATGATCGCGATTTTCATAGCCTGAGCCATCTTGTTCCTAGGGTCCCTGCTCTATTCCGCCGCCGTGGCGCTGTCTTGGCGGAGGATCGGCAGTTGCAGTTCAAAAACTGCGCCACCCGCCCTTCCGTTCCGCGCCGTGAGACGTCCGCCCAACTCGTTGATGATCCCCGAGGAGATGGCAAGCCCCAGACCGACACCATCTCCGGGGGCCTTGGTGGTGTAGAAGGGCTCGAAAAGATGGTCGAGATCCTCGATCCCGTGACCATTGTCGCGCAGCGTCAAGGTGGCGGTGTCACCGGTGGCGAGGATCAGCTCCAACGCCGGCTCCGCCACGTCTCGGGTGGCGTCCAGCGCGTTGCGGAAGAGGTTCACCAGCACCTGCTCCACGCGCAGCCGATCGGCCCGGATGATCACCGGTTCCGAGGTCAGACTGCGGGTGATCGACACATGCCGCGAGCGCAGCTGCGGCTCCATCATCGAAAGGGCCGCACTCACCGCGTCCCTTAGATCAAAGGGCTCGAAGGCCACGTCGCCCTTCCGGGCATAGCTCTTGAGCTGCCGGGTGATCGCCCCCATCCGGCCGATCAGATCGTCGATGCGCTGGAACGACGAAAGTGCCTCCGCGGGGCGCTTGCGCTCCAGCAGCAGGCGGGCCCCGGCGAGGTAGGTGCGCATGGCCGCGAGCGGTTGGTTCAGCTCGTGGGAAACCGCCGCCGACATCTCGCCCAGAGCGGCCAGCTTGGAGCTCTGCGCAAGGGTCTGTTCGGCCACCTCGAGGCTCCGTTCCGCCTTCTCGCGCTCGGCGATTTCCCGCTGCAGCCGAAGGTTCAACTGGCGAAGTTCTGCCGACTCCCGAAGCGCCACCCGACGCTCCGATCTGGCCTTGCGCGACAGCCACCAAAAGGAGCCTGCCAGCAGCAGGGCAAAGCCCATGATCTCCAGCGCCAGCACCCCGTTCACCCGCTCGCGCACCGGGCTGTAGGCGGTGAAGGAGGTCATCCGCCAGCCCTGGAACGGAATGCGACCGTCGGTGCGCATCACCGCCTCCCCGAAGAGGTAGGCATCGGGCGGGATGAAGCTCCAGTCGGAGGTGGCATCGATCGCGCGCTGGATGGCCGAAGGCGCCTCCTGCTCGGCCAGCGCCTCGTTCAGCGGATGGCCGCGCCAGCGCGGTTCGGTCGACAGGATCACCCGCCCGGTGCTGTCCGTCACCAGCACCGCATCGGAAATCCCCGACCACTGCCGCTCGAACTTGCCGAGGTCGACCTCGACCACGATCACCCCGATGCCCTTGTTGTCATGCCGGATCAGCCGCGAGTAGGCGAACTCCATGGCGTTGTTTTCCTGCAGGTGCAGGGTGAACACGGTGCTGTCGGCGCGCTGCGCCTCGACAAAGTAGGGCGCGGCGCGGTGGTTGGAGCCCAGCAGGTTGCGGTCGGTCGAGGCCACGGCCCGGCCCGTCGTGTCGAGCATCAGGATCGACTTGGCCCCGATCTCGTCGCGCAATTCGATCAGCCGCTGCGATGTGGTCAGAAAGTCGGCGCTGTTGAGCGCCCCGATCAGGGAGGGGTCGCGCGAGAGCAGCAGGGGCACGACCTGCGCACGCTGCAACTCCGAGATGATGTTGCCGGCATAGAGCGCCTGTCGCAGCTCCGACTGGTTTCGCGTGGTCTCTGTGAAGCGTTGGGTCAGGTAATGGTTGGTCAGCCACACCGTCACCCCTGCGAGGGCAAGGATGAACACCCAGCCGAGCCGCATGATTTTGCGGCGCAGGCTGCGCGAGGGCTTGGCGGGCTCTTTCATGTCACAACTCTACGGCGCGACGCGGCTTTGGGGAAGATGCAGGCGCGGCGGGTGCCGCGAAGGTGAGAGACAGGCCCGTTGCCCCGTGGGGCGCCCGGGCCCGGCCCTCAGGCCGACACCATCGCCTCGGCGAGCCCGGCAAACATCGCCGTCCCGTCGGTGCCCCCGTGAGAGGCATCCACCGCCCGCTCCGGGTGGGGCATCATCCCCAGCACCCTGCGGTTTTCCGAGAGCACCCCGGCAATGTCCGCCGTGGAGCCATTGGGGTTGTCGGTGTAGCGGAAGGCCACGCGGCCCTCGCTCTCCAGCGCCGCAAGGCCCTCCGGGTCGATGGTGTAGTTGCCGTCGTGATGCGCCACCGGAATCACCAGCTCGTCGCCCTGTGCATATCCGGCGGTAAAGGGGCTGTCGGGGGTCGCCACCGCCAGGCCCACGTTGCGGCAGACAAACTTCAGCCCGCCATTGCGCATCAGCACGCCCGGCAAAAGCCCGGTCTCGCAGAGCACCTGAAACCCGTTACAGATGCCCAGAACAAAGCCGCCCGCCTCGGCATGGGCCACCACCGAGCGGCAGATCGGGGAATTGGCCGCAATCGCGCCGCAGCGCAGATAGTCGCCGAAGGAAAAGCCACCCGGAATGCCCACAACGTCGATGCCGCCCGGCAATGCCGTGTCCTTGTGCCAGACCCGCGTAACCTCGAAACCGGCCTGCTCGAAGGCCACCGCAAGGTCGCGGTCGCAGTTGGAGCCGGGAAAGGTGATGACGGCGGCTTTCATGGGCGATTCCTCTGTGCTCGGGGGCGCTTTGGCTCCCCTTAGCCCGGATCGCGGCTCAAAGCCAGTTGCCCATGAGCACGAAGGCCGACCAGAAGTAGGGATGGGCGAAATCGCTCACCGCCCCTGCCCCGCCGCCCGCTTTGAGGGCGGTGGCCGCGCGGTTGCCGCCCGCTGCCGGGCTTTCTCCGGACGTTCCGCCGTGCAGCATGGCCACCTGCGCCCGCCGCAGTGCCTCTGCCTTGTCTTCGCCGCGCTGGTAGAGCCCGGCGTAGAAGTCGCGCATCAGCACCGGCGTGGCCGCGTCGGCCACCGGCCAGAGCGAGGCCAGCACCGCGCTCGCGCCCCCCATCAGGGCTGCCGCGCCGAAGCCGTCGATTTCCGAGCCATCCCCGCCGCGCGCCGTCTGGCAGGCCGACAGCGTCAGCAGGTCGACCCCGGTAAAGCGGAACTTCGAGCTGCGCAGCTCGGAGAGCGGCAGATGCGAGCCGTCGCCCATGAGCAGAAAGCTGTCGTCCTCCTGCCCGGGGCGCAGCGCGAAATGCGAGGCGATGTGCAACAGCTCGGGCGGGTTGCGCAGCGTGCGTCGCAGGGCGCGGGCATCAAAGGCACCATCCAGCAGCGCCTCACCCGCCAGCAGCCCCTGTCCGTCCGCGGCGGTGAACAGCGTTTCAAGCTCCGAGGCCACGCCCGGCAGCGCCGAAAACCCTTCATGCGCCTCCGTCACTCCGAAGCCTGCGGCACTCTCCGCCTTGCGCTCGGGCCGCTGAAACTGGGTCTGCACCGCGGCAACGTAGAGCGCAAAGGCGTAGTCTTCGACAAGGTAGCCGTTGCCGTCATGCAGCGCCGCGAAGGGCACGTAGCGCAGCACCCCGTCGGCGTTCACCATCACCACCTCGGTCCCGGCGGTTTCCAGCGCCGGGCGGATCGGCGCGAACAGCACCTCGTAGAGGGCGTGAAGTTTCGCCTCGGCCTCCGGACTACGGGCCTCGATAGCCTGAAGCGCGTCGAAGACCATGCGGTTCATCTCCTCGCGCGGCACCACGACCTGCTCGTGCACCGTCGCCCCCGGCAGGGTCAGGAACAGATGGGTCGCTTCATCCAGCATCGCCAGTTGCAGGATCGCGGAGGGCCGGTCGCGGGCCGTCAGGATCGCCTGATAGGCTCCTGTTGCATCGAAGCGCGCGTCAAAGCCCTCGCGCCGCTCCTCCTCCACATCCGCCAGAAAGGCCTCGACCTCCAGCTCGAAGGCGGCGCTGGCCTCGGCCATGGCATCCTCGAGCAGGAAGAGCTGGTCTTCCTCCTCCGCCGTGCCGCCACCTGCCTCGAGCCGCGCCGAAAGCGCCTGCCACGCCACATGCGCCTCCACCGGCCTCATCGCCAGTTCCGCCAGCTTCTCGGCATCGCTCTTCTCGGTGTCGGTCAGCACGGCCACGGTGTCGCGCAGATCGGCCTCGCCGTCGCGCTGCAGGAACTCGAAGGCCTCCTGCTCCTTTTCCATGTTCAGCACCGCCTGCGCTTCCGAAAACCGCCCCTCGGCAATCATCAGATCGGCGAGGTCGCGGTAGAGCCGGCTCCACTCCTCCCGCAGCCCCTCGGTGTGCTCCTCCGGCAGGGCCTGGTTCAGGGCGCGGATCTCCTGCTGCGCGTTCACCGCCATCTTGCCGAACAGGATCGCCCGCTCGCGCTGGCCCCGCTTGGCGAAGATGTTGCGCATCAGCTCGAAGGTCCAGCGCTGGTTGTTCAGCGAAGAACGCGGGTTGGACGCGATATAGGGAAGGATCTCGACCGCGTAGCGCATTGCCTCTTCCTCGCGCCCCATGTCGAAGGCAATCAGCCCGAGGTTGATGCGCACCACAGAAGGAGCGTAGCTGTGCGCGCCCCAGTACCGGTCGAGCAGAGGCAGCGCCCGCAACGACCAATCCCGCGCTGGCTCCAGTTCCTTGAGATACCAGTAAGACGCCCCGATGTTGGAAATGATCGCCGCTGCCGAGGCCCCCTCCGGCCCCTCCAGCCGCTCGTAGATCTCCAGTGCATCCTCGTTCACCCCGATCGACTCCCGGTGCCGCTTCAGCCCGTCGAGGGCATTGGCTTCCAGCATCAGCGTGTTGGCCTGGTAGAACTCCATCATCGGTTCTTCGGCGACGAAGACCTTGTAGACCTGTCGCGCCAGCCCGGCATATTCGATCGCCTCCTCGTAGCGCGACAGCTCGTTGAGCGTCATCGCCGCATTCTCGAGGCACAGGCCGAGCGTCAGATTGGCTTCGCGCTCCTGCCAGCGTTCTCCCAGCAGCTCGAGGCATCGGCTGACCCAGCCGAGCGCCTGCGTGTGTTCGGTCAGCTGCGCATTGATGGTGATGAGCACGTTCGCAGCCATCGCCGCGTAATAGGCCCCCGTCGGATCATCGTGGTCGTAGCCGGCAAATGCCGCCTCCAGATACCCGATGATCTGGCGCCGCTCCGCATCGGTCAGGGTGTTCTCCGACAAGAGCGGCAGGATGTAGTTATAGGCCGCCGTCGGCTCGCCGCTGCGGGCGGTTTCATAGAACTCCTGCGCGGCACCGGGGATATGCGGGTAGTCGAACGCAGCCTCCTGAGCCCGCACCGGAAGGGCAAGCAGCAGGAGAGGCAGAAAGATGGCCGTCAGCAGCCGCATGGCGTCTTCCCGGTTTCGGACCGACGGCAGGGTATGCCAGCGCGGCGGCAGCGCAAAGTGACAAATCGAGTCTAGTTCCGCGCGCCCGGATGCACCGGGGCGCGGGCGCGCCAGCGCAGCAGGACAAGCGAGAGGATCAGCGCAGGCAGCGCCGTGGCAAGCCCCAGCGCCGCGAGTGCGCCGGGCAGGATCCAGTGCCACGGACCGGGCAGGTAAACATCGCCGTTGGTGTCGGGATCGTAGAGAATGGTCTTCCGGCTGCCGACCGGAAAATTCCACTCCGAATGCGACATGCCCGCCGAGGCCGTCACCTCGCGGCCATCGCCGCGGGTGTAGCGGAAGCTCGGGGCATAGTTGGTCACCTCCCCCTCCAGCGGGCTCCAGCCCTCGTATTCGCGCAGCTCCACCACCTCGCCGACGGCCTCCACCTTGCCCCATGGCGCGGTGAGAGCCTGAAGCGCGGTCAGCGCGGCAGCGCCCAGAAACAGCACAGGCACCACCCAGATCAGCGTCCAGGCCCGCCAGCTTATCTCGCGGTGGCCGTCATGGCGGGTTCGGATGAAATAGGCATCGGACATGCACCGATACTGGCGGCCCTTGCCGCAGCGGTCCAGCCCCGGATGCACATAGGAGGGCCAGACACCCTCGCCGCAGCCGCCCGGAGGGCGGCGCGCGGTGGGGGCATCACATGTGGATCGCGTAGCTCTCGATCACCGTGTTGGCGAGCAGCTTCTCGCACATCGCCTTCACATCGGCCTCGGTGCTGCCCTCGGCCAGCTCCAGCTCGATCACCTTGCCCTGCCGCACGCCCTCGACGCCCGAAAACCCCAGCGCCCCCAACGCCGATTTCACCGCCTCGCCCTGCGGGTCGAGCACGCCGGTCTTGAGCATCACGTCAACGCGAACCTTCATCGGGCAGGCTCCCTCTCTTTTCGATCTCTGTTCAGTTAATCAGCGTCGGCTTGCCCATCGGGGCGGGGCCATTGGTGGGTAAAACGCCAAGGCGGCGGGCCACTTCGGTATAGGCATCCGTGAGGTTGCCCAGATCGCGGCGGAACACGTCCTTGTCGAGCTTCTGCCCGGTCTCGATGTCCCACAGGCGGCAGCTGTCGGGGCTGATCTCGTCGGCCACGATCAGCCGCATGAAATCATTCTCCCAGATCCGGCCCACTTCGATCTTGAAGTCGATGAGCTTGATCCCGACGCCGTACATCACGCCGCTGAGGTAGTCGTTCACCCGCAGAGCAAGCGCCACGATGTCATCGAGATCCTGCTGCGTCGCCCAGCCGAAAGCGATGATGTATTCCTCGGGCACCAGCGGATCGCCGAGCTTGTCGTCCTTGTAGGAAAACTCGATGATCGGACGGGGCAGCTGCGTGCCCTCTTCCAGCCCGAGGCGCTTGGACATGGAACCGGCGGCAAAGTTGCGCACGATCACTTCCAGCGGCACGATCTCGACCGAGCGGATCAGCTGCTCGCGCATGTTCAGCCGCTTCAGGAAGTGCGTCGGAACGCCGATGTTGTTGAGCCCCACCATGAAGAATTCGGAGAGCCGGTTGTTCAACACGCCCTTGCCGTCGATCGTCGCCTTCTTCTCGGCGTTGAAGGCGGTGGCATCATCCTTGAAATACTGCACGAGCGTGCCCGGCTCGGGGCCCTCGTAAAGAATTTTTGCCTTGCCTTCGTAGACGAGTTTGCGTCGTGCCATGAGGTCCATTCCAGATGCATCGGGCGCGGCACATGCGGGGCCGCGCGTCTTTAGCGGGCTATAGTGCAAGGGTGGCTCCGCCGCAAGCGGGGCAAGCCGCGCCCTGCCACGCCGGAGGGCTTGGCCCCGGAGGCGGAGGCGGCTAGGTTGGCCCTGCCGAAGCTTCAGGCATCCGGAGGGGGAGATGACGGAAGATTTCGCAGTATTGGATTTTGCGCTCGTCGGGGCCGCACCGCTGGCGGTTGCCCGGGCACTTGCCACGGCTGAAGCGCAGGGCCGTCCTGACGAGGCCTCCGCCCCCGGCCTGCTGTCGCGCCTTCTCGGTCGGGGCATGAAACCGGCTGCCACAGCGCAGCCGTCCCTTCTGGCCCAGCCTCCCGGAACCCTGACAGGCGGCGTTCTGGCCCGCGAGATGCTGGATGACATGGGCTTTGGCGGCACCGACCACGAGGCCCGCCTCTCCGCCCCGCTCGGCGACGACGGCCTCACCCTCATCGAGTTCCGCGAGCGCACCGATGGCGCGCCCTCGCCCCGGCTCACCGCCCTCAGCCAAGCCCTTCCGGGCGTCGAAATCCTCGGCTTCCGCCTCACGGGCACCACCCATCCCGGCGGCGAATTCGGCTTCGCCGTCTATCTCGGCGGCACCGTCGTGCGCGTGTTGCGGGCCCATTGCCCTTCCGAAGCCGACGACTGGCAGCACACCGACACCGGCCCCGCACACCCGCTGGAGGCACAGGCCCCGCCCGAAAGCCCCGCGCCCGCCGACTTGATCTCGCCCGCCCGTCAGGCCGCCATCCTCGCCGCGCTCGGCATCGACGCCGACCAGCTCCTCGTCGATCGCAGCGCCCACAGCGAAGTCATCGAGCTTTCCACCCGCCCCGGCGGCCGCAACCCCGCCGACCTCGCCGATCCACAGCCCGCCTCCGAGGCCCCGCCCGCGCCGCACCTCACCGGCACCGAGGCGCTTTCCTGGGAGGACGAAGTCACCTCCCTCCTCGTCACCGCCGTCACCGACGCCCTGCCCGAAGACGACCAGGTGCCCTGGCTCGACGCCATGACCGAAGACCTCGAAGCCGGCGAAACCCGCGCCGCCCTCGACCGCGCCCGCGATCTCCTCGCCCGCGGCCATCGCCCGGCGGAAGAGCGCGAAGCCGCCGCCGACCGGCTTGCCATCCTCTTCGGGCTGGCCAGCTAGATCGCCGGGCGCCGCGCGGCATTCGCGCGCGCCAATAATCCCCGATCACGCCTTCCCATCGCCGCACCTGCCCCTTACATAGAGGCAACAGTTCCAATCGGGAGGCCCCCATGTCCAGTTTCGACGACCGCGAAAACGCCTTTGAAAACAAGTTCGCCCATGACGCCGAGATGCAATTCAAGGCGGAAGCCCGTCGCAACAAGCTGCTCGGTCTCTGGGCGGCGGGCCTGCTGAGCAAATCCGGCGATGACGCGCTCGACTATGCCAAGGAAGTGGTGAAGGCCGACTTCGAAGAAGCGGGCGACGAAGACGTGTATCGCAAGGTTGCAGGCGATCTCGGCGATCTGGCCGACGAGGCCACGATCCGCGCCCAGATGAAGGCACTGATGGCCGAGGCCAAGGCCCAGCTGATGCAGGAAAGCTGAGCTTTCCCCCTTACGACCCTCGCAAATGGCCGGCTCTGCCCGGCCATTTCTGTTTTTGGAGGGGCGGTTAAGCGATTGGTCACTCGCGGCTGATAGCCCTTGCGCAAGTCACCTCAGCAGGAGGCGCAATGGGCAAGGTATCACACGGGCTGCGTCGGGCCGCAGGCACGTTGAAACAGGCGGGGCTCGGCCGATTGGTGCTGCGTCAGGGCCTGCCTATCCTCGGCGTGCTCGCCCTTCTTCCCGTTCTGGCGGGCTGGTTGCAGGGGCTCGATCTTGCCGCCGGCTGGGCGCAACTCTCCGATTTGCCCGGCAACCGATGGGTCGGCGCCTTGTGCATGACCGCGGTCAGCTTCTGGGCACTCGGGCGCTATGACCAGGCCATTCACCGCTGGCTCGCGACCGGACAGAACGAGGATGCCGTGCAAGGCGCCGGTGTCACCGCAATCGCCGTCAGCCAGTCCACCGGCTTCGGGCTCATCATCGGGGCGCTGCTGCGCTGGCGCATGTTGCCGGGGCTCGGCCTTGCCCGAGCGCTCGGGGTCACGGCCGCCGTGGCGCTCTCGTTCCTCGCCGGCTGGGGGCTCTTCACCTCCCTCTGCCTGCTCGTACTGCCCTCCGCCTTCCCCTTCGCAGAGGTCGTGGGGCTCGCGGGGCTCTGCCTCGGCGGTTTCATCCTCGCGCTCTGCCTCTGGCCGCCCTACTGGGGCGGGCTGTCGCGCCTGCCGCGCCTGCCCTCGATCTGGCTCGCCACCCGCATCACCCTCTTCGCCGCGCTCGACTGTGCCGCCGCCGCGCTCGCCTTCTGGCTGCTGCTGCCGCCGGGAGCCGAGTTGGCCTACCTCACCCTGCTGCCCGCCTTCCTGCTCGCGCTCGGGGCAGGCATCATGGGGGGCACGCCGGGCGGGGCCGGCCCGTTCGAGGCAACCCTGCTGGTGCTGCTGGCGCAGGTCGACGGCGCGGCGCTCTCCTGTGCCATCCTCGGCTTCCGGCTGGTCTACTACGCGCTGCCTGCGGGCCTTGGGCTTCTGGCCGCGGCGGCAGGGCCGATGCGCGGCCTCGCCACCCTGCGCCAGGAGCGCAGGGAACGCGCCACCTGCCGCCCCACCTTCCACCGCGCCGGCAATCCGCCCTCGCCCGATCTGGGCTGGCACCTCGCCACCGCACGCCGGGCCGAGTCCGGGTTGATCCGGCAGGGCGAGCTGGGCTGGCTTCAGGCGCCCGATGCCAGCGGCGGCTGGGCTGCCGGCCCCACCGGATCCGCTCTCGTGGCCCTCGGGGCGCCCTTCGGCCCCTGGGGCGAGCGCCGCCACTGGCTTGCAGCCCTTCAGGCAGAGGCGAAGGCCCGCGGCCTCGCCCCGGTCATCTACAAGGCCGGTCCGCGCCTCGCCGCCACCGCCCGCCGCGCCGGGTTTC
Organism: Oceanicola sp. 502str15; assembly: GCF_024105635.1. Classification (NCBI taxonomy): domain Bacteria; kingdom Pseudomonadati; phylum Pseudomonadota; class Alphaproteobacteria; order Rhodobacterales; family Roseobacteraceae; genus Oceanicola; species Oceanicola sp. 502str15. The sequence continues at coordinate 1,330,896 of NZ_WYDQ01000001.1, forward strand.
GCCTGCTGCCGGTGGCCGAAGAGGCGGTGCTGGAGCCGGCAACCTTCTCGATCGACAGTCCCGACCACCGCCAATTGCGACGCAAGCTGCGGCGCGCCGAAAAGGCCGGTATCGAGATCACTCGCGAGGTCGGTCCACCCAGCCCCGCTATCGCTACCGAAATGGCCGAGGTCTCCGCCGCCTGGGAAGCCAGTCGCGGCGGCGCAAGGGGCTTCTCGATGGGGCGCTTCTGCCCGGTCTACATCGGCCACCAGCACCGCTACGTCGCCCGTCACCAGGGCCGCATCCTCGGGTTCGCCACCTTTCATGTTTCGACCCGCGAATGGGTGCTCGACCTCATGCGCACCCGTCCCGATGACGGCGGGAGCAGCCAAGGCGCGCCCGACGGCACGATGCACGCTCTCGTTCTCCGCGCCATCGAAGACGCCGCCGCACGGGGATGCCGCCGGTTCTCCCTCGCCGCCGTGCCCCTGAGCGCCTCAACCGACGGCAACGCCGAGGGCGAAACCGCCGGGGAGCCCGCCCTCTTCACCCTCCTGCGCAGAAAGCTCGACACCGCCACGGGCGGCTCCGGCCTGCGCCAATTCAAGGCCTGTTTCGCCCCGCGCTGGGAACGGCTCTACCTCACCGCCCCCACCCGCCTCGCCCTCGCCTTCGCCGCCGTCGACATCGCCCGCCGCATCGCCCACCCCCGGCCCCTGCCCGCGCTTGGCCCCGAACATGCCGCGCCCGAGCAGCACGCACCGCGCCATCTGCCCGAGCGCCCCGACGCCGAGCCGCTGCGCCGCGCCTCCTGAGCCCCCCGCACCCGTCCCGACACTGCGCCATCGCGCTCCCGCGTCGCGGCAGCCTCATAACGTGATGCAGCATTCGGCGTTGCGCCCTGCCCCCGCCTGTGGCACCCACCGGCCAACCCATTTTCGGAGGCCCCATGTCCAACGCCCTCTCCACCCTGCTCGCTGAACGCCCCTATCTCCTGACCGATGGCGCCACCGGCACCACGCTCTTCAACATGGGACTGCAGTCGGGCGATGCCCCCGAACTCTGGAACGACGAACACCCCGAGCGCATCGCCGCGCTCTATCAGGGCCCGGTCGACGCCGGCTCCGACCTGTTCCTCACCAACAGCTTCGGCGGCAACGCCTCCCGCCTGAAGCTGCACAACGCTCAGGACCGCGTGCGCGAACTCAACCGCCTCTCCGCCGAAATCGGCCGCGAAGTGGCCGACAGGGCCGGGCGCACCGTGGTCGTGGCCGGCTCCATGGGCCCGACCGGCGAGATCATGGGCTCCATCGGCACCCTCAGCCATGAGGACGCGGTCGAGATGTTCCACGAACAGGCCGAGGGCCTGAAGGAAGGCGGGGCCGATGTGCTCTGGGTCGAAACCATCTCCGCCCCGGAAGAATACAAGGCCGCCGCCGACGCCTGCGCCATGGCCGGCATGCCCTGGGTCGGCACCATGAGCTTCGACACCGCAGGCCGCACCATGATGGGTGTCACCTCCGCCGATATGGTGAAAATGGTCAGCAAGCTGCCCACGCCCCCGCTGGCCTTCGGTGCCAACTGCGGCGTCGGCAGCTCCGACCTGCTGCGCACCGTCAAGGGCTTTCTCGCCGAAGGCCCGGAGATCCCCGTCATCTCCAAGGGCAACGCCGGCATCCCGAAATACGTCGATGGCCACATCCACTACGACGGCACGCCCGAGCTGATGGCAGATTACGCCTGCATGGCCCGCGACCTCGGCGCCCGCATCATCGGTGGCTGCTGCGGCACCACGCCCGAGCATCTCGCAGCCATGCGCGAGGCGCTCGATACCCGCCCCGCCGCCGCCGCCCCCACGCTCGAAGAGATCGCCCAGAAACTCGGCGGCTTCTCCTCGGCCTCAGACGGCACCGGCGACGAACCCGCCCCCGAGCGCCAGCGCCGCGGCCGTCGCCGCAGCTGAGGCCGGTTCAGCCGAGCACCTTGCGATGGATCCAGACGGTCAGGGCATAGGGCTCCCCCGCCTCTGCCCCGGCCAGCTCGACCTCGCGCGTCTCGGCCCGTTCCCAGCCCTCCCGGGCATAAAACCGGCTGGCCCGGAGATTGCCGATCGCACAGGCCAACCAGGCCTGCCGCGCGCCCGTCGCCGCAATGCACGCCTCGGCATCGCGCAACATCGCCGCTGCGAGCCCCGTGCCCCGCGCCTGCGCCGCCACGTAGAACTGGTCCAGCTCGTCGCCGTGACAGATATGAAAGCCCAAAGGCGCGCCTTCCGGCCCGGCAACCCTGAGCGACGCACGGGCCGCAACAAGCCGGTCCGCCAGATGCGCCCGGGTGCGGATGGCGCCCAGATCGGGAGGCAGAATCTCGGCATGGGCATCATGCCACCCCGCGTGCCAAAGATCCGCCAGCGCGGACAGATCCGCCTCCACGGCGGCTCTCACGTCAAACCCGGCCATCGTCAGAACAGGCTCAACTGATCGCCCGGCGCGGGCGGAACACGAAACAGGTCGCAACGCAGCGCAGGCAGGTTCCGCTTCAGCCCCAACCGCCTGCTGGCAACCTCGAAACGATGCGAGAGCAGGGCCGCATGGGTGCCCTGCCCCTTCATCCGCCGCCCCCACTCCGGGTCGTAGTCGCGCCCGCCGTGCATCTCGCGCACCCGCGCCATCACCCGGCTCGCCCGCTCGGGAACCGCCGCCTCCAGCCAGTCGCGAAACAGCGGAGACACCTCCCGCGGCAACCGCAGCACGATGTAGCTCGCCGCCACCGCGCCCGCATCCCGCGCCGCCTCCAGGATCTTTTCCATCTCGTGGTCGGTCAGCCCCGGGATCATCGGCGAAGCCATCACCCGCACCTGCACCCCGGCCCCCGCCAGGCGCTCGATCATCTTCAACCGCCGCGCCGGGCTCGGAACCCGCGGCTCCATCTTGCGCGCCAGACCCGCATCCAGCGTGGTAATCGAAATGCCCACCCGCGCCAGCCCTTCCCAGCCCATGTCGCCCAGAATATCCAGATCGCGCTCGATCAGACTGCCCTTGGTGACAATCCCGACCGGGTGGTTGTGGGCCCGCAGCACCTCGAGCATCTGCCGGGTTATCCGATGGGTCCGCTCGATCGGCTGATAGGGGTCGGTGTTGGTGCCCATCGCGATCGGCGCCACCTTGTAGGACGGGCTGCGCAGCTCCGCCGCCAGCCGCTCGGGCGCATTGGGCTTGGCAACCAGCCGGGTTTCGAAATCGAGGCCCGGAGAGTAGCCGAGATAGGCATGGGTCGGGCGGGCAAAACAGTAGATGCAGCCATGCTCGCAGCCACGATAGGCGTTCACCGAACGGTCGAAACTCAGGTCGGGCGAGCTGTTGCGGCTGATGATCCGGCGCGGGTTCTCGAGCGCAACTTCGGTGCGCAGAGGCGGCAGATCGGCCTCCGCCCCGCTCTCCCAGCCGTCATCCGCACGCTCCACCGCGTAGGCGTCAAACCGGTTTGCCACATTCGAAAGCGCCGCCCGGCCCCGCCGCCGATGCCCCGGCACCTCCCATCCGCCTGTTGCATTTTCCTCAAATCCCATGGCCACACCTCGCTACACCCCGCGAATATAGAACATTTGCGGAACATTTGAAAGAACTGCATGACCTTCATGCATATTTTTCGCGCCACTCTGACGCAAATCCCCGCTATAAGTCGGCAAATGCCTGTGCCATGTCGCAAATCGGAAAGTGCCGGCGCGACAATCCGGCAATGGCAGAATAGTAAGAACCGCAAGAGGCCCTAGACCGGCCCCACAAAGGAAACGCCCATGTCTGCGGATGACGAAGACGACATCATCCTTTCGGAACTCTCCGACGAGGATCTGACCGCCCAGATGCACGATGACCTCTACGATGGCCTCAAGGAGGAAATCGAAGAGGGCGTGAACATCCTGCTCGAACGCGGCTGGACCCCTTACGACATTCTCACCAAGGCCCTCGTGGCCGGCATGAAAGTGGTGGGCGACGACTTCCGCGATGGCATCCTCTTCGTACCCGAGGTTCTGCTGGCCGCCAACGCAATGAAGGCCGGGATGGGCATCCTCAAGCCGCTGCTGGTCGAGACCGGCGCGCCGCGCATGGGCAAGATGGTCATCGGCACCGTCAAGGGCGACATCCACGACATCGGCAAGAACCTCGTCTCGATGATGATGGAAGGCGCCGGCTTCGAAGTGGTCGACCTCGGCATCAACAACCCGGTCGAGGATTACCTCGCAGCGCTCAAGTCCGAAGAGGCCGACATCCTCGGCATGTCCGCCCTGCTCACCACCACCATGCCCTACATGAAGGTGGTTATCGACGCGCTGGTCGAGCAAGGCATGCGAGATGACTACATCGTGCTGGTCGGCGGTGCGCCCCTGAACGAAGAGTTCGGCAAGGCCATCGGCGCCGATGCCTATTGCCGCGATGCCGCCGTGACGGTGGAAACCGCCAAGCAGTTCATCGCCCGCAAGCACAACCAGATGGCGGGCTGAACCGCAGCCTGGTCAGCCCGGCGCCATCAGAAAGGCCTCGACATGGGTCGCCAGAGCCTTGCCCGGATCGGTCTGCTTTCCGGGCCGGGCCACATGGCGGGCCATGGCCATGAGCGTAAAGGCCCGGATCCCTTCCGCCATCACCTTCGGTGGCAGATCGGTGCGGAAGGGCGGCGCCCCGAAAAGCCCGCCGAACCACCCGGTCAGGATGATATCGAGCCGCGAGAGCGCTTCGGCAATCGGGCCATCCGCGAGAGAGGCACGTTGAACAAGGTCAAACACATATCGCTCGCAGGTCAGCAGCTGCACGATCGGGCCGAGCGTCGCCGCCAGCCCCTTGGCGCTGTTGGGCCGGCGCGCGGTCTGCAACGCGTCGAGCAGGCGCGAGATGCGCTTGGCCACGAGCTGCTCCATCAGCACGTCCTTGTCCGCGAAATGGGTAAAGAACGTGCCCTTCGCCACCCCGGCGGACTTCACCACCTGTTCCACCCGCAGGGCACCAAAGCCCTCCCGGCTCACGATGCTTTCGGCGGCGGCGATCAGGTTGGCCCGCGTGGCACGGGCGCGGCGTTGAACTGGCTCTGTCATTCCCGCTTCGTGCAGCTAAATATGACCGCGGTCAATTCGATTCCGCGAGGACGACCATGAAACTTCCCAGCGACAGCAAACTCACCGAGGCCGGGCTGGCGCCGGAGGGCCGAGGCGAACTGCTGCTCATCGCCTGCGGTGCGCTCGCGCGCGAGATCCTGGCGCTCATCGAGCAGAACGGGTGGAGCCACATGGCCCTCACCTGCCTGCCCGCCATCCTCCACAACCGCCCCGAAGGCATCCCCGATGCCGTGGAAGCCGTCGTCCACAAGCACCGCGACGCCTTTGAACGGATCTACGTGGTCTACGCCGATTGCGGCACCGGCGGCCTCCTGGAAGCGCGCTGCAAGGATCTCGGCGTCGAGATGGTCCCCGGCCCCCATTGCTACAGCTTCTTCGAGGGCAACGCCGACTTCGCCGCCCATGACGACGAGATCACCGCCTTCTACCTCACCGATTTCCTCGTCCGTCAGTTCGATGCCTTCGTGACCAAGCCGCTGAAGTTCGACAAGCACCCCGAGCTGAAGGAGATGTACTTCGGCCATTACGAAAAGCTGGTCTATCAGGCACAAACGGATGACCCGGCGCTGACGGAACTGGCAAAGACCCACGCCGAAACGCTGGGCCTCACCTTCGAGCGGCGCTTCACCGGCTACGGAGATCTTGAAACGGCCCTCGCCGGAGCCTGAACCCGATGGTGGGTTTCACCAATCCTACAGCCTGCCCCACGGGTCGAGGCCGTTGCACCGCTAGAGCGCCATATCGTCCCGGTGGATCAGGGCCGCCCGGCCCGGATAGCCCAGCAGCGCCTCGATCTCGTCCGAATGATGCCCGGCGATCACCCCGGCCTCCGTCGCCGTGTATCGCACCAGCCCCTGCCCGAGGTGTCCCTCGGGCCCGACAATCTCCACCGGATCGCCCCGCAGAAAGGCCCCGTCAACGCCACGAACCCCGGCGGGCAGCAGCGACTTGCCCGCAATCAGCGCCTTGGCCGCGCCGGCATCGACCCGCACCGTGCCACGCGGCTTCATCGAGCCGATCCAGCCCTTGCGGGCGGCCTGCGGTGTGGTCTGGGCGGTGAACCAGGTGGCATTTGCGCCCTCTTCCAGCCGCCGGAGCGGGTTCAGCGCAAAGCCGTGCGTGATCGCCATGGCGCAGCCCGCCTGCGTGGCCGTGCGGGCGGCCATCACCTTTGTCTTCATGCCGCCCCGCGACAGGCCGGAACCCGCATCGCCCGCCATCGCCTCGATCTCGGGGGTGATCTCCTCCACCACGTCAAAGCGCTCGGCCGCCGGATCGACAGCAGGATTGCCGGTGTAAAGCCCGTCAACGTCGCTGAGCAGCACCAGCGTGTCGGCCCCCACCGTCACAGCCACCTGCGCCGCAAGCCGGTCGTTGTCACCAAAGCGGATCTCGTCGGTCGCCACCGTGTCGTTCTCATTGACGATGGGCAGCACGCCAAGCGAAAGTAGGGTTTCCAGCGTCGCCCGCGTGTTCAGGTAGCGCCGCCGCGAAGCGCTGTCTTCCAGCGTCAGCAGCACTTGCGCGGCCTTCATGCCATGGGGCGCAAGCACCTCCTCATAGGCCCGCGCCAGCCGGATCTGCCCCACCGCCGCCGCCGCCTGGCTCTGCTCCAGCGCCAGCTCGGCAAGGCCGAGGCCCAGCACCCCGCGCCCCAGCGCGATCGAGCCCGACGACACCAGCAAAACCTCGCAGCCCCGCGCCCGCAGCGCCGCAATGTCTTCCGCCAGCGCCACCAGCCATTCCTGTCGCAGCGCGCCCGTGCCCCGGTCGACCAGCAGCGCCGAGCCGATCTTTACAACCAGCCGCCGGGCGTCGCTCAGGGTTGCCACGTCTCGCCCTCGTCCGGGTCGTTCTCGGCGGCCTCCGCCTTCCGGCCCCGCTGGATGGTCGCCCGCAGCGCCCGCAGCACGTCCTGAATGCCCTCGCCCGCCACGCCGGAAATCTGGAAGGGCCGCTGCCCCGCAGCCTCCTGCAACTCGGCCTGCTTCTCCGCCCGCTCCTCGGCCGTGAGCGCATCCACCTTGTTCAGCGCCAGAATGCGCGGCTTGTCGGCAAGGTGGCCGCCATACATCTCGAGCTCGTGGGTGATGGTCAGGTAGTCATCGGCCACCGACTCCGAGGTGCCATCGACAAGGTGCAACAGCACCGCGCAACGCTCCACATGGCCCAGAAACCTGTCGCCAATACCGCGCCCCTCATGGGCGCCCTCGATCAGCCCCGGAATATCGGCCATGACAAACTCGTGCCCGTCCACGCCCACGACCCCGAGGTTGGGGTGCAGCGTGGTAAACGGGTAATCCGCAATCTTCGGCCGGGCGTTGGACGTCGCCGCCAGAAAGGTGCTCTTGCCCGCATTCGGCAGGCCCAGCAGGCCCGCATCGGCAATCAGTTTCAGCCGCAGCCAGATCGTGCGCTCAACGGCAGGCTGGCCGGGGTTGGCGCGGCGCGGTGCCTGGTTGGTGGCGCTCTTGAAGTGCAGGTTGCCAAAACCGCCGTTGCCGCCCTTGGCCAGCACCACGCGCTGGCCCTCTTCGGTGAGGTCGACCAGCACCGTCTCCTCGTCTTCCTCGAGGATCTCGGTGCCCACCGGCACCCGCAGGATGATATCCTTGCCATCGGCGCCGGTGCGCTGGTTGCCCATGCCCGGCTGGCCGTTCTTGGCAAAGAAGTGCTGCTGGTAGCGAAAGTCGATCAGCGTGTTGAGGTTGCTCACCGCCTCGGCAATCACATCGCCGCCGGTGCCCCCGTCGCCGCCGTTCGGGCCACCGTACTCGATGAACTTCTCCTTGCGGAACGACACGCAGCCGTTCCCCCCCGCGCCGGAGCGGATGTAAACTTTGGCCAGATCTAGGAATTGCATTGCGTTGCCTCGAAAGCGTGTCGCGTCAGGCGATATAGGGTCATGGGCTCGGGCTCAAGCCTCAGCGGGTTGGTGCCGTTGGCATTGCCGATCTGCACAAAGCCCAAACGCCGCAAGATCCGGCCGGATGCAGGGTTGTCGTCAAAGTGGTCGGCCTCCACGCTTTCCAGCCCGAACCGCTCGAAAGCCCAGCCCAGCAGCAATCGGCCCGCCTCGCCGGCATAGCCACGCCCGGCATAGTCTGCGGCGATGAAATACATCAGCGTCGCAGGGTCCGGCCCGAGGCCGATCATGCCGATCAGCCCGGGGCTGTCGCGCTCCTCGATGGCCAGCTTGAAGCCGGGCCGCCCCTTGTAGGCGGCAGCCTCGATCCAGCGCAGCGCCGCCTCTTCGGGCCATGGCGCCTGAAACGTCAGCATCATCCGCGCCACCTCGGGCACGCCACCAAAGCGCGCAAGCCGCGGCGCATCGCCTGGCACGAGGGGGCGCAACCGGAGCCGCTCGCTCGTGAGATCGAGCCGCTCCGCCTCCATCCTTCAGCCCAGCTTCTTGAGGTAGGTCCAGGTCGGCACGGTGCCCCCGCGGCTGACAGAGAAAGCCTCGGCATCGCCGAGGTACTCAAAGCCGGCATTGGTCAGCACCCGCGCCGAGGCCGGGTTGTCCTGAAAGACTTCTGCAAACAGCGTGTCCGCGCCCTGCGGATTGGCCTCGACCACGGCCGCCACGGCTTCCGAGGCAAGGCCGGTGTTCCACATCGCGGGCGCCACCCAGTAGCGCACCTCGCTTTGCTGGCGGCCTTTTTCGGCCTCCATCCGCGCCAGTGCCACGATGCCCACGAGTTCACCCATGCCGGCAGCGGTGCCGTCGATCGCCCAGACATCCTCGCGCCGCTCCTCGGCGTGGGAGCCACGAATGAAGGCCTCGGCGGTACCGGGCGGCAGCGGGTGCGGCAGGTGACGGGTGGCACGGGCCACGCGCTCGTCGCTGGCGTAAAGGGTGATGAGCCCGGCATCGCTCGGCTGGAGCGGGCGCAGTGTCACCCTCTCGGCCGTGATGACGGGTTGGCCGGAAATACGGTCCTGTTGCATCTTTCGTTACTCCTCCGGTTCGCCGGTTTCCCGGCTGGCGGTTCGGGCCCCCTTCCCTCGCCGCCGGACCTACAATGGCCCAAAAACGCAGCGGGGGGGATCGGCCTTTGCCGTCCCCCCCGGAAATGTGATTTCGCTTCGGGTTCGGCTTACTCAGCGGCCTCCGCCACCGGGAGAACCGAAATGAAGGTGCGGCCCTTGATGCCCTTGTGGAACTTCACAGCACCCTCGGAGGTCGCAAAGATGGTGTGATCCTTGCCAAGACCCACGCCCTCGCCCGGCCACCACTTGGTGCCGCGCTGCCGCACGATGATGTTGCCCGGGATCACGGCTTCGCCGCCGAACTTCTTCACGCCAAGGCGACGACCCGCAGAGTCGCGACCGTTACGGGATGAACCGCCTGCTTTTTTATGTGCCATCTGTCTCTACTCCTTCTCGGCTCAAGCCAGATCTTTGGCCTGTGCAACCCAGCCCTCACGCTCGATACGGCCCTTGAACGAAAGCTTTTCGTCCATCTCGGCAATATCGGCATCGGTCCAGGCAGCGATCTGGGCGAAAGTGGTCACGCCCGCTTCGTGCAGTTTCTTCTCAAGCGCCGGGCCAACACCCGAGAGCTGCTTGAGATCGTCGCCACCCTCGGCCTTGGCGGCCTTCTTGGGTGCGGCTTTCTTTTCTTCCTTCGGAGCCTCGGCCTTCTTGGCGGCGGGCTTCTCTTCGGCTTTCTTGGCGGCCTTCTTCGGCGCGTCCTTCACGGCAGCAGCCACGGCAGCACCCGAAACCGAGCCGGCCCCGATCGCGGCCTTCACGCCGGACTTGTCGGCACCCTTCTCGAGGATGTCGGTGACGCGCAGCAGGGTGAGCTGCTGGCGGTGGCCCTTGGTGCGCTTGGAGCCGTGCTTACGGCGGCGCTTGACGAAGTGGATGACCTTTTCGCCCTTGATCTGGTCGATCACTTCGGCCTGCACGGCAGCACCGTCAACCATCGGAGACCCGATCGTCGCACCAACCATGAGAATCTCGTTGAACTGGACGGTTTCACCCGCCTCTGCGGCCAGCTTCTCGACGCGCAGCACATCGCCGCTCGTCACCTTGTATTGCTTGCCGCCGGTTTTCATAACCGCAAACATCTTGTTTTCCTTACTCTTTCGCGTTCCTGCGGTCCCCCTTCGCGGGGTGTTGCCAGCCTTGCGGCCACCTCGAACAGCGTGCCCTTCAAATGGGCCTTGTTACGTCTGATTTCCACCCGGCTTGCGGGTAGAGCGCGGCTTATCGGGCGGAAAGGGCTTTCTGTCAAGGAGAAATGCCCCTGCAAATGCCCCCCGCACGCCGACCCGTCCGGACGCCCTGCGCACGGCAGGCGGCGCTCAGATATCCTCGCTCACCATGAAGCGCGAGGCGGCCAACCCCAGATCGCGGGAGATATCGGCAAAGAGCTCGTCGAACCCAGCAAAGATCGCGCGGTTCAGCGCTCGCCCCTCCGGGGTCTGCGACAGGGCGGTATAGGCCTCGATATCGGCATCCTCCAGCGGCTCATAGGCCATAGCGAGGTAGGACCAGACCCAGGTTTCAGTCTCTTCCCGAATGTCGGGCTCCTGCATCCAGACGTCGCGCAGCATTTCCTCTTCGCTCATCTCCGGCGGCAGGGCCCCGCCCGCGGCGAGCCCCTGGTAGAAGGCGAAATTCGAGTTCAGCGCCCCGGCGATATTGGTCTCCACCAGGTCGTTGCTCTCGATATAGGCCCGCAACAGGTCCAGCCTCGGGCTGTCCTCGCCCCGCATTTCGCTGAAGGCATCACGGCTCATCTGCTCGACCGTGTCGTCGAGCAGGGCCGCACGGGCCGAGATCTCGAGCCCCACGATCCGCCGGCCGCGGTCACTGTCGAAGAACGCCATCAGCGGCGCCACGTCGACGCCCGCCATCTCGGCGGCAAAGCGGCGCGCCATCACCCGTTCCAGCCGATCGGTGGCATAGATCTCGCTCACCAGATCCGCCCAGGCCTTCCCACCGGCCCCCGGAAACAGCTCGCGCTCCAGCGCGGTCGAATAGGCAAGGCCCTCGTCGCGCAGGATCGGCATCAGCCGATCCATCCCGAGTGCCACCATCAGGGCCTGCGTCTCGGCCTCGCCCAGCGGGGCCGCGGTGGCGGCCTCGCTCTGCGGCGCGCCACCCCCTGCCCCGGCTTCCGCCCAAAGGGCCTGCCCGCTCCCCGAAAGGGACAGGGCAGCCAGCAAGGCGGCTGAAAGGGCATGTGAAAGGCGGATCATAATACAGTCAGCTCCAATGGCGGTGCGTATTGCACTGGAATAGGCGTTTGCGCCCTCGTTTCCAAGGCAATCCCATCATTTTGAAGCAGAACTAACGAAAATCGCCGCCGCGGCACAGTCAAAGCCGATCAACTCTTCCAGAGCGAGACGCAGGGGATTTTGCTGAGGTCGCAGCGCCCGGCGTATTTGCGGGCAATGTCGCGGACTTCCTCCAGCATCCCAGCCTCCAGCGTGATCGGCTCCAGCCCCATGCCCAGAAAGCGGTCGTTCGCCACGTGCAGGTCGTTCTCCGGCGCTTCCTGCCGCGGGTTCTCCAGATAGGCAATCTCCGCCCCCATCTGCTCATGCAGCATCTGCGCAAGGTCGCGCACACGGTGGGTTTCGGTCATCTGGTTGAGGATGTTCACCCGCTCGCCGTCGCCCGGCGGGTTCTTCAGGGCCAGCTCGATGCAGCGGCAGGTGTCCTGAATATGGATGAAGGCCCGCGTCTGCCCCCCCGTGCCATGCACCGTCATCGGGTAATCCACCGCCGCCTGCATCACGAAGCGGTTCAGCACCGTGCCATAATCGCCGTCGTAGTCGAACCGGTTGATCAGCCGCTCGTCCTTGCGGGTCTCCTCGGTCTGGGTGCCCCAGACAATGCCCTGATGCAGGTCGGTGATCTTCACCCCGTCGTTCTTGTTGTAGAAGTAGAAGAACAGCTGATCCTGCGTCTTGGTCATGTGGTAGATCGAGCCGGGGTTGGCCGGATAGAGAATTTCCTGCTCGCTCGGGCCGTTGGCGGTATCCACCGAGATCTTCAGGTAGCCCTCCGGAATTTTCATCCCCGCCGTGCCATAGCCGTAAACGCCCATCGTGCCGAGGTGAACGAGGTGAATGTCCTGCCCGCTCTCCACGATGGCCGAGAGCACATCATTGGTGGCGTTGAGGTTGTTGTTCACCGTGTAGCGCTTGTGGGCGCTGGATTTCATCGAATAGGGCGCGGCGCGCTGCTCGGCAAAATGGATCACCGCATCAGGCTTTTCGTCCTGAAACAGCGTCAGCAGCCGGTGGTAATGCTCGCCCACGGTGAAATCGTGAAACCCGATCTCCCGGCCCGTCAGCTCCTTCCAGACCCGGATGCGCTCGCCAATGGGGCGGATCGGCGTGAGGCTGTCGACCTCCAGTTCGATGTCGATCTTCCGGCGGCTCAGGTTGTCGACGATGATGACATCATGTCCACGGGCTGAAAGATGCAGCGCATTGGGCCAGCCACAAAAGCCGTCGCCGCCAAGAATGATGACCTTCATGATACAGGGCGCCTCCCAGCGCTAGAACACCAGCCAGGCCCCCACCTGCAAGGGCACTGATATCTCAGGCGGCGCTCAGGTCAATCGGGGCGGTGCATTTCGGGGGCGCGGGTTGTCGGGAAGCCTCACCACAGGCCATCGCGCCCCACCTCGCGCAAAGGGGTTGCGCCGCCCGCCGCGCTCTTATACATCCGCGCCACCTGAGACCACAGGGATCGCGGAGAGGTGCCGGAGTGGTCGAACGGGGCGGTCTCGAAAACCGTTGTGGGTGCAAGCCCACCCAGGGTTCGAATCCCTGTCTCTCCGCCACTTCCCCCCCTTGTTCTGCAAGCATCGCGCCCCGCCTCGGGGCCCGAGCGCCTTGCGGCCTCGTCGCGCTCACGCCCCCGTCACAGAGCCCTCCCGAAAGCGTGACTCAGCGAGATGACATTCTGAGGAACGGAAACCTTGTGCCGGCCGTTGTATGGGCTCAAGTCCAAGAGGACAGAGACCACGAGTCCAATAGGACCGACCACAAGGATTGAGACATGAGAAAGACAATCGTAGCAGCAGCCCTCCCCGCCCTCCTCGCGCTTCCGGCGTTTGCAGGCAACTTGGATGAGCCGGTGATCGAAGAAGTCATCACCACCCCTCCCCCCGCCGTTGATCTGGGCCGTGACTGGTCCGGCGGCTACGCGGGTCTGTCGTTCGGCACCGGTAGCGGTGAAGTCGACAACGCGGGTGCCACCACCGATTTCGACGTCAACGACAACTACGGCCTCTACGGCGGCTATCTCTGGGACAACGGCAACCTCGTTTACGGTGGTGAACTGGCCTACAGCTCGCTGTCGCTGAACTCCGCGGCTGGCGATGTCGACGCCGACGAATGGATGCTGAAAGGCCGCCTCGGCTATGATGCAGGCTCCTTCCTGCCCTACGCCACCGCCGGCTTTGCCAACCTCACCGCCGATGGTGAAAGCGGCGACGGCTACGTGCTGGGTGCCGGCCTCGAATATGCCGCCACCGAAGCGATCAGCGTGCGCGGCGAGTACCTGAACCACCAGTTCGACGATTTCGGCAACACCGCCGGTGCCGACGTCTCGCACGACACCTTCAGCCTCGGCCTCAGCTACAACTTCTGATCCCGAGCAAAGAATTTCCCTCTGAGGGGGCGGTGCATCTGCGCCGCCCCTTTTCTTTTGCGCACTCCGCCCCCGGCTCTGTCGCTCAATCGCGCAACAGAGTCGAAAGTCTGGTTTCCGCCGCCCCCGATTCCGCCCTAGACTGCGCCCGAGCCGCCTTGGGAGGGGCCTGCCGTCATGTCTGCATTCCGCGAGGCCATCTCTGAGGCGGCCGGGCTGATTGTCCGGGCGGATGCCGATTTTCTCGAAATCGTCGCGCTCTCCGTGCAGGTCACGGGCCTCGCGGTCCTGATCGCCTGCGCCATCGGCTTTCCGCTCGGGGCGCTGCTGGCCGTGGGGCGGTTTCGCGGACGCGGGGCGCTGTCGCTGGTGGTGTCCTCTGCCATGGGGCTGCCGCCGGTGGTGGTGGGGCTGGTGCTTTACATGATGCTGTCGCGCGCCGGGCCGCTCGGGGTGCTCGGCCTGCTCTACACACCCACCGCCATGGTCATCGCCCAGGTGGTGCTGGTCACGCCCATCGTCGCGGCGCTCACGCGCCAGGTGGTGGCCGATCTCGACGCCGAGTTTTCCGAAACCCTCCGCGCCCTGCGCGCCACTCGCGCCCAGGCCATGGCCACCCTGCTCTGGGAGGCCCGGCCCGCGCTGGTCACGGCGGCCCTCGCCGGGCTTGGCCGCGCCATGGCCGAGGTCGGGGCGGTCATGATCGTCGGCGGCAACATCGACCATCTGACCCGCGTGATGACAACCGCCATCGCGCTCGAAACCTCCCGCGGCGACCTCGCCCTCGCGCTGGCCCTCGGGCTGGTGCTGCTGCTGGCCTCGCTGGCGATCAACGCCCTGCTGATGGGCCTGCGCCAACGCATCGGGGAGCCGGCCCATGGCTGAGCGCCGCGTCATCCCGCTCTCGCGCCCCGAGCCGCGCGGGGCCGAACCGGGCATCGCCGTTCAGGGGCTGCACCTCTCACGCGGCGGGCGGGCACTGCTGCGCGGGGTCGATCTTGCGCTCTCGGGCACCGGCATCACCGCGCTGCTCGGCCCCAACGGCGCGGGCAAGAGCCTGCTGCTGCGCGCCATCGCCGGGATCATCCCGCCCGATGCGGGCGAGGTCTCGCTGGCGCCCCGCCTGTTGCGGCCCGCGCTGGTGTTTCAAAAGCCGGTGCTGCTGCGCCGCTCCGCCCGCGCCAACCTTGCCCATGCGCTCAAGCTCGCGGGCCTGCCCCGCGCCGCCCGCGCCGCCCGCATTCCCAAGCTGCTGGAGCAATGCGACCTCACCGCGCTGGCCGACTCTCCCGCCCGCAAGCTCTCGGGCGGCGAGCAGCAGCGCCTTGCGCTGGCCCGCGCCCTCGCCGCCGATCCCGCACTGCTGCTCCTCGATGAGCCCACTGCCTCGCTCGACCCCAAGGCCACCGCCGCGATCGAGGCCATCACCCTGCGCGCCGCCGGGCGCGGCGTGAAGGTGGTGCTCGTCACCCACGACCGCGCCCAGGCCGAGCGCCTCGCCGGCGATGTCGTGTTTCTCCACGAGGGCCGCGCCGTCGAACACGCCCCCGCGCCCCGTTTCTTTGCCAATCCTGCCTCGCCCGAGGCCCGGGCCTATCTCGAAGGAAGACTGATCCTGTGATCCGCACCCTCTACACCACCCTCGCCGCCACCCTCCTCGCCCTGCCCGCCTTCGGCCAGCAGCAGGGGCACATCACCGTGCAGAGCACCACCTCCACCCAGAACTCCGGCCTCTACGAGTATCTGCTGCCGATCTTCGAGGAGGCCACCGGCATCGACGTTCGGGTGGTTGCCGTCGGCACCGGGCAGGCGCTCAAGAACGCGGGCAACTGCGATGGCGACATGCTCATCACCCACGCCCGCGCCGCCGAAGAGGCCTTCGTGGCCGAGGGCAAGGGGCTGGCCCGGCACCCGCTGATGTACAACGATTTCATCCTCGTCGGCCCCGCCGCCGACCCCGCCGGCACCCGCGGCAGCGACATCACCGCCGCGCTGTCCCGCATCGCCGCCGTCCCCGCGCCCTTCGCCTCCCGCGCCGACGATTCGGGCACCAACAAGGCCGAGCTGGCCCTCTGGGCCAAGACCGGCACCGACCCCAAGGCCGCTTCTGGCACATGGTATCTGGAAACCGGCTCCGGCATGGGCGCCACCCTCAACCTCGGCACCGCCCAAGGCGCCTATGTGCTCACCGACCGCGCCACCTGGGACACCTTCGCCAACAAGGGCGACTTCGAGGTTCTGGTCGAGGGCGACCCCCAGCTCTTCAACCAGTATGGCGTCATCATCGTCAGCCCCGCCGCCTGCCCCGCCACCCGCATCGACGAGGCCGAGACCTTTGCCAAATGGCTCCTCGGCCCCGCCGGGCAGGACGCCATCGAAGCCTTCGCGCCCAACGGCAAGCAGCTGTTCTTTCCCAACGCCGCCGAATAGCCCCCCCCGGCTTGACCTTCCCCGCTCCGCGCCCCACCTTCCCGGCGAGTTACCCGGGAGGAGCAAGAGCATGGGAAAGATCCGCGTCGAGGGCCGCCTCGTCTGCGCCAATGAGGCACAGGCAGAAATCGCCCGCACCCACCTGCCCGAGCACATCCGCCTCTCGCGCGCAGAGCCGGGAAACATCCGCTTCGATCTGGCCCCGTCCGACGACCCGCTGGTCTGGACCCTCTCCGAAGTCTTCGAAAGCCCCGAGGCCTTTGCCGCCCACCAGGCGCGCACCAAGGCCAGCACATGGGGGCAGGTCTCCGGCGAGATCACCCGTGACTTCACCGTCACCGAGGACGAGGCGTGAGCCAACAACCCGCACCGGGCGAACTCGCGCCCGCCGGCACCACCCTTCGCACCCGCGCTGCGCCCGAGGCCAACGCGGTGCTGCCCGCGATGCTCTGGATGCTGGGCACCATCGCCTCCTTCGCGGCGATGGCCGTGGCCGGTCGCAATGTTTCGGGCGAGCTCGATACCTTCGAGATCATGACCTACCGCAGCTTCGTCGGCATCCTCATCGTCGTGATGGTCGGGCTGGCGACGCGCCGGATGCACCAGATCACCACCCGCCAGCTGCACCTGCATTTTGCCCGCAACATTTTTCACTTCGCCGGGCAGAACCTCTGGTTCTTCGCCATCGCCATGGCCCCGCTGGCGCAGGTGGTCTCGATCGAGTTCACCTCCCCGATCTGGATCATCCTTCTGGCGGCGCTGTTTCTCGGTGAGCGCTTCACCGTCATCAAGCTCGTCACCGCGCTGCTGGGCTTTCTCGGCGTGCTCATCGTCGCCCGGCCCGACTTCGCCAACCTCGATCCGGGCCTGACCGCCGCCGCCGCCGCCGCCGTGGGCTTTGCCCTCACGGCGGTCTTCACCAAGCTGCTCACGCGGCAGGCCTCGGTGCTCTGCATCCTGTTCTACATTACCACCATGCAGGCCGTCTTCGGGCTGATCTGCGGCTTCTACGACGGTCACATGGCCTGGCCATCGCCCGCCGCCCTGCCCCTCACCGTGCTGATCGGCGTCGCCGGGCTCTCCGCCCACTTCTGCCTGACCCGCGCCCTCTCCCTCGCCCCCGCCTCCATCGTGATGCCGATGGATTTCCTGCGCCTCCCGCTGCTGGCATTCGTTGGCATGGCCTTCTACGGCGAGTCGCTCGATATCTGGGTGGTCGTCGGCGCGGCCCTGATCCTCGCGGCCAATTTCATCAACCTTCGCGCGAACGCGCGCTAAATCACTCCCCCACCCCACGCTGTGTGCCGCAGGACACATTTCTTGCGACTTTCCCGCCACCCGGGCCGAGTTTTGTGCTCTGACGCAGGGTAACAAATTGACGCGAAATCACAGTCTGCTCACAAAGGGGTCAATCTCAAGACACTTCGGGGAGGAGACCGAAATGAAACGCACCACAAGCGCCGCCGCCGCCCTTCTGGCCACAGCCACTGCCGCTTCCGCCGGCGGGATCGAGCGCAGCGCTCAGTCCATTGCCTTCATGTTCGAAGAGGGCTCGTATGGCGAACTCAGTTTCAGCCATGTTAGCCCCAAGGTGTCCGGCACCGCAGACGCCAATTATGGTGGATTCGCAACCGGCGATATGACGTCGAGCTATCGGACGTTCGGCATGGCTTTCAAAACGGACGTGAATGAGCGCTTGTCGATTGGCATGCAGTTCGAGCAACCCTACGGTGCCGATGTCTACTATCCCGAAAACACCAACTACCTGTTCGAAGGGTCAAATGCCGACCTAAACTCCGACGAAATTAAGCTGATAGCCAAGTACAAGCTCGATAGCGGGTTTTCGGTGTACGGCGGCCTTCGCTTTCAACAGGTGAGTGGGGATGTATCGGTTCCGCCGCTGGCCAATTACACTCTCAGCGTAGAGACAAGCTCCGAACTCGGCTACCTTGTCGGCGCGGCTTGGGAGAAGCCCGAGATCGCCGCTCGCATTTCGTTGACCTATCACTCCGCGATCACTCACGAATTCAACTCTACGGAGTTCGGCGGCGTTCCAGGCACTTTCGAAACCACGATGCCCCAGTCGCTTAACCTTGAGGCCCAAACCGGCATCGCCGAAGGCACGCTCCTTCTCGGCTCGATCCGTTGGGTAGACTGGTCCGAGTTCGACATTACCCCGCCGAACCTTCCCGGCAATGGTTCCCTCGTCGATTACGAAAATGACACGATCACCTACACAGTTGGCGTAGCGCGTCGCATCACCGATAACTTCGCAGGCATTGCGACCCTTAGCTATGAGAAACAAAATGGCGGCTACTCCGGCAACCTTGGACCGACTGATGGCCGCACTTCCCTCGGTCTCGCCGGTCGATACACGGTCGGAAAGGCCACGATCACAGGTGGAGTGAACTACAGCTGGCTTGGTGATGCACTCACCGAAGCCCCCGCCCTCGCTGGCGGCGGCGATCTAGGCAACTTCGAAGACAACACCGCCTTCGGCGTCGGCCTCCGCGTGGGCTACAACTTCTGATCCGCGCCTGAACCGCACAGACCACCAGAAGGCCCCGGGCACCGCGCCCGGGGCCTTCTCGCATTCAGCCCCCCACCGCTTCAGCTTGCGCAAATTCCGGGTCGCCCCCGGGTCAGCGCAGCGCTAAACCCGGCCCATGAAACAAGCGACCGACATCTCCTCCCGGGCATGGGCCGAAATGCTGCTGCTCGGCCTGATCTGGGGCGGCTCCTTCCTGACCACCGCCGTGGCGCTGCGGGAGGTCTCGGTGCTCTCGGTCGTCTGTCACCGGGTCGGCTGGGCGGCGGTGGCCCTCTGGCTGGTGGTCTGGCTGCGCGGCGAAGCGATCCCGCGGGGCTGGGGGCTCTGGGCGACCCTCGCCGTCATGGGCCTGCTGAACAATGTCCTCCCCTTCACCCTGCTCGCCTGGGGCCAACTCAGCATCGAAAGCGGCCTTACCTCGATCCTCAACGCCTTCACCGCCGTTGCGGGCGTGATCGTCGCCGCGCTGGTCTTTGCCGACGAGCGCCTCTCCACCCGCCGCCTCGCGGGCGTGCTGCTCGGTTTTGCGGGCGTTGCCGTCACCGTCGGCCCCGCCGTGCTGCAGGGCCTCTCGCTGCGCTCCCTCGCCCAGATCGCGGTGATCGGCGCCACCCTCAGCTATGCCTGCGCGGGCGCCTGGGCGCGGGCCCGCCTCAAGGGGCTCTCCCCGCTGGCCGCCTCCGCCGGCATGGTCTCCTGCGCCGCCGCCATCCTCATTCCGCTGACCCTCGCGCTCGAAGGCAACATCGACCTGCCCGCCACGCCCGAAGGCACCGCCGCCCTCGCCTACATCGCCCTGATCGCCACCGCCGGCGCCTATATGCTCTACTACCGCGTGCTCGCCATGGCCGGCTCGGGCAACCTCATGCTCGTCACCCTTCTGGTCGCCCCTGTCGCCATCCTGCTCGGCGCCCTGCTGCTGAACGAAACCCTCGCCCCCCGCGCCTATGCCGGCTTTGCCCTGCTCGCCGCCGGCCTCATCGTGCTCGACGGGCGACTCCTGCGCCGGATCACCCGCGCAACCGCCTGATTTCGCTGGACCACCCACGCCCCGCCGCGCTACCCCTCCCGGCAACGACGAGGGACACCATGATCTACGCCAACGCCACCCAATGGACCGACGCCGCGCAAAAGCGCGTGCTGCTCTTCGGCATGTCCGGCCTCGGCAAAACCCACCTGTCGCAGCTCCTGCGCGACAGCGGCGCGTGGTTCCACTACTCGATAGATTACCGCATCGGCACCCGCTACATGGGCGAGCGGATCACCGACAACGCCAAGCGCGAAGCCATGAAGGTTCCGTTCCTGCGCGAGCTGCTGATGACGGATTCCATCTTCATCGGCTCCAACATCACCTTCAACAACCTCTCCCCCGTCTCCACCTACCTCGGCAAGCCCGGCGCGCCGGAAAAGGGCGGCATGGAAATGGCCGAATACACCCGCCGCCAGCACCAGTTCCGCGAGGCCGAGGAAAACGCCCTGCGTGACACCGGCTATTTCATCGAACGCGCCGAGGCGCTTTATGGCTACCCGCATTTCATCTGCGACACCGGCGGCTCGATCTGCGAGTGGGTCGACCCCGACGATGCCGATGATCCCCTGCTCACCGAACTCTCCAGCCGGTGCCTCATGGTCTGGATCGAGGGCTCCGAGGCCCATACCGCCGAGTTGATCCGCCGCTTCGACAAGGCCCCCAAGCCAATGAGCTACCGGCCCGATTTCCTCGCCCGCGTCTGGGCCGAATACCTGAGCGAAAACAATATCTCCGAGGCCGACGTTGATCCGGATGCCTTCATCCGCTTCACCTATTCCAAGGCGCTGGCCCACCGCCAGCCGCTCTACGAGGCGATGGCCCGCAACTGGGGCGTGAGCATCACCGCCGACGAGGCAAAGGCCGTCGACAGCGAAGCAGCCTTCAACGCCCTGATCGCCCGCGCCCTTGAGCGCAAGGCCACCACGCCCTAAATCCACCCTTCCCGCACCACCAAGGCCAGACCCATGCCCATCACCCTGCCCTCCGACCTCCCCGCCTATGCCGTGCTCGAGCGCGAGGGCGTGATGGTCATGGGCGAGGACACCGCCGAGCGTCAGGACATCCGCCGCCTGCGGATCGGGCTGCTCAACCTGATGCCCAAGAAGATCCAGACCGAGACCCAATTTGCCCGGCTGATCGGCGCCACCCCGCTTCAGATCGACTTCCAGCTCATCCGGATGAGCGAGCACGAGTCCAAGAACGCCAGCGCCGAGCATATGGAGTCCTTCTACCGCCCCTTCTCCGAGGTCGCCGCCACCGGCGAAAAGTTCGATGGCCTCATCATCACCGGCGCCCCGATCGAGCACCTGCCCTTCGAGGAGGTGACCTATTGGAACGAACTGCAACAGGTGATGGACTGGACCCAGACCCACGTGCATTCCACCTTCGGCGTCTGCTGGGGCGGGATGGCGATGATCAACCACTTCCACGGCGTGCCCAAGCACCTGCTCTCGGCCAAGCTCTTCGGCTGCCTGCGCCACCAGAACCTCGCCCCCGCCTCGCCCTACCTGCGCGGCTTCTCCGACGATGTGCTGATCCCGGTCAGCCGCTGGACCGAGATGAAGGCCGCCGAGGTCGAGGCCGCCGGGCTCTCCATCCTCATAGGCTCGGGCGAGGCCGGCCCCTGCCTGGTCGAAGACCCGGCCCACCGGGCGCTCTACATCTTCAACCACTTCGAATACGACAGTGGCACGCTGAAGGAGGAATACGACCGCGACGTCTCCACCGGCAGCCCGATCAACGTGCCGGTCAACTACTTCCCCAACGACGACCCCACGCGCCAACCGCTGAACCGCTGGCGCAGCCACGCCCACCTGCTCTACGGCAACTGGATCAACGAAATCTACCAGTCCACGCCCTACGACATGGCCCGTATCGGCATGGCCTGAGCCGCCGACACCGCCCGCAGACCTGAAAAGATGAAACTCTCCGCGCCCCGCCCGCGTAACGTCCTTGAGGAAACCGCAAGCGAGGGCGCAGACGAATGATGATCAAGGCCATAGTCGCCCTTCTCGGCCTCACCGCCGTCGTGGCCGTGCTCGCCGGCTGCTCCGCCAGCCAGAAGCGCTCCGCCGAGGCGGCCTATCCGCCCGTCGGGCCGGTGGTCGAGGTTGACGGCAAACGCCTGCACTACATCGACGTGGGGCGCGGTCCGACGGTCATCCTGCTCCACGGCGCGGGCGGCAACCTGCGCGACTACACCTTCGACCTCGTCGACCGGCTGAAAGGGCGCTACCGCGTGATCGCGGTCGACCGTCCCGGCCTCGGCCACTCCGAAGCCATCGCAGGCGGCGGCACGCCCCAGCAGCAGGCCGCCATCCTCGACGCGCTGGCCGCCAAGCTCGGCGTGCGCAAGGCCGTTGTCGTCGGCCACAGCTACGGCGGCGCGGTCGCCATGGCCTGGGCGGTGGAGCGCCCCGAGCGCGTGGCCGCCGTGGTCTCGCTCGCCGGGGCCACCATGCCCTGGGAAGGGCCGCTCGACAGCTTCTATTCCCTCACCGGCTCCCCCGCGGGCCGCACCTTCGCCGTGCCGGTGATCTCCGCGCTCGCCTCCGATGCCCGGATCGAAAGCGCCCTGGCCGAAATCTTCACACCGCAGAAGCCCCCGCGCGGCTACCTCGAGCACATCGGTGCCCCCCTTTCCGTGCGCGCCTCCACCCTGCGCAACAACGGCCAGCAGGTGCTCAAGCTCAAGGCCGCGCTGCAACGTCTTCGCCCGTCCTACCCGCGCCTGCGCCTGCCCATCGAGATCGTCCACGGCACCGCCGATACCATCGTCGGCATCGACATCCACGCCCGCCCCATGGCCGCCCTGATCCCCTCCGCCCGGCTCACCGTCCTGCCCGGCGTCGGGCATATGCCGCAACATGCCAACCCGCAGGCAACAGTCGACGCCATCAACCGCGCCGCCGCCCGCGCCGGATTGCGCTAAGGCCCGCCCGGCCCCATACTGCCCGAGCCTTTTCAACCGCTTGGACAGACCCATGACCAATCTCCCCTTCGACGGCGCGATCTCGAAATTCTACGAAAGCGAAGCGCCCAAGGAGGTGCGCGAGGCGGTGGCGGAAGCGAAGGGCAAGACCATCCTCGAAGACTACCCTTACGACAAGCGGATGGACAAAGGCGACTACGAGGACACGCTGGAGGCCCTGCAGGTCGAGCTGGTCAAGATGCTCTCCTGGGTGAAGGACACCGGAGCGCGGGTGGCGGTGGTCTTCGAAGGCCGCGATGCCGCCGGAAAAGGCGGCACGATCAAGCGCTTCCGCGAAAACCTCAACCCGCGCTCGGCCCGCGTGGTGGCGCTCTCCAAGCCCTCCGACAAGGAGGCCTCCGAGTGGTATTTCCAGCGCTACGTGCGCCAGCTCCCCTCGGGCGGCGAGTTCGTCATGTTCGACCGCAGCTGGTACAACCGCGCGGTTGTCGAAAAGGTCTTCGGCTTCTGCACCGACGCGCAGCGCCGCCATTTCTTCAACCAGCTCCCCGGCTTCGAGCAGATGATCTCCGAAGACGGCATCCACCTCTTCAAGATCTGGCTCAACGTCGGCCGCGCCGAGCAGCTCGGGCGCTTTCTCGAACGCGAGAAAGACCCGCTGAAACAGTGGAAACTCTCCTCCATCGACGTCGAGGGCCTCCAGAGATGGGAAGCCTACTCGGCCGCCATCCGCGAAACCTTCGCCATGAGCCACACCGCCCGCAACCCCTGGACGGTGATCCGCTCCGACGACAAGCGCCGCGCCCGCATCGCCGCCATCCGCGCCGTGCTCTGCCGGCTCGACTACCCCGGCAAGGACGAGAAGCTGGTGCACACGCCAGACCCGAAAATCTGCGGCGGCCCGGAGATCTGGACGGCCTGATGCCCCGGCGCGGCTACCATCACGGCAATCTTCGCCAGGCTCTGGTCGAGGCGGCAATCCGGCTGATCGAGGAGAAGGGCCCGCAGGGCTTCACCCTCTCCGAAGCGGCCAAGGACGCCGGCGTCACCCCGGCGGCCGTCTACCGTCACTTCGAGGGGCGCGAAGACCTGCTGGCCGAGGTGGCCAAGCAGGGCTATGCGATCTTTGGCGACCTGATGGAACATGCCTATGAAACCGGCCAGCCCTCCGCCATCGCCAGCTTCGAAGCAACCGGGCGCGCCTACCTCGCCTTCGCCCGCAAGTTCCCCGGCCACTACCAGGCGATGTTCGAGGCCGGGCTTTCGCTGGCCCGCGACCCAGACCTCGCCCGCGGCGCCGCCCGCGCCCAGAATGTGCTCGAACGCGCCGCCGCCGGGCTTGCCGACCGCCTGCCCCCCGAAAAGCGCCCGCCAGCGGCAATGTTCTCGGCCCATGTCTGGGCCATGTCCCACGGCGTGGTCGAACTCTTCGCCCGAGGCTCCCCCGGCACCCGCGCGCCCTTCCCGCCCGAAGAGCTGCTGGAAACCGGCATCGGCATCTACCTGCGCGGCCTCGGCCTGATCCCGCCAGACGAGTAGACTTTAATTAAAATGCGCCCCTTCGGGGCACGACATGTTTTTGGTGAGTATTTTCCGCAAGAAAATGCACAGGGTGCGCGCCCCTGTCATTTTCTTGCTCCAAATATCTCCCGCCGGAGGCCCTGAATCTCTTTAACCGCCGCCGATCAATATCCCCGCCGCCAATACCAGAGCGCCTCCCAGCACCACCTGCATCGCCGCCCGGAAGAAGGGGGTTTCCATGTAGCGGTTCTGGATCCAGGCAATCGCCCAGAGCTCGACGAACACCACCATTAGCGCGATCACCGTTGCGGTCCAGAAATGCGGGATCAGATAGGGCAGCGCGTGGCCGAGGCCGCCGAGGGCGGTCATCACACCGCTGGCGAACCCGCGCTTGAAGGGTGAGCCGCGCCCGGAGAGTTGGCCGTCATCGCTGGCGGCTTCGGTGAAGCCCATCGAGATCCCCGCCCCGACCGAGGCGGCGAGGCCGACGAGGAAGGTTGTCCAGGGGTCCTGCGTGGCGAAGGCGGTGGCGAAGATCGGGGCCAGTGTGCTCACCGATCCGTCCATCAGCCCCGCCAGCCCCGGTTGCACCCATGTCAGCACGAACTGGCGGTGCGCCGTGGCCTCTTCCGCGCCCCGCACCCCGGCATCCAGCCCGCCTTCCAGCGCCTCGGCCTTCTGCTCGTGGCCGCGCTCTGCCGCCGCCAGATCGCCCAGCAGCTTACGGGTGTCGGCATCGCGGGTGCGGGCGGCGGCGAGCACATAGAAGCGCTCGGCCTGCTGCTCCATCTCGCTGGCCAGCCCGCGCATCCGCTCCAGCGGCAGGTTCTCGGCCAGCCATACGGGTTTGCGGGCATAGAACCCGCTCACATGTTCGCGCCGGATCAGCGGGATCACCTCGCCGAAGCGCGCCTTGTGCCGTTCGATCAGCCGCTGCCGGTGGCCGTCTTCCTCCGCCGCCATCTGCTCGAACACGCCTGCCGTGCCGGGAAAATCACCGCGCAGGCGCTCGGCAAACCCGCGGTAGATGCGGGCGTCGTCCTCTTCGGAGGAGATGGCGAGCGCCAGCACCTCCTGCTCGGTGAGGTCGGCAAAGCGCTTGCGGGTGGTCAGAAAGCTGAACATGGGTCTAATCTAGCCCCCGCCGCGCGCTCCGACAGGGGCCAGGGTGTCGCGCTCAATTGCGGTTGAAGGTGATCGAAAAATCGTAGCCGCCCCAGTCACTTGTGGCCACTCCGGCGGCCTCCGAGGCGGTGTATTCCTTCAGCCCCGGCACGCGCAGCACCGTCACCTCGCCGCCACCCTCTTCTACCGCGCCAGCGTGGAAGGCCGCCGCGCAGATGTCGCTGTCACCGGTATAGGGCCCCGAGCCCCAGACATCGCGCGCCTTGCTGGCATCGGCCGCGCAGAAGCACGAATGGCTTTCGGTCCCGGTCGGAAAGCGCCCACAGGCGGCAAGATCCGAGGTGACGGCAGGCGGCGGAAAGGCGATCGACTGGGCAAAGCTGCCCCAGTCGCGGGTGATCACCCCATTGGCCTCCGAGCCGCTGTAACTCGCCTGCCCGTCGACGGTCTTGAGGCTCACCATGCCCCCCTCCGCGCCGATCACGCCCGCGTGGCGCGCCGCGGTGCAGACATCGCTGTCGCCCGTGTAGGGCCCCGAGCCCCAGACCGAGCCCGGCGCGGCCTTGGCATCGCAGAAACAGCTCCAGCTGGACTTTTCGGTGGTGAAATCGCTGCACGGCGGCGCCACGGATTCTGCCATGGCGGGCGCTGCAAGAAGGGCGGCAAAGGCACTGAGGGAAAAGAGGTTTTTCATCTGGTCACTCCGTTGAAAAACTTGGTTCAAATTGACAATGACCAGAGTGTAGCCGCCCCGCGCCCCTGCGCAAAGCACCTTGAATTCACGCGCCTGCGCGCCTATATCTGGAGCGTTCCGGCAACGGGACTATGGACATAAACGCGCTCGTAATAAGCGGATCGGACCCGGGGGCGGTACCCGGCGGCTCCACCAAATATCTCTTGTTGGGAGATCATGGGGCCGAAACAGGATCGACGAACGTCTAAAGGGGTTATGCTTTGTCTCGGTGAGGTACCACCGATATCGGTCCGTAAAGTACAATTGCCAACAACAATCGTGCTCCGGTCGCTCTCGCTGCTTAATGCAGCGCGATAGATCGAAATCTTAAGTCCTTGCCTCTAGCCAGGTAAGGCGGGGTTCGCAGGCACCTGGCAACAGAAGCCTGCACTTTCCTCTCCGGTTGACAGGTTCCCGCACTCAGGCCACAACTCTGGCATGGGGACAGCGCGAACGCCCCGTGAGGCCCCAAGCCAGAGGTTCGCATGTTTGCCTTGCACAAGGAGACATGCCCGATGGCTGCCCCCAACGAGATCACCCCTGCCCAGCTTCTGCGCCTGATCGGCACGCCCGATTGTCCGGTGATCGTCGATATCTCGATCGACCCCGATTTCAACGCCGATCCATTCCTCATTCCCGGCTCCTTCCGCCACCCGCACACCGATATCGAGGGGCTCAAAGCCCGTCTGAGCGGGCGGCGCTGCGTGGTAACCTGCCAGAAGGGCATCAAGCTGAGCCAAGGGCTGGTGGCCTGGCTGCGCGGCGACGGGATCGAGGCCGAATACCTTTCGGGCGGGATGTATGGCTGGCGCGATACCCCCGGCACCTTCCGGGTTCCCGCCGCCGCCATCCCGGCGCCGGTGGAGGGCGCAACGCTCTGGGTCACCCGTCATCGCCCGAAGATCGACCGTATCGCCTGCCCCTGGCTGATCCGCCGGTTCGTCGACCCCGGTGCGCGGTTTCTCTTCGTCTCGCCCGCCGAGGTGGAGGGCGTAGCCGAGCGCTACGGGGCAACGCCCTTCGACATCGAAGGCGGGTTCTGGAGTCACCGGGGGGCGCGGTGCAGCTTCGACACGATGTGCGATGAGTTCGCCCTTCATTCCGACGCACTCGACCGCCTCGCCACGGTAATCCGCGCCGCCGACACCGATCGGCACGATCTGTCTCCGCAGGCCGCGGGTCTGCTGGCGCTGTCCGTCGGGCTTTCGCGGCAATACCGGGACGACCAGGCGCAACTGACCGCCGGGCTGACGCTCTATGACGCGCTTTATCGCTGGGCGCGCGACGGGTTCGACGAAGGACACGACTGGCCAACGGGGGCGGCAACGTGAGCGTCCCCCTCTCCACCCTCACCCGCACCTTCGCCCGCATCGGCCTGCTCTCCTTCGGCGGGCCGGC
The DNA here is from genome assembly GCF_024105635.1 of Oceanicola sp. 502str15. Classification (NCBI taxonomy): domain Bacteria; kingdom Pseudomonadati; phylum Pseudomonadota; class Alphaproteobacteria; order Rhodobacterales; family Roseobacteraceae; genus Oceanicola; species Oceanicola sp. 502str15. Next base: position 1,358,333 of record NZ_WYDQ01000001.1, read on the forward strand.
AGCGCAGATCGCGCTGATGCACGAGGAACTCGTCGCGCGACGACAGTGGCTTACCGAACGGCAGTACCTTTCAGCCCTCTCCTTCTGCATGATGCTCCCCGGCCCCGAGGCCATGCAGCTCTGCACCTATGCCGGATGGCGTCTGCGCGGCATCCCGGGCGGGCTGATCGCGGGCTGCCTCTTCGTGCTGCCCGGGGCGCTGGTGGTGCTGACTCTGGCGCTGGCCTATGCCGCCTATGGGCAGGTGCCGCTGGTGCAGAGCCTGTTCCTCGGCATCCAGGCCGCCGTGGTCGTGGTGGTGGTGCAGGCGCTCATCAAGATCTCGAGGCGCGCATTTGGCCCGGGATACATGGCCGAGGGGCTGGCGCTCGCCGCCCTCGCCTTTCTCGCCATCTACGCCCTTGGCCTGCCCTTCCCGCTGATCATCGCCGCGGCGGCGCTCTGGGGCGCTCTGCGGAGCACCAACCTGCAGATCGGCCCCGCGCCCACCCTGCCCCCCGGCAGCGCCCGGCGCACCCTTCTGACCGTAGTCATATTTGCCACACTCTGGGTCGCCCCCTTCGCGCTCACCCGAGGCACCCCGCTGCTCACCGAGCTCGGCCTCTTCTTTTCGCAACTCGCCGTCGTCACCTTCGGCGGGGCCTATGCCGTGCTCGCCTACATGACCCAGGAGGCCGTCAGCACCCATCAGTGGCTCACCACCGCCGAAATGATCGACGGCCTCGGCCTGGCCGAAACCACCCCCGGCCCGCTGATCCTCGTCACCGAGTTCGTCGCGGCGCTCACCGGGGCCAAGCAGAGCGTCCCGATGGCCCTCGCCGCCGCCGCACTCACCCTGTGGGTCACCTTCATCCCCTGTTTCCTGTGGATCTTCGCCGGTGCTCCCTACCTCGAGTGGATCACCCACCAGCCCCGCCTCGCCGGGGCGCTCAGGGCGATCACCGCCGCCGTGGTCGGCGTCATCGCCAATCTCTCGCTCTGGTTTGCCCTGCACGTGCTCTTTGTCACCGTCCACACCCGATGGCCCGGCACCGCCACCCACCGCCCCGCCACGCCCGACTGGTCCACGCTCGACCCCGCCGCCCTTGCCCTCACCGCCCTCGCCGCCCTGCTGCTGCTCGCCCTGCGCCTCGGCCTCGCCGCCACGCTGGCGCTCATGGCGCTGGCAGGCGGGCTGGCGGGCAGCCTGCTCTAGCGCTGCGCGGCGTCCCGCGTTTTCGCCCTGTCATTCAGGTCCGAATCTCTTATGCTGGCCGCAAGCAAGCACTGAAAGGCCCCGTCCCTGATGACCCGAGAAATCGACTACGGCAGGCTCATGCACCGCGCGATGCGGACGCTGATCCGCGATGTTCTTGCCGAGGTTTCCGAGCACGGGCTTCCCGGCCAGCATCACTTCTTCATCACCTTCGACACCCGCGCCGAGGGCGTTGAAATCGCCGACTGGCTGCGCGAGCGCTATCCCGAGGAAATGACGGTGGTGATGCAGCACTGGTTCGACGATCTCGATGTCACCGACGACGGGTTTTCCGTCACCCTCAACTTCGGCGATGCGCCCGAGCGGCTGGTGATCCCCTATGACGCCATCGCCACCTTCGTCGATCCCTCCGTCGAATTCGGCCTGCGCTTCGAGAGCCAGGACGACGAGGAGGACGACGACGAGGAAGAGATCGCGCCCGCGCCAATGGCCGAGGATGTCGAAGAGACCGAAGGCCAGCATGACGCCGAGGTGGTCAGCCTCGACAGCTTCCGCAAATAGCCGCTTTGTAACGGGGCTGAATCGCCCCCATGACGGGGCGATTTCGGCGCCGTGAAGTTTCGGTAACGCTGCGTTTTGCCGCTTGATCGGCGCGGCCCACGCGGCGCAACTGGCCCCGGACACCAGCTACCGAGGCCTGCCATGCCGAGCGATTTCGCCGTCTTTCTCACCGAGATGTTCCGCAAACCCGGCGAGGTGGTCGCCATCGCGCCCTCCTCCGCCGCCGTCGCCCGCAAGATGACCGAGGGGCTTGAGGCCATCGAGGGCCCGATCGTCGAGATCGGCCCGGGCACCGGCGTCTTCACCAAAGCAATCCTTCAGCGCGGCGTGCACCCCTCGCGGCTCACCTGCATGGAAACCAACGACCGCTTCTGCGAGACGCTGCTGGCCAAGTTTCCCGGCGTGACCGTGCTGAACCGCCCGGCGCAGGACATCGGCCAGATCGGCCTTTCCGGCGTCGGCGCGGTGATCTCCGGCGTGCCGGTGCTGGCCCGCCCGACGATCCAGCGCGAGGTGGTCGGCCGGGCGCTGGAGGTCATGCGCCCCGGCGCGATCTTCGTCCAGATCACCTATTCCCCCGGCAGCCCGATCAGCCCCGAGATGCAGGCCGAACTCGGCGTCTCCGCCCGCCGTCGCGGCATAACCTGGGCCAACCTGCCGCCCGCGCACGTCTGGGTCTTCACCCGCCGGGCGCAGTAAACAGGCACACCTCACCCCCCCGTCATCCTCGGGCTCGACCCGAGGATCTGCACAGGCAGAGATCCTCGGATCAAGTCCGAGGATGACGGTGCGGCTCCGACAGTTTGCGCTAACCCACCATTGACCACCCCGCCGCATCCGGTATGTCTCCTGCGACAGCAGCAAGAGGGCGCATCCCATGGCCGATACCCGCACCGAAACCGACAGCTTCGGGCCGCTCGAAGTTCCTTCCGACAAGTACTGGGGCGCCCAGACCCAGCGCTCGATCATGAACTTCCCGATCGGCTGGGAAAAGCAGCCCGTGGCCATCGTCCGCGCACTCGGCGTCATCAAGCAGGCCTGTGCCGAGGCCAACAAGGCCTCCGGAAAGCTGGATGCCAAGCTGGCCGACGCCGTGATCCAGGCCGCCTCCGAGGTGGTCGCCGGCAAGTTCGATGACAACTTCCCTCTCGTGGTCTGGCAGACCGGCTCGGGCACCCAGTCGAACATGAACGCCAATGAGGTCATCGCCAACCGCGCCATCGAGATCCTCGGCGGCGAGATCGGCTCCAAGGACCCGGTCCACCCGAACGATCACTGCAACATGGGGCAAAGCTCCAACGACACCTTCCCCACCGCGATGCACATCGCCACCGCCATGTCGGTGCGCGACGTGCTGATGCCCGGCCTGACCCAACTGGCTGAAGGGCTCGAGGCGAAGGCCGAAGAGTTCAGGGACATCATCAAGATCGGCCGCACCCACACCCAGGATGCCACCCCGCTCACGCTGGGGCAGGAGTTCTCGGGCTACGCCGCGCAAATCCGCAACGGCATCAAGCGCATCGAGGCCGCCATGCCCGGCATCTACGAGCTGGCCCAGGGCGGCACCGCCGTGGGCACCGGGCTGAACACCGTCGAAGGCTGGGGCGAGACCGTGGCCGCCAACATGGCCGCCATCACCTCCCTGCCCTTCGTCACCGCGCCCAACAAGTTCGAGGCGCTGGCCGCCCATGACGCCATGGTCTTCCTCTCCGGCGCGCTGACCACGGTTGCCGGGGCGATGTACAAGATCGCCAACGACATCCGCTTCCTCGGCTCCGGCCCGCGCTCGGGGCTCGGCGAGCTGATCCTGCCCGAGAACGAGCCGGGCAGCTCGATCATGCCCGGCAAGGTCAACCCGACCCAGGCCGAGGCGATGACGCAGGTGGCCGCTCACGTCATGGGCAATGACGCCGCGATCAAGTTTGCCGGCTCGCAGGGCCACTTCGAGCTGAACGTCTACAACCCGATGATGAGCTACAACCTGCTTCAGTCGATCCAGCTTCTGGGCGATGTCGCCTCCAGCTTCACCGAGCGGATGCTCTCGGGCATCGAGGCCAACAAGCCGCGCATTCAGAAGCTGATGGAAGAGAGCCTGATGCTGGTCACCGCGCTGGCGCCCACCATCGGCTACGACAACGCCACCAAGGTCGCCAAGACCGCCCACAAGAACGGCACCACCCTGAAGGAAGAAGCCATCGCGCTCGGCTTCGTGGATGCCGAGACCTTCGACCGCGTGGTTCGGCCCGAAGAGATGGTGGGGCCGAAAGCCAAGTGAGCAAGCCGGTCAACCTGAACCGGGTGCGCAAGGATAAGGCGCGGACCGAGGACAAGGCCCGCGCCGACGCGAACGCGGCGTTTCATGGGCTGACGAAGGCCGAGAAGGAGCGCGCGAAGGCGGAGGCCGCCCGGGTGGCGAGGCTGCACGCGCAGAGCCGGCGGGACGAGCGCTGAGGCGGTGCACAGTGGGGGCCAGCCCCCACACCCCCGGAGATATTTACAGCAAGAAAATGAACAGGGGTGGAGGCGCTTTTTGGGCCGGCCGCGCCTTGGCCTCGGCCGGTCAGCCAGCGGCTCTTTCTTCCAGCGCCAGCCATTCCTCTTCGGCGGCGGCGAGCTTTTTCTGGCGTTCGGTCAGCGCTTCGGTGGCCTTCTTGAACTTCACCGGCTCGCGGGTGAAGAGCTCGGGGTCGCTCATCAGCTCGTTCAGCTTGCCGATCTCGGCCTCGAGCCGCTCGATCTCGGCCGGAAGCGCCTCCAGCCGGTGTTTTTCGGTGAAGCTGAGGCCATTGGCCTTCGGCTTTTCGGGGGCGGGCTTTTCCTCGGCGCGGGTGGCGCGTTTGGAGGGCTGGGTGGAGCGCTGCCATTGTCCGCCGCCCTGGGCCAGGAGGTCGCTCCAGCCACCGGCGTAGACGGTGGCTCGGCCCTCGCCCTCAAGCACCACCGAGCGGGTTGCCACGCGGTCGATGAAATCCCGGTCGTGGCTGACCAGCAGCACCGTGCCCGGGTAGTCGGAGAGCACTTCCTGCAGCAGGTCGAGGGTTTCGATGTCGAGGTCGTTGGTCGGCTCGTCGAGCACCATCAGGTTGCTTTCGCGCGCCATCAGCCTGGCCAGCAGCAGCCGCGCCTTCTCGCCGCCCGAGAGCGAGCGCACCGGGGCGCGGGCCTGGGCCTCATCGAAGAGGAAATCCTTGAGGTAGCCGACGACGTGCTTGGGCTGACCCCGCACCATCACCTGGTCGGCCTGCCCGCTCACCCGCATCGCCGGGTCGCCCGCGAGGTTCTCCCAGAGGCTGGCGTCGAGGTCGAGCGCGGCGCGGCTCTGGTCGAACACCGCCATCTCCACCCCGTGCCCCTGCTTGATCCGGCCCTCGTCAGGCGTGGTCTTGCCAATGAGCATGTTGATCAGCGTGGTCTTGCCCGCACCATTGGGCCCAACAAAGGCCACCCGCTCGCCGCGGGTGAGCTTGATGTCGAAGGGCCGCAAGATCACCTTCTCGCCGAACCGCTTGGCGATCCCCTGCGCTTCGACCACGACCTTGCCGCTCTTGTTGCCCTCTTCCAGCTCCAGCGCCGCCACGCCCTTGCGGCGGATCTGCCCGGCGCGTTCGGCCCGCAGCTCCTGCAGGGCGCGCACCCGGCCCATGTTGCGCTTGCGCCGCGCGCTGATGCCTTCCACGGCCCAGCGGGCCTCGGCCTTGATCTTGCGGTCGAGCTTGTGGCGGGCGGTGTCTTCCTCTTCCCACATCTTGTCGCGCCAGGCCTCGAATCCCTCGAACCCCTGCTCCTGCCGGCGCACCTCGCCCCGGTCGATCCAGAGCGTGGCGCGGGTGAGCGCGGAGAGAAAGGCGCGGTCGTGCGAGATCAGCACGAATCCGGCGCGGGTCTGCGACAGCTCGCGCTCGAGCCAGCCGATGGCCTCGATGTCGAGATGGTTGGTCGGCTCGTCGAGCAGCATCAGCTCGGGCGCCTCTGCCAGCAGCTTGGCCAGCGCCGCGCGGCGCCGCTCGCCGCCGGAGGCCGAGGCAACCTCGGTTTCAAGCCCGAACTTCAGCCCCTCCGCCACCGCCTCGACGCGCCAGGCCTCGCTTTCGTCGAGCCCGCTGGAAGCGAAGGCGCCGAGCGTGGCAAAACCCTCCATCGAGGGTTCCTGCTCCATGTAGCCCACCCGCACGCCGGGCGCGGGCACGACCTCGCCGGCGTCGGCCTCCACCAGCCCGGCCATCACCTTCATCAGCGTGGATTTGCCCGAGCCGTTGCGCCCCACCAGCGCCACCCGGTCGCCGGGTTGCACGGTCAGGCCCACGCCTTCGAACACGGGGTTTCCGCCGAAGGTGAGCGAGATGTCGGAGAGTTGCAGTAGCGGGGCACGAGCCATGATGCGCGTGGCCTATCCCGCCGCTCGAGGGCGGTCAAGCTGAAGGGTGGGTGAAACCCACCGGCGGCTCAGAACCGGCCGAACATCCGCCCGATCCGCAGCGCGTTGCGCAGCTTGCGGCCATCCTGCCGGCCGGCCTTCACGCCGCCCTTGGCACCGCCCTTGCGAGCCTTCTGGCGCTGCGCACGCATCAGCATTCGCAGCGCCATGTTGATAAGCCGTCCGAGGTTCACTCGTCGTCCTTCTTGCCTTTGCCCATCAGGCCGTTCTGGGCGGAGTTCATGCCCTGGCTGAGCTTGCTGTTGATGCTGTGCCGCGCCTGGTTGGAGAATTGCATAACGATCGTGCGCCAGATCTGGCTGAGAATGCTATTCATCGGGGTCGTCCTCCGTAAAAAGTTCGTCTTGTTCTTCTGTCTGCTCTTCGTCGTCTTCTCCGTCGCCCAGACCGATACTGCCCGGCGGTGGGCGGCTGTCGAGAAGTCCCGCCGCCCTGAGCTCCTTGAGCCCCGGCAGGTCGCGGGCACTTTCCAGGCCGAAATGGTCCAGAAAATCCTGTGTCACCACGTAGGTCACCGGGCGTCCCGGGGTCATCCGGCGGCGGCCAAAGCGAATCCACTCCATCTCGATGAGCTGATCCACCGTGCCCCGGCTCACGCTCACGCCCCGGATCTCCTCGATCTCGGCGCGGGTGACTGGCTGGTGATAGGCCACGATGGCCAATGTCTCGATCGCGGCACGCGAGAGCTTGCGCGTCTCCACGGTTTCCTTCTGCATCAGAAAGCCGAGGTCGGGTGCCGTACGCAGGGCCCATGCATCGCCCACGCGGCGCAGCTCCACGCCCCGCCCCTCGTAGCGTTTCTGCAGGGTTTCCAGCACCACGGCGGCCTCGGCCCCGTGCGGCATTCGGGCGTTCAGCTCGGCCACCGTCACCGGCTCGGCGCTGGCAAAGAGGATCGCCTCCACCATCCGCTCCTGCTCGCCCATCGGCGGGGCCTCGAACAGGCTCTCCTCCATCTCCATGCCGTCCGAAAGGTCAACCACGCGGCGCCTCCCTCAGCTTGATCTGGATCGGGGCAAACATGTCGTCCTGCCGGATCGTCAGATGGCCGTGCTTCACCAGCTCCAGCGAGGCGGCGAAGGTCGCCGCCGTGGCGCTGCGACGGCGCATCGGGTCGTTTTCCCAGCCCTCGGGCAGGTAGGTCATCAGGTTGGTCCACTCGCCGGCATAGCCGATCAGGCCGCGCAGCCGGTCCAGCGCCTGCTCCATGGTGAACAGGTTCTCGCGGTCCATGACGAAGGGGCGAAACTCATCCTTGGTGCGGATGCGGGCATAGGCCTGCATCAGGTCCAGCAGCGTGGCGGTATAGGTCACGCGCCGCACCCGCTCCACGCTCTCGGGAATGCCGCGGGCAAAGAAGTCGCGCCCCATCTGGTCGCGCCCCATCAACTTGGCCGCCGAGTCCCGCATGGCCGAAAGCCGCTCGAGCTGGAACGCGAGGTGCGCCGCCAGCTCCTCGCCGCTCGGCCCCTCTTCGCTGGGGTCGGGGGGCAGCAGCAGCTTGCTCTTCAGAAACGCCAGCCAGGCCGCCATCACAAGGTAATCGGCCGCCAGCTCGATGCGCAGCTGCTTGGCGCGCTCCACGAAGCCCAGGTATTGCTCGGCGAGTTGCAGAATGGAGATCTTGCGCAGGTCCACCTTTTGGGTGCGCCCCAGCGTCAGCAGCAGGTCGAGCGGGCCTTCAAAGCCATCGACGTCGATGATCAGCGCCTCGGCGGCCAGCCGGTCGGAGACATCCGAAAATTCTGCCGCGCCGTCTTCAGCCATCTGCCGCCTGCCCTTTCACCAAGGCGCCGCTCACCAGCGCCTCGTATTCGGCCTCCATCGCTCTGCGGTCGATGGTATCAGGCGCGCGGCGGGCTTCCAAGGCGGCATCGGCCCGCGAAAGGCTTGTTTCCTTCATATCTTCGGCAATCTCCGCGAGCGCCTTCAGCTCGCTGAACACGCCCTTGCAATAGAGCACCACGTCGCAGCCCGCCGCCAGCGAGGCGCTCGCCCGCTCCGGCAAGCTGCCATCCAGCGCCTCCATGCTCAGATCGTCCGTCATCAGCAGGCCGCCAAAGCCGATCTCCTGCCGGATCAGCTCCACCATCACCGGGTCCACCGTGGCGGCCCTTTCGGAGAAGGCCTCGTAGACGATATGGGCACTCATCCCCAACGGCAGGTCGTTCAGCGCCCTGAAGGCGGCAAAATCACTGGCCCGCAGCGCCTCGGCAGAGGCCGAAACCCGCGGCAGCTCCATGTGGCTGTCCATCGTGGCGCGGCCATGGCCGGGAATGTGCTTGAGCACCGGCAGAACGCCCCCGGCGAGCAAGCCATTGGCCACGGCGCGGGCAGAAGTGACAACGCTTTCAAGGGTTTCGCCATAGCAGCGGTTGCGCAGCACGGCGTGGGTGTCGGCATGGGCAATGTCGCCCATCGGGGCGCAATTGCCATCAATCCCCACCGCGCGCAAGTCGTCGGCAATGAGCCGATAGCGCAGCTCCATCGCCCGCGCCGCCTGCCCGGGCCCGCTTGCCGCGCCCTGATCGAGCGGTGGCATCCAGCTGCGCCAATGGGGCGGGCCCATCCGGTCCACCCGGCCGCCCTCCTGGTCGATGAAGATCGGCGCCTCCCACCCCACCGCCTCGCGCAGTCCTGCGGTCAGGGCGCGCAGCTGGTCGGGGCTGTCGATGTTGCGCTTGAACAGGATGAAGCCGAAAGGCTGCACGTCGCCGAACAGCGACACCTCATCGGTCGTCACCTCCAACCCGTCGCACCCGAAGATGAAAGGCGAAAGCCGCGCGGGGCGCGATGCGGGCAGGTTCACCGGGCCACCACCGGGATGCATTCCGCCTTTTCCGCCACCAGCGCGGCGCAGAAGCGGCGCGCGTCGGAGAGGTCCGCAAAGCCCTGCGCCCGAAGGCGATAGAAGGTCTGCCCGCCGCTCTCGGCCTCCATGATCAGCCGGGTCTTCTCGACCATCAGGCTGTCGAACTGCCCGGCCAGCTTGGCCCAGAGCGAGGCCGCCTCGCCGGGGCTCTCGAAGGCGCCGAGCTGCACCAGCCGGGTGCCCGCAGCCACCTGATCGGCCCGCGCCACCTCGGCCCCTTCGGGCACCACCGGGGCGCTCGGGGCATCCACTTCCACATCCGCGGCCGCAGTGCGCTTCAGCCCTGCAGGGCGGCCCTTGGGCCGGAGCGAGTTCTTGACGCCCGGAAGGCTCGCCAGACGCGCCTGCTCGGGGCTGTCGGGTTCCGCCGCCTCGGGCGCGGGAGAAAGCGGCTCCGCCCCCTCGCTCAACTGCCCGGCCAGCGCCAGGGCCACGGCCACGGGATCGTTGGGGTCCACGTCGTCGGGCAGGTTGGCGGCCACCGTCATCTCCGGCTCCACCAGCTCGCCATCTTCCGCTTCGCTCGCCGGGGTGGCCTCCTCGACCGCCTCCACATCGCGCTGCACCATCGCCGCCAGCGGCAGGTCTTCCTCGCTCAGGGTCGCCGGGCCGGGGGCAAGGGTGATCTGCTCGGGCAGCTCCGCCGCCTCGCCCTCTGCCGCCACATCGTTCACCGCAAGCCCGGTATGGCCCGCAACCTCGCCGCCCGGATCTTCCGGGGCAATGCGCATCGGTCCGTCCAGCGCGGCCACCACGGGCACGCCGGTCACGTCGCGCACGATGATCCGGTAGCCCCAGACCCCGAGCCCCGCGATCAGCGCAAGGCTCATCACGGCGCCCGCGGCGCTGACCAGTTTCGCGCCTGAACTTCGCGGCGCATCTTCTTGAAAATCCTGTGCAAAATCGGACAGATCGCCCGGTTGTGCCATCACATGCGGAGCGCCCTCAGGGTGCCACGCGACCTCATTCATCGGCCGATGATCCATGCTCGCCTCGCTCTCTCGTCCCGCCCTCTTTTCGGGGCTGGGAACGCTTGCCTGCTTCCCCGTTCCGAGGATGCAGGCCGCGAGGGCCTAGCGCATCTCTTCCGCCGGGGTTACGCCCAAGATACCAAGACCCGCCGAAATAACAACGGAAACGGCCTTCGCCAATGCAATTTTCGGCAAGGAAGCGCTCTCGTCGCCTTCCTGGAAGAACCGAAGCTCCGGCGTGTCGTTGCCCCGGTTCCACAGCGCGTGGAAGGCCTGCGCCAGTTCGTAGAGGTAAAAGGCAATCCGGTGCGGCTCGTGGCCCTTGGCGGCAATCTCGACCAACCGCGGCCATTCCGCCAGCTTGCGGGCCACCGGAAGCTCGGCCTCGTGCAGCGTATCAAGGTCTTGATCCAACAGCGTAATCTGGCTCATATCCCAGCCAGCCGCCTCGGCCTTGCGCATCACCGAGCGCACCCGGGCATGGGCGTATTGCACGTAGAAGACCGGGTTGTCCTTGCTCTGCTCCAGCGCCTTGGCAAAGTCGAAATCCAGCGGCGCATCGTTCTTGCGGGTCAGCATGGTGAAGCGGGTCACATCGGCGCCCACCTCCTCGACCACGTCGCGCAGGGTCACGAAGGTGCCCGCGCGCTTGGACATCTTGAACTCTTGGCCGTCCTTGAACAGCTTCACCAGCTGGATCAGCTTCACATCCAGCGGCACCCGGTTCTCGCTCAGCGCGGCGACGGCGGCCTTCATCCGTTTGACATAGCCGCCATGGTCGGCGCCAAACACATCAATAAGCTCGTCGAAGCCTCTGGAAACCTTGTCATAATGATAGGCGATGTCGGGGGCGAAATAGGCCCATGCGCCATCGGCCTTCTGCACCGGCCGGTCCTCGTCGTCGCCGTAGTCCGAGCTCTTGAACAGGGTCTGCTCGCGGGCCTCCCAATCGTCGGGCAGCTTGCCCTTGGGCGGCTTCAGCTTGCCCTCGTAGATCAGCCCCTTGCCCTTCAGGTCGGCAATCGCGGCTTCGATCCGCCCGGTGCCGTAAAGGCTCTTTTCGCTGAAGAACACGTCCATCTCGACGCCAAGCGCCTTCAGATCCTCGCGGATCAGCCCCATCATCGCGTCAGTGGCAAAGTCGCGCACCTCTTCGAGCCAGAACTGCTCGCCCTTGCCCACAAAGGCATCGCCCACCTTCTCCTTCAGCGCTTCGCCGACCGGGATCAGGTAGTCACCGGGATAGGTGCCATCTTCGAAGGCCACCTCCTGCCCGTGGGCTTCGAGGTAGCGCAGGTAGACGGAGCGGGCGAGCACATCGACCTGCGCGCCGCCGTCGTTGATGTAGTATTCCCGCGTCACCTCGTGGCCGGCATAGGCCAGAAGGCTCGCCAGCGCATCGCCGAAGACCGCGCCCCGGGTATGGCCCACATGCATGGGGCCGGTCGGATTTGCCGATACAAACTCGACGTTTACACGCCGACCTTCACCCAGATCCGAGCGCCCGAACGACCGCCCCCGCGACAGCACCGACTTGACCACGCCGCCCCAGACCTCAGGAGCCAGCGCCAGGTTGATAAACCCCGGCCCCGCCACATCGGCCTGCGCGATCCGCGCATCGCCGGCCAGCCGCTCCGAGAGCGTGGCGGCAATCTCGCGCGGGTTGGCCTTGGCCGGCTTGGCCAGCACCATTGCAGCGTTGGTCGCCATGTCGCCATGGGCCGCGTCACGCGGGGGCTCCACCGTCACATTGGTCAGATCAAGGCCCTCGGGCAGCAAGCCCTCGGCCATCATCGCCCCAAGTTCGGCCACAACCAGCGCACGGATATCGGCAAAGAGGTTCATGTTTTCGGTCCTTCTCGTCGCCAGCGTCTCTATCAGCCCGCCCGCAGGGGTCAAGCACCGCTTGCGCCGCCCCACCCCCTTGGTAGGAATGCGCCATGACCCGGATCACCCCCAGCCACCGCGCCCTGCGCCTGTGCATCGCCCTCGCCCTCGCCTCCGCCGTGCTGGGCCTGCTGCTCGTCACCATCCCCCGCGAGATGGTCGCGCCCCAGCCCCCGCTCTACCAGTTCGAGGGGCTGGCCTGGCGCGTGGTGCAGGGCACAACGCTGGCCACCTCGCTGCTGGCCATGCTGATCGCGGCCATCCTGCCGCAGGCCGCGCCCGCGCCCGACGCCGGGCACGGCGCGCGGATCGGGGCGCATCTGGCCACGCTGCTGGTGGCGCTCATCGCGGTGGCCAACATCTGGATCACCTCCACCACGGCCTGGGAGCTTGCTGCCCTCGACGCCTATGTAATTCAGGTCGCTGTCCTCTCTCTCGGTGCGCTCATCGGCATCGCCGGGCCGCTGGCGCTGATCGCCGCTCTGGCGCTGCGTCTGCCCCGGCGTGGGCTGCGCGTGGCGGCGCTGGCCACGCTCGCCCTGCTGGTGCTGGCCGATCTGGCGCTTTCGGCGGGCCTCTCGCCTCTGCCCACCGGCGGCCCGCTGCTGGCGCTGCTGCTGTTGCTCGCCCTCGCCCTGAACCGCCGCGCCCTGCTGCCGGGGGCCACGCGCCCTTGGCTCATCGCCCTCGCCGCCCTCTGGGCCCTGCCCTGGATGGTCGCCCGCCTGCCCCTCGCCGCGGCCGCGCTAATGATCTCCGACACCTCCCAGCGCTTTCCGGCGCTGGCCGATGCGCTGTTCTCGCCCGAGCCCGCCAACCACCTGCTCGGACCCCTGCCGCTGCTGCTCTGCCTCGGCGCGCTCGCCAGCCTGCTCTTCGTCCAGCCCCACCGCCGCGCCAACATCGCCTGCGCCACCCTGCTCGGTCTCGCCGCCCTGCTGCCCGCGCTGGCCGATGCCACCGGCTACGCGCCCTTCAGCCCCGCCATGGCCTTCGACATGCTGCGCACCGGCGCCCTCGGCCTCGGCGCGGCGCTCGCCACCTCGCTCGGCTGGCTGGGGGCCAGCCTCGCTGTGCCGCTGACGGCGCTCGTCGCCGCCTGGCTCTGGCTCCGGGGCACCCGCCAGCCGCTCTGAGCCTCAGCCCAGAAGCTTCTCGTGCTGCTGCAAAGCAAAGCGGTCGGTCATCCCGGCGATGTAATCTGCCACCAGCCGCGCCATCGCAGTCTCGTGCCTGGCCTCGGCCACATCCTTCTGCCACTCGTCGGGCAGCAGATCGGGGCGCGACATGAACAGCGGAAACAGCTCCTCCACCACCTTCGTCACCTGCGCCCGCATCTCCACCACCGCCGGGGCGCGATACATCCGGTGAAACAGGAACTCCCGCACCTCCGCGATCCGCCCCTGCAACTCGGGTGAGAACTCCACCACCGAATGCCCCAGCTCCCGCACCTCCTGCGCGCTCTGGGGGGCCGCCGCGTTCAGCCGCGCCCGGCTGACCGCGATCACATCCTCCACCATCACCCCAAACACCCGCCGCAACGCCTCGTAGCGACGCCGCTTGCGGTCCAGCCCGGGGTAGATCTGGTCGACCTGCCGGTAACTGTCGGCGGTCAGCGCCAGCTCCTCGAGGTCGCCATCGGTAAAGAGCCCGGCCCGCAGCCCGTCCATCAGGTCGTGGTTGTTGTAGGCAATATCGTCCGAAAGCGCCGCAACCTGCGCCTCGGCGCTGGCATGGGTGTGCAGCTCCAGATCCTGCAACTTGGCATACTCCGTCAGCCCATAGGGCAGCTCGCCCTCCACCGGCCCGTTGTGCTTGGCAATGCCCTCAAGGCTCTCCCATGTCAGGTTCAGCCCGTCGAACTCGGCATAATGGCGCTCCAGCGAGGTCACGATGCGAATGGCCTGCGCGTTGTGGTCAAACCCGCCGTAAGGCGCCATCAGCGCCGCCAGCGCATCCTCTCCCGTGTGGCCGAACGGCGTGTGCCCGAGGTCATGGGCCAGCGCCACCGCCTCGGTCAGCTCGATGTTCAGCCCCAGCGTGCCGGCAATCGTGCGCCCCACCTGCGCCACCTCCAGCGTATGCGTCAGCCGGGTGCGAAAGTGATCGCCTTCGTGCTCCACGAAGACCTGCGTCTTGTGCTTGAGCCGCCGAAACGCGCTGGCATGGATGATCCGGTCCCGATCCCTCTGGAAAGGCGAGCGAAAATGGCTCTCCTCCTCCGGAAAAAGCCGCCCCCGGCTTGCCTCCGGATCACATGCAAATACAGCCCGCATTCCTGCCCCTTCTCATCACTTCCCCCACGACCCTGCCTTGTCGTGGCGCTGTGCGACCCATATATTTGAAACGTAACCGGAAAGCGATGCACCGCGATGACCCTGACCCTGCCACCAAAAGTCACCCCCCGCGCCTATGCCCGCCTCGCCGAGATCGGCGCGGCCCCCAAGGCGCTGCGCGTCGCCGTCGAGGGCGGCGGCTGCTCGGGCTTTCAATACGAGATCACGCTGGATGAACCGTCCGCCGACGATCTGGTGCTCGAGGTGGACGGCCAGAAGGTGGTGGTCGACGAGGTCTCCCTGCCCTTCCTCGAAGGCGCAACCATCGACTTTTCCGACGAGCTGATCGGTGCGCGCTTCACCATCGAGAACCCCAACGCCACAAGCTCCTGCGGCTGCGGCACGTCCTTCTCGATGTAACGCGCCCCTCCCCGGTCACGCCAGATGGCGTGTCCGGTCCACCTCTTCCTCAGGCACCTCCAGCGAGATATGCCCGCTGCGCGGATTGACCGTCACCGCAGGCTTCTCGGGCAGAAAATCGATCAGGGTGTTGAGGTCGCCCACCAACCGCTCAATCGCCTCGCGGCGGGTTTCGATACGGGGGGCGTCATTGGCGCGGTGGCCGAAGATGGTGCTGAACATGGGTCTGTCTCTGTAAAATGCGGGTCGCCTCAGGGGCGTGTCACAAAGCCAACCGCCGATCCCCCGCGCTGGTTCCCGCACCATCCGCCGCACCATCCCCCGCACCGTGCATTGTGCCCCATCGCACCTTCAGGCAAAAAGGCCTCAACCACGCGGAGGGCCCCATGAAAATCGCCACCTTCAACATCAACGGCGTCAAGGCCCGGATCGGCGCCGTCACCGACTGGCTCACCGAAAGCGCCCCCGACGTCGCCCTCCTGCAAGAGATCAAGTCGGTCGACGAGGGCTTCCCCCGCGAGCATTTCGAAGACCTCGGCTACCAGGTCAAAACCCATGGCCAGAAGGGCTTCAACGGCGTCGCCATCCTCTCCAGGCTCCCGCTCGAAGATGTCACCCGCGGCCTGCCCGGCGACGATGCCGACGAACAGGCCCGCTGGATCGAGGCCACCGTCATCGGAGACAACACCGCCCTGCGCCTCTGCGGCCTCTACCTGCCCAACGGCAACCCGGTCGAAGACGGCACCAGCGAGAAGTTCCGCTACAAGCTCGCGTGGATGGACCGCCTCATCGCCCGCGGCCGCGCCCTGCTGGCCGAAGAGCAGCCCGCCCTGATGGCCGGCGATTACAACATCATCCCCAGCCCCATCGACGCCGCCCGCCCCGAAGCCTGGGTGGGCGATGCGCTGTTTCACCCCGAAAGCCTCGCCAAGTGGCGCGAGCTGAACGCGCTCGGCTTCACCGAGGCCTTCCGCGCCCGCACCCGTGGCCCCGGCCACTACTCCTTCTGGGATTACCAGCGCGGCGCATGGGACAGAAACGACGGCATCCGCATCGACCATTTCCTGCTCACCCCGCAGGCCGCCGACCGTCTCACCGATTGCTGGATCGAGAAAGACGTGCGCGGCCGCGAGAAACCCTCCGACCACGTGCCCGTCTGGGTCGATCTGGATGTCTGAAACCACGCCGGGCGAAGCCGCCCGCGCCGCGGCCCTCGCCCTCGCCTTCTCCGCCCTCCCGCTCGCGCCCCTCGGCCTCTACCTCTGGCAACAGGGCGCCTTCGACCCGCCCCGCGTCAGGCTCACCCGCCTGATCACCGGCAACGACACCGCGGCCCTCGCCGTCGCCCGCGCCATCGAACAGGGCCGGACACCCGAAGAGATCGAAGCCGAAACCGGCGTTGTCCTCGATGATGGCGGCTCCCGCTCCGTCACCCTCGCCTGGTATCTGATTGACGCCTTCAGCCACACGGCCCCCCGCGCCGTCTATTTCGACTGGAAAGACGGCTGCGAACAGGTCTGCCCCGCGCTCGATGCCATGCTGGCCGACCACGGCATCACCACCCGCCCGGACCCTGCGAAGATCGTCGCCGACGAGGCCCTCCACGCCGAAGAGTGGAGCGCCATGCCCGTCGTCTGGGCCCATTACGCGCCCCACTTCGCCGCCAACGACCTCCAACTCCTCACGCTCGACCCGCAAGGCGGTTGGGATGCTTACTACATCTTCGTCGCCCCCGAAGGCACCGCCCGCCGCTGGTCCGGCACGGTGATCGAAGAGGGCGAAAACGCCGGCCTCGAAATCCACGCCATCCCCGCACCCGCGGTGGCCATCACCACACCCGAAGGCCTCACCAGCGCCCTCGCCGAGGTCACGGCCTCCACCGACGGCCCCCACAAGCCCCCGTTCCTCGCAGGCCTCCCCCTGACAGGGCTGTTCTGAACCGGGATGGCGGGTGGGGTGTCGTCGCGCCAGCGACGCACGTCACCCCCATCCGCCAGAGGTCACATCCTCTCCCCAGAGCCAGTCGAACCGCCCCGGCAGAACCCCGGGCGCAAACCGGCTCGCCGTCCTCAGCGCCAGATGCGCAGCCCATCTCTTCGGCCCCACGGGCAAATGATAGTTCCGCGCATTCGCCGTCGCCGCCGCCACGATCCGCGCGCACCGCGCGCCCCGTGCGGCCTGAAACGCCGCCAGCCCGGCCTCAAGGCTCTCGGCCCCCGCCAGCTCCGCCGCCAGCACCCAGGCATCCTCCAGCCCCATCGCCGCCCCCTGCGCGAGGTAGGGCAGAGTCGAATGCGCCGCGTCGCCAAGGATCACCAGCCGCTCCCGATGCCAGCGCGCCGCCACCCCATGGCGAAACAACCCCCAGCGCCGGACCCTCTCCACCCGCGCCAACCATCCCGGCACCGGCCCACCAAAGCCCGCAAAGGCGGCGCGAAACGCTTCCGGGTCGCCCGCCACCTGCCAGCCCTCCTCGGCCCAATCCGCCTGCTCCTCGCAAGCCACCAGGTTCACCAGCCTCTGCCCGCGCAGCGGATAGGCCACCAGGTGCCGCCCCGGCGCGAGGAACAGCTGCGCCTCCGGGGGCATCTCCTCCTCGGCCTCGATCAGGGCCCGCCACGCAATCTGATGGGTAAATTCCGGCGCCTCCGCCCCCAGCAGGGCCCGCCGCGCGCGCGAGTGCAGCCCGTCCGCACCCACCACCAGCCCCGCCTCCAGCACCTCTCCGGCCTCGGTCACAACCGCGCCGCCGGGGCGCACCTCCTCCACCCGGCAGCCCAGCGTGATCTCCACGCCCGCCTCCCGCGCGCCGCGCTCCAGCACCGCCAGCAGGTCGGCCCTGTGCACATTGGCAAACCGCCCTCGCCCCGCATAGGGCACAAAGGCAATCTCGCGCCCGCGTGCCGCCTCACGCATCCGCACGCCCCGGCTCTCGTCGCTCACCGCCTCGAACTCGGCGCCCAGCCCCAGCGCCTCCAGCACCCGGCCCGCATTGGGGCTCACCTGAATCCCCGCGCCCACCTCCGCCAGCGCCGTAGCCTGCTCCAACACGCGCACCCGCGCACCCCGCAGCGCCAGCGCGCGCGCAGCGGCCAGCCCGGCAATCCCGCCGCCCAGCACCAGCACATCAAGTCCAACAAGGGTCATGAAAGCAAAACGCCCGGGCCGGCCATCGGCCTCCGGGCGCTCCTTATCGCAATCCGCAAGGGATCAGTCGTCCCGATGCACCTTCTCGCGGCGCTCATGGCGCTCCTGCGCCTCAAGGCTCAGCGTGGCGATCGGGCGGGCATCCAGCCGCTTCAGGCTGATCGGCTCGCCGGTATCCTCGCAATACCCGTATTCGCCGTTCTCGATCCGCCGCAGCGCCGAGTCGATCTTGGCCACCAGCTTGCGCTGCCGGTCCCGGGTGCGCAGTTCCAGCGCCCGGTCGGTCTCTTCGCTGGCACGGTCGGCGACATCGGGGATGTTGCGGGTGCCGTCCTGAAGCGCCTCGATCGTGTCGCGGCTGTCGGACAGAAGATCCTCGCGCCACTGGATCAATTTGCGACGGAAGTATTCCGTCTGGCGCTCATTCATGAAGGGCTCGTCTTCGGCCGGGCGATAATCGTCGTCCAGAAAAGCTTCCTGCTTCATAAGTGCTCCCTCGGGCTGTGCTTTTTTATCGCTCTCACGAGTCTGTTGCATCGAACGCTCCATTGGGGGTCCATCTACACCCGACAGCCCCCCTTGTCACTGTCTTTTAATGCGTTCAGGTTGGAATTGAACACGCCGTGATCACAATCTCCCGGCAGGAAGAAGATTGAGGAATTTCATGAGATTCGAAGGCACCGACAGCTACGTCGCCACTGAAGACCTGACCGTTGCCGTGAACGCGGCGGTGGCGCTGGAGCGTCCGTTGCTCGTCAAGGGAGAGCCCGGCACCGGCAAGACCGAACTGGCCCGGCAGGTGAGCGCGGCGCTCGGGCTGGAGATGATCGAATGGCACGTCAAATCCACCACCCGCGCCCAGCAGGGTCTCTACGAATATGATGCCGTCAGCCGGTTGCGCGACAGCCAGCTCGGCGACGAGCGGGTGCATGACGTGGCCAATTACATCCGGCGCGGCAAGCTCTGGGAGGCCTTCACCGCCCCCGAGCGCGTGGTGCTGCTGATCGACGAGGTCGACAAGGCCGATATCGAGTTTCCCAACGACCTGCTGCAGGAACTCGACCGGATGGAGTTTCATGTCTACGAAACCGGCGAGACGGTGAAGGCCGTCAACCGCCCCATCGTCATCATCACTTCCAACAACGAAAAGGAGCTGCCCGACGCCTTCCTGCGCCGCTGCTTCTTCCACTTCATCCGCTTCCCCGACGAGGAGACCCTTCGCAAGATCGTCGAGGTCCATCACCCCGGCATCAAGCCCGAGCTTCTCACCACCGCGCTGACCCAATTTTACGAAATCCGCGACCAGCCCGGCCTGAAAAAGAAACCCTCCACCTCCGAGGTGCTAGACTGGCTCAAGCTCCTGCTGGCCGAGGATCTCTCGCCCGAAGACCTCAAGCGCGACGGGGCCAATGCCCTGCCCAAGCTCCACGGCGCGTTGCTGAAGAACGAGCAGGACGTGCACCTCTTCGAACGGCTCGCCTTCATGGCCCGGCGCGAACGCTAGCGCCCCGGCCCCGGCGCGCGTGTTTTCCCGCCGGGGCGCCTCCCCAATTCCGGCAGGCCGTGGTTGACCTTAGGGGACTACGACCAAAGGGTTATATGACTCAATCATTAATCAACTTTTAGGCGTATCCCTGCCCTTTCGCTGCCTCAATGCAACTGAAGGGTGAGTCCAGATCAGTTACAGCAAGGGCAGGATCATGTCTCAGTTCACGACCATGAATATCTTTACCGCTCGCCCGTTCGGCGGCACCACCTTGGCCATCGTTCCCGAGGCCGATGGCCTCGAAGACGAGCAGATGGGCCTCATGGCCCGCGAGCTCAACCACTCCGTCACCGCCTTCATGATGCAGCCGCAGCTCCCCGGCGCCACCGCTCGCCTGCGGTTCTTCAACCCGGCCCGCGAGGTCGATTTCGCCGGTCAGGCGATCATCGGCGTCGCCGTCCACCTCGCCAGCCAGGGCATCGGGCCCGACATGATCTTCGAGATCACCGATGGCACCGTCGCCGCCCGCGCCTCCGGCAACACCGCCGTCTTCACCATCGAGTCCCGCCTGCGCATCCTCGCCCGGCCCGAACTCGGTGATGTCGCCGCGGCCCTCTCGCTCCCCCACCACGCCATCGACGTCAACCACCACCGCCCGGTGCTGGCCACCGTCGGCCTCCCCTTCACCCTCACCGAGCTGAAGTCGCTGCGGGCGCTCGAAGAGGCCGCTCCCAACGTCGAGGCCTTCCGCGTCGGCCACAAGCTCTACCCCAGCAGCTTCAACTTCGCGCAGTACTGCTACTACCGCAAAGACGACAACGTGCACGCCCGCATGTTCAACCTCCACGACACCGTGGTCGAAGACCCGGCCACCGGCTCGGCGGTCGCGGCCCTTGCCGCCTTCCTCACGGCGCTCGACGGAAACCAGCATTTCACCGTGCATCAGGGCGATTATATCGGCCGTCCCTCCAGGTTGCAGGTGCGCAGCACGGCCAAGTCGGTGAGCATCACCGGCAACGCCGTTCCGGTCATGGGCGGTCAACTGATCGCCGCCTAGGGCCAAACCCTTCGGGGGCGATCCCGGAAAATTGCCCCCGAAGCCAATCTCCCGGCCGTCGCAGGCCCCCGCCCCCCTGTCCCCCGGCTTGCCTTGCGCCCCCACGCGCCTACCCTGTGCCCGCACCCCAGCGCGAGGCCCGGACCATGACCCCCTATCTCACCCTCGATGTCTTCACATCGGCCCCCTTCTCCGGCAATCCGCTCGCCGTCATCCCCGATGCAACCGCCCTGCCCGAAGCGGCGCTGCAAAGGATCGCGACCGAGTTCAACTATTCCGAAACCACCTTCGTCTTCCCCCCGGAAGATCCTGAAAACACGGCCAAAGTCCGCATCTTCACACCCACGATGGAGGTGCCCTTCGCCGGGCACCCGCTGATCGGCACCGCCGTCGCTCTGGCCCGCGCGGGCCATGGGCCGGAGATGGTGCTGGAGCTCGGCGTCGGCCCGATCCGCGCCACCGCCACCCCGCAGGAGGCGCGCTTCACGACCGAAGTCGCGCTTCAGGTCATCGCCCGGCCCGACCCCGCCCTCACCGCCCGCGCGCTCGGCCTGCCCCTCTCCGCACTCGCCGCGCCCCCGGTCATGGCCTCCGTCGGCCTGCCCTTCACCCTGACCGAGTTGACCAGCCGCGCGGCGCTCACCGCCTGCGCGCCCGACACCGCCGCCTTCAATGACGGGGCCGCTGCCCATCCCTCGTCGCTCGATTTCGCCCAGTTCGCCTATTGGCGCGACGGCGCCACGATCCACGCCCGCATGTTCGCCCCGCTCGACAACATCCCCGAAGATCCCGCCACCGGCTCCGCCTCCGCGGCGCTTGGCGCATGGCTCACCTCGCAGCACGGGGCGCAGTCCCTCACCATCCACCAGGGCGACGACATGGGCCGACCCTCCCGCATCGGGGTGGAGACAACGGAAACCGCCGTCACCATCTCCGGCGCCGCCGTCCCGATGATGGAAGGTCGCCTGAACATCTAGCCGCAAACCCCTGAGAAAACCCAGCAATCCTGCGCCACAGCGCGCCCCTCAATCCTGCCCGACCTCGCCCCGCCGCACCGCCTCCACCAGCGCCTCGATCCGCTCGAAGCTGCCGCCCCAGAAGCCGCGATAGGCGCCGACCCAGGCAGCCACAAGCTGCATCCCCTCCGGGCGCAGGCTGCACGGCCGGGTCTGCCCCTTCTGGGTGCGCTCGATCAGCCCCGCCGCCTCCAACACCTTGAGATGCTTCGAAATCGCCGGCTGGCTCATGTCATGGCGCGCCACGATCTCGCCCACCGTCGCCGGCCCATCGACCAGCTGCCCGATGATCGCCCGGCGGGTCGGGTCGGCAAGGGCGGAGAAGCAGCGCGAGAGGGAGTCGGCCATGACAAATCACCATCTGGAAATATATCCCAGAAGTAATTCCTTGCCCCAAACCGGGCAAGCCCTCTTTCCCCCTCCCGCCCCTCTTGCTAGGACCATGACAGCGCAACCAAGGCCACGGCCCCCATGACCTCCCCCTTGTCCAACCCCACCCTCATCGAACGCTCCGCGGCCAAGGGGCTGCGCATCACCGGTCAGCGCAAGGTCATTGCCGAGGTGCTCGACGCCGCTTCCGACCACCCCGATGTCGAAGAGCTCTACGCCCGCGCCTCCGCCGTAGACCCCCGCATTTCGCTCGCCACGGTCTATCGCACCGTCAAGCTGTTCGAGGAATCGGGCCTGCTCGAAAAGCTCGAATTCGGCGATGGCCGCGCCCGCTACGAAGACGCCGAGCGCGACCACCACGATCACCTGATCGACATGAAGACCGGCGAGGTGATCGAATTCGTCGACCCCGAGATCGAGGCCCTTCAGGAAAAGATCGCGGAGCGCCTCGGCTACGAGCTGAAGGGCCACAAGCTCGAACTCTACGGCACCCGCAAGAAGCCGGTCTGAGCCTCCCGGGCCGCACCCGCCCGCACACACTCCACTTCCACACACACCCCATTTTCCACCCACACCCCTTTTTCGTCCCCCGCCCCCTCGCCTCTCCCGCCAATCCGCGCTACCACCGGCCTCAACCCCAACGGAGCGGCCCGCATGTCCGACAATCTCAAGGGCATCGCGCTGATGGTGCTCGCCATGCTCGGGCTTGCCTGCACCGACTCCGTGGTCAAGCTCATGGCCGCCTACATGCCCGCGCCGCAGGTCATCCTCATCGTCGGCGGCGCCACCGCGCTGATCTTCTCCGCCGCCGCCCTGATCCACCGCGAGCCGCTCTTCTCCCGCGACTTCCTCCACCCCGCCGTGGTCGGCCGCTCGCTGGCCGAGGCCGTCGCCGCCCTCACCATCACCGCCTCCATCGCGCTGGTCCCGCTCGCCACCGTCTCCGCGCTGATGCAGCTCAACCCGATCCTCGTCACCCTCGGGGCGGCGCTGTTTTTTGGCGAGCAGGTCGGTTGGCGCCGCTGGGCCGCCATCGCCGCCGGCATGGTCGGAATGCTGATGATCGTGCGCCCCGGCCTCTCGGGCTTCGACCCCAACGCCCTCCTGGCCGTCGCCGCCGCCGTCGCCCTCTCCGCCCGCGATCTCACCACCCGCGCCGCGCCCCGCGCCATCCCCTCGCTGACCCTCGCCGCCTGGGGCTTTTCGCTGGTGCCCTTCGCCGCCGTGGCCGCCCTGCTGATCGGCCCGGGCTTCTCGCCGCTCAACGCCGCCTCCCTCGCCTGGGCACCTCTCGGCGTGCTCTTCACCCTCACCGGCTACTGGGCGCTCACCGCCGCCGTGCGCGTCGGCGAACTCTCCACCGTCGCCCCCTTCCGCTACTCCCGCCTGCTCTTCGCCACCCTCATCGCCGTCCTCTTCTTCAACGAGCGCCCCGACGGCTGGACCATCGCAGGCTCCCTCCTCATCATCGCCGCCGGCCTCTACGCCTTTCTGCGCGAACGCCGCCGCAGCTAGCCCGGCCCCGCCGCGCTCCCGTGCCCCCCGCGACCGTTAGCGCAAACATTTACATGCCTCCCGCCTTGCACCACGCCCCCTTGCTGCTATGACTTGGGCCAACCGACACGCCCCAAGGGAGGCCGCCCCATGAGCACCATCATCGACATCCACGCCCGCGAGATCCTCGACAGCCGCGGCAATCCCACCGTCGAAGTCGACGTGACCCTCGAAGACGGCACCGTGGGCCGCGCCGCCGTGCCCTCGGGCGCCTCGACCGGCGCGCATGAGGCGGTCGAAAAGCGCGATGGCGACAAGAAGCGCTACAAGGGCAAGGGCGTGCTGCAAGCCGTCGCCGCCGTGAACGGCGAGATCGCCGAGGCGCTGGTGGGCTTCGACGCCACCGAGCAGGTCGCCCTCGACGGCTCCATGATCGAGCTCGACGGCACCGCCAACAAGGGCCGCCTCGGTGCCAACGCCATCCTCGGCGTGTCGCTCGCCGTCGCCAAGGCCGCCGCCGAATTCACCGGCCAGCCGCTCTACCGCTACGTCGGCGGCACCTCCGCCCGCATGCTCCCGGTGCCGATGATGAACATCATCAACGGCGGCGAGCACGCCGACAACCCGATCGACATCCAGGAATTCATGATCATGCCGGTCGCCGCGCCCACCATCGCGGAAGCCGTGCGCATGGGCTCCGAAGTGTTCCACACCCTCAAGGGCGAGCTTTCGGCGGCAGGCATGTCCACCGGGCTGGGCGACGAGGGCGGCTTCGCACCCGAGATCGCCTCCACCCGCGACGCGCTCGACTTCATCCTGAAGTCCATCGAGAAGGCCGGCTACAAACCGGGCGAAGATATCTACCTCGCCCTCGATTGCGCCGCGACCGAGTATTACAAAGGCGGCAAATACGAGATGAAGGGCGAGGGCGCCTCGCTCTCCTCCGAAGAGAACGCCGACTACCTTGCCAAGCTCGCCGCCGACTACCCGATCATCTCCATCGAAGACGGCATGTCCGAGGATGACTGGGAGGGCTGGAAGATCCTGACCGACAAGATCGGCGACAAGGTGCAGCTCGTGGGCGACGACCTCTTCGTCACCAACCCCACCCGCCTCGCCGACGGCATCTCCAAAGGCGTCGCCAACTCCATGCTGGTGAAGGTGAACCAGATCGGCACCCTCACCGAAACGCTCCAGGCCGTCGATATGGCCCACCGCGCCCGCTACACCAACGTCATGTCGCACCGCTCCGGCGAGACCGAAGACGCCACCATCGCCGACCTCGCCGTCGCCACCAACTGCGGCCAGATCAAGACCGGCTCCCTCGCCCGCTCCGACCGGCTGGCCAAGTACAACCAGCTCATCCGCATCGAGGAAGAGCTTGCCGAAACCGGCCTCTACGCCGGCAAGAGCATCCTGAAGGGCTGATGATGCCCCGCTTGCGAGGCTGCATCGGGTGGCCTCGCAAGCACGCCGCCGCCGGTCGGGCGGCCCGCCGCCGCCAAGCCGGCCCCATGCGCCTCGCCCTCGCCCTAACCCTTCTCGCCGCGCCCCTCTCCGCCGAGCCGCTCGCGCTCTTCGAGGGCCGCGCCGTGCTCACCCTGCCAGCCGAATTCGCCCCCGCGGGCACCACCGAACAGGGCCTGCGCTTCGCTTCCCGACCGATCTGGGAAAGCCTGACGCTGGCGGGCGATTACGCAGAACTCTCCCGCATCGCCCGCGCCGATGCCGAGCTTTTCGGCGATGAAAGCCCCGATTGCGCCGCCGAAGCCGCATTCCCCTATCACTTCTCCTGCAAACCGGCGCAGACCCTGCGCGTCGACTTCCTCGACCTCGCCACACCCCTTGGCCGCGCCTCCCTCACCACCCTCTTCACCCCCCAGCTCGAAACCGGCTGGCAGGCGCTGCCGCCCGCCGAGCGCCTCGCCCGCTACTGCCCGCCGCCGCACCGGGGCTACCACGCGGGCCGGTCGCTCACCTGCTTCCGCCGCGATCTCGTCACCGAGCGCCCCACCCTCGCCGACCGGCTGATCGTCACCGAAGGCCACGCGCTGCACATCACCGCCCAGAACGGCCTTCTGGCGGCGCAGATCAATATCGCCCTGTTCAAGAATGGCCGCGAGGGCGCCCCCTCCCGGGAGGAGGCGCAATCGGCCTACGAGGCGCTGCGCCTCGGCTACTGGGGCGGTCTCACCCCCGAGGCGCTGGCCGGTGAGGCCCTGCTCGAGGCGGTGCAGCTGCCCTGAGCCCTGAGCCCTGAGCGCCCCGCCTAGCCCGCAGATCCCGCGTAAACCACCAGCTCCGGCAGCCCGGTCAGCGGCGCGCCGAGCACCTGGAAGGCGGGCAACGACACCCGCGTGCCCGATCCCTCCGGCCCGCCCGAGGGCCGCAGCTCCACCTGCACCGAATTGCCGTTGCCCGGATAGACCAGCCGCCCCGATTGCGCCGAGGTCACATAGGGCGTCTCGGCCCAGAAGCCCGGATCGGTCGGATCGCCCAGCGAGGCAATCGTCGTGCCCAGCTCGCGCTCCGCGGCCACCGGCGCGGCAGCGGCCGCCTGCTTTTCCTCGTCCGTCGTGGTGTCGAACTGCGCCGCAGTGCGCGCATTCTCCGGCGGCGGCGGGGCCTTCGCGGCCACCGGCGCCTCGCTTGCGGCAGCGGCGTCACCCGCAGGCGCCGCCTCCGCCTTCGGCTTTCGCGCAAACGGACCTTCCGCGCAGCCCGCCAGCAGCAAGGCCGCTCCCGAAACCGCCACAACCCCACGTATCATTCGCACCATCAAGCTCCTTGCCACCTTGGTCGGGGGGCCCGCAATTTACCTTGCCGCCCCCACGCTTCAGCCCTACCTATACCCCATGCAAACGCCCCTGATCGACCCCTTCCAGCGCCCGATCACCTATTTGCGGATCTCCGTGACCGACCGCTGTGACTTTCGCTGTGTCTACTGCATGTCAGAGAACATGACCTTCCTGCCCAAGAAGGAGCTTCTCACCCTCGAAGAGCTCGATGCCGCCTGTACCGGCTTCATCGGCCTTGGCGTCAGGAAGCTGCGGATCACCGGCGGAGAACCGCTGGTGCGCAAGGGCATAATGACCTTCTTCGAGGCGATGACGCGCCATCTGGAGTCCGGCGCGCTCGAGGAGCTGACCCTCACCACCAACGGCTCCCAGCTCGAGCGCTTCGCACCCCAGCTCGCCGCGGCGGGCGTCAAGCGCATCAACATCTCGATCGACACGCTGAACGAAGAGAAATTCGCCCGTATCACCCGCTGGGGCCGCCTGCCCCAGGTGCTGCGCGGCATCGACGCGGCGCAGGCAGCAGGCCTGCGCGTGAAGCTCAACGCCGTGGCGCTGAAGGGCTTCAACGAGGACGAGCTTTTCACCCTCACCGAATTCTGCGCCGCCCGCGACATGGACCTGACATGGATCGAGGTCATGCCCATGGGCGATCTCGGCAACGAGGACCGCATCGGCCAGTATTGGTCGCTCAAGGAGCTGCGCGCCAAGCTGGCCGAGCAATACACCCTGATCGACCTCACCGAGCGCACCGGCGGCCCGGCGCGCTATGTCCAGCTTCAGGAAACCGGCCAGAAGATCGGCTTCATCACGCCGCTGACCCATAACTTCTGCGAAAGCTGCAACCGCGTGCGCCTCACCTGCACCGGCGAGCTTTACATGTGCCTCGGCCAGGAAGACCGCGCCGACCTGCGCGCGCCCCTCCGCCAATACGGCCCCGGCCCCGAGTTCGAAGACGCCATCCGCGCCGCCATCGCCCTCAAGCCCAAGGGCCACGATTTCGACTATTCCCGCCAGACCGTCGAAGGCCAGGTCTCCCGCCACATGAGCCACACCGGCGGCTGACGCTGCTCCCCGTCATCCTCGGGCTTGCCCCGAGGATCTCCCGCCACACGAGCCACACCGGCAGCTGACGCTGCTCCCCGTCATCCTCGGGCTTGCCCCGAGGATCTCCCGCCACACGAGCCACACCGGCAGCTGACGCTGCTCCCCGTCATCCTCGGGCTTGCCCCGAGGATCTCCCGCCACATGAGCCACACCGGGGCAGAGAGCAACATTGCCGGCCCCTCGCATCTGCGGTATGATACTGCGGTATAATCAAGGTGCCCGCATGACCGCCCCCAAACGCAAGACCTCGCTCACCATGGATGTCGCCGATCTCGACGCCGCGCGCGACCTGGGCGTCAATGTCTCCGCCGTCGCCAGCGAGGCCCTTCGCCGCGCCGTGGCAGAGGCCCGCCAACGGCGCTGGCGCGAGGAGAACGCCGAGGCCTTCGCGGCCCAGTCCGAGTGGCACGCGCAAAACGGCCACCCGCTCGCCGCGATCCAGACCGGCCCGGCAACTTGGAAGAGCTGAAACGCCACGACATCGCCGAATGGGACGGCATCGCCATGGTCGTGGTCGAAAGCGACATCCTCCCGCCCGACCCGGCCCTCGTCGTGATCCCGCTCCTGCCCGACTATCCTGCCGCCAAGGGCCTGAACCCGACCATTCGCTACAAGGGTCAACCTCTGGTCCTGGCCACCCGCCTCATCACCTCGGTACGCCGCGCCGCCCTGACCCGCAAGGCCAGTGCCGCCGATCAGGCAGATGACATCACCCGCGCGCTCGATATCCTGCTGACCGGCGTTTGACCCGGGGCACGTCCCGCCCTAAGCCCACTCCGCCCCAAGATCGTCCCGCGCCCGGTCGATCCAGTGCTCGGCCAGCCAGGGCGTCGGCTTGCAGGCCCGCAGCCACGAGCCGGAATAGCCCTCCACCGCCTCATGCATCTTTGGATGCCCGTGGAAGCACACCACCTTGGCCGCCTCCGGCAGCTTCGCGGGCTTCAGCCAGTTCACCGGCGGCAGGCCGAGGCAGTCGTGCTTGAAGCTCACCACCTCCTCGCCGGGCAGATAGGCAAACTCCCCGCGCTCCTGCGCCAGCGTGCTGGTGTAGCGCTGCTCGCTGCCCCGCGCCTTCTCCACCTCGCGCTTGGCGTCTCCGGCCAACACCTCGTAGAGCCAGCCATGCAGCGCCGGGTCGAACCGGAAGACAGAGCCATGCCCCGTCGCACGCCCCCGCCGCGCCTCCACCCAATCGGCCCGCATCGCCACCTTGCCCGGCGCGAAGTTCAGCAGGCCATCCAAAGGCCCCGTCACCACCACGTCCAGATCGAAGCCCAGCAAAGGCCCCTCGAGATCGGGGATCAACCCGGGCCGAAACAGCGACACCTTGCGCATCGCGCCTTGCCGGTTGGCCACGGCCAGCGCCGCATCCATCTCGGCCAGAAACGGCTCCACCGGCAGGTCCAGCACCTCCACATCGGGGTGCAGCCCGCCGCGCTCCTCGGTCATGCAGAAAAACCGCACATCCTCGCTCAGATGCCGCCGCGCCCCGCTATACAGCCGGTTCACATATTCGGGCCCGAAGAGCGTGCCCCACTTGATGCAGATGACATTGGCAACCATGGCGCTGCCCTACCCGGCTCAGGTGTATTTGGCCAGAAGCTTGTCGCGCACCATCGGGCTGACGAACTTCGAGATGTCCCCGTCCAGCCGCGCAATCTCCTTCACCAGCTTCGAGGCAATCGCCTGCCGCTCGGCGCTGGCCATCAGAAACACCGTCTCGATGCTGTCATCGAGCTGCCGGTTCATGCCAACCATCTGATATTCATACTCGAAATCGGCCACAGCCCGCAGCCCGCGCACGATCAGCCCGGCCCCCACGTCGCGGGCGCAGTCGATCAGCAAGTTCTCGAACGGATGCACCACGATCTCGCAGCCCGTGCGCTCGGCGATCCCGGCGCATTCAGCCTCCACCATGGCCTCGCGCTCCTCGAGGTCGAAGAGCGGGCCCTTGTCGCGGTTGATCGCCACCCCGATCACCAGCCGGTCCACCAGGGCGGTGGCGCGGGTGATGATGTCGATATGGCCAAGCGTTACCGGATCGAACGTGCCCGGATAAAGCCCTACGCGCATCGCATGTCCTCCCTCGCGCCTCGGATCGACCGCAGAAAACACCAGCCGCCGCCGGGGGGCAAGGCGAAAGCCGGGGGCGACACGCAATAATCTTGCGCCCCCGAAGCCCGGCGAAAAAGCGCCCAAAACCCGCGATCCGCGCCCCCAAGGCCGGGGCGCGCGCCGGTTTACACCCTTTTTTCACGGCAGCGCCGCTTGTGATGGGGCCGCCCGATGTTACCTTTAGGTCAATTACGCCAAAGATTTTTTTATCAATAGTCGAGTCATCGTCATGGAAGATATCGACCTCCAGGTGTTGAGCGCCCGGCTGCCTGTCGGCTGGGATACCCAGGTCATGGTCACATGCACCCCGCCGCCGGAGGTGAGCCCGCGCCGCTCGGTGGTGTTCCTGCGCAAACCCCTCGCCGGGGCCTCATCCCTCGCAGACTTCGCCGCCGCCCAACGCGACGAGCTGGCAAAACAGCTCACCCAGTTCTCCCTGCTCTACGACGCGCCCGCCGATCTGGGCGGGCGCAGCCTGCCGCTCATCGTCTTCGGCTGGCAGGCCGAGGCCGGGCGGCTGACCCAGGTGCAGGGCTTCTTTCCCGCGACCGACGGCATGGTCTGGATCGCCACCCTCTCCTGCGGCGCGGAAGATTACGACGCGCTCCTGCCCGAGTTTCAGGCCGTGCTCGCCAGCTTCGCGCCCGCCGACGCGCTGGTGGAGGGCTGAACCATGGTCACAACCCCCGCCACCCGCATCTCCGACCGCACCAGCCACATCGTGCCCGCAGTCGCCGCGCTGGCCGCCGCCCTCACCGCCGCCTGCGCCGCCGCCGATGCGCTGCTGAAATCCCCGGTCATGAGCACCCCCGCGGGCGGCGCCGTCGCCGCGGGCGTGGCCGCCGGCCTCTCGGCACTCGGCGCCATGTTCAACATGATCCCGCCCACCGGCGCCGTGCCCGCCATCGGCTTTCCCACCGTCCACACCGGCTCCATCCCGCAGGCCCGCACGCTCGATACCCACGGCTGCATGTTCCACGGGCCCAACACCGTGATCGAAGGCGCGATGACCGTGCTCACCGGCGGGCTGCCCACGGCGCGGGTGATGTCCAAAACCGCCTGCTCCGCCATGTGCTCCTCGGGCCAGTACAACGTGCTCATCGGCGGCAGCTCGGTGACGATCCCGATCAACATCAACGGCACCAACGCCTTCCGCCTCCAGGTCCAGAACGCCGCCGCCGAGCTTTACGGCACCCCCACGGGCCGAGAGATCTTTCGCGGCATCGCGGATTCGGGCAACATGATCGAAATGCACGAACTCGGCGTCGCCAACGGCTATTGCACCCCCAACAACCAGTCCGACGCCCGCGATGGCACCGGCACCGGAAGCCGTGTCGACTGGAACCCGACCCACGCCAACCCCGGCACCTTTCCCGGCGAAACCCCCACCACCGTGCTCGGCCACGAGCTGGTGCACGCCTATCACAACGCCCAGGGCAACCAGGCCGCCGGCCCGATGGACAGCTACCCCGGCCAGTCCGGCAGCTCCAACCGGGGCGAAGAGCGCGCCACCGTCGGCACCCGCGGCACCACCATCACCGACCCCTCCGGCACCGTGGTAAACGTGCCCGACCACGGCAATGACGTGCCCACCGAAAACTCGCTGCGCCGCGACCTCGGCCTGCCCGAACGCCCCAGCTACTATCCGCCCACATGGCCGGGCGGTGCGCCATGGTGATCCGCCGCCGCACCCTGCTGACCGGGGCGGGCGCCGCCTTCCTCGCCCCCCTGGCCTCTGCCTGCCGCACCGGCCATGCCGGCCAATCCGGCGCCGCCACCGCAGGCCCCCTGCCCTCCGCCCGAGGCAACGCGAAAGGAACCGCGACCATGGAGCAAGACGGACTGACCCTTCAGGCCCGCATCGAGGCCCGGCCCGACGCGGGCACCCTCTCGCTCGCCTATCGCATCACCAGCGCCGCAAGCGGCCCGGCCTATGTCTATGACAAGCTGATCGTCCCCAAGCGCGGCGGTGGCGTCGAGGCCAAGGCCGATCGCGCCTATGTCTACCCGCTGCCCGACGAGGGCGAGGTGCTGGTGATGAAGGATGTGCCGCCCCAGCCCCCGGGCCTCTCGCCCGCCTCGCTGGTGGTGCCGCTGATGGTGCGCCTCGCGCCCGGCGAGGCGCTTCAGGGCGCACTCGACTTCGCGCTGCCCCTGCGGCCCTGGCGCGAATATGTCTCCAACGAGCTGGCCTACCCGCGCCAGACCACGCTCGACAGCCTGCGCCTGCGCATCGGCTACGCCCTGCCCCCGCAGGGCGCCGAAGAGACCACCTTCGATCATGCCGGAGAAACCGCCTACAATTTCCGCAACCCGCCCGGCGTGCTCCACCGCCAGGCCTCGCTGGAAGCCCGGTTCGAAACCCCCGGCCTTCCCGTGCTCCTGCCGGAGTAACCCGCCCCGAAACAAGAAAGCCGGGCCACCAAGGCCCGGCCTGTCTGCGTCTCAGGCAGCCGCCTCCCTGCGCCGCAGGCAGGCCGGCACCGCGATCACCGGGGCTTCAATGCCCCATGATCATCCCTTCAAGCGCGTTCTTCTCCATGGACAGCTCGCTGAGCCGCGCCTTGACCACGTCGCCAATCGAGATCAGCCCGATCATCTCGCCGCCCTCCAGCACCGGCATGTGCCGAAACCGGCCCTCGGTCATCTTTTCCAGCACGCTCAGGGCGGTTTCTTCCTTCGAGCAGGTGATGAGCTTCTTCGTCATCAGGTCATCCACCACGTCGCTCAGGCACCCCGGCCCGCGCCGCCCCAGCTCGCGCACGATGTCGCGCTCCGACAGGATGCCATCCGCCGTCTTGCCGTCGGCCGACACGATCACCGAGCCAACCCGCTTTTCCGAAAGCATCTTTGCCGCTTCCGACACCGCGCTTCCCGGCTTCACACAGAGCACGCCGCCCTCACCCTTGTCCTTCAGAATCTGTTGCACGAGCATGGCTTACCTCCTACATGGCCGGTCCCCCCGAGCGTCGCGCCAGCAGGCACCGCCTGTCAAGCCTCGGCTTCCAGCCGCTCCACCTCTGCGCGGAGCCCCTCGCACAGTAGATCGGCAAACCGGCTGAGCCTGCGCACCCGGCGCTCGTCGGCATGGCGCACCAGCCAGAAGGTGCGTCGCAACCGGATCTGCTCGCCCAGAACCCGCTCCACCTTCGGCTCGCCCCCCAGCGCAAACCCGTGCACCACGCCAATCCCCGCGCCCCTCCGCACCCATGCAAATTGCACCGACACCGAGTTCGAGGCCAAATGCACCCGCTCCAGCCCCAGCTCGCCAAGGTAGTCGAGTTCCTTGTCAAAGATCATGTCAGGCACGTAGCCCACCAGCCGCTTGCCCTGCAGGTCATCGAGCCGCGTGATCGGGTTGCGCTTCAGCCAGCGCCGGTTGGCGGCGAGGTAGAGGTGATAGTCGGTGATCTTCTGCACCGTCAGCCGCCCCGCCGTGGGCCGCGACACGGCAATCGCCATGTCCGCCTCGCGCCGGTTGAGGTTGAAGACCCGCGGCAGCGACACGATCTGCACCTCCAGCCCCGGATGGGCATCGCAGATGCCCGCCACCACCTGCGGCAGCAGGAAATTGGCGCAGCCGTCCGGCGCGCCCACCCGTATCGTGCCCGTCAGCCTGTCTTCCTGCCCGCGCACCGCATCCTCGGCCGAGAGCATCGCCTGCTCCAGCTCCTCGGCATGGGGCATCAGCCGCTCCCCCGCTTCGCTCGGCGCATAGCCCTGCGGCGATTTCAGGAACAGCGGCGCGCCAAGGCTCTCCTCCAGCCGCTGCACCCGCCGCCCCACCGTCGCCGGATCGAGCTTCAGCGCGTTCCCCGCCCCCGAGAGGCTTCCCTCCCGCGCAACGGCAATGAAAATCCGCATGTCGTCCCACGACACGGCCATCCTTGTCTCCCATGCATTTTTGCAAGACCTGTTTGTCAAACTGCCGCTTCTACCGGGATAATTGCAAGGGTAGGATCGGCCCGAGCCAGAAAACAGGAGGAGTTCCGCCATGAGCGAGATCGGACATTTCATCGACGGCCAGAAAACCGCAGGCACCTCGGGCCGCGCCGCCGATATCTACAACCCCGCCACCGGCGAAGTGCAGGCCAAGGTCGCGCTGGCCACCAAGGCCGAGGTCGATGACGCCGTCGCCCGCGCCGCCAAGGCCCAGGTCGCCTGGGGCGCCACCAACCCGCAGCGCCGCGCCCGGGTGATGATGGCCTTCGGCGCGCTCATCAACACCCACATGGACGAGCTGGCCGAGCTGGTCGCCCGCGAGCACGGCAAGACCATCCCCGACGCCAAGGGCGACGTGCAGCGCGGTCTCGAGTTCGTCGAGGTCTGCATGGGCGCGCCCCACATGCTGAAGGGCGAATACACCAATGACGGCGGCCCCGGCATCGACCTCTACTCGATGCGCCAGCCCCTCGGCGTGGTCGCCGGCATCACCCCCTTCAACTTCCCGGCGATGATCCCGCTCTGGAAGATGGCCGGCGCGCTGGCCTGCGGCAACGCGATGATCTTGAAACCCTCCGAGCGCGTGCCTTCCACCGCCATGCGCCTCGCAGAGCTGCTGCAAGAGGCCGGCCTGCCCGATGGCGTGCTGCAAGTGGTGAACGGCGACAAGGAAGCCGTCGACGCGCTGCTGGACAATGAAACCATCCAGGCCGTCGCCTTCGTCGGCTCCACGCCCATCGCGCAGTATATCTACGCCCGCGCCACCGCGACCGGCAAACGCGCCCAGTGCTTCGGCGGCGCCAAGAACCACATGATCGTCATGCCCGACGCCGACATGGACAAGGCCGCCGACGCGCTGGTGGGCGCGGCCTACGGCGCCGCAGGCGAGCGCTGCATGGCCATCTCCGTGGCCGTGCCGGTGGGCGAAAAGACCGCCGACACCCTGATCGAAAAGCTGGTGCCCCGCATCGAGGCCCTCAAGGTCGGCCCCTACACCTCCGAAGACGATGTCGACTACGGCCCCGTCATCACCGCAGCCGCCAAACAGCGCATCCTCGGCCTCATCGACTCCGGCGTCGAGCAAGGCGCCGAGCTGGTGGTCGACGGCCGCGACTTCTCGCTGCAAGGCTACGAAAACGGCTACTTCGTCGGCCCCCACCTCTTCGACCGTGTGACTCCCGACATGGACATCTACAAAGAAGAGATCTTCGGCCCCGTGCTCACCCAGGTCCGCACCGAGAGGTACGAAGAAGCCCTCAAGCTGACGATGGACAACCCCTACGGCAACGGCACCGCGATCTACACCGCAGACGGCGACACCGCCCGCGACTTCGCCCACCGGGTCAACGTCGGCATGGTCGGCATCAACTTCCCGATCCCGGTGCCGCTCAGCTACCACACCTTCGGCGGCTGGAAGAAATCCGGCTTTGGCGACCTCAACCAGTACGGCCCGGACGCCTTCCGCTTCTACACCCGCACCAAAACCGTCACCGCCCGCTGGTTCTCCGGCATCAAGGACGGCGGCGAATTCGCCTTCAAGCAGATGGACTGAGCCGGGCGCGACCCCGCAATCCCCATGAAAGGCCCGGCCCCGCGCCGGGCCTTTCGATTTGACCCCTACCCCTTGTTGCTGTGCACATCGACATCGACATGCGCCCGCCCGGGCAAACAGAACTCCAGAATATCCTGCCGCCCCTCCGGCGTGCCCAGCTGCTCCAGCCCGAACAGTCGCACGCTCTCCGGGAAAGCCGCCACCAGGTCGTCGACGCGCGCATAATAGGTGTCGTAGTAACGCGCCACATAGGCCTCCAGCCCGCTGCTGCGCGGCAGATCGAAGCTGGGAAAGTTCTTGTCCCACACCGCGTCACGCACCCAGCGACGGTCCGACGCCGACGCCCAGTGATTGCGCACCCGCTTGCGGTTCAACGGCCACAGCGGCTGTTTCCCGAGCCCTTGAGACATCTTGACCACGAAGCTGGCGATGGTCTCCTCCCGCGCCCGCTTCAGCACCGGAAACCGCGCGCCCGGCGCCCGGTCGAGGATGTATTCAACGTAGGGAAGGTAATAGCTCGCCACGTCCCCGAGCGCGTTCAAAGGTGCGAGGGAGCGAAACCGCTCCAGCGTGTCTTCCTGCCGGTGATAGATGCGGTCGACCGAGAGCAACCGCTCATCGCCGTGCAGCGCCGCATGAAAGTCGCGCAGCAGAGACCCCACCGCCTCCTCAGCCCCCTCCCAGGCAAAGGTCGACGGCGCCATCTCGTGAAAGCAGCACATCCCGGGCTGGTGGTTCAACAACTCTGCCAGGCTGGTCGTTCCGCTCCGCCCCGATCCCAGGCCAAACACCATGGTCACTTCGCGACCACCTCGCCCGAACCCGGGTTCTGCTCCACATGCAGCCGGTCGGCACTCGCGGCGTAATGCCTGCTCCTGAGCCCGAAGACACTGCCGAACGCACCGGCAATCTGACCCGCCTTCCGCGTCGCGTTGAACATCAGCTTACGCCCTTGTTCGGGGCGTGACAGGACCACGACCGGCAGCACGGCCCCCACCACCAGCATCTCCAGAGAGCGCTGGAACACGAACCACAGCCGCTTCGCCACCGACCGGTCCTTCAGCAGCATCTTGTTGCGTTCCTGGTCGCGGATCCGCCGGTAGACGTAGAAGAGCGAAAGCCGCATCGCCGGTTGCGTCTCCTCTGCAATGGCCTCCGGCACCCAACCGATCCGCGCGCCGGCCCTCCGCATCGCCAGGCTGAACGCCGAATCCTCTCCGCCACTCTCCGCGGTCTGCTCATCAAAGCTGGTCACGCCGGTGCGCCGCGCCGCCGCCAGCCGCAAACACCAGTTCCCGGTAAAGGCCTCGACGCCGCCATCGTCATCCACACCCACCGTTCTCGCCCGCTCCACGTCGCGCCTCTGCGAGCGCTGCCGAAGCTGGTTGAGCACCATGAGCTGAAGGCCGGTGAGCGGCTCCGGCGGTGCCACCGGCAAAACCGGCCCGGCCGCAAGATCGAGCCCGCGCGCGTCCATCGCCTCCAGCATCCGAACCAGCCAGTCGGGCTCCACCACCTCGTCATCATCAACGAAGGTCAGAAAGTCGAACCCCTGTGCCATGGCCGCCCCCAGCACCCGGTTGCGGGCGTAGGGGATGCCCTTGCGCGGCTCCAGCATCAGCTCCACAGGCTCCGGCACCGCGCCACGAAAGGCGTCAACCACCTCGGCTACCCGGCTCTCATCGTCGTTCTCGCACAGCAAGAACGCGATCTCCGCCCCCTCGGGCCGCTGCATCCGGGCGAAGCTTTCGAGCAAACGCCCCAAGCCCTCCGGCCTGCGCCGCGTTATCGCACCAACCGCAACACGCACCAAATCGCCTCCTTGCATTCTTCTCATCGTCAAAAAGCTCGACGGCGCAGGCGCACCGCCGATCTTCAGGGAAGGTGCACGTAATGGCCCGCCCACCCGATGGTCAACCGATGGGGGAAGAGTCACTTTTTCAGGCACGTTTTCGCTGAATCGGTCCGCTCCGCCAGAGGTAAAGCCGCCCACTCCGCCTCAATCGTCCGATCCGTTGCGCTTCGGCAGCCTTCCGCCCGGCCTTCCCGTCCCGACTGGGGGTTTTTCGGAATGGACAAACCTTGACCGATTGGTCAACATCCACGCACCAAGGAGCACCAATGCCGCTCACATACCGCATCTTTTCAGACCTCGGGCTGGTCTACGTCCGCTACCAGGGCCATGCCGCGATCGCCGAAACCTCCGAAATGTTCGCCCGCTACATGCGCGATCCCGGCTTCCGGCCCGGGCAGAAGCAACTGGTCGATCTCTCCGGCATCACCAGCTACGAGAAGGACTACGCCGCCCTGCTGGCGGTTCAGGCCAAGAAGGCCGAGGCCTTCCTGCGCGGCCCCGAAACCATCATCGTCTACTACGCGCCCACGCCGGACTCCTACGAAATGGCCAACCTCGTGATGCGCAGCTGGGGCGAGCTCGATGCCATCGTGGCGGTGGTTCAGGACACCGAACGCGGCGCGCTGGATGTGCTCGGGCTGGCCGAGCGCAGCTTCACCGCCCTCACCCGCCGCCCCGCCTGAGCCTACCCCCAAAGGCCGGGCCCAAAGGCCGCCCGCCGGAACCCCACAGCCCGCAGCCGCGTTCCCTCTTCAACCGAAAGGAACGTCACAATGCCCAATGCCCTGCCCCGCGCCACCCCCGCCAAGCTGGCCCTCGCCGCCGCGCTGGCCCTCACCGCCGCCCCGATCTGGGCCCAGAGCTTCATCAGCCCCGACTGCCCCACAGGCTCGCTCCGGGTGAACTCCGCCTGCGTCGCCGCCAACGGCAGCGTGGTCAAACGCTTCGACATCCCCCAGATCGACGGCACACGGGTCTATGACCTGCGCGCCGATGGCACCGCCTCCGGCACCGATGCGCCCGAGAGCGTGGTGATCGAGGAAAACAGCCATTTCGTCACCGGCCTGCAAAGCAAGCTCACCGTCATCGCCGACTGACCGCGGTCATATTACCTCAAGGGCGGCCCCACCGGCCGCCCTCAAGGCCCCTGTTCAGGCAACCACCTTCCCCTTGGCCAGCGCCATATACACCGCGCCCCCAAGCGCCGCCCCGATCAGCCATGCATAGCCCGACAGCACCGCAAGGAAGGGCACCCAAACCGTCGCCACCGAAAACGCCGCGCCCACCGCGAAGGCGATCAGCGCCGCGTCGTTCCAGCCATTCCCGTAGTGATAGCGCCCGCCATTTAGGTCATAGAGATCCTCGCGCGACAGCTCCTGTTTCCGCAGCAGGTAGTAATCCGCCATAATGATCCCGTAGACCGGCGCCAGCGTCGCCCCCAGCGTGTTCACAAAGCCGCCGATCCCGAACTCGCTGATGAAGCTGGTCCAGAACCCGCCGATCACCAGCGCAAAGACCGAGGTGATGATCCCCGCGGCCCGAAAGCTGATGCGCTTGGGCGCAAGGTTGGCAATCCCGTTCACGCTCGGGATGAAGTTGGCCACAAGGTTGATCCCCACGGTCGCGGCAAAGAAGGTCACCGCAGCGATGATGCTCAGCACCACCGAATCCGTCCGCTCCACGATCTCGGTCGGGTTGATGATCGCCTCGCCGTAAACCACCGCCGCCCCGGCCGTGGTCAGCAAGGCCAGCGCCGAAAACAGGATCATGTTCAGCGGCAACCCGGCCAAGTTGCCCAGCATCATCGCCCGCTTGTCCTTGGCGTAGCGGGAGAAGTCACTGAAGTTCAGCAGCACGGCAGCGAAGTAGGAAATCATCGTGCCGACAATCGCGATGAACCCGGTGATCTCGGTCCCCCATGTCGCCTCAGGGTTGGCAAAGATCGTCTGCGCCTGCGCCAAGAGCTGCCCGTCGGACTTCTGCCAAAGCACGATCACCAGCCCGATCATCACCGCATAAACGAACGGCCCGGCGATGTTCAGGAAGGTCTCTACCCAGCCCATTCCGCGCCAGAAGATGAAGATGTGAAAGCCCCAGACGATCAGGAAACTCACCCAATCCACCGCCGTCAGCCCCAGCATCTCCGCGCCCCCGGTGATCCCGGTGACCGAGTAGATCAGCAGCGCCAGCGCGGTGGAGGCAAAATACACCTGCACCCCGTACCAGAACACCGCCACCGTCGCCCGCAGCACCGCAGGCAGCTTGGCCCCCTGCGTCCCCTTGCTGGCCCGCGCCAGCACCGGATAGGGGATGCCATAGCGCTCCCCCGCCGCGCCCGAGAGGTTGACCAGCACCATCACCAGCAGCCCGGCCACGATCAGCGCCGCAAAGGCCGTCCAGCCGCTCACCCCGTAGGAAATGAACAGCGAGGCCACGAGGCTGTAGCCAAACAGCGACTGGATGTCGTTCGCCCAGATGTTGAAGATGGCAAACCACCCCCAGCTCTTCTGCGCCCCCGTCACCGGCGCCAGCGTGTCATCGCCGCCGCCTGCCCCATGGGTCGCGGCGGCGCCTCCGATATCTTCGATGGTGGCCATGGTCGTCCCTCCTGACCTGATGTTTGCAAAGGGCAGACCGGCCCGCGCGTCCCCACGCCCGGACCTCACCCCCATGTCAAAAGCCTCACGCCCCCGCCCCGGCCTTGCCAAGGCCGCGCCCGCCCGGCCCCCGCCTCATCCCCCGATTGCACGCGGCCCATGCGGGCGCCGGCCCCCATCGCTCAAAACCTGTGCGCCCCGCACACGTCTCACCCTTCCCCCGCCCGCCCGGCTCTGCCACTCTCATCTGGCGTGTTGGAGGTGCAGATGGCCGTAAAAACTCCCAGTTTCACCCTCGGGATCGAGGAAGAATACCTGCTGGTAAACCGCGACACCCTCAACCTCGCCCGCGCCCCCGAGGCGCTGATGGAGGCCTGCGCCGCCGAGCTGTCCGATCAGGTCAGCCCCGAATTCCTGCAATGCCAGATAGAGATCGGCACCCGCGTCTGCGGCAACATCTCCGAGGCGCGTGACGACCTCAAACGCCTGCGCAGCGCCATCTCGCGCCACGCCGCCGAACACGGGCTCGCCCCCATCGCCGTCTCCTGCCACCCCTTCGCCGACTGGAAAGACCAGAGCCACACCGACAAGAGCCGCTACAACGCCCTGCACCAGGATCTCGGCGGCGTGGTGCGGCGGGCGCTGATCTGCGGCATGCACGTGCACGTCGGCATCGAGGACGACGAGCTGCGCGCCGACCTGCTGCCCCAGCTCTCCTACTTCCTGCCCCACCTGCTGGCGCTCTCCGGCTCCTCGCCCTTCTGGCAGGGGCAGGACACGCATATGTCCTCCTACCGCGTCTCGGTCTTCGACAACCTCCCCCGCACCGGCCTGCCGCCGAGCTTCGAGAGCTTCGGCGAATACGAGCGCACGGTGCAGGTGCTGGTCGACCTCGGGGTGATCGAAGACAGCTCCAAGATCTGGTGGGACCTGCGCCCCTCGCACCAGTATTCCACCCTCGAAACCCGCATCTGCGACGTGTCGCCCCGGCTCGAAGACACACTGACCCTCGCCGCCACCATCCAGGCCCTGCTGCGCATGCTCTGGCGCCTGCGCACCCGCAACCTCCGCTGGCGCCGCTACGACCGCTTCCTGATCATGGAAAACCGCTGGCGCGCCCAGCGGTATGGCGTGTCCGAGGGCCTGATAGACTTCGGCGCCCGCGAGATCGTCCCCATGGCCGAGCTGGCCGAGGAACTGGTGGAGATCCTGTCCGAAGACGCCCACGCCCTCGGTTCCGAGGCCGAAATCGCCCGACTACCGGAGATCGTCTCCGCCGGAAACGCCGCAGACCGCCAACGGGCGGTCTACGCGGGGAACATGGAGGCCGGCGCCACGCACGACGCGGCGATGCGGGGGGTGGTGGAGAGTTTGGTGGATGAGTTTGGGGAGGGGTGTTGAGGGGCGCCGCACAAGTTTCTGGCTCCACTCTGCACGAGCCATCCGAACCAAGCCTACGTCTCTGTACGGACGCTTTCTTTACGATTATTGGCAAACGCCCTGACAATCTAAAAACAAACACCCCGGGGCAAACTCGATGCAAGGTGAGTGAACCACTTTAACACTCGGGCAAAGGGCTCGGCGTCCTTGCGCCGTTGTATCCTCGCCAGAGTGTAGCTCCTCCCCTGGCCACCCCCGCTCCCCCCCAAAACCCGGTATCTCTGGATTTTCGCCTCGGCTCTGCTAACCTCCCGGAACTGGGGAAGAGTTTGTTGTTTGGCCCGATCCGCCATGGAAGGCACCGAGCTGCCCCGTCGGTCGGGAGGGCACATGCTGATTGCACTTTTCCAGAGCCTCTCCGGTCTGCTGCTGGCAGGCGCCTTCCTCTATGCGATCTTCGCCTCCGAAAGCCTCAGGGCGCGCAAGCCGCTGCAACAGGCGCTGATCGGCCTCGTCTTCGGCTTTCTCGTCATCTCGCTCAGCCAAAATTCCTACCCGGTCCCGCCCCGCGGCGTGCCGGTCGATGCCAATGCCGGCCCGCTGATCTTTGCCGGCTACCTCGGCGGCCCCCTCGGCGCCGGCATCGCCGCCCTCTTCAGCCTCCTCGCGGCGCTCACCAACGAGGGCGCGATCCCCTGGTTGGGGGTCTTCGTCAACCTCGCCATCCCCCTCGTCGGCCTTGTCGTCGGCCAACTGCACCCGCCCCGCCAATGGCCCGAGGTGCAACCCAGGACAATCCTCTGCCTCCTCGCCGGCTTCCTGCCGATCTTCCTGGTCACAACCCTCGTCGCCGGCACCTCCATCTCCGGGCTGAACGGCTACCTGATCGCCGGCGAGATCGCCCTGATCGTGGCCGCCGTCGGCACGGTCTCGATCCTGCTGACCTGGCAGATCATCGCCTTCGCCTGCCGCTTCGCCATGGCCGCCACCCATGCCAAGCGCCTCGCCAGAAAGCTCAACCTCGCCCTGCGCCACTCCGGCATCGGCGTCTTCGAGCGCCCGGTGCCCGGCTCCCACGTGGTGGTCGATGCCGGGCTGCTCGAAATCTACGGGCTGAAGCGCGAGCCCGGCCCCCTCGCCGTCGCCACATGGCTCGAAACCATCCACCCTGAAGACCTGCCCGCGCTGAAGGCCGAGATGCAGCACGCCAGCCGCGGCGAGAAAAAGCAGGACTGGCTCGACTTCCGCGCCATCCGCCCCGACGGCGCGGTGCGCCACATCCGCGGCCACTGGTTCACCGAGCACGAGCCCGGCGGGCGGGTCAATCGTGTGGTCGGCCTGCACGCCGACATCACCGAGATCCGCGAGGCCGAACGCAGGCACCTCGACACCCTGAGCCGCCTCGCGCTGGTGGCCGAAAACCTGCCCGGCGTGGTGCTGCAGGTCGATGTCACCGACTGGTCCGACGCCCGCATCACCTACGTCAGCGACAAATGCACCAACTTCTGGGGCTACACCCCCGAGGAGATCTACGCCGACAACAGCCTCTTCACCTCCGCCATCGACCCCGACGACCGCGCCGCCTCGCGCGCCCACCTGATGTCGCAGGTCGCGCTCCGCCTGCCGATCTCCATGCGCTACCGCGTCACCGCGCGCGACGGCCAGCTCCGCTGGATGGATTTCCACGGCAATTCCAGCATCCAGGACGGCAGAACCCTGCTCGAGGGCATCGTGCTCGACGTGACTCAGGAAGCGGAGGCGCGCCAGCAGGTCGAGGCCGAACGCGAAATCGCCCACCAGGCCCAGAAGAGCGAGAGCATCGGCCACCTCACCGGCGGCGTGGCCCATGACTTCAACAACCTTCTGGCGGTGATCCTCGGCAACCTCGAACTGCTGCGCGACCACCCCGACGCCGCCGAGCGCGACGCGCTGATCGAGGCCGCCATCACCGCCAGCCTGCGTGGCGCCGACCTCACCCGCAACATGCTCGCCTTCGCCCGCCGCGCCCGCCTCACCCCCGAGGTGCTCGATCTCAACACCGTGGTGCGCGAGGCCAAGAACTGGATGGGCCGCACCCTGCCCGAGAGCGTCGAGGTCGAAAGCTCCCTGCTCGCCGGCCTCTGGCCGGTCCAGGCCGACCCGGCCTCGCTCGAGAGCGCCCTGCTCAACCTCATCCTCAACGCCCGTGACGCGATGGGGGGCCACGGCAAGCTGACGATCGAAACCTCCAACGTCCGCATCGACGAGGCCTATCTCGACACCCGCCACGAAAGCCTCGCCCCCGGCCGCTACGTGCTGCTGGCGGTGAGCGACACGGGCGAGGGCATCGGCGAGGCCGACATCAACCGCATCTTCGAGCCCTTCTTCACCACCAAGCCCGCCGGCACCGGCTCGGGGCTGGGGCTGTCGATGACGCTGGGCTTCATGCGCCAGTCCGGCGGCACCGTGCAGGTCTATTCCGAACCCGGATGCGGCACGACCTTCAAGCTCTACTTCCCCGCCTCCGACAAGGCCGTCGCCCCGCCCCGCCGCCGCCCCGAGGCCGCCGGAAGCGACCCCGGCAAAAAGCGCCTGCTGCTGGTCGAAGACGAGGCGGCGGTGCGCAACACCCTGCTCGCCATCCTGCAACGCGGCGGCTACGAGGTCACCGCCGCCACCTCCGGCGACGAGGCCTGGGAGATCTTCCGCAACGACCGGAGCTTCGACCTCATGCTCACCGACATCGTCATGCCCGGCACCCTCCAGGGCACCCACCTCGCCCGCGAGGTCCGCAAGCTGCGCACCGACCTGCCGATCGTCTTCATGTCAGGCTACGCCAACGAGGCCACGGTCCACGGCAACGGCCTGCGCAGCCACGACATCCGCCTGATGAAACCCGTCCAGCGCGCCGACCTCCTCGCCGCCCTGAACCGCGCCCTCACCACCCCCACCCCAGACTGACCACCCGACACTCCCCCCAACCGCCGCCACTCCCAAACCCCCACCACCAAACCCTGCCCCCTCACCACAGCCCCGCCCCCATAGCCCCCCCCCAACTCACCTGAAATCCCCCAACCCAACCTCATTTTCTTGCTGAAAGTATCTCCGGGGGGCATGGGGGGCTGGCCCCCCATCCACCAGCCGAAACCAATAACCGGCCCCCCGGATTCACGCTCCACCCGACACTCCCCCCAACCGCCCCCACACCCCAAACCCCACCACCAAACCGCCCCCTCTCACCACACC
The DNA here is from genome assembly GCF_024105635.1 of Oceanicola sp. 502str15. NCBI lineage: Bacteria > Pseudomonadati > Pseudomonadota > Alphaproteobacteria > Rhodobacterales > Roseobacteraceae > Oceanicola > Oceanicola sp. 502str15. The sequence goes on from NZ_WYDQ01000001.1 coordinate 1,402,108, forward strand.
CCGCCCCCAAAGCCCCTCCAAACTCGCCTGAAGTCTTCCCCACCCAACCTCATTTTCTTGCTGCAAATATCTCCGGGGGGCATGGGGGGCTGGCCCCCCATCCACCAGCCAATACCAAACACCGGCCCACCCGGATTCACGCTCCACCCGACACCCCCGACCACCCCCTTGCCAAATCCCTCCCCCCGCTCCAAAATTGAACCCGCGTTCAATAACGCCACGGGAGGACACCATGGACTTCGCGCTCACCGAAGAACAAACCGCCATCTTCGACATGGCCCACGGCTTCGGCCAGTCCCACATCGCCCCCCACGCCCGCCAGTGGGAGTCCGACGGCACCATCCCCAAAACCCTCTGGCACGAAATCGCCGCCCTCGGCTTCGGCGGCCTCTACGTCCCCGAAGAGCACGGCGGCTCCGGCCTCTCCCGGCTCGATGCCACCCTCGTCTTCGAGGCCCTCTCCATGGCCTGCCCCTCCGTCGCGGCCTTCCTCTCCATCCACAACATGTGCGCCAAGATGCTCTCGGCCTTCGGCTCCGACGAGACCCGCGAGAAATACCTCCCCAAGGCCCTCACGATGGAAACCGTCTTCTCCTACGCCCTCACCGAGCCCGGCTCCGGCTCCGACGCGGCGGCCCTAAAGACCCGCGCCACCAGAACCAACGAAGGCTACCAGCTCACCGGCACCAAGGCCTTCATCTCCGGCGGCGGCTACTCGGATGCCTATGTCGTCATGGCCCGCACCGGCGACGACACGCCAAAGGGCATCTCCGCCCTCGTCCTCGACGCCACCACCCCCGGCCTCTCCTTCGGCGGCCTCGAAGACAAGATGGGCTGGCGCTCCCAACCCACCCGCCAGGTCCAGATGGACGCCTGCCCCGTTCCGTCCGAAAACCTCCTCGGCGAGGAAGGCGCGGGCTTCAAGTACGCCATGATGGGCCTCGATGGCGGCCGCCTCAACATCTCCGCCTGCTCCCTCGGCGCCGCCCAGACGGCCCTCAACGCCACCCTCGCCTACATGGCCGACCGCAAGGCCTTCGGCAAACCCATCGACCAGTTCCAGGCCCTCCAGTTCCGCCTCGCCGACCTCGAGATCGAGCTGCAAGCCGCCCGCGTCTTCCTCCGCCAGGCCGCCTGGAAGCTCGACACCCAGGCCCCCGACGCGACGCAACATTGCGCCATGGCCAAGAAATTCTGCACCGAGGCCGGCTCCCGCATCGTCGACCAGTGCCTCCAGCTCCACGGCGGCTACGGCTACCTCGCCGACTACGGCATCGAGAAACTCGTCCGCGACCTGCGCGTGCACCAGATCCTCGAAGGCACCAACGAAATCATGCGCCTCATCACCGCCCGTGCCATGCTGGCCCCATGACCGATATCCAGATTCGCACCGAAGGCCGCGCAGGCCGCATCACCCTCACCCGCGAGACGGCGCTCAACGCCCTCTCCTACCAGATGTGCACGGCCATCGACGCAGCCCTCAAGAGCTGGGCCACCGACCCCGCGGTGCATCTCGTGCTGATCGACGCCGAGGGCGAAAAGGCCTTCTGCGCCGGGGGTGACATCGTCGAGATGCACGCCACCGGCAGCGCGGGCGATTACAGCTACGGCCGCCGCTTCTGGCGCGACGAATATGTCATGAACGCCCGCCTCGCCACCTATCCCAAGCCGGTCGTCGCCTTCATGCAGGGCTTCACCATGGGCGGCGGCGTCGGGCTCGGCTGCCACGCCTCCACCCGCATCATCGGCGCCAGCACCCAGATCGCCATGCCCGAATGCGGCATCGGCCTCGTGCCCGACGTCGGCGGCAGCCTGATCCTCTCCAAGCTCTCCGCCCTCCACCCCGGCGCCGGGGCCTGGCTCGGCACCACCGGCCACCGCCTGCGCGCCATGCACGGGCTCTTCGGCTTTGCCGACCACCTCGTGCCCGAGGCCCACTGGCCCGCCCTCAAGGCGCAGATCTGCGAAACCGGCAGCCCCCGCGTGCCCCCCGAACTCGAAAGCGCCGACCTCGCCGCGCAGGCCGATTTCTACATCGAGATGCGCGGCATCGCCGCCCATTTCGACAAGCCCCGCGCCGAGATCGCCGCCTCCCTCGCCGCCGATCCCTCCGAGCTTGCCGCCGCCGCCCTCAAGGCGCTCTCCCGTGCCGACCCGCTCGCCACCGCCTGCCATATCGAGATCCTCTCCCGCCTCGGGCCGAATGGCACCATCACCGAGGCGCTCACCCTCGAATACCGCTTCACCCACCGCTGCATGGAGCAGGGCAACTTCCTCGAAGGCATCCGCGCGGCGGTGATCGACAAGGACCGCAGCCCCAAGTGGCCCCACGCCGCGCTGGCCGATGTCACGCAGGCCGAAGTCAACGCCATGCTCGCCCCGCTCGGGGCAGACGAACTCGCATTCCCGGAGGACACCCCATGAAAATCGGCTTCATCGGACTGGGCAACATGGGCGCGCCCATGGCCCGCAACCTCATCGCCGCAGGCCATGACCTGATCGGCTTCGACACCGCCGCCACGCCCGAGGGCATCGCGCTTGCGGCCTCCGCCCCCGAAGCCGCAGACGGGGCCGATGTGGTCATCACCATGCTGCCCAACGGCGCCATCCTCGCCGCCGTCGCTGCCCAGATCCACCCGGCCATGCGCCCCGGCGCGATCCACCTCGACTGCTCCACCGTCGATGTCGCCTCCGCACAGCAGGCCGCCGAGGCCGCCACCGCCGCAGGCCTCTCAGCCCTCGATGCGCCGGTCTCCGGCGGCACCGGCGGCGCCACGGCCGGCACGCTCACCTTCATGGTCGGCGGCCCCCCCGAGGCCTATGACACCGCCCTGCCCCTGTTCGAGATCATGGGCCAGAAATCGGTGCTCTGCGGCGGTGCGGGCATGGGTCAGGCGGCCAAGATCTGCAACAACATGATCCTCGGCGTCACCATGATCGCCACCTGCGAAGCCTTCGCGCTGGCCGACAAGCTCGGCCTCGACCGCCAGTCGATGTTCGACGTGGTCTCCACCTCCTCCGGCTACAGCTGGACGATGAACGCCTACTGCCCCGCCCCCGGCATCGGCCCCAAGAGCCCCGCCGACAACGGCTACGCCCCCGGCTTCGCCTCCGCCCTCATGCTGAAGGATCTGCGCCTCTCCCAGCAGGCCGCCGAAGCCGCCGATGCCGATACCCCCATGGGCCAGGCCGCCATGCAGCTCTACGAAACCTTCGTCGAGACCGAGGGCGCGGGCGACAAGGACTTCTCCGCCATGCTCCCCCGTTTCGAGCAGCGCCACCGCGGCTGACCCCCTGTCACCCCGCGGCCACAGGGCCAGAAACCTTGCACCTCAAGTTGCCGTGATGCAACCGATGGCCCGGCCCCTGTGTTGAGCCGTCGAACCCGCAACGGGCACCGAGTATTGAGAGGTAACGCTATGTCCCGGCTGACAACACTGACTGCGGCCGCCACCATGATCTGCATCGCCGTAGCGCCCCCTGCCTTCGCGCAGGGCAAGGGCCATGGCGGCAAGATCAAGCAAAAGCACCGCGTCGAGCAGACCGTCCGCGGCTGCCCGCCCGGTCTGGCCAAGAAAAGCCCGGCCTGCGTCCCCCCCGGCCAGGCCAAGAAGGGCGACCGTGCACGGGGCGACCACCACATTCGCGTCGGGAGCTACCTCGATGGCGATTACGTCGTGGTCAAACCCTGGCAGTATGGCCTTGAGCCCGCCCCCCGCGGCTCGCGCTACGCGGTCTACGACGGTGTGCTCGTCCGCATCGACAGCGACACCGCCGAGGTGCTCGACCTGATCCGCGCGGTCGGCGCCATCGTCAACTGATCCCCTCCAAGGCAGCCCCGGCGGCACAGATGAAACCGCCGGGGCTCTTGCTGCGTTAACGCAGCATGGAACGCATCAAATCCCTTCTCGTGCTGCTGACGGCCGTGACCTTTGCGGCCTCGCCCTTCTTCGTGACCAGCTTCGCCGGCTACGACCCCTCCCTCTTCCCCATCCCCCAGATCGACCCGCCGGTGCAGCCCGCCGGCTGGGCCTTTTCCATATGGGGCCTGATCTACCTCTGGCTTATCGCCAGCGCCGCCTTCGGCGTGCTTGCCCGCGCCTTGGATGACGGCTGGGATCGCCCCCGCTGGCCGCTCTTCGGCGCGCTGCTGCTGGGCACCTTCTGGCTTGGCACGGCCAACGCCTCCCCGATCTGGGCCACGGTGATGATCTTCGCCATGCTGGTGCTCGCCCTCGGCGCCGTGGCCCGCGCCCCGGCCCGTGACCCCTGGCTGCTTTCCGCCCCCATCGGCCTCTTTGCCGGCTGGCTGACCGCCGCCAGCTTCGCCTCCCTCGGCATCACCGCCGCCGGATACGGGCTACTGATGGGGGCCACCGGCTGGGCCATCGCCTGCGTCACCGGCGCGCTGGTGGTCGGGCTGGGTGTGCTGCTCACCCTGCGCCCGCACCCGACCTACGCGCTCGCCCTCGCATGGGCGCTCGTCGCCATCGCGGTGAAGGATTGGAGCACCCATCCCGAGGTCGCTTTCCTCGCCGGTCTCGGCGCGCTGGCAACGCTTGCGGCCACCCTGCGCAGCTACGTGCTGCGCGCGGTGCCCACGCAGGCGGGCTGACCGGCACCCCAACGTGCATGCACATTAACGCAGCGATTGGCACCTCATGTGCGCCAATCGCGTATGCACGGGCTGTGCACGGGATGTGTACGCAATGTGCCTGTGACTATTCTGCCGCAACCCGTTTGGCCGAGAGCATTTCCTTAAGGTAACGCCCGGTATGGCTGGCCTCCACGTCGGCCACCTCTTCCGGCGTGCCCGTGGCCACCACGGTCCCCCCGCCATCGCCGCCCTCTGGCCCGATGTCGATGATATGGTCGGCCGTCTTGATGACATCGAGGTTGTGCTCGATCACCACCACCGAGTTGCCCTGATCGACCAATTCATGCAGCACTTCCAACAGCTTGCGCACATCTTCAAAGTGCAGCCCGGTGGTCGGCTCATCCAGGATATACAGCGTCCGCCCGGTGCTCCGCTTGGAAAGCTCCTTGCTCAGCTTCACCCGCTGCGCCTCACCGCCCGAAAGCGTCGTCGCCTGCTGGCCCACCTTGATATAGCCAAGCCCAACCCGCACCAGCGCATCCATCTTCTCCCGAATGCTCGGCACCGCCTTGAAGAACTCCTGCGCGTCCTCCACCGTCATATCAAGAACGTCCGCTATGCTCTTGCCCTTGAACCGAATTTCCAAGGTCTCACGGTTGTACCGCGCGCCCTGGCAGGTCTCGCAAGTCACATAAACATCGGGCAGGAAATGCATCTCGATCTTGATGACCCCATCCCCCTGACAAGCCTCGCACCGCCCCCCTTTCACGTTGAAAGAAAAGCGCCCCGGCTTGTAGCCCCGCGCCTTCGCTTCAGGCAGCCCGGCAAACCAGTCGCGGATCGGGGTGAAGGCCCCGGTGTAAGTCGCGGGATTCGAACGCGGAGTCCGTCCGATCGGCCGCTGGTCGATATCAATCACCTTGTCCAGCAGCTCCAGCCCCTTGATCGTCTCGCAAGGCGCAGGCGTCTGGCGCGCCCCGTTCAGCCGCATCGAGGCGGTCTTGAACAGCGTCTCGATGGTCAGAGTCGACTTGCCGCCCCCGGAAACCCCTGAAACACATACGAATTTCGCCAGCGGGAAATCCACGTCGATGCCCTTGAGGTTGTTCCCCGTGGCCTTCTTCACGGTCAGCTTTTTCTTGTTCCCCTTCCTGCGTTCGGTGGGGATAGAGATTTCTCGCTTTCCGCTGAGATACTGCCCGGTGACAGACTTCGGATTGGCCGCAATTTCCGCCGGCGTCCCATGGGCCACCACCTCGCCGCCATGCACCCCGGCACCCGGCCCGATGTCGAAGACATAATCCGCCTCGCGGATCGCTTCCTCGTCATGCTCCACCACGATGACGGTGTTGCCCTGGTCGCGCAGGTTTTTCAGAGTTTCCAGCAGCCGGCCATTGTCGCGCTGGTGCAACCCGATGGAGGGCTCGTCGAGCACATAAAGCACACCAGTCAGCCCCGAGCCGATCTGGCTCGCAAGCCGGATGCGCTGGCTCTCGCCGCCACTTAATGTGCCACTTGAACGTGACAGTGTAAGATATTCCAAACCCACATTATTCAGGAACCCGAGCCGCTCCCGGATTTCTTTCAGAATGGCCTTGGCAATCTCGTTCTTCTGCTTGCTCAGCTTCTTCGGCGCAGCGTCGATCCACTCCAGCGCCTCGCGGATCGAGAGCTGCACCACCTGCCCCACATGGTCGCCCGCGATCTTCACCGCCAGCGCCTCTTCCCTCAGCCGGTAGCCGCCACAGGCCCCGCAGGGTCGATTGTTCTGGAACCGCTCGAACTCCTCGCGGATCCAGTTGCTGTCGGTCTCCCGGTAGCGGCGCTCCATGTTGGGGATAACCCCCTCGAAAGGCCGGGAAATTTCATAAACCCGCCCGCCCTCGTCATAGCGGAACTTGATCTCTTCCTCGCCCGAGCCGTAGAGAAAGACTTGCTGCACATGGGCCGGAAGATCCTTCCAGACCGTGTTCTTGTCGAACTCGTAGTGCTTCGCAATCGCCTGAATTGTTTGCAGAAAATACGGGCTCTTGCCCTTCCGCCACGGGGCAAGCGCGCCATCGTAGATCTTCAGCGCCTGGTCCGGCACCACCAGCCGCTCGTCAAAGAACAGCTCCACCCCCAGCCCGTCACATTCCGGGCAGGCCCCGAAGGGCGCGTTGAACGAAAACAGCCGCGGCTCGATCTCAGGGATAGTGAAGCCACTGACAGGACAGGCAAAATTCTCGGAAAAGGTAAACCGCTCCGGCTCCTCACCCTCCTTCACCGCCGTCTCCAGAATCGCGATCCCGCTCGCCAGGTCCAGCGCCGTGCGGAAGGAATCCGCCAGCCGCGTCTCGATCCCTTCCTTCACCACAATCCGGTCGACCACCACGTCGATGTCGTGGCGGTATTTCTTGTCGAGCTTGGGCGCGTCATCCAGCTCGTGAAACGCCCCGTCGACCTTCACCCGCTGAAAGCCTTGCTTGCGCAACTCGAGGAATTCCTTGCGATATTCCCCCTTCCGGTCGCGCACGATGGGCGCCAGCAGATAGGCCCGCGTGCCCTCCTCCATCGCCATGACACGGTCCACCATATCCTGCACCTGCTGCGCCTCGATCGGCAGGCCGGTGGCCGGGCTGTAGGGCGTTCCGGCACGGGCAAAGAGCAGCCGCAGATAATCGTAGATCTCCGTCACCGTCCCCACGGTCGAGCGCGGGTTTTTCGAGGTGGTCTTTTGCTCGATGGAGATCGCCGGCGACAGCCCGCTGATGTGATCCACATCAGGTTTTTCCATCATATCAAGGAATTGCCGGGCATAGGCGCTCAGGCTCTCGACATAGCGCCGCTGCCCCTCGGCATAGATCGTATCGAAGGCCAGGCTCGATTTGCCCGATCCCGAAAGCCCGGTGATCACCACAAGCTCGTCGCGCGGAATATCCACGTCGATCCCCTTGAGGTTATGCTCGCGCGCACCCCGCACTTCGATATGCTTCAACTCGGCCATGTCACCCCCGGCGGTTCACAAGGCCAAGAGATAGAGCAGTGCCCCGAAACCGCCAACAGAAAAATGAGAACATACCGTAAACATGCTGACAGGCGCTCACTCCTGCCCCATGTAATGCCCCCGCCTGCCGGAAAATCGCCCGGCGATGAAGCGCAGGAAGCCGGCCACAAGCGGGGCATGGCGCAGCTCGGGGTGGGTCAGCGCCCAGATCGGCATATAGGGCGACAGCCCGCTGCCCGGCACCCGCACAAGGCCCGGCCCCTCCATGAAACAGGGCATCCGCGTCAGCCCGATCCCCTGTTTCACAAGGCTGACGGCGGCCATCATGTCATCGCAGAGGGCGGCCAGCGTGGCATTGGGAAAGCGCGCGCGGATGCTGGGAGCCACCGGCGCCTCCCATGCGGTAAAGCCCACCACGGGCAGCGGCCCGGCACCTGCGAGCGCCGCCTGGTAACGGGTTGTGAACCCTTTGCTGGCATAAAGCCCCGCACGCTGGTCGGTGATCTTGCGACCCCAGAGGCTCTCGGCGGGCGCATGGCTCACGCGAATGGCCACATCCGCCTCTCGTCGGTGCAGATCGAGGATGCGGTTGTCGCCCAGAATATGCAGCTCGACCAGCGAGTTGTCGGCCTGCCAGAGCGCGATGTCTTCGGCAAAGGCGGCATCGGCCACCAGCGGCGGAACGGTCACGCGCAGCACGCCGCCCTTCTCGGCCCGCGCCGCCAGTTCGAGATCGAGCGCGATGGCCTCTGTCTCCATCGCCTCGGCCCGCGCCGCCACGGCCTCGCCCTCGCCGGTCGGCCGTACCCCTTCGGGCAGCCGCTCGAAAAACCGCCGCCCGGCCCGCGCCTCAAGCCGCGCCAACTGGCGCGATACCGTGCCGTGGTTCACCCCCAGCACCCGCGCCGCGCCCGAAAGGCTCCCCGCGCGCGCCAGTTCCAGCACAAGGCGCAGATCGTTCCACTCCATCATCGCCCCAGCCTCCTCCGTCTTTCGCCCCGCCTGCCCTTGCATTCTTGCACAGGCCCCTTGCCGATCCGAGCAATTTTGCAAGGGCCGCCGCCCCCGCAAGATGATGCCAGCGAAAGGAGACACCATGACCCATTACGTGACCGTCCAGATCGAGGTGACAGACCCGGACCTGATGCAGCAATACCGCGAACGCGGCTTCGAGCCCGTGGCCAAGCATGGCGGCGAGATGATCGCCGGCGGCCCCGGCTGCGAGGTGTTGGAAGACAACGGCGGCGGCCCGCCCGCCTCTGTGCTGCTCGCCTTCCCCTCGGCCGAGGCTGCCCGCGCATGGGCGGAAGACCCCGAGTTTTCAGAGGTTTACGAGCTGCGGCGGCGGGCCGCCAAGACCACGATCACCCTGCTTCCGCCAAGGGGCTGACGCGGGCGAAGATCACCCAGACCGCCGCCATCCCCGCCAGCGAAAGCGTCACCACCAGCGCCGTCATCCCGCCAAGTCCCGCGCCCAACGCGAGGGTGAAGAGCGGGATGGTGAGCGCGGTGCCGATGTTGCCGAACTGGGCGATGGCACCGTTGGCGCGGGCGGTGTCGGCAGGCGCGGGGTTGAGCAGCGGCGCGGCGGCAAAGGCCGCGCCCGGCACCGCGCCGAAGGCCAGCAGCATCGGCACGGCAATCACCAGCCGCAGCCCCGGCAGCAGGAAGAACAGCACCATCAGCGCCGCGCCGATCGCGAAGGCCACCAGCGCCAGCCTTTCGGGCGGCACCCGCCGCGTAGCCGCCCCGGCCCCGAAGGTGCCCACCAGCGCGACCAGCGGCAGAAGCGGCGCGCTCCAGGCGCCAAGGAATCCGGGCAGGAAGGTGATCAACGACATGAACATCATCGCGTGCCAGAAGAACATCAGCGCCGGGGCGAAGCGGCGGGCGCTGGTGTAGATCGCCACATGCCGCGCCAGCCACCCCTCGGCCACCACCGACCCGCGCCCCACCGCGCGCGGCAGCAGCGGCACAAGCGCCGCCCCGACCACCGCCAGCAACCCCGCGTGTGCCCAGTAAAGCCCTGTTCCAAAAACCATTTCCAAGACCGACATCAGCGCAAAGCCGATCCCGAAGAAGGTGCCCCAAAGCCCCATCACCGCGCCGCGATGGGCCTGCGTGCAGCTTGCGGCCATCAGGGTCGGCGCGGCCACGACGATGGCCAGATGGGCGAAGCCCTCGGCCAGCCGCAGCGCCATGAACAGCCCGAAGGGCGGCAGCAGCGCCTCCGCCACGCCCAGCGCCACGCCGCCCACCACCGCCGCAATCAGCACCCGCCGCGCCCCGAACCGGGCCACCACGATCCCCGCCGTTGCGCCAAAGATCACCCCCGCCACCGAGGTCATCGACACCGCCAGCGGCAGCGCCCCGCCCGCCTCGGGATAGCGCGTGCCCAGCGCCCCCAGCGTCAGCGCGACCTTGGCAAAATGCCCCGCCGCCAGCAGGCCCATCAGGTAGAGCAAGGTCACGAGCAGCCAGTTGGTGCGGGCGGGAGAGTCGGTCATCCACCGCTTGTGGCCCGCCCCCGCTGCAAGGTCAATTTGCCGCAAGCCGCGCCCCGTGCTTAACTTCGGGGCAATTCATTTTGACATAGAGGCCTTTCCCCATGCTTCGCGCGATAACCCTTTGCCTGTGCACCCTTTTTGCAGCCACCGCCACGGCCCAGGAGCGCCCCCGGGCGATTCTGGTGATGGATGGATCGGGCTCGATGTGGGGCCAGATCGACGGCAAGGCCAAGATCACCATCGCGCAGGAAGTGGTCGGCACGGTGCTCGGCACCATCCCCGAAACGCAAGAGCTTGGCCTCACCCTTTACGGCCACCGCCGCAAGGGCGATTGCACCGATATCGAAACCGTCGTGCAGCCCGGCACCGGCACCAAGCCGGCGATCCAGGCGGCCGTCAACGGGGTGAGCCCCAAGGGCAAGACGCCGATGACCGAGGCCGTCCGGCAGGCCGCCGAGGCGCTGAAGTACACCGAGGAGAAGGCCACCGTCATCCTCGTCTCCGACGGCATCGAAACCTGCGACCCCGACCCCTGCGCCGCCGCCGCCGCGCTGGAGCAGGCGGGGGTCGATTTCACCGCCCATGTCGTCGGCTTCGACGTGTCCGAGGCCGAGGCCCTGCGCCAGATGCAATGCATCGCCGATGAAACCGGCGGGCAGTTCATCAAGGCGTCCAACGCCGCCGAGCTGGCCGATGCCATGGTCGCCGTGGTCGAGGTCGAAACCGAGCCCGCCCCCGCGCCAGAGCCCACGCTTCACGAGATCCGCTTCCGCGCCACGGCGGGTGAAGGCGGCATCTTCATCTCCGAAACCCTCGCCTGGGAGATCAGCCAGGATGGCGCGCCCGTCGGCGGCGTCACGCTGGAGGCCGCGCCCACCCTGAGCCTCGCCGATGGCGCCTATCGCGTCACCGCCACCCGCCCCTCCGACGAGGTGAGCCGCGAGGCCGATTTCACCGTCACATCCAACACCCGGGTCGTCACCGTCGTCTTCCCCGCCCCGCCCGTCAGCATCCGGTTTCAAGCCATCGACGGCAAACACGGCCCCCGCATTTCCGAGCCGCTGGTCTGGGATCTCTTCCGCGGTGACGAACAGATCGAGGGGCCGCTGAACGTCGATGGCTTCACCGCCGAGCTCGAGAAGGGCGAATACCGCGTCACCGTGATGCGCCCCGCCGACGAGGCCAGCGCCGAGGCGGTGGTGGGTGTCGGCAAGGTCAACAAGACCGTCACCGTCGAACTCCCCGAGTACAAGCCCGCCGCCACCCTCGACGCCGCCGCGAGCGCCCCCGCGGGCGACACCATCCCGGTGCGCTGGACCGGCCCCGAGGGCGAGAATGACACCATCACCGTCGGCATTCCCGGCAACGGCAATCAGATCAACTATGCCTACATCCGCGACGGCTCCCCGCTCGATCTCGAAATGCCACCCGAGCCGGGCACCTACGAGCTGCGCTACATCCTGCGCGAGGGCAACAAGGTGCTCGCCACCCGGCCCATCGAGATCACCCCGGTCGAGGCCAGCATCACCGCGCCCGAGGCCCTGCCCGCGGGCAGTTCCGTGCAGGTCCGCTGGACCGGGCCGGACTACAAGAACGACCACATCACCATCGCACGTGCAGACCACGGCGGCATGAAGTCCGAGGCCTACAGCTACACCCGCGAAGGCTCCCCGCTCGACCTCCAGCTGCCCGCCGAACCCGGCGCCTACGAGCTGCGCTACATCATAAACCAGGATCGCACGATCCTCGCCGCCGTGCCGGTCGAAGTCACCGCCGTCAGCGCCACCATAACCCCGCCCGCCGAGCTGCCCGCAGGCAGCACCGTGAAGGTCAGCTGGGAAGGCCCGGATGACAGCAACGATTTCATCGCCATCTTCCCCGAGGGCGAAGACAGCTACGCCGAATACACCTACACCCGCGAAGGCTCCCCGCTTGACCTGACGCTGCCTTCGAAACCCGGCAAATACCGCATCGCTTACGTGCAGAACGTCGACCGCAACGAACTCGCCAGCATCGATGTCGAAGTCACCGCCGTCAGCGCCTCCATCACCCCACCCGCCGATCTGCCAGCCGGCAGCACGGTCAAGGTTGGCTGGGAGGGCCCGGATGACAGCAACGATTTCATCGCCATCTTCCCGGAGGGCGAAGACAGCTACGCCGAATACACCTACACCCGCGAAGGCTCCCCCCTCGACCTCACCCTGCCCTCGCAACCCGGCAAATATCGCATCTCCTACGTGCAGAACGTCGACCGCACCGAGCTCGCCAGCGTCGATGTCGAAGTCACCGCCGTCAGCGCCTCCATCACCCCGCCCGCCGAGCTGCCCGCAGGCGGCACCGTCAAGGTCGGCTGGCAAGGCCCGGATGACCACAACGACTTCATCGCCATCTTCCCCGAGGGCGAGGACAGATACACCGAATACACCTACACCCGCGAGGGCTCCCCCCTCGACCTCACCCTGCCCGCAGAGCCCGGCAAATACCGCATCGCCTATGTCCAGAACGTCGGCCGCAACGAGCTTGCCAGCGTCCCGGTCGAGGTCACGGCCACCTCCGCCACCCTCACCGTCCCGCCCGAGGCGCCCATCGGCAGCACGCTCAAGGTCGAGTGGCTCGGCCCAGACAACAACAACGACTACATCGCCATCTTCCCCGCCGGGGAAGACAGGTATTTCGACTACGCCTACACCTCCAACGGAACCCCCGCCGAGATGACCGTGCCGCCGACCCCCGGGGCCTACGTGGTGCGCTACGTCCTCAACGTCGGGCGCAGCGCAATCGCAGAGGTGCCCATCACCGTCACCGCCTCCACCGCCACCCTCACCCCACAGGGCGAGGCCATGGCGGGCGGCGAGCTTCTGGTCGATTGGGAAGGGCCCGACAACCGGCAGGACTACATTGCCATCTTCCCCGCAGAGGGCGGCACCTACAGCGCCTACAGCTACACCCAAAACGGCTCACCGGCGAAGCTGAAGCTCCCCGATGCACCCGGCGACTACGTGCTGAAATACGTGCTGAGGGCCGACAACACCCCGATCGCGGAACTGCCGATCACGCTCAAGTAGCCCCGCGCTGGCCTCCACCGCCACCCGCCCGCAATTTCCGCGCCGCGCGTGGCGGTGCGGGGTGGGCGGCTGGGCGCACCGGCACGCGCGGCGCCACATCCGCCACGCGAAACACCGTTCCGCACCCCCTTCCCCTCGCCGCCCAATCCGTTACCTTGCCCCCAAATCACCGGGAGGGAGCCACCATGTCCGACAAAGCCACTTTCAACTGGGAAGACCCCTTCCGCCTCGACGACCAGCTTGGCGAGGACGAGCGGATGCTGTCGCGCGCCGCCGCCCAATTCGCCCAGAGCGAGCTGGCCCCCCGCATCATCGAGGCCTACCGAGAGGCCACCGTCGCGCCCGAGCTGTTTCCGCTGATGGGCGCCGCCGGCCTGCTCGGCGTGACCATTCCCGAGGAATACGGCGGCCTCGGTGCCTCCTACACCTCCTACGGCCTCATCGCCCGCGAGGTGGAGCGCATAGACTCGGGCTACCGCTCGATGATGTCGGTGCAAAGCTCCCTCGTGATCCACCCGATCAACGCCTACGGCTCCGAGGAGCAGCGCCGCAAGTATCTCCCCGGCCTCTGCTCCGGCGAGCTGATCGGCTGCTTTGGCCTGACCGAGCCCGATGCAGGCTCCGACCCCGGCGGCATGAAGACCCGCGCCACCAAAACCGCCACTGGTTACACCCTCAACGGCTCCAAGATGTGGATCTCCAACTCTCCCATCGCCGATGTCTTCGTGGTCTGGGCCAAGTCCGAAGAGCACGGCGGCAAGATCCGTGGCTTCGTGCTCGAGAAGGGCATGAAGGGCCTCTCCGCCCCCAAGATCGGCGGCAAACTCTCTCTGCGCGCCTCCGTCACTGGCGAAATCGTCATGGACAACGTCGAAGTCTCCGAAGACGCCCTGCTCCCCAACGCCGAGGGCCTCTCCGGCCCCTTCGGCTGCCTCAACCGCGCCCGCTTCGGCATCGCATGGGGCGCCATGGGCGCCGCCGAGTTCTGCTGGCACGCGGCGCGTCAGTATGGGCTGGACCGAAAGCAGTTCGGCAAGCCGCTCGCGGGCACCCAGCTGTTCCAGCTCAAGCTCGCCAACATGCAGACCGAAATCTCCCTTGGCCTGCAAGGCGCCCTGCGCGCCGCCCAGCTGTTCGACGGCGAGGGCTGCCCGCCCGAGCTGATCTCGCTGATGAAGCGCAACAATTGCGGCAAGGCGCTGGAAATCGCCCGCATCGCGCGCGACATGCACGGCGGCAACGGCATTTCCGAGGAGTTCCAGGTCATGCGCCACGCCGCCAACCTCGAGACCGTGAACACCTACGAAGGCACCCACGACATTCACGCATTGATCCTCGGGCGTGCACAAACCGGGCTTCAGGCCTTCTTCTGACGCTCATTTATCAACAGCGCGCGCGAGCGATGGATTCCACTCTGCTAAGGTTTTATGGTTAACTCCGTAAAGCGCACGTGGGGTGCGCCGGGGCTGCCATGACCCAGAATGATGAATCCACACGCCGCGCCCGCTGGCGCGTGACCCTCGACGCACACGGCGCCGAGCAAGGGGCGCATGTGCGTCTGGGCGAAGATCACGGGGCGCTGTTCACCGAAGACGACGAGATCCTGCTCGTCACCTTCGAGATGGCCGACACCATCCGCGACAATGGCCAGGGCGCCCTGCCCTACGGCCTCCAGATCGCCGGGCGCGAAGGCTGTTCGCAGCTCTGCCTCTATTCCGAGACCGACGGCTTCTTTCGCTCGCAGGACGTGTTCGACTATTTCGACGGGCTGGTCGACGACGGCTTTTTCGACGAGTTCGACCGCGTGGTGTTCTACGGCGCCGGCCCCTGCGCCTATGCGGCGGCGGCCTATTCGGTCTGCGCGCCCTTCTCCACCGCCGTTCTGCTGGCCCCGCTGGCCACGCTCGACCCGAAGTTGACGGCCTGGGACAACCGCTACCCCGAGATGCGGCGCACCGATTTCACCTCCCGCTACGGCTATGCCCCCGCCATGCTCGAGGCCGCCGAGGCCGCTTTTGTCATCCACGACCCGGCCAATGCCCGCGTTGCCATGCATGCCTCGCTGTTTCGCGGGGCCAACACGCACCACCTGCAGGCCCGCTACCTCGGCAACGGGCTGGAATCGGAGCTGGAAGACATGGGCGTGCTCGAGCCCATGCTGCGCGCCGCGCTGCGGGGCAAGCTGACACCTGCGGGCTTTGCGCACCTCTACCGCGACCGCCACCGCCACGGGCCATGGCTGCGCCGCTTCATCGGCGGGCTGAACCCCACCGACCGCCCCTGGCTCACCGGCCTTGCGGCCCGCACCGCCCTGTCGCGCTTCGACTGGCCGCGCTTCCGCAAGGCCTTCGAGGCCGCCCGCGAAGCCCTCGCCGAGCAGGGCCGCAGCCTGCCCCCGCCGGGCGACAACAGCGCCGCCACCCGCAAACAAAAAGAGGCCGCCGAGTAATCGGCAGCCTCTTTTGCATCCGTCCCGCTTGGGAACGTGCATCCCCGCACCGGGGCGGGGAACTCACTCAGACGTAGTAGATGTCGCGGAACACGTGGCGCACGATGTCTTCGCGCTTGAGGCCACGAGCGGCAAGCTCTTCGTCGCTCATTGCGCTCAGACGGTTGACCGCCTTCATGCGCGGGTTCGCTTCAGCCATTGCCACCAGACCGGTGAACACTGCGTTGAAGCCGGCACCGACACGAGCCATAAGGCCGGGGCGCTCAAATTGGATGTCAGTCGTTTGCGTAGCCATCTGGAAACCTTCCTGGAACTGCTTTGTCTCTTTGGTTTCCTCCCTTGGCTCTTACATTAAGGCACCAAGCCCCTGATCCACCACAGACAATCCCGCATGTCCGGGTTGCACGTGCTGCAATGCAGAAAATTTGAAGGACCTGCGCTGCGCCTGCAAACGACCGGCCCTTGGGCCGGGTCCGGCCGGGGTTACTCGGTCGCCTTGTAGAGATCGAGGATGCGGTAGATGTCGGGCGCGCCACCCAGGTCGCCCGCGCCCAGAAACAGTGAAATCCCGAACTCTGGCAGGTAATCGAGGTGCTCCACCTCCGCCCGGTCGCCGGCGTAATCATAGGTCATCCTCACCGGAATCGCCTGCACCTCGCAGGCGCCGTAGACCACCCGATGCATCAGCCCGGATTCGATCAGCACCGTCACGGCGGTTTCCTCCCCGCTCGCGCTCACCTCGGTGCCGCTCACTTCCGCCGTGCGCCCCTCGGCGACCGGAAAGATCTCGCCGGGCGAGTCGAACCGACTCTCCACCGTGGTGCCCTCCGCCTTCTCGCCGCTCTCGAGATCGTAGCTCTCCAGCACCAGAAGCCCGCCGGTGGAGCGGACGAAAAAGCCGGTGTCATCCTCAAATCGCGTGGTTTCAGTCACTTCGCCCGGAACCGTGCCGGCCCTGAACACCGTGACCCCGCCCGTGTCATCCCTTGTGGCGATGCCGTCGGCAAGGTCGGAGGGCACAGGGCATTCCGCCGCTGCCGGGGTGGCGAGGCTGGCGATGACAAGGACAGATCTCAGTGAAAACCCCATGGTGGCAGCCCTCTGTGCAGAAGTGTTACAGAAACCCTACTTTGCCCTCCGCAAATGGCCAAGGTGCAAGCCATTGGCAAGGGTTTCATGATATGGTGGTGCATGTCCGACGACGAAGATCCGACCAAGCGCCGCAAAGGCACGCCCTTTCCCGAAGGGCCTTCCGTGGTTTACCTGCGCATGCCCGCCCTTGCCAAGCTGCCGCCCGACTCCTGGTTTGAAGATGCCGAGGGCGATGAGGCCGTGCGCCGCGCCGAGGAGGAGCGCCTCCAGAGGCTCCGCCTCCGCCAATCCCGCGCCTGAGCAACTTACCCTACGTCCCTTCCACAGGTTCCCGGTCGCGCCCACTTGCGCGCGCAACATTCAGTCAATATTGAATGCACTGAATGGAGGCGCAATGTCGAAGGATCCAAAGGACAGATTCGTCGAAGCCCTGGGCATGATCGCCCAGGCCGAAGGCATGCCCCGCATCTCGGGCCGCATCCTCGGCCACCTCGTGCTGGCCGACGAAGCCCTCAGCCTCACCGAGATCGCCGAGGCGCTCGACATCTCCAAGGCCTCCGCCTCCACCAACCTGCGCCTGCTCGAAAGCCGCGGCACCGCCGAGCGCGAGCCGCGCAAGGGCTCGCGCCACGATCACTGGCGCGTCCGCCCCAACCCCCACACCCGCGTGCTGCGCCCGATGTCGCAGCGTTTTCACCGCAATGCCGAACGCATGACAGAAATCGCGAAGGAGTTTCCCGCCGGTCTCGACCGCAACAAGGTGGCCGACTTCGCCGATTTCTACACCCGCTCCGCCGATTTTCTGGCCCAATGGGCCGATGCCATCGAAACGCCCCCAGTCCCGAAAGCCTGACATGTCCGCCAAGCCGAAAGAGCCGCCCAAGCCCGATTGGGCCCTGACCCACCGCGAGAAGAAGGCCGCCAAGGCCCGGGCCGAGGGCGGCAAGCCCCCGCGCCGCAAATGGCCATGGATCGTTCTGCTGCTGGTCGCCGTCGCGATCGGCGGCGGCGTGGCCCGCAACAAGGGCCTCATCGGCGCCGCCGAGCCCGAGGCCACCGCTGACGCCCCGCAGGAGGCCGAGGCCCCCGCCACCGAGGCGCCCGCAGCCGAGGTGACAATGCAGCTCCTCCCCCGCGAGCTCTCCACCGTCACCGCCTCCACCCTGCGCGAAACCCTGCGCCTCACCGGCTCCCTCGCGCCCGACCGCCAGCTCGGCATTCCCTCCGAGGTCTCCGGCCGCGTCGACACCGTCACCAAGAAGGCCGGTGACACCGTGGCCTCCGGCGAGGTGCTGGTGCGCATAGATATCGAGACCCTGCGCAACCAGGTCGGCCAGACCCGCGCCACCGCCGAGGCCACCCGCGCCCAGCTCGAGTTTGCCCGCACCCAGCTCGCCCGCACCACCTCGCTGGTCGACCGTGGCGTCTCCACTGCCTCCAACCGCGACAGCGACGCCGCCAACGTGCGCCAACTCGAGGCCAACCTCGCCGCGCTCGAGCAGCAGGTGGCCAATGCCGAGCAATCGTTGGAAAAGGCCACCATCACCGCGCCCTTCCCAGGCGTGATTGCCGAGCGCAGCGTTGATCCGGGCGCCTATGTCAGCCCCGGCACCGCCCTGCTCACGCTGGTCGACATCTCCAACCTCGTGCTCGAAGGCGCGGTGCCGGTGCTCTACGCCCCGCGCATCGCCACCGGCCAGAGCGTCGAGATCACCGTCGACGGCTTCGGCGACCGCAGCTTCGCGGGCACCGTCGAGCGCGTCGCCCCCGTGGCCGCCTCCGGCACCCGGATCCTGCCGATCTACGCCACCATCGAAAATCCCGAAGGTGTGCTGAAAGGTGGCATGTTCGCCTCCGGGCGGCTGGTGCTCGAAGAGAAGCCCGATGCCATCGGCGTGCCCGTCGAGGCGCTGCGCGAAGATGACGAGGGCACCTTCGTGCTCAAGCGCGACGGCGCGCGCGTGGTGCGCCAGCCCGTCACCGTCGCCCGCCAGTGGGACCGGGGCCGCCTTGCCGAAATCTCCGAAGGTCTGGCCGAGGGCGACAGCATCGTCACCGCGCCGCTGGAGCGGCTGCAACCGGACATGCTGATCAACGTGATCGGAGAATAGGCGCATGTTCCTCACCCGCATCTCCGTCAGCCAGCCGGTCTTCGCCACCATGGTCATGGTGGCCATCTTCGTGATCGGCCTCTTCTCCTACCAGCGCCTGCCGGTCGAGCAGCTCCCCGAGGTCGACTTTCCCATCGTCGCCGTCGTCACCTCCTACCCCGGCGCCACGCCCGAGGCGGTCGAAAGCGATATCATCGAGCCGATCGAGGATGGCGTCTCCACCCTCTCGGGGATCGACACCATCACCTCCACCGCCCAGACCGGCTCGTCGCTGGTGCTGATCCAGTTCGACCTCGAGGTCGACAGCTCGGTCGCCGCGCAGGATGTGCGCGACCGCATCGCCCAGATCTCCGGCACCCTCCCCGACGAAGCCGACGATCCGCAGATCCTGCGCTTCGACCCCTCCGAGCTGCCGATCATTTCTATCGGCCTCTCCTCGGACCGCTACGACGCGGGCACCCTCACCGCGCTGGCCGAGGACGAGCTGGCCACCCGCCTCTCCAACATCTCCGGCGTCGGGCGCGCCTCCGTGGTCGGGGGCCTGCCCCGCGAGGTCCATGTCTCGGTCGACCCCGACAGGCTCGCCGCCCTCGGCATCGGCGCCTCCGAAGTGGCCGGCACGCTGGCCAACGAAAACGCCGACCTCCCCGCCGGCTCGATCACCGAGGAAGCCTCCAAGCAATCGGTCCAGGTCGAGGGCCGGATCAAGGAGCTGGCCGACTTCGACGAGATCATCATTGCCCGGCGCGGCGGCTACCCGGTGCGCCTCGGCGACCTCGCCACCACCGGCACCGATCTGGCCGAGCGCGAAAGCCTCGCCATGCTGAACGGCGAGCAGGCGCTGGCCATCGACATTGTGAAGACCCAGGGCGCCAACACCGTCGAGGTCGCCGAAGCGGTGCGCGAAGAGGTCGCCAAGCTCGGCACCGACCCGGCCTATGACGGCATCTCGCTCGAAATCATCCGCGACAACGCCGTGGCGGTGGAACAGAGCTTCGAGAGCGTGCAGTCCATGCTCGTCGAGGGCGCGCTTCTGGCCACTGCCATCGTGTTCCTCTTCCTCAACTCGTGGCGCTCCACCGTCATCACCGGCCTGACCCTGCCGATCTCGATCATCGGCACCATGGCAGCGATCTTCTTTCTCGGCTTCACACTGAACATGATGACGATGATGGCGCTCTCGCTCGCCGTCGGCATCCTGATCGACGACGCCATCGTGGTGCGCGAAAACATCATGCGACACCTGCACATGGGCAAGAACCACCATCAGGCGGCGCTCGACGGCACCAACGAGATCGGCCTCGCCGTCTTTGCCACCACCCTGTCGATCGTCGCGGTCTTCCTGCCCGTGGCCTTCATGGAGGGCATCCTCGGGCGATTCTTCCTGCAATTCGGGGTGACGGTCTCTGTCGCGGTGCTGATCTCGCTCTTCGTCAGCTTCACCCTCGACCCGATGATGTCCTCGGTCTGGTACGACCCGGCCGCCGACCCCAACGCCAAGCGCGGCCCGCTCGGCCGCGCCGTCGCCCAGTTCGACCGCTTCTTCGAATGGCTCGGGGGGCGCTACAAGGCGCTTCTCAAGCTCTGCCTGCGCTGGCGCAAGAGCACGCTCATCGCCGCCCTGCTCGCATTCATCGGCGGCCTCGCGCTGTTTCCCTTTATCGGGGCCGAGTTCGTGCCGCCCGCCGACAACTCCGAGCTCCAGATCGACCTCGAAATGCCGGTCGGCACCCCGCTCGACCGCACCGCCGAGAAGATCGCGCAGGTCGATGCCATCGCCCGCACCTTCCCCGAGGTGATCGGCACCTATGCCACCGTCAACTCCGGCACCAACTCGGGCGAGAACAACGCCTCCATCATCCTGCGCCTGACCGAGCCCACCGAGCGTGACCGCTCGCCCACCGAACTGGCCGGGCCGATGCGCGCGGCGGTGCAGACCGTGCCGGGCGCGCGGTTCCGGGTCGGGGCCGCCGGCGGCTTCGGCGGCGGCGTGGCCACCCCGGTCGAGATCAAGATCTTCGGGCCCGACCTCGAGGTGCTCACCCGCCTCTCCCGCAGCCTCGCCGCATCCCTCTCGGCCAACGAGGGCTTCGCCGATGTGCGCACCTCCCTCGACGACCCCCAGCCCACCATCGCCATCCGCATCGACCGCGATGCCGCCTCCGATCTCGGCGTCTCGCTGGCGCAGGTCGGACAGGCGCTGAACCCGATGATCGCGGGGCAGACCGTGTCCGACTGGACCTCGCCCCAGGGCGACAGCTACGACGTGCTGCTGCGCCTGCCCGAAGCGGTGCGCAACAACCCCGACCGGCTCGGCTCGCTGCCCGTGGCCAGCACCGCCGACGCCACGGCAGTGATCCGCCTCGATCAGATTGCCCAGGTCGAGCAGAGCTTCGGGCCCGGCGAGATCACCCGCGAAGACCGCGAACGCTCGGTGCAGGTCACATCCGGCCTCGACGGCATCGACATTCGCGCCGCCCAGCCGCTGATCCAGGCCGCCATCGCCTCGGTCGACCTGCCGCCGGGCTATCGCACCGGCTTCGGCGGCGACGCCGAGCAGATCGCCGAATCCGGCGCCTCCGCCGCCGCCGCCCTGCTGCTCGCCGTGGTCTTCATCTACCTCGTGCTCGCCTCGCAGTTCGGCTCCTTCCTGCAACCCCTCGCGATCATGTCCTCGCTGCCGCTGGCGCTGATCGGGGTCATGCTCGGCCTGCTGGTGGGCGGCTCGACCCTCAACATGTTCTCCATCATCGGCTTCATCATGCTGATGGGTCTCGTGGTGAAAAACGCGATCCTTCTGGTCGACAACGCCAACCAGCACCGCCGCGCGGGCGAC